>NZ_JBNADX010000001.1:0-142526 GCF_049629545.1 Micromonospora citrea
GGTTCAGTTGGCGCAGCCGGTGACGTTGACGCAGTTGCGTGGTTCGTTGTTGCGGATGATGGTTTTGTCGTCGATGGTGACGTCGTTGGTGTTGTTGTCGTTGAAGATGCCGCCGGCGCCGGTGGTGGGGCTGCCGGCTTCGGCGGCGAAGTTGTAGATGATGGTGCTCTTGCGGACGGTGAGGACGCCGTTGTTGTTGTCGTTGTAGATGGCGCCGCCCTCTTCGGCGTGGTTGCCCTTGAACTCGGTGTTGAAGAGGTTCAGGGTTTCGTCGTTGTAGAGGCCGCCGCCGTTGTCGCCGGCGGTGTTGTCGAGGAACTTGGTGTGCTTGACGGTGGCGATGCTGGTGCTGTCGTGTTCGATGCCGCCGCCGTTGTCGGTGGCCTTGTTGCCGGCGATGACGACGTATTCCAGGGACATGACGGAGTTGCCGTTGGTGGAGATGGCGCCGCCGTCGTCGCCGGCGACGTTGCCGGCGAGCTTGGTGCGGATGACGGTGAGGTGGGAGTTCTCGTCGCTGTCGATGCCGCCGCCGTCGTTGGTGGCCTTGTTGTTCAGGATCTGGCTGTGGGTGATGGTGGTCCTGCCGTTGTCGCGGTTGGCGATGGCGCCGCCGTTGCCGCCTTGGCCGGTGCTGGTGGCGGTGTTGTTGGCCAGTTCCGAGTCGTGCACGGCCAGGGTGCCCTCGTTGTAGATGGCGCCGCCGTTGCCACCGGGGGTGCCGGTGCCGCGGGCGTGGTTGTCGGCCAGGACGCTCTTGTGGATCTCGACGTCGCCGAGGTTGTAGATCGCGCCGCCGTTGCCGCCGGTGGCGCCGACGCCGGTGGCCCGGTTGTCGACGAGCTTGGTGTGCTTGAGCACGGCCCGGCCGCCCTCCTGCACGAACAGGGCGCCGCCGTTGGCGCCGTTGGGCTGCAGTGGCGGCGGTGAGGTGACCTGGCCTCCCCTGAGGGTGAGGTCCTTGAGGATCAGCTCACCGCCGGAGAGGACCTCGAAGAAGCGGAACAGCTCGCTGCCGTCGTGGACCAGCTTGGAGTTGTGCCCGAGCAGGACGATGCGCTCGTCGATGGCGGGGAAGGCGTTGTTGTCGGTCTGCTCGATGAGCTTGTACTCGCAGTCCTTGGCCAGCTGGAACACCCCACCGTTGTCCTCGTTGGCCCGGTTCACCGCCTCGACCAGCACCTCGCTGTCACACGGCAACTGCTTGGCCGGACCGTACTCGTCCTTCTCCTTGCCCTTCTGGTCCCGGCCGTCCTTCCCCTTGCCCTGCCAGTCCTGTCCCTGACCCTTGCCCTGCCAGTCCTTGCCCTGGCCACCGCGGGCGTCCGGAGCCTTCCCGCCCTTGTCGGCTTCGCCCTCACTGCCCTGGCCGGCGGCGTCCTTGGTGACCTGCTCGGCCGTGGCCCACTTCAGGTCGGCGAGACGGTCGGCCCCGGCGGCACCCGCGCTGGTCCCGGCGGCGACGCCGGCGAGGCTGACCACGCCGGTCAGCCCGGCGACGCCGGTGGCGAGCCACAGCTTGCGCCGACTGCCCGGCGCGGTGTTCTCGGAGTTCTTGCGAAGGTAGTTGGACATCGGAGCTCTCTGCTCTCTCCTCGTACCAGACAGGGGCGCTCGACCCTGGGGTAGCTCCCCTGGCTACAAATCGGTTGTAGCTGCTGATGCCCACCGTATGAGAATGTTTTTCTCTTCACGGGCAGACCCGAGAGATACCCACGTTAGGGGTAATACGGGCGCAGTCCGGCATGCTCGGGACGGCGACGGATCAGTCCGGGCGCACCGCCCCGGACGGGCGATTTCCGGCGACCGCCCCCACTCGGTCGTCCTCGGCGCCCTCCGCCCGTGCCCGACGGACCCGCCGGGGACGTCCGGGATGCCCAACGGAAGGGGTCCCTTCCGTACGCGACGGAAGGGACCCCTTCGGCTATGTGGTGGTTCAGTTGGCGCAGCCGGTGACGTTGACGCAGTTGCGTGGTTCGTTGTTGCGGATGATGGTTTTGTCGTCGATGGTGACGTCGTTGGTGTTGTTGTCGTTGAAGATGCCGCCGGCGCCGGTGGTGGGGCTGCCGGCTTCGGCGGCGAAGTTGTAGATGATGGTGCTCTTGCGGACGGTGAGGACGCCGTTGTTGTTGTCGTTGTAGATGGCGCCGCCCTCTTCGGCGTGGTTGCCCTTGAACTCGGTGTTGAAGAGGTTCAGGGTTTCGTCGTTGTAGAGGCCGCCGCCGTTGTCGCCGGCGGTGTTGTCGAGGAACTTGGTGTGCTTGACGGTGGCGATGCTGGTGCTGTCGTGTTCGATGCCGCCGCCGTTGTCGGTGGCCTTGTTGCCGGCGATGACGACGTATTCCAGGGACATGACGGAGTTGCCGTTGGTGGAGATGGCGCCGCCGTCGTCGCCGGCGACGTTGCCGGCGAGCTTGGTGCGGATGACGGTGAGGTGGGAGTTCTCGTCGCTGTCGATGCCGCCGCCGTCGTTGGTGGCCTTGTTGTTCAGGATCTGGCTGTGGGTGATGGTGGTCCTGCCGTTGTCGCGGTTGGCGATGGCGCCGCCGTTGCCGCCTTGGCCGGTGCTGGTGGCGGTGTTGTTGGCCAGTTCCGAGTCGTGCACGGCCAGGGTGCCCTCGTTGTAGATGGCGCCGCCGTTGCCACCGGGGGTGCCGGTGCCGCGGGCGTGGTTGTCGGCCAGGACGCTCTTGTGGATCTCGACGTCGCCGAGGTTGTAGATCGCGCCGCCGTTGCCGCCGGTGGCGCCGACGCCGGTGGCCCGGTTGTCGACGAGCTTGGTGTGCTTGAGCACGGCCCGGCCGCCCTCCTGCACGAACAGGGCGCCGCCGTTGGCGCCGTTGGGCTGCAGTGGCGGCGGTGAGGTGACCTGGCCTCCCCTGAGGGTGAGGTCCTTGAGGATCAGCTCACCGCCGGAGAGGACCTCGAAGAAGCGGAACAGCTCGCTGCCGTCGTGGACCAGCTTGGAGTTGTGCCCGAGCAGGACGATGCGCTCGTCGATGGCGGGGAAGGCGTTGTTGTCGGTCTGCTCGATGAGCTTGTACTCGCAGTCCTTGGCCAGCTGGAACACCCCACCGTTGTCCTCGTTGGCCCGGTTCACCGCCTCGACCAGCACCTCGCTGTCACACGGCAACTGCTTGGCCGGACCGTACTCGTCCTTCTCCTTGTCCTTGTCCTTGCCCTTGTCCTCCTTGCCGCGCCACTGCTTGCCGCCCGGGGCGGCCGTGGCGTCCTGCCGGTCGTACCCCTCGCCGGGGTCCTGGCCGGCCTTCTTGTCTTCCTCTTCGCCGGAGCCGACATCGGCTGTGCCGGTGCCGCTGGCCTTCTGCTGCGCCGTGGCGGACTGCACCTCGGAGACGCGCTGCGTGCCGTCGGCCTTGTCGTCGCGGGCGGCGATGCCGCCCAGGGCCGCCAGGCCGACGACGCCGGACAGTCCGGCCACTCCGGCCACCCACAGGGCGCGCCGCTTCTTCGCCGGTGCGGCCATGGGTGCCCCGCCGTCGGGAGTCGTTACGTCGTTGGACATCAGAGCTTTCCGACCTTTCCTGCTGCAGACGGGGTCGCACCACCCAGAGCGGCGCGACCAGCTACAAATGGTTTGCAGCCTCTGATCCCCACCGTATGAGAAGGATCCTCGCGACGAGGACTTATCCGAGAAAAGCCCGCATTCCCCTCACATCGGGCACCTGCGGGTCAACTCGACGGCTCCGGGCAGGAAGCGGGTGAGCAGCGCAAACACGACGGGCCCCGGCTGCGGCAGCAGAACGTCCGAGACGTCTGCGTGCCGCAGGCGAGGCCCGCCGCAGGTAGGTCGTACCCCGATCAGCCGGGCAGGCGCGGACCCGCCTCCCGCTGCTCGGCCAGCCAGGTCTCCACCTCGTCGGAGCGGCGGGGCAGCCCGGCGGACAGGTTCACCGAGCCGGTCGCGGTGACCAGGATGTCGTCCTCGATCCGCACGCCGATGCCGCGCAGCTCCTCGGGAACCAGCTCGTCCTCCGGCTGGAAGTAGAGCCCGGGCTCGACGGTGAGCACGTAGCCCTCGCCCAACGTGCCGTCGCGGTACTTCTCCTTGCGGGCGTTGGCGCAGTCGTGCACGTCGATGCCGAGCATGTGGCTGGTGCCGTGCAGGGTCCACCGCCGGTAGACCGTCGAGGCCGGGTCCATCGCCTCGTCCACGCTCACCGGCAGCAGCCCCAGGTCCTTCAGCGCCTCGGCGAGCACCCGCATCGAGGTCTGGTGCACGTCCTTGAACGCCACACCCGGCTTGATCACGTCGATGCCGGCCTGCTGCGCCTGGTGGACGGCGTCGTAGACCTGGCGCTGCAGCGGGGTGAAGCGGCCGTCGACCGGCAGCACCCGGGTCACGTCGGCGGTGTAGAGGTTGCGGTTCTCCACGCCCATGTCCATCAGCAGCAGCTCACCCGGGCGGGTGGCGCCGTGGTTGTGCACCCAGTGCAGGATCGTGGCGTGCTCGCCCGCGCCGACGATCGAGCCGTACCCGACGTCGTTGCCGTCGTGCCGGGCGCGCAGCGCGAAGATCCCCTCCAGCAGCCGCTCCGAGACGCCCCGGTCGGCCGGCAGCGCCCGGGCCACGTCCTCGAAGCCGCGCACGGTCGCGTCGCAGGCATCCTGGAGCTGGGCGATCTCCCACTCGTCCTTGACCAGCTTCAGCTCGGAGATCACGATGGCCAGCTCGCGGTCGCGGGCCGGCTGCCCGTCGGCGAGCGGGCCGTCCCAGGGGCGTACGGCCGCGTCCACCCGGGCGTCGAAACCCCGCAGCACCCGGGTACGCCCCGGCGCCATCCCCGCCAGCGCCGAGTCCAGCCCGGTCAGGTCCTCGGTGGGCAGGCCCAGCTCGGTCGACTTCTCCGCCAGGGTGTGCCGCCGGCCCACCCACAGCTCGCCGTGCCGGCTGCGGAAGAACTCGTCGGTCTTCCGGGACGAGCGCGGCCGCATGAACAGCGTGGCGTCGTGCCCGGAGCCGTTGGGTCGCAACACGAGCACGCTGTCCGGGTCCAGGTCGCCGGTCAGGTACGCGAAGTCGCTGCCGGGCCGGAACGGGTGGTCGGTGTCGTTGGCGCGGACCTTCTCGGTGCCGGTCGGGATCACCAGGGTCTCGCCCGGGAAGGCCGCGGAGAGCGCGGCGCGGCGCTTGGCGTAGTTGGGCACCTCCGGACGGGGGCCCACCGGCAGCGCGGTGTCCGTCCAGCCCTGGCGCATGAACGCCAGGAATGCCTCCGGGAAGTCCGGGTCGTGCGATTCGGTGCCGTCCGCCGGCTTGCCGCTGGTCCGGTCCTCGGCCATGGTCCGCTCCTCCCGCGTCGTCGCTGCTCCGACCGTACCGCCTCGCCGGGCGGCGCCGGGACCCGTGGTGCCGCCGCCGGCTCCGGGCGCGGTGTCGACGCTGGTCGGCGCGACCCGCCGTCCGCCGGGAGGGAGAGAGGCAGCGGTGCCGCGACGGCTGCTCCGCCCGCGTGAAAAGATGACCACCATGTGCGGACTCCTGGCCTTCTTCAGTGCGCGCGGCGACGCCGCCGCTCACCGCGACAACATCGCCGGGGCGTTGGAATGCCTGCACCACCGCGGCCCGGACGAGACCGGTGTCGAGGTGGTCGGGGACGCCTCCGGCCGGTACGCGGACGGGGTGTTCGCGCACAAGCGGCTGGCGATCATCGACGTGGCCTCCAGCCACGAGCCGCTGCCGTACGCCAACGGCCGCTACCTGCTCACCTTCAACGGAGAGATCTACAACTACATCGAGCTCCGCGACGAGCTGGTGCGGACCTTCGGCGCCCAGTTCGCCACCGCCGGCGACGGCGAGGTGATCGTCGCCGGCTACCACTACTGGGGCGAGCAGGTGCTCACCCGGCTGCGCGGCATGTTCGCCTTCGTCATCTGGGACCGGCAGGAGCGCCGGGCCTTCGGCGCCCGCGACTACTTCGGCATCAAGCCGCTGCACTACCTGGAGACCCAGGACGGCCTCTACCTCGCCTCGGAGAAGAAGGCGCTGCTGCCCTTCGCGCACTCCGCGTACCAGGGCGACGCCGGCATCGACACGGCCAGCCTGAGCCACTACCTGACCCTGCAGTACGTCCCGGAGCCCGGCACCCTGCACAAGGGGATCAGCCGGATCGGCTCGGGGGAGTACCTGACCTGGACCCCGGGCGGCCGGATCGACGTGCGCCGGTGGTACCGGCCGGTGTTCCGCCCCGCCCCGGTCTCCGACGAGCAGCGGCTCTACCACGACATCCGGGAGACGCTGCGGGAGAGCGTCCGGATGCACATGCGCTCGGACGTGCCGGTCGGCTCCTTCCTCTCCAGCGGCATCGACTCCACCGCGGTGGTGGCGCTGGCCCGGGAGTTCAACCCGAACATCCTCACCTTCACCGTCGGGTACGACGTGCCCGGCTACTCCGAGATCGACGTCGCCCAGGACTCGGCCCGGCACCTCGACGTGACCACCATCCCGACCAAGATCGGGCCGCAGGACATGATCGACGCGCTGCCGAAGATCGTCTGGCACCTGGACGACCCGGTGGCCGACCCGGCGCTGGTGCCGCTCTACTTCGTGGCGAAGAAGGCCGCCGAGCACGTCACCGTGGTCCTCTCCGGCGAGGGCGCGGACGAGTTCTTCGGCGGTTACACGATCTACCGGGAGCCGCTCTCGCTCGGCGCGGTCAACGGCCTGCCCGGCGGTGTGCAGAAGGGGCTGCGCGCGGTCTCCAAGGCGATCCCGCAGGGCGTCAAGGGCAAGAGCTTCCTGGAGCGCGGCACCACCCCGATCGAGCAGCGCTACTACGGCAACGCCCGGATGTTCACCGAGGAGGAGAAGCAGCACCTGCTGCGCCGCTACGACCCCTCGGTGCGCTACACCGACGTCACCGCGCCGATCTACGCCGAGTGCACCGAACTCGACGACGTCACCAAGATGCAGTACGTCGACCTCTACACCTGGCTGCGCGGCGACATCCTGGTCAAGGCCGACCGGATCTCGATGGCCCATTCGCTGGAGGTGCGGGTGCCCTTCCTCGACCGGGAGGTCTTCAACGTCGCGGCCGGCATCCCGGTGGACCTGAAGCTCCCGCCCCGCTCCGACGCCACCAAGTACGCCATGCGTCAGGCGTTGCAGGGCGTGGTGCCCCCGGCCATCGTCAACCGCAAGAAGCTCGGCTTCCCGACCCCCACCCGGGTCTGGCTGCGCGGCGAGATGTACGAGTGGGCCCGGCACGTGCTGGCCACCTCCGGCGCCGGCGACCTCATCGACCTGTCGTACGCGCTGCGGCTGCTCGACGAGCACAAGCGGGAGGAGGCGGACCACTCCCGCAAGGTGTGGACCGTGCTGATCTTCTGCATCTGGCACGCCATCTTCGTGGCGAAGACCCTCGACCCGGGCATCCAGCGCAACCAGTCCGCCCTGCTCACCAAGCCGGTGGTCGGCAGCATGGTCCGCTGACCGGCCGCCCCGGCAGGGGCCTGCGCCCGTCGACCAGAAGGTCCGCGCCCCCGGCCGGGGGGCACGGACCTTCTGATCATTTCCGTAGCCGCCGACGGTGCAGGGCCGATGCCCCGTCACCCCGGCGGGGCGGGGTCAGCGGCCGACGCAGGTGACGGTCGGCAGGCTGCCGGCGCCGGTGGAGCTGGCGATGAAGCCGAACGTCGTCGTGCCCTCCGGCGCGATGGTGCCGTTGTAGGCGGCGTTGCTGACGCTCACCGACGATCCGCTGGTGCTCGCCGTGCCGTTCCACACCTGGCTGATCGACTGGCCGGCGGGCAGCGTCCAGGACGCCGTCCAGCCACCGTAGGTCCGGGTGCTGTGGTTCATGATCATGACTTCGCCCTGGAAGCCGCCGCTCCAGGAGCTGACCACCTTGTAGACCGCCATGCAGTCACCGCCCGGCGGCGGAGTGGTGGGGCTCGGCGGCGGCGTGGTCGGGCTGGGCGGGGGAGTCGTCGGGCTCGGCGGCGGGGTGGTGGGGTTCGGCGGCGGGGTCGTCCCACCGGAGCCGATCCCGGTCACCTCGCCGTTGCCCCCGTCGAAGGTGACGTCAGAGCAGCCGAAGAAGTTCTCCTGGCTGTCGGAGCGGACCCAGCGGGAGTAGATGATGTGCCGACCGGACTTGTTCGACGGCAGGTTCCCGCTGAAGTAGTAGTGCCCCTCGTTGCTGCCCACCGCGCCGCGCTGCGGCGGGTTGGTGACCGTCAGGAACGGCTGCTCCTCCAGGTCGCTCCAGGCCAGTGCCCGGGTCGGGCTCCAACTGTCCTTGGTGACGTAGAAGTAGAAGGTGCCCGGGTGGTGGGCCCAGTTGCTGTACCGGAAGTCCAGTCGGGCGCCGGCGGTCAGGTGGGTCAGCGGCCAGTCGGTGCGGGCCAGGTCGTACCCGGCGAAGCCGGGGTTGCCCCCGCTGCACAGCTTGCCGTCGGGGATGAAGCCGACGGTCCGCCCGCCGGCGTCCGAGCGCAGCACGCTGAACCAGTTGTAGAGGGAGTTGGCGCCGCTCTGGCCGACGGCGGCGGAGCAGGCCGGGTTGTTCGGCCGGATCTCGCCGGTGGGGGTGAGGCCGTCCTCCCAGCACAGGTAGGTCCGGCTGCCCGGGGTCATCGCCGCGCCGTGCGCGGCGGCCGGCTCGGGGTGGGTCACCAGGGCGACGGCGCCCAGGGCGAAGGTGGCGGCCGCGGTGAGCAGCGCGGCGGTACGGGAACGGAGCACGAGCTTCTCCTGATCCGCGGGGCAGGCGCGACGGCCGGCCCCGCTGTGGCGGGGGATGCGTCGATCGCGGCGCCACGCCGCCCGGCCCGGGAACGGGAGAGGGTCGATGGTCGCGCGCCGCCGACGGTCCGCGTCCCGCGGACCGGTGCCCTCGCGTCGGCTCCAGCTCGTCGCCGTCGGCACGGCAGCCCCCCGCGCCGATCCGGCTGACACAATCCCATCACGCCCGGGGGAACCTTGCAATAGTCGTTCCTCGATATGTGCGGACGCCGGCTTCACCGCCCGCCGCGCCGGGCGCTGTGCCAGCCTTGGTACGGAGCGACGGACGCTGGGAGGCGATGTGGGATACGCGGTGGTGCTCGGTGAGGCGTTGGTGGACCTGCTCGACGCCGAGTGCGAGGGGCAGCCCGTCTTCCGGCAGGAGATCGGCGGTGGCCCGCTCAACGTCGCCGTCGGCGTGTCCCGGCTCGGTGGGAGCGCCCAGTTCGTCGGCTCCCTCGGCGACGACGTGCTCGCCGGCCGGATCCGGGCCTTCCTCGACGAGACCGGGGTGGGGTCGGCCGGGGCGGTCACCGTCGCCGCGCCCACCACGCTGGCGGTGACCACCCACGCCGGGGCGGAGCCGGACTTCCGCTTCTACGGCGAGCCGCCCTCCTACGGCCTGCTCGCCGCCGACGACCTGGACGTGGCGCTGGTGGAGGGCGCCGACGTGCTCTACTGCGGCTCGATCGTGCTGCTCTGCCCGCCGGTGCTCGCCGCCGCCCGTCGCGCCTGGTCGCTCGGCACCGGCCTGCGGGTCTTCGACCCGAACGTACGGCCCCGCCTGCTGGACGGGCCGGCGGCGCTGGACCGGCTGCGCGAGGTGGTCGCGGAGTTCGCCGCCGGGGCGCACCTGGTCAAGCTGAGCGCCGCCGACGCCGAGCTGCTCTACCCGCGCGAGCCGGTCGAGGGGGTCGCCGCGTACCTGCGGGAGCTGGGGGCCGGCACCGTCGTGGTCACCCTGGGCGCGGACGGGGCGGTGGTCGCCCCCGCCGGTGGCGATCCGGTACGCGTCCCCGCGCCGAAGGTGCGCGCGGTGGACGCCACCGGGGCCGGCGACTCGGTGATGGCGGCGCTCATCGCCGACCTGCTCGTCGACGGCGAGCCGGCCGGGCCGCAGGACTGGCACCAGCGGGTGGCGTTCGCGCTGCGGGTGGCCGGCCTGGTCTGCGAGTCGCCCGGCGGGGCGGTGTCGATGCCCACCCGGGCCGAGGTGCTGCGCCGCTTCGCCGACTGAGCACCGGCCACCGCCGTGCACGGCGGTGGCCGGTGCCACGGAGCGACCGGCAGGGGTCAGCGGGGTGGGCGGGCGAGGGTGAGCACCGCGAGCAGCGACAGCGCGGCGGCACCCACCATGACGGCGGCCATCGGCAGCGCGCTGCCCTCGCCGCCGAGCCCGACCACCGGCGCGGCGAGCGCGCCGACGACCGACTGGACGCCGCCCATCAGCGCCGCCGCCGTACCGGCGTGCCGCCCGTGCCTGTCCAGCGCCAGGGCGGTGCTGTTCGGCATCACCATGCCCAGCGAGCCGACGAAGACGACGAGGGTGAGCGTCACCGGCAGCAGGCTGCCGGCGAGCGCCCCGCTCAGCACGCCGACTGCCGCCACTGCGCCGACCAGCAGCGTGCCGACCAGCAGGCGGCGGGGGTCGAACCGGTCGAGCAGCCGGGCGTTGGCCTGCCCGGTGACCACCAGGGCGAGCGCGTTGAGCCCGAAGAGCAGGCTGAACGTCGTCGCCGAGACACCGAAGACGTCCTGCAGGACGAAGGACGACCCGGAGATGTACGCGAACAGCCCGGCGAAGGCGAAGCCCTGCGTCAGCGTGTACCCGAGGTAGACGCGGTCGGCGACGAGCGTCCGCATGGTGCGTCCGGTCTCGGCCAGGCCGCCGGTGCTGCGCCGCTCGGCGGGGAGGGTCTCCGGCAGTCGCCAGGCCACGGCGGCGGCGAGCAGCAGCCCGATGACGGCGAGGGTGACGAAGACGGCACGCCAGGAGCCGAACCGCAGCACCAGGCTGCCGACGCCGGGTGCGGCGATCGGCGCCACCCCGAAGACCAGGGTGAGCCGGGAGAAGTACTTGGCGGCGGCCCGGCCGGCGAAGAGGTCCCGGACGACCGCCCGGGCCACCACCACGCCCATGCCGCCGGCGAAGCCCTGGGCGAACCGGGCCGCGGCCAGCGCGGGAGCGCTCGGGGCGGCGGCGCAGACCAGCGCCAGCAGGGCGTACGCGATCATGCCGGCGAGCACCGGGCGGCGCCGCCCCCAGCGGTCGCTGAGCGGACCGGTGACCAGCTGCCCGAGCGCGAGGCCGATCAGGCAGGTGGTCAGTGAGAGCTGCACCTGCGCCTGGGTGGCGTCGAGGTCGCCGGTCATCGCCGGGAACGCCGGCAGGTACATGTCCAGCGACAGCGGGCCGACGGCGGTGAGGCTGCCGAGCAGCACGAGCAGCGGCACACCGCCCCGGACGGTGGACGCGCCGCGCTGCTGTCGGGCCGGCGTGGTCGGCGGCGCGGTGCGTGTCATGGTCCCCCCGGGTGGCGCGGTCGCCCGGTAACCTTAGCTCTGTAGCCAGAACTATTGCGATGTGAAGCAGGTGACCCCGGTGACGACCGACGAGGGCGCGGCACGGCTCGGCGCGCTGGTGGGAGAGCTCCACCGGCTGTTGCGTCGGACGACCACCCGGCGCGCCAACCGCGCCCCGCTGCCCGAGGCGCAGGTGGAGCTGATGCTGCTGGTCCGCGCGCAGCCCGGGATCAGCGGCAAGGAGACCGCCCGTCGGCTGGGCACCGCGCCGAACACGGTGAGCACCCTGGTCCGCGAGCTGGTCGACGCGGGGCTGCTCGGCCGGGACCGGGACCCGGCCGACCGCCGGGTGGTCCGGCTGCGCCTCACCGACGCCGCCCGGACCCGGATGGCCGACTACGAACGGCACCGCGCGGCGCTGCTCACCGCCGCCCTGGCCGAACTCGACCCCGCCGACCGGGAAGCGGTGCACGCCGCCTTGCCGGCCCTCTCCCGGCTCCTCGACACCCTGCGCGCCGCCCCCTGACGTCCGCGCGCCCCGCGTGCCGACCCTGGCCCCGCGCCAGGAGCGATCCCGCCGTCCTCGCCGGACCGGCCGCGACCCCCGAGCGGGCGAGCGGCCGGGGGTGGGTGATGGTCAGGCGGTGCCGTCGAGTTCGGCGTAGCCGCGGCGGGCGGCGATCAGGGCGGGACGGGCGCCGAACGGCGCCTCGGCGGCGACCCGCTCGGGCGGGGCGCCGGCGGTGTGCGCGGCCCGGATCAGCCAGGCCAGGTCGACCAGCTGCTTGTGCTGCGCCCGGACGAAGTCCACGTCGACCGGCTCGCCGTGCCCGGGCACGACCACCGTCGCGGGCGTGGTGAGCCGCAGCAGCTCGGCGACCGCGTCCGGCCACTGCAGGGGATACGAGTCCTCGAAGGCGGGCGGCCCGCTCTGCTCGACCAGGTCGCCGGCGACCAGCACGTCGGCGTCGGGCACGTGCACCACCAGGTCGGCGTCGGTGTGCCCGCGGCCCGGATGGCGCAGCACCACCCGGCGGCCACCCACGTCGAGCACCGCCTCGGTGTGCACCGGATGGGTCGGGGCCAGCAGCGTGGTGCCGGCGACCTCGGCGGCGAGCCCGGGCCGCTCGCCCCGCAACTCCTCGTACGCCTCCCGGCGCAGCCGGTCCGGCGCGTCGCGCAGCGCGGCGGCGGCCAGCTCGTGCGCGTACACCGGCCGGGGCGGGTCGGTGGCGAGGGTGGCGTTGCCGAAGCAGTGGTCGAAGTGGTGGTGGGTGTTGACCAGCGTCCACGGGTGGCCGGTGACGGCGCGTGCCGCCTCGGCCAGCCCGGCCGCCTGCCCGGCGGTGGAGAGGGTGTCCACCAGCAGCGCCTCGCCGGCGCCGACGACCAGCGTGACGTTGACGTCGAGCAGCGGCTCGCGCAGGACGTGGACCCGGTCGGCGACCTCGGTGAACCGGAGGCTCATGAGACCCGCACGGCGCGTTCCACGAAGCGCTGCCGGTCGACCAGCACCCGCTCCACCCGGCCCCGCGCCACCGTCTCGCCGCCGTCGGTGACCGTCACCGCGAAGACCAGCCGTCGGCCGTCGACCTCGTCGAGCCGGGCCTGCGCCACCACCGTCCGGCCGACCGGCGTGGCGGCCAGGTGCTCCAGCTCGATCCGGCTCCCCACCGTGGTCCGCCCGGACGGCATCCGGGTGGCGGTGGCCGCGACGGTGGCCGCCTCGGCCAGGGCGAGCACCCGGGGGGTGCCGAGCACCGGCACGTCACCCGAGCCCACCGCCTGCGCGGTGTCGGCGTCGGTGACGGTCAGCTCGACCCGGGCGGTCAGCCCGGGCGGAAGGGGCGGCTCCGGCTGCTCCTGCATGGACCGAGCGTAGTGCAGGAGAGCCGGAGCCGTCCGGTGTCCCGGCCGGCCCTACGCGGCGACCACGCAGAACTGGTTGCCGTCGGGGTCGGCGAGCACCACCCAGCCGTCGTGCCGCCCCACCTGCGTGGCCCCGAGCCCCTGGAGGCGGTCGACCTCGCCGGGCACGTCCCCGGTGACCAGGTCGAGGTGCAGCCGGTTCTTGCCGGCCGGCCGCTCGGGGACGACCTGGAGGAACAGGTGCGGTCCGGCGCCCTCCGGCGCGGTCAGGTACGTCGAGGCGGCGTCGGAGGAGGTGACCCGGTAGCCGGTGACCGCCTGCCAGAAGGCGGTGCTGCCGGCCAGGTCGTTCGTGTCGATGCCGACGCCGCCGATACGGATGCCCATGGCGATGTCCCTTCGTCTAACCAATGTTAGCCGTACGGTAGTTAGACGACCGGCCATCGTCAATGGCCGGTTAGACTCCGCCGCATGACCACCGAACCGACCGCCGACGACACGGCCGCTCCCGGGCGGCTGCGGTGGATCGAGGACTTCGTCAACACCCGCCGCGAGGACGGCGACGACATCCGCGCGCCCGAGCAGCTCGCCCACTGGTTGCGCGACCGGGGCCTGCTGCCCGCCGACGCCACCGTCGACGCCGCCGGCCGGGACCGGGCCGAGGCCGTACGCGAGGGTCTGCGGGCCCTGATCGCCGCCAACAACGTCGCGCCGGTGGCCTCTCCCCGCCCCGACGGGCTGGACCCGGCGGCCGGGGCCGCGCTCGCCGCGCTCACCCGTCACCTGCCGCTGGTGCTCGACGTCACCGGTCCCGCGCCCCGGCTCGTCCCCGGCACCGGTGACCCCGTCGACGCCGCGCTGGCGACGCTGCTCGCGGTCGTCGCGGAGGCCGTCGCCACCGGTGCCTGGCACCGGCTCAAGGCGTGCCGGGAGCCGAGCTGCCGCTGGGCCTACTACGACCACTCCCGCAACCGTCGGCGCACCTGGTGTTCGATGGAGATCTGCGGCAACCGGGCCAAGGCCCGGGCCGCCCACCACCGCCGGAGCGCACCCCCGACCTGACCCGCCCCGGACGGTCGGCGTCGGTCGATGCGTCAGCCGCCGTTAACCTTGACCGCGATGGCCGTCGTGACTGACCCCCAGCCCCCCGCCCCGACCGGACCCCCCGCGTCCCCCGACGGCGGGCGTCGCCGCATGATCGCCATGGCGGTCTGGGGCGTCGCCTTCGTCGTCGCCTGGCTGGCGATCGGCCTGCCCACCGACCCGGCGTACGCCTTCGTCTGGATCTGGGCGGCCACCATCGCGTGGAACTCCTCCCGGCCGTGGCGCAGCCACCTGCACTTCGCCCGGGACTGGGTGCCGGTGGTGCTGCTGCTGGCCGTGTACAACCTCTCCCGGGGGTTCGCCGACAACGGGGCCACCCCGCACGCCTACGAGCTGATCGTCGCCGACCGGGTGATGTTCGGCTGGGCCACCGGCGGCCAGGTACCCACGGTCTGGCTCCAGGAGCACCTGTACCGGCCCGAGGTGCACTGGTGGGACGTGGCGGTCAGCTGGGTCTACTTCTCCCACTTCGTGGTGGCGCTGGCCGCCGCCGCGGTGCTCTGGCTGCGCAACCGGAGCCGGTGGGCCGCCTACATGCGGCGGTTCGGGTTCCTGTGCGCCGCCGGTCTGGTCACCTACTTCCTCTACCCGGCCGCCCCGCCGTGGTGGGCGGCGCAGAACGGCCTGCTCACCGAGGTCGCCCGGATCTCCACCCGGGGCTGGAAGGCGTTCGGCATGCACGGCGCGGGCAACCTGCTCAACGCCGGCCAGATCGCCTCCAACCCGGTGGCCGCGATGCCGTCGCTGCACACCGCGTGGGCGCTGTTCGTGGTGCTGTTCTTCCTCCGCGCCACCCGTAAGCGCTGGTGGCCGCTGCTGCTGGCGTATCCGCTGGCGATGACCTTCACGCTGGTCTACTCCGGCGAGCACTACGTGATCGACGTGCTGGTCGGCTGGGCGTACGTCGGGCTGACGTTCCTGGTGGTCGGCCTGCTCGAGCGCTGGTGGGCCGCCCGTCGGGCCCGCCGCCGGCCGGTCGGGACCGAGGAGGCCGCCGCCTCCGTTGCCGAACAGGCGGGCGAACCCGCGGCGCCGGAGCCGGCCCGCCGCTGAGCCGTCAGCGGGCCCGCCGCCGAGCGGTCAGCGGGCCCGCCGCCGAGCGGTCAGCGGGCCTGCCGTGCGGCGTGCGACCGGGCGGTCAGCTCCGCGGCGAGGACCCACGCCTCGGCCAGGTCACGGTCGTGCGCCACGGCGCCGCTGCCGGACGCGGTGTCCGCGTGCACCGTGGCCAGCCGCAGCCGCCGCTGCACCGGCCCCTGCACCACCCGCACGCTCTGGATCCGGGCGTACGGCACGATCACCAGCCGGCGGGTCAGCAGCCCCGACCGGACGGCGAAGACCCGCTCGTCCAGGCCCGCGCCGAGCACCCGGACGCTCAGCGGGCGCAGCCAGCGGGCCCGGGCCGGCGGCGGGGCCAACGGCAGCCCGGTCAGCCGTACCCCGGGCAGCACCTCCGCCACGATCCGCGCACCGGTGGACAGGTCCCCGACGGGCAGCAGCCGGTCCGGGCGGTTGCGGTCGTCCGGCTCGCCGGCGGAGTAGCCGGCCACCTCCAGCCGCAGCCGCAGCCAGCCCTTGACCCGCCAGAACAGCGGCCAGGTCACCCCCACCGTCTGCACCCGGTCCAGCGGGACGGTCTGCACCCGGGTCTCCAGCAGGCCGTTGCGCACCCGCAGGCTGTCGTCCTCCCGGGCCAACCGGAAGTTCCAGTCGTCGAGCACCCGACGGACCGGTTGCAGCAGGACACCGGCCATCGCGGTCAGCGTGCTGGCCACCGTGATGAACGACCAGGAGCCCTCGGAGAGGAACTGCGCCACCACGAACGCCACGCCGAACGGGAGCAGGAACGCCTGCGGGGTGAGCAGTTGGCTGACCAGCAGGTCGGCGTTGCGTACCGCGTGCAGCGGACGCCCGGCGGCCTCGGGTTGCGGTGCCGGCCCCCCGGGCACGACCGCCGCGCCCGGCGGGTGTGCCGGCGCCCGGCCCGCCATGCCGAGCAGGCGCTGCCGTAGCGCCGCCGCGTCACCCACGCCGAGGTACGCCAGCGGCGCCTCGGTCTTGCCGCCGCCGACCACCTCCAGGCGCAACTCCGCCAGTCCGGTGAGCTGGGCGAGCAGCGGCCGGACCACCTCCACCGCCTGCAACCGCTCCAGCGGGATCGCCCGGGTGCGTCGCCACAGCAGCCCCTCGTGGATCCGCAGCTCCCGCCCGACGATGTGGTAGCCGGTGTTCCACCAGCTCACCACCGCCAGCACGGTGGCGCCGAGCGCGAGCACCACCACCATCGCCGCGAACCAGCCGAAGCCCACCCGGGACAGCGTCGACCAGGAGAGCCCGGCGATCACCACGACCAGCGACTTCGCGCCGTGCAGCACCGGGCTGAGCGGGTGCAGCCGCTGCCGCGGCTCCGCCCCCGGTGGGCCGGGCGGCGGCGGGCCGGCGTCGGCCGCGGACGGGGCCCAGGGCGCGACCGCACCGGGCACGAGCGGCGGCGTACCGCCGGGATGGCCCGCCGGGGACGCCGCGCGCGGGCCGGCGGGCCGGGACCACGGGTCGGGCGACGTCGCGTCGGTGGGCTCCCGGGCCCGGTCCGGCGCGACCTCCGGCCCACCCGGGCCCTCGGTCACAGCCCCTCCGCGCGGTCTTCGCCGAGCGCGGTGAGCCGGTCGCGCAGCCGGGACGCCTCCGCCGGCCGCAGCCCGGGAACCCGGGCGTCGCTGGCCGCCGCGGCGGTGTGCAACT
Organism: Micromonospora citrea; assembly: GCF_049629545.1. Taxonomy (GTDB): domain Bacteria; phylum Actinomycetota; class Actinomycetes; order Mycobacteriales; family Micromonosporaceae; genus Micromonospora; species Micromonospora citrea_A. The sequence goes on from NZ_JBNADX010000001.1 coordinate 16,985, forward strand.
GCACCGTGGCCAGGCCGAACGCCCGCTCGAGCGGGCCGGCGCTGACGTCGACGAACTGCATCCGCGAGTACGGCACGATCGAGAGCCGACGGACCAGCAGCCCGTGCCGGACCAGCAGGTCGTTCTCCCGCTCGGCGTACCCCCAGGCGTGCACCGCCCGGACGATCGCCACCGCCCGCCACAGCCCCAGCAGCAGCACCACGCCGAACGCGACGCCGACCAGCCGGTGACCGCTGAGCGCCCAGCCGACGCCGAGCCCCACCAGCAGCACCGCCAGGCCCATCGCCAGTCGGAGCAGCTCCACCCAGATCAGGTCGCGGGAGATCGGCTGCCAGCGGACCGTGTCCGGCCAGGGTTCCAGGGCGCTGACCGGGGGCGGTGCCGGCTCGGGCCCGCTCACCGGAAACGTCCGCTCTGCGCGCTCACGCTTCGAGCGTATGCGATCCGGGCAGCGGCGAGACCTCGCGCAGGAAGCCGCGCGCGTCGAGGAAGTCACCCAGGGACGTCCGGTGCTCCGGACAGGCCAGCCACGTCTTGCGGCGCTCCGGGGTGTGCAGGCGGGGATTGTTCCAGCGCAACGCCCAGACGGCGGAGGCGCGACACCCACGGGCCGAACAGATCGGAGCCTCGTCGGCGGGGGCGGGTACGGTCACCCGGGCCAGTCTAGGCCGGGGCACCGGAAGCTTTAGCGCCGGGCGGCCACGGGGGGAGCCGCCCGGCGACGGGGTGAATCGTACACGCGCCGGACCCCTCTGTGTCCACCCTCGTTCAGCGATTCGGTCACCGGCGACGGCGTGGCGGAAATCGGGTTCTCCCTCCGTCGGCTCTCAGCCGGGCATGCGAGTCTTGATACGCACCACGACGCGACGACCGACCATGCTGTGGAGGACCGGTGGCCCAGCCGACCACGCCCGACGCCCCCAACCCGAACGGGGCGGCCCCGGAGCAACCCGCGCCGGTGAGCACCCCCGCCCAGGACGCCACCCTGCTGGAGAAGGCGCTCTTCGAGATCAAACGGGTCATCGTCGGGCAGGACCGGATGGTCGAGCGGATGTTCGTCGCGCTGCTGGCCCGGGGGCACTGCCTGCTGGAGGGCGTACCCGGGGTGGCGAAGACCCTCGCGGTGGAGACGCTGGCCAAGGTGGTCGGCGGCGACTTCGCCCGGGTGCAGTTCACCCCCGACCTGGTGCCCGCCGACATCATGGGCACCCGGATCTACCGGCAGTCCAGCGAGAAGTTCGACGTCGAACTCGGCCCGGTCTTCGTCAACTTCCTGCTCGCCGACGAGATCAACCGGGCGCCGGCGAAGGTGCAGTCGGCGCTGCTGGAGGTGATGAGCGAGCGGCAGGTCTCCATCGGCGGCGAGACGCACCGGGTGCCCGACCCGTTCCTGGTGATGGCCACCCAGAACCCGATCGAGCAGGAGGGCGTCTACCCGCTGCCGGAGGCGCAGCGGGACCGGTTCCTCATGAAGATCGTGGTGGGCTACCCGACCGACGCCGAGGAGCGGGAGATCGTCTACCGGATGGGCGTGGCCGCGCCGGAGCCCGCCCAGGTGTTCACCACCGACGACCTGCTCGCCCTCCAACGCAGGGCCGACCAGGTCTTCGTGCACAACGCGCTGGTCGACTACGCGGTGCGGCTGGTGCTGGCCACCCGTACCCCGGCCGAGCACGGCATGCCGGACGTCGCCCGGCTCATCCAGTACGGCGCGAGCCCGCGCGCCTCCCTCGGGCTGGTGCGGGCCACCCGGGCGCTGGCCCTGCTGCGCGGCCGGGACTACGCGCTCCCGCAGGACGTGCAGGACATCGCCCCGGACATCCTGCGCCACCGGCTCGTGCTCAGCTACGACGCGCTCGCCGACGACGTGCCCGCCGACCACGTGGTGCACCGGGTCATGTCGACCATCCCGCTGCCGTCGGTCGCGCCCCGGCAGCAGGCCGGCCCGACACCTCCACCGGTCAGCGCCCCGCCCGGGGCCGGCTGGCCCGGGCAGCGGCCGTGACCTCACCCGTGCGACCGGCGGCCGGCGGCGAGCGCGACGAGGCGGTGCTGGCCCGGCTGCAACTGCTGGTCACCCGTAAGCTCGACGGCCTGCTCCAGGGTGACTACGCCGGGCTGCTGCCCGGACCGGGCAGCGAGGCGGGGGAGTCCCGCGAGTACCGGCCCGGCGACGACGTACGCCGGATGGACTGGCCGGTCACGGCCCGGACCACCGCGCCGCACGTGCGGCGTACGGTGGCCGACCGGGAACTGGAGACCTGGTTGGCGGTCGACCTGTCGGCGAGCCTCGACTTCGGCACCGGGCGGTGGCTCAAACGGGACGTGGTGGTCGCGGCGGCGGCCGCGCTCACCCACTTGACCGTGCGGGGCGGCAACCGGATCGGCGCGGTCATCGGCACCGGCGCCGAACCGCCCGCCCGGACCGGCCGGTGGCGTGCCGCCCCGCCCCCGCCCGCCGGGCCGGGCGTGCTGACCCGGGTGCCGGCCCGCGCCGGTCGCCGGGAGGCGCAGGCCCTGCTGCGGGCCGTCGTGCACACCCCGGTACGGCCCGGCCGCAGTGACCTGGGCGCGCTGGTGGACCTGCTCAACCGGCCGCCGCGCCGCCGGGGGCTGGCCGTGGTGATCTCGGACTTCCTGGCGCCGCCACAGCAGTGGGGCCGGCCGCTGCGTAAGCTGCGGGTCCGGCACGACGTGCTGGCGATCGAGGTGGTCGACCCGCGTGAGCTGGAGCTTCCGGACGTGGGGGTGCTGCCGGTGGTCGACCCGGAGACCGGTGAGCTGCACGAGGTGCAGACCGCCGACTCCGGGCTGCGCCGACGGTACGCCGACGCGGCGGCCGCCCAGCGTGACGCGATCGCCGCGGAACTGCGCGCCGCCGGCGCCGGACACCTGCGTCTGCGTACCGACCGAGACTGGCTGCTGGACATGGTGCGATTCGTGGCCGCGCAGCGGCACGCCCGCACCCGGGGGACGACTCGATGATCCGTTTTCTGCAACCGTGGTGGCTGCTGGCCGTGCTGCCGGTGCTCGCCCTCGCCGCCCTCTACGTCTGGCGGCAACGGCACCGTCGGGCGTACGCGATCCGCTTCACCAACGTGGACCTGCTGCGTACCGTCGCGCCGAAGGGGCTGGGCTGGCGGCGACACGCGGCGGCCACCGCGTTCCTGCTCGCCCTGCTGGCGCTCGCCACCGGGATGGCCCGTCCGGCGGTGGACACCCGGGAGCCGCTGGAGCGGGCCACCGTCATGCTCGCCATCGACGTGTCGCTGTCCATGCAGGCCGACGACGTGTCGCCGAACCGGCTGGAGGCCGCCCAGGAGGCGGCCAAGCAGTTCGTCGGTGAGCTGCCGGCGAGCTACAACCTCGGGCTGGTCTCCTTCGCCAAGTCGGCGAACGTGCTGGTCGCGCCCACCAAGGACCGGGCGGCGGTGACCGCGGCGATCGACGGGCTGGCCCTGGCCGAGGCCACCGCCACCGGTGAGGCGGTCTTCACCTGCCTGGAGGCGATCCGCTCGGTGCCGGCCGACGGCACGGCCGGCATCCCGCCGGCCCGGATCGTGCTGCTCTCCGACGGGTACCGCACCTCGGGTCGGTCGGTGGAGGAGGCCGCGGCGGCGGCGCAGGCGGCGAACGTGCCGGTCTCCACCATCGCCTTCGGCACCGACTCCGGACAGGTGGAGATCAACGGCCAGCCGCAGCGGGTGCCGGTGGACCGGCTGGCGCTGGCACAGCTCGCCGAGACCACCGAGGGCTACTTCTACGAGGCCGCCTCGGTCGCCGAGCTGAAGCAGGTCTACCAGGACATGGGCAGCTCGATCGGTTTCCGTACCGAGCCGCGCGAGATCACCCAGTGGTACGTCGGCGTGGCGCTGCTGTTCGCGCTCTGCGCGGGTGGGCTGAGCCTGCTCTGGACGTCCCGGATGCTCTGACCCACCCCACCCGTGCCGGCCTCCGCCTGTGCCGGCCTGCGTCCCCGCCCCACCGTCCGCCGGCTGCGCCGGCAGCGTGCCTAACGGTCCGGTGACGCCGGGGTGTGGCGGGCCGGCGGTGCGGGTGGGCGGGTCAGTGACCGCCGCCGGCCAGCACGAAGACGACGGCCACCCAGACGGCGGCGAGGGTGAATCCCAGCGGGGCGACGTAACGGCTCATGGAACGGCTCCGGGTGGCGACTGGCGGTCCGGGTCGGGGCGGACCGCGAGGGCTGATCAGGACGCGCACACGAAGTCGTGACCGGGCGGCTCCACCGCGGGCGTCCCGGCGCACCGACGGCACGGGCCGGCGGCCCCGACGGCGGGTCGGGGGGCGGGACGGGGTGGTGGAGCGGGAGCTGGGTCAGCTCGGCCGACTGAGTCGCGGCTCAGCGGGGCTGACGAGCGGCCCGGCCACGACTGGGAGGATCGCTATCTCGCACAGCGATCACCTCCTGCGGTCGGCGGGGCCCGGAACGCGGGCCGCACGTCGACCCGCAAACGCCGATCATCGTACAACGGGGACGGTGGGGACGCGCACTCGGCCGAGCGGCCCCCGTCGGCCCGCCCGGAGGGTCGGGGTTAGCGATTACCTGCCGGTAACGCCTAGGCTCCGACCGACGTGGAGATCAGCTGACCAGAGGGAGGACCCGTGGCCCGTACCGTGCTGGTGACCGGCGGCAACCGGGGGATCGGCCTGGCCATCGCGCAGGCCTTCGCCAAGCAGGGCGACCGGGTGGCGGTGACCCACCGGGGTGGGGGAGTGCCCGGTGCCGGCGCAGCCGAGCCGGGGTCTGGCGCAGGCGGAGCCGGCCATCAGGGCAGCTTCTTCGGCGTGCGGTGCGACGTCACCGACGCCGCCTCCGTCGACGCGGCCTTCACCGCGGTCGAGGCGGAGCTGGGCCCGGTCGAGGTGTTGGTGGCCAACGCCGGCATCACCGACGACACGCTGCTGATGCGGATGTCCGAGGAGCAGTTCACCGGGGTGCTGGACACCAACCTCACCGGCGCGTTCCGCTGCGCCAAGCGGGCCTCGACGAAGATGCTCCGGGCGAAGTGGGGCCGGATGATCTTCATTTCCTCGGTGGTCGGCCTCTACGGCGGCGTCGGTCAGGTCAACTACGCGGCGAGCAAGGCCGGCCTGGTCGGCGTGGCCCGCTCGATCACCCGTGAGCTGGGCACCCGCAACATCACCGCGAACGTGGTCGCGCCGGGCTTCATCGACACCGACATGACCGCGAAGCTGCCGGAGGAGCGCCGCGCCGAGTACCGCAAGGCCATCCCGGCCGGCCGGTTCGCCGCGCCGGACGAGGTCGCCGGTGTGGTCACCTGGCTGGCCTCGGACGCGGCCGGCTACATCTCCGGCGCCGTCATCCCGGTCGACGGCGGCCTCGGCATGGGTCACTGACCGGCACCGGCACGGCGAACCGATCAAGCGGCCTCGGCACGGCCACGGAGCAAGCACGGAGGAACACGCACATGTCAGGACTGCTCGCCGGTAAGCGGCTGCTGGTCACCGGTGTCATCACCGACGCCTCGATCGCCTTCTCGGTGGCGAAGCTCGCCCAGGAGAACGGCGCGCAGGTCGTGCTCACCGGCTACGGCCGGCTCTCGCTCGTCGAGCGGATCGCCAAGCGGCTGCCCGAGCCGGCCCCGGTGATCGAGCTGGACGTGACGAATCCGGAGCACCTCGCCGGTCTCGCCGACAAGGTGCGCGAGCACGTCGACGGCCTCGACGGGGTGGTGCACTCGATCGGCTTCGCCCCGCAGAGCTGCCTCGGCGGGGGCTTCCTCGACGCCCCCTGGGAGGACGTGGCCACCGCGTTGCAGGTCTCCACGTACTCGTACAAGTCGCTGGCCATGGCGGCGCTGCCGCTGATGTCCGCCGGCGGCGCCGTGGTCGGGCTCACCTTCGACGCCACCAAGGCGTGGCCGGTGTACGACTGGATGGGCGTGGCCAAGGCCGGACTGGAGTCCGCCTCCCGCTACCTGGCGCTGCACCTGGGCAAGCAGGGCATCCGCAGCAACCTGGTGGCGGCCGGCCCGCTGCGCACCATCGCCGCCAAGTCCATCCCCGGCTTCGAGCAGTTCGAGGACGCCTGGACCGAGCGGGCCCCGCTCGGCTGGAGCCTCACCGACCAGGAGCCGGCCGCCCGGGCCTGCCTGGCGCTGCTGTCGGACTGGTTCCCGGCCACCACCGGCGAGATCGTCCACGTCGACGGCGGCTACCACGCGATCGGCGCCTGACCCGACGGCAGGGGTGGCCGCCGGGCCGCCCCGGCCGTCGGGGGAGAATGGCGCCATGGCGTACGACGCGTTGGTGCTGGTCTCCTTCGGCGGCCCGGAGCGGCCCGAGGACGTGATGCCCTTCCTGCAGAACGTGACCCGGGGCCGGGGCGTCCCGCCCGAGCGGCTCGCCGAGGTCGCCGAGCACTACCTGCACTTCGGCGGCGTCTCCCCGATCAACCAGCAGTGCCGGGACCTGCTCGCCGCGATCCGGGCGGACTTCGCCGCCCACGGCGTCGACCTGCCGGTCTACTGGGGCAACCGGAACTGGGACCCGATGCTCGCCGACACCGTCACGCAGATGCGCGACGACGGGGTGAAGCGGGCCCTCGCCTTCGTCACCAGCGCCTACGGCGGCTACTCGTCCTGCCGGCAGTACCAGGAGGACATCGCCGCCGCCCGGGCGGCGGTCGGCCCGGACGCCCCGGTGATCGAGAAGCTGCGCCAGTTCTGGGACCACCCCGGCTTCATCGAGCCGCACGCCGACGCGGTGCGGGCCGCCCTCGCCCAGCTCGACCCGGCGCAGCGGGACACCACCCGGATCGTCTTCACCGCCCACTCCGTGCCGACCTCGGCGGCGGCCACCGCCGGCCCCACCGGCGGGCGCTACACCGCGCAGTTGGCGGAGGTGGCCCGGCTGGTGCACGCCGCCGCCGCGCCCGAGCTGCCGTACGACCTGGTGTGGCAGAGCCGCTCCGGGCCGCCGCAGGTGCCGTGGCTGGAGCCCGACGTCAACGACCACCTGACCGCGCTCGCCGGGCAGGGCGTGACCGGCGTGGTGGTGTCCCCGATCGGGTTCGTCTCCGACCACCTGGAGGTGGTCTGGGACCTGGACACCGAGGCGCTGGAGACGGCCGAGCAGCTCGGCCTGGACTTCGCCCGGGCCGGCACCCCCGGCACCGATCCGCGCTTCGTGGCGATGGTCCGGGAACTGGTCGCGGAGCGCACCACCCCCGGCGGGGAGCGGTTGCGCCGCCGCCTCGGCGAGCTGCCGATGTGGGACACCTGCCCCACGCCGTGCTGCGTGCCGGCCGCCCGCCGTCCCTGAGATCCACCGACCCCGACACCCCCTGGGACGACACGATGCAGGATCGCAAGCCGGTGCAGAGCTGGCTCACCGACATGGACGGCGTGCTGGTGCACGAGGGCCAGCCCGTCCCCGGCGCGCCGGAGTTCGTCAAGCGGCTGCGCGCCTCGGGCAAGCCGTTCCTGGTGCTGACCAACAACTCCATCTACACCCCGCGCGACCTGCAGGCCCGGCTGGTGCGGATGGGGCTGGACGTGCCGGAGGAGGCGATCTGGTCGTCCGCGCTGGCCACCGCGCAGTTCCTGGCCGACCAGCGGCCCGGCGGCACGGCGTACGTGATCGGCGAGGCCGGGCTGACCACGGCGCTGCACGCTGTCGGCTACGTGCTCACCGACTTCGCCCCGGACTACGTGGTGCTGGGGGAGACCCGCACCTACAGCTTCGAGGCGATCACCAAGGCGGTCCGGCTGATCAACGACGGGGCCCGGTTCATCTGCACGAACCCCGACGTCACCGGCCCGTCGGTGGAGGGCGCGCTGCCGGCTGCCGGCTCGGTGGCCGCGATGATCTCCAAGGCGACCGGGGTGGAGCCGTACTTCGTCGGCAAGCCCAACCCGATGATGATGCGTTCGGCGCTCAACACCATCGAGGCGCACTCGGAGAGCACCGCGATGATCGGTGACCGGATGGACACCGACATCCTCTGTGGGCTGGAGGCGGGGCTGGAGACGATCCTGGTGCTCACCGGGATCAGCACCCGGGTGGAGGCGGAGCGCTACCCGTACCGCCCCTCGCGCATCGTCGACTCCGTGGCCGACCTGATCGACGAGATCTGACGCCGGGCATCGCGCGCGGCCGGCGGCTCCCCGCCGGTCCCGTTCCACCGCGTGGGTACGCCGACCGTCCGGTGGTCACCGGAGGAAGTCGGCGACCACCGGCGCGAGGGTGGTGGCCGGCACCTGGTGCCATTCCCCGGGCAGGGTGCGGTGCACCGCGTTCGGCAGCAGCGCCGCCGCGGTGGCGGCCATGCCGGCGAGGTCGTCGCTGCTGCCGGCGCTGCCGAGGATCAGCGCCGGTGTCGCGGCCCGGGCGAGCAGGCCGGCGGTGGTCGCTTCGCTGAGGCTGCTGTCGTACGCCAGGGTGTGCGCCACCGACACCATCGCCGTCCAGTGCGGCGAACCGCGCATGCCGGCCAGCATCTCCTCCGGCACCCCGATGGACGTCAGGAAGAAGGTGACCGCGTCCGCGCCGGACAGCTCGCGCAGCTTCGTGGTGAACGCCCGCTGCTCGGCCGAGCCCTCCGCCGGGTCGAGCGGGGGTTCCAGCAGGGCCAGCCGGTGGACGTCGAGACCGGCAGCCGCCGCGTGCAGCGCGAGCAGGCAACCGGACGAGTACCCGTACAGCGACGCGGGGCCACCGACCGTGGCGATCAGCGCGGCGAGGTCCTCCACCTCGCGCTCCGGCGCGTACGGCAGGGTGTCCGTGCTGTCGCCGCGCCCCCGGCGGTCGTAGCGGTGGACGGTGAAGTCGGCGGCGAGCAGGTCCGCCAGTTCGCCGAGCGGGCTGTTGGCCCGGTAGTGGCCGGCAGCGTCGATGAGGATCAGCGGCGGCCCGGAGCCGGCGCTCTCGTACGCGATCCGGGTGCCGTCCCGTGAGGTCGCCGTTCCCATGAACTGAACGGTACAGTACAGTTCGAGCATGCGGAAGGACCTCAAGCGGCGGGCGATCCTCGACGCCGCGCTCGCGGAGTTCCTGGAGCACGGCTACCTCGGCGCCGCGATGGACCGCGTCGCCGGGCGAGCGGGCGCGTCCAAGGTGACCGTGTACGCGCACTTCGCCGACAAACGTGCCCTGTTCGAGGCGGTCTTCACGTCTGCCGTCGCCGACGCCGAGCGGGCCGGATCGCCGTTCGTCGACGCGCTGGCCGAGTCCGACGACCTGCCCCGCGACCTGCGCGCCTTCGCCCGGGAGCACATCGTCACGGTGACCCGGCCGCACCTCGTCCAGTTGCGTCGGATGCTCATCGGCGAGGCCGGCCGCTTCCCCGACCTGGCCCGCGGCTGGCACCGCGCCGCCCCGGAGCGCGGCCACGCCACCCTCGCGGCCGTCATCACGCGACTGGCGGAGCGGGGGCTGCTGCACGCGCCCGACCCGCTGCTCGCCGCACAGCACCTCAACTACCTGATCCTGTCGGTACCGCTCAACGAGGCGATGTTCGCCGTCCGCGACACGTTCCCGGCGGCGGAACTGGACCGCTGGGCCGACGAGGCGGTCCGGGTCTTCCTCGCCGCGTACGGCGCGTAGAGCTGTCCGCCGGGCGCTCCGGCGGCCGGCCCGGGGCGTGCAGGTGGGGGCGAACTACGGACGCAGCGGGGCGTTGCAGGCGGCGACCAGGGCCTGCCGGCAGGCGGTGGTGAGCGGGCGCAGCGCCGCGTCGCGCTGTTGGGCCTCGTAGTTGTTGATCGCCCCGCCCGGCGCGCTCTCCCCGGCCAAAGCCAGGACCCGGTCCAGTACGGCGGCCCGGGCGAAGAGGCGGCGGGCGCGCGGGTCGAAGCCGGGTGGCAGGTCGGTGGTCCCGTCGGGGCGGCGCAGCGCGGCCAGCGCCCCGGCCAGCTCGGGCCGCCACTGGGCCACGTCGAGCCGGGTCAGCGCGGCGGTGGACTCCGCGAGCGCGGCGGCCAGTTCGGCCTCCGCCTCGGCGGCCCCGGGGGAGAACGGCGACGCCTTCGGCGCGTCCGCCGGCAGCGGGTAGACCCGCCACAGCACCGTCTCCCAGGTCATCCCGGAGCCGGAGGTGTGCGTGCGCACCTGCGGGATCAGCCCCAGCGGCCCGGCGACGACCGCCTCCCCGGCCAGCAGCGCCGCGCCGGTGAAGTCACCGGGGCCGGGCAGCCCGCGCGGGTCGCCGGGTGCGGGCAGCACCAGGCGGATCTCGTCGGGGGAGAGCTTGGCGAGGGTGGGCAGGGCCTGCCCCAGCGGCACGTCGGTCCAGGTGCCGGGCGCGTCGGCGACCAGGTGCTCCTCGTCGCCGGCGATCTCCTCGGCGACCTCGTCGAAGGGCACCAGGCCGGCGCGCCAGGCGCGCACCCAGGCAACGAACCGGCTCGACCGGCGCGGGGCCAGCGTGGCCGCGCCCGTTGCGGGGAGGGACATGCCGAAAGGGTACGTGGTCTCCGCGCGCCCTGTCTCGACTGCCGCTCCGGTGGCGTGGCCTGACCCGAACTGCCCGCTTCGCCCCCTGCCGGCCGGCTCGGCATGGATCGCCGGGCTCCGCCGACCCGCCACGCCGACCCGGTGCGCGGGTACGGCGGCGCGTCGCCGGGCGGCGTGCCGGCAATCCGGTTAGCGTGATCCACATGGCGGGGCGATACGACGGGGACGTGCTGGCGGGGGACTGGCGGCGGCGGAAGGTCACCCCCGAGGTGGACGCCGAACCCGACCTCGTGGTCGAGGACGCCGACTCCGGTTTCTGCGGCGCGGTGGTCGGGTTCGAGTCCGGCGCGGTGGTGCTGGAGGACCGGCACGGCCGGCGGCGCAACTTCCCGCTGCTGCCCGCCGCGTTCCTGCTCGACGGTCGGCCGGTGACGCTGCGGCGGCCGGCGCGTGCCCCGGTGCCGGCGGCCCGCAGGCGCACCGCGTCCGGCTCGATCGCCGTCGCCGACGTCCGGGCGCAGGTGGCCAAGGCCAGCCGGATCTGGGTGGAGGGCGTGCACGACGCCGCCCTGGTCGAGCGGATCTGGGGCGACGACCTGCGCATCGAAGGCGTGGTGGTGGAGCCGTTGGACGGCATCGACGCGCTCGACGCCGAGGTGAGCGCCTTCGCTCCCGGCCCGGGGCGGCGCCTCGGCGTGCTCGTCGACCACCTCGTGCCCGGCTCCAAGGAGAGTCGGATCGTCGCGCAGGTCACCTCCCCGCACGTGCTGGTCACCGGCCACCCGTACGTGGACGTCTGGCAGGCGGTGAAGCCGAAGGCGCTCGGCATCGCGGCGTGGCCGGTGGTGCCGCCGGGACGGCCGTGGAAGGAGGGCGTCTGCGCGGCGCTCGGGGTGGCCGAGCCGGCGGACATGTGGCGGCACATCCTGTCCCGGGTGGACAGTTTCGCCGACGTGGAGACCCCGCTGATCAACGCGATGGAACGCCTCATCGACTTCGTCACCGAACCCGCCTGAGCGGGACCGACCCGGGGCGGTCGGGCGTGCCGTCCCGCGCCGGGCCCGGGTCGACCTGGTCACCGTCGGCCGGCCCGGTCAGGGCTGTTGCTCCGGCGTACGGGTGAGGACGAAGGTGGCGACGTCGAGCGCGACCGCCCGCCCCGCCCGGTCGCGCAGGACGGTGAGGAGCTCGCCGTCCTGGCCGCCGGAGCGGCCCCGCCAGCGGTCCGGGCCCTCCGGGGTGAAGCGCAGTGTCGGCTCGCCGGGCGGGCCGGCCCACAGCTCGCCGGCGGTGTCGACGCGGACCTCGAACTCGATGCCCATCCACCACCAGCGGCCGGTCAGTTCGGCCAGCTCGGCGGGGGGCGGGGCGAGCGCCGGCCGCCACGGCGTCACCGGGGCCGGCTCGGCGTCCAGCACCAGGGTGAGCAGTTGCCGGGCGAGCCCGCCGATGTGCCCGGAGCGCATCCCGTACGCGTTGGCGAAGCCCACCACCGCGGTCCTGGTGGGGCGGTGCACCGCCAGGGCGGCGACGTAGCCGGGCATCGAGCCGCCGTGGCCGACGTACACCCGCTCGCCCTCCCGGTAGAGCTCGATTCCGAGGCCGTGCCCGCCGGTCCACGAGTCGAGGTCGTTGATCACCACCGGCGCGCACATCTCGGTCAGCGTCTGCGGCGCGAGCACCCGCGGGTCGGGGTCGGCCAGGAACGCCGCCCAGCGCCCGAGGTCGGTGACGGTGGACCAGAGCTGCCCGGCCGGCGCCATCGCCCCGGTGTCGGTACGCGGTTCCTCCCGCAGCGTGTCGTGCCACGGGTGCACCACGTAGCCCCGGGCGTACGGCTCGGTGGCGTCGTAGCCGGTGCGGTCCATGGCCAGCGGCGTCAGGATCCGCTCGCGCAGCAACTCCGCCCAGGGCGTGCCGGTGAGCCGCTCCAGCACTCCGCCGAGCAGCCCGTACGCCAGGTTGGAGTAGTGGTATCCGCGCAGCGGCGGGTAGGCGATCTTGTCCGGGGTCAGCCCGCCGAGCAGGGTCGCCAGGTCGACGCCCTCGGTCCGCTCCCACCACTGCCCGTCCGGCTCCCGTTGCAGGCCGCCGACGTGCCCGAGCAGGTGGCGCAGGGTGAGCGCGCCGACGGGCGTGCCGGGCAGGTGCTGCTCCACCGGGTCGTCGAGGCGCAGCCGGCCGGCGTCGCGCTGCTGCATGACCAGTGTCGCGGTCATGGTCTTGCTGATCGACCCGAGGCGGTACTGCAGGTCGGCGTGAGGGCGGGGGTGCTCGCCGGCGGCCGCGAGGTGGGCGAATGTCCCGTCGCGCACCACCCCGAGCGCCAGCGACGGGACCCGGCCGGTCGACTGGGCGCGGGCGACGAGCATGTCGAGCTGGCGGACGGTCTCGGGCAGCAGGGTCACGGCGGTCTCCCGGGTCGGCGCGGCTGCCGTCGAGCCTACTGATCATGGCGGGTCGGCAGAGGGTGCGCGGGCGTGTCACGATCGGGGGGTGGACGCCGTGGTGTGGATCGTGCTGGGAGTGCTGCTGGGTGTCGCCGAGATCTTCACGACGACGCTCTTCCTGATCATGTTCGCGGCCGGCGCGTTCGCGGCGGCCGGCGCCGCCGCACTGGGTGCTCCGGTCCCGGTGCAGGCGGTGGTCTTCGCCGTGGTGTCGGCGCTGTCGGTGGCGCTGGCCCGGCCGGTGATCAAGCGACACGCGCGCAGCACCCTGGAGACCGGCGAGCAGCCGTTCGGGGTGGAGGCGCTGGAGGGTGCCACCGCCCTGGTGCTGGAGCGGGTGGACACCGACCACGGCATGGTGAAGATCGACGGTGAGTTGTGGACCGCGCGGGCGTACGACGCGACGCAGTCCTTCGAGCCCGGTGAGCGGGTGCAGGTGATCAAGGTTCGGGGTGCCACCGCCCTGGTGTGGCAGGACGACATTTCCTCCCCCGGTGAGCTGCCGGAAGCGAAAAGGTGAGCGGTATGGAATTTGCAGCGGTCCTGTTGATCGCCGTGGCGGTGATCGTCGTGGTGACCCTGATCAAGGCGGTGCGGATCGTGCCGCAGCAGCGGCAGGATGTGGTCGAGCGCCTCGGCAAGTACAAGCGGACGTTGAACCCGGGCCTGAACCTGCTGGTCCCGTTCATCGACGCGGTGCGGACGAAGGTCGACATGCGCGAGCAGGTGGTCAGCTTCCCGCCGCAGCCGGTGATCACCTCGGACAACCTGGTCGTCTCCATCGACACGGTCCTCTACTACAAGGTGGTCGACGCGGTGCGGGCGACCTACGAGATCGCCAACTTCATCCAGGCGATCGAGCAGCTCACCGTCACCACCCTGCGCAACGTGATCGGCTCGCTGGACCTGGAGCGGGCGCTGACCAGCCGCGAGGAGATCAACCGGCACCTGTCCGGGGTCCTGGACGAGACCACGGGCCGGTGGGGCATCAAGGTCACCCGGGTGGAGATCAAGGCGATCGAGCCGCCGCCGAGCATCCGCGACTCGATGGAGAAGCAGATGCGCGCCGAGCGGGACCGTCGCGCCGCCATCCTGACCGCCGAGGGGCACAAGCAGTCGCAGATCCTCAGCGCCGAGGGTGAGAAGCAGGCGGCGGTGCTGCGCGCCGACGGTGACCGGCAGGCCCGGATCCTGCAGGCCGAGGGTCAGGCCAAGGCCATCCGTACCGTGTTCGACGCCATCCACCAGGCCAACCCGAGCCAGAAGGTGCTCGCCTACCAGTACCTCCAGGCGTTGCCGCAGATCGCCAACGGCTCGGCCAACAAGGTCTGGATCGTCCCGGCCGAGCTGACCAAGGCCCTGGAGGGGATGGGTGGCGCGCTGGGCGGGCTGAGCCGGATGGTCGGCGACGAGCCGACGCCGGAGGCGTCCGACACCGCGAGCGAGGTCGAGCGCGAGGCCGCGGAGGCGGCGCGGGCGGCGGCCACCGCCGCCCAGCAGATCCACGACGAGGTACGCGTCGCCGAGGCGCAGGCCACCGGCGGGAAGACCCCGCAGGGGCTGCCGGCCCCGGAGCCGGTCTCCCCGGCGAGCCTGCTGACCGACCCGGCCGACCAGCGCGAAAGGGGCTGACCCCGGCGTCGTCCCCGACCCGGGACGGCAAATGCGAGAATCGCTCATCCTGCGCCCCGGCGCCTGCCACGATCGGTCCGAGAGGACGGGTGGTGGCCAGGAGTCGGGGCGCCGGTGCGTCCCGCGCCGCCCGTCCGGGATCGCGCGAGGTGAGGCATGGATCCGGCGAAGCGGTTGTTCACCCGTACCCCGGTGACCGGTGCGCACGACCCGACCGGCCCGCTGGGCACCCGGCGGACCGGCGGGGGGTTCGGGGTGCTGCCCTTCGTCGGCGACCCGGCCCCGGCGGCGCCGGCCACCGACGCCAGTTGGGCCTGGTCGCTGCGCCGTTTCGCCCGCGCCGCGGTCTGGCTGCTGCCCGCGTACGCGGTCCTCTACGGGGTGGTGGCGATGGCCAGTGACGGCGGGGTGGGCAACGACCCGTACCCGGCCGACGGACAGCCGATCTACCTGGTCGGCTGGGTGGCGGCGGTCTGGCTGGGCCTGCTCGCCCTGCTCGCGCTGACCGGACTGCTGGCCGCGACCCGGGTCCGCCGGGTCGCCGTGGCCGGCCTGCTGGTCGGTATCGCCGGCACCGTGCTGATGCTGCCCTTCGCAGGGCTGGCCGAGCAGACTCCCGTCTTCGGCACCACGGCCCGGATGCTGGTGCTGGTGGGCGCGACCTGCTACAGCGCCGGCTGGCTGCTCACCGGCTGGTCGGTCGCCCGCTCCGGCATGTTCGCCATCGGCGACGGGACGATGCTGATGATCGCCGCCCCGCTGCTGGGCCTCGGTGGGGCGCTGATCGGCTCGTTGCAGACCTTCGGGGCGATCTTCGTGCTGATCGCGGGCATCGGCATCGGCTACCGCTCCGGCCGCCTGGTCCCCGCCACGATCGCCCGCGACGCCGCCACCGCCAGCGTCGCCACCCCCTCCACCCCCGGCGGCCCCCAGGGCCCCCTCCCCGCCGCCTGACCCACCCCACCCCACCGGCGTGATCAAGAAGTTTGCGCATCGATCCGGCCCGAAAACGTGCGCAAACCTCTTGATCACCGCCGAAAGGGGTGAGGGGAGACGCGGGGGACGGTGGGGGAGGGGTGGGACGGGGAGGGGGTGGGGTGGAGAAGTCGCTGGCAGGTCACCGTGAGTTAGCTGACAATCGCGGTTCGCCGGTGGCCTGCTGCTGGTCGGCGTGGCAATCCTGGAGCGCATGCCCCGACCCCGGACGCCGCTGTCGCGGCTCTTCACCGTGCTGATCGCCGGCCTGCTGGCCGGCCTCGTCCTCGCGGTCGCCGCGCTGCCGGGCAACCTGCTCGCCGGGTTCGCCACCAAGGCGGCGCTCGGGGCGTACGACGACCTGCCGGCGGCGCTGCGCACCCCGGCCACCCCGCAGCGCTCCTACCTCTACGCCAACGACGGCAGGACGCTGCTCACCACGTTCTACGACGTCAACCGCAGCGACGTGCCGCTGGCCGAGATCGCCCCGGTGATGCGGCAGGCGATCGTCGCCGCGGAGGACCGGCGGTTCTACTCGCACGGCGGGGCGGACCTGCGCGGCATCGCCCGCGCGCTGGTATCCAACGTCACCGGCGGCGACACGCAGGGCGGCTCGACGCTGACCATGCAGTACGTGCGCAACGTGCTCAAGAGCGACCCCAACCGCACCGCCGAGGAGCGGCAGGCGGCCACCGAGCAGACCGTCGGGCGCAAGCTCCAGGAGATCCGGTACGCCACCGAGCTGGAGGACGTGCTCAGCAAGGACGAGATCCTCAACCGGTACCTCAACATCGCGTACTTCGGTTCCGGCGCGTACGGCGTGGCGGCCGCCGGTCAGCGCTACTTCGGCAAGGCGCCGGCCGACCTGACCCTCGGCGAGGCCGCCCTGCTCGCCGGTCTGGTCCAGTCGCCCGACGAGTACAGCCCGATCGACGGCGACGCCGAGGCGGCCCTGGTCCGGCGCGGGTACGTGCTCGACGCGATGCGCGACACCGGCGTGATCACGCAGGAGCAGGCCGACCGGGCCCGGGCCGAGAAGCTGACCCTGCGCCCCACCGCCCAGCCCAACGGTTGCGTGGCCACCCGTACCGCCGACACCGGCTTCTTCTGCGACTACCTGCGCCGCTGGTGGCTGGAACAGCCCGCGTTCGGCGCGACCCCGCAGGAGCGGGAGCAGGCCCTGCGCCGGGGCGGCTACACCGTGGTCACCTCCCTCGACCCGGACGTGCAGGCCACCGCCGTCTCCGAGGCCCGCAGGGTCTACGCCGACGACGAGGCCCGCGCCCTGCCCATCGCGGCGGTCGAGCCGGGCACCGGCCGGATCCTCGCCATGGCGGTCAACCGGCAGTACGGCGTGGCCGACGGCCAGACCGTCAACCCGCTGGTCTCCGGCGGCGGCAGCATCGAGGGCTACCAGGCCGGATCCACGTTCAAGCTGTTCACCATGCTCGCCGCGCTGGAGTCGGGGCGTACCCTCTCGACCGGTTTCGACGCGCCCAGCCGGCTGCCGACCCGGTACGCCGCCGAGGGCGAGGGCAGCTGCGACGGCAAGTGGTGCCCGGCCAACGCCAACCCGGAGCGGATGGACGGCTACCGGATGATGTGGGACGCCTTCGGTCGCTCGGTGAACACCTACTTCGTCTGGCTGGCCGAGCAGGTCGGCCAGGACAAGGTGGTCGAGATGGCGCAGCGCCTCGGCATCACCTTCCGCGCCGAGTCCGACGCCAGCTTCGCCGCGAACGACGCGGCCGACTGGGGCGCGTTCACCCTCGGCGTGGCCGCCACCACCCCGCTTGACCTGGCCAACGCGTACGCCACCGTGGCCGCCGAGGGGACGTACTGCACCCCGACGCCGGTGGAGTCGGTGACCGCGCCGGACGGGACGCGGGTGCCGGTCGGCGACCCGGACTGCGAGCGCGTGCTGAGCCAGGACGTGGCCCGGGCCGCCACCGACGCGGCGCGTTGCCCGGTCGGCCAGCAGTCCGCGTTCGGGCAGTGCAACGGCGGTACGGCCGGCGGCGTCGACCGCATCGTCGGCCGTCCGGTGGCCGGCAAGACCGGTAGCTCGGAGAAGAACGCCACCGAGACGTTCGTCGGGTTCACCCCGCAGGTCGCCGTCGCCGGCATCGCCGCCAACCCGGACGACCCCAGCGACGCGGTCGGTGGGCCGGTGCAGTCGCAGGTGATCGCGGCGGTCGCCCGGATCATCCGGACGGCGGTCGACGGCGAGCCGGTGCGCGACTTCACCGCACCGAGCCGGGCCCTGGTCGGGGACATGCGCCGACCCGAGCCGCCCCGGCCGTCGCCCGCGCCCACCGAGCCCTCGCCGGAGCCGAGCATCCCGCCGGACCTGCTGCGCTGGCTGCAGAACCGCCGCGGCTGACCATCGCCGCGGACCGGGTCCCCGCCGTCCCGTGACGGCGGGGCCCTCATCCCCGGTACGGGCCGACGCGGAACATGCCGGTCATGTCGTCGTGCACCGCGTAGCCGAAGCGGCGGTACAGGCCGGCCGACCCGCCGGCGGCGAACAGCCCGACGAAGGTACGCGACGAGGCGCGGCCCGCGACCCACTCCTCCAGCCGGCGCAGGATGGCCGCGCCGACGCCCCGACGCTGCCGTTCGGGCCGCACCGCCAGGTCCTGGAGGTAGTAGTAGATCGCCCCGTCGCCGATCAGCCGGCCGAGCCCGATCACCCGGTCGCCCTCGACGGCCACCACGGCGTGCAGGGACGCGGCCAGCGAGGCGGGGATCGCCGCCGGGTCGTACGCGTCGGTCCAGCCGACCGCGCGGGTGACCTCGACGAACTCCTCGACGGTAGGCAGGCGGTCGACCAGGCGGTACTCCATGATCAGGACGGTAGCCGCTGGTGCCCCGCCGCGCCGCCGATCACCGTGTCGACCGCCTCGTCCAGGGCGGCGGCCACCGCCGCCCGGTCCCCCTCGCCGCGCGGCGGCCCAGCCGTCGGGCCAGCGCGTTCCACACCGGGCGACCGCCGGCGTTCTCCAGGTATTTGGCGGGGACGCCGGCCGCGGTCAACCGCCCCGCCAGCGCCTTCGCCCGGGTCGACTTGCCGGAGCCGTCCACCCCGAGCAGCGCGACGATCACGGAACGGGCCACGTCCCGGCACGGTAGCCGCATCGGGCAAGAAGATCTTCCGGCGGTTGTCGGGTCACGCCGGTCCGCTCCGACCTACCGGTGAGAGCGCCCGACCGGGGCGCCCGCCGGAAGGGGAGACCGACATGCGCAGGCTCGTCCACTGGGTGCACCAGTCCGTCGACGGCTTCATCGAGGGTCCGGACGGGGAGTTCGACTGGCCGGCGATGGGGCCGGAGCTCTCCGCGTACTCGCTCGGGCTGACCGACCGGGCCGGCGCGTTCCTCTACGGGCGGCGGGTCTGGGAGCTGATGTCCGGGTACTGGCCCCGGGTGGAGTCGATCTCCCAGCACCCCCACGACCTGGCCTTCGCGCCGATCTGGCGGCGTACGCCGAAGGTCGTCGTCTCCCGTACCCTCGACGTCGCCGACCACGGTGCCCGGGTCGTCGGCCGCGACCTGGCCGCCGAGGTCACCGCGTTGAAGGCCGAGCCCGGCGGCGACCTGCTGCTCACCGGCGGCGCGGGGGCAGGCGCGGCGCTGACCGACCTCGGCCTGGTCGACGAGTGGCAGGTGGTGGTCCACCCGGTGGTGCTCGGCGGTGGCACGCCGACCTTCCCCGGCAAGGACCGCGCCGACCTGCGCCTGGTCGGGTCCCAGGTCTTCGACGGCGCGTCCGTGCTGCTGCGCTACGAGCGGGCGGCCGGGTGAGACGGTGGCCCGGATCGCCGATCCGGACCGCCCCGACCGGCCGGTGACGGGCACCCGGCAGAATCGTCGGGTGCCCGTCCTTGAGATCACCGACCCGGACGACGAGCGGATCGCCGACTACCGTGCGTTGACCGACGTCGAGCTGCGTACCCGCTGGGAGCCCCCGCACGGCCTCTTCATCGCCGAGGGGGAGCTGGTGCTGCGGCGGGCGTTGCGGGCCGGCTACCCGGCCCGGTCGTACCTGGTCGACGCCAAGCGCGCCGACCAGCTCGCCGACCTCGACACCGGCGACGCGCCCGTCTACGCGGCGACCCCCGACGTGCTGGAGAAGGCGACCGGGTTCCACGTGCACCGGGGGGTGCTCGCCTCGTTCCGGCGCAAGCCGCTGCCCAGCGCGACCGAGGTGCTGGCCGCCGCCCGTCGGGTGGTGATCCTGGAGGACGTCAACAACCACACCAACCTGGGCGCGGTGTTCCGGGGGGCCGCCGCGCTCGGGATCGACGCGGTGCTGCTGTCGCCGTCCTGCGCCGATCCGCTGTACCGGCGCAGCGTGCGGGTCAGCATGGGCGAGGTCTTCGCCGTGCCGTACGCCAAGTTCGAGCGCTGGCCCGCAGGCTTGGACCAGGTGCGGGACGCGGGCTTCACCGTGCTCGCCATGACGCCGGCCCCGGACGCCGTGCCGATGCAGCGGTTGACTCCGGCGCAGCGTGCGCGGGCCGCGCTGCTGCTGGGGGCCGAGGGCCCCGGCCTCACCGCGGCGGCCCAGTCCGCCAGCGACGTACGGGTGGTCATCCCCATGCGGCGCGGGGTGGACTCGCTGAACGTCGCCGCCGCTGCGGCAGTGGCCTTCTGGGAGCTGGGTCGCGACGATCCGCCGCTCGGCGGCGGGTAGCCGCTGCCGAATCACACGCCGGCTTGCATGACCATGCGATCTGATGAATAATCTTGCCTTGTGTCCAAGGTTCTCACCTCCCTGCCCATCGGCGAACGTGTCGGCATCGCCTTCTCCGGCGGCCTCGACACCTCGGTCGCGGTCGCGTGGATGCGCGACAAGGGCGCCGTTCCCTGCGCCTACACCGCCGACATCGGCCAGTACGACGAGCCCGACATCGGCTCGGTGCCCGGTCGTGCGCTCAGCTACGGCGCCGAGGTCGCCCGACTGGTCGACTGCCGCGCCGCCCTGGTCGAGGAGGGCCTGGCAGCGCTGACCTGCGGGGCCTTCCACATCCGCTCGGGCGGGCGGGCGTACTTCAACACCACCCCGCTGGGTCGGGCCGTGACCGGGACCCTCCTGGTGCGGGCGATGATCTCCGACGACGTCCAGATCTGGGGCGACGGCTCGACCTTCAAGGGCAACGACATCGAGCGGTTCTACCGGTACGGCCTGCTGGCCAACCCGCAGCTGCGCATCTACAAGCCGTGGCTCGACGCGGACTTCGTCACCGAACTGGGTGGGCGCAAGGAGATGTCGGAGTGGCTGCTCGAACGCGGCCTGCCGTACCGGGACAGCACCGAGAAGGCGTACTCCACCGACGCCAACATCTGGGGCGCCACGCACGAGGCGAAGACCCTCGAGCACCTCGACACCGGCATCGAGACGGTCGACCCGATCATGGGAGTCCGGTTCTGGGACCCGTCCGTGGAGATCCCGACCGAGGACGTCACGATCGGCTTCGACCAGGGTCGCCCGGTGACGATCAACGGTAAGGAGTTCGGCAGCCCCGTCGACCTGGTGCTGGAGGCCAACGCCATCGGCGGCCGACACGGTCTGGGTATGTCGGACCAGATCGAGAACCGGATCATCGAGGCCAAGAGCCGGGGCATCTACGAGGCGCCCGGCATGGCGCTGCTGCACGCCGCGTACGAACGGCTGGTCAACGCCATCCACAACGAGGACACCCTGGCGAACTACCACAACGAGGGCCGCCGCCTCGGTCGGCTGATGTACGAGGGGCGCTGGCTGGACCCGCAGGCGCTGATGCTGCGCGAGTCGTTGCAGCGCTGGGTCGGCACGGCGGTCACCGGCGAGGTGACGTTGCGGCTGCGCCGGGGCGAGGACTACTCGATCCTGGACACCAGCGGCCCGGCGTTCAGCTACCACCCCGACAAGCTGTCGATGGAGCGTACCGAGGACTCGGCGTTCGGCCCGTCGGACCGGATCGGCCAGCTCACCATGCGTAACCTGGACATCGCCGACTCACGGGCGAAGTTGGAGCAGTACGCCACCCTCGGCATGGTGGGCGGCGCGACCCCCCAGCGGATGGTCGGCGCCGCGCAGGCAGCCTCGACCGGCCTGATCGGTGCGATGCCGCAGGGCGGCGCGGAGGCCATCGCCTCCCGGGGCGTCCCCTCCGCCGAGGACGAGGCACTCGACCGCGCCGCGATGGAGTTCGGCGTCGACTGAACGACGTCTCCGAACGAGCAGACGGCCCCGCAGCCGGTGGCTGTCGGGGCCGTCGGCGGTTCGGGTGCTCCTCGGCGTGGTGGCTCTGTCGCGACGACGTGGGTACGCCGAACCGCCGGATCACCGTCCGGGGCCGCGCGTTCAGGAGAAGGGTCACGGAGGGTAGCGTGTCGGCCGTGTTCCCTACCGTCCGTGAGGTGCTCGCGCTGGACCCGGTCCGCCACGGCGCGCCGCGCCTGGTCGCCGGAGACGCCGGCCTGGACCGGCCGGTCCGCTGGGTGCACGTGGCCGAGGTGCCGGACATCGCCACCCTGCTCGGCGGCGGCGAACTCGTCCTCACCACCGGCATCGGGCTGCCCGCCGACGACGCGGGGCTGCGCGCCTTCATCGACGACCTGGCCGACGTCGGCGTCTCCGGACTGGTGGTCGAGTTGGGCCGCCGGTACGTCAGCGGGGTGCCCCGGGTGATGGTGGCGGCCGCCCAACGGCGCGGACTGCCCCTGGTCGAGCTGCGGCGGGCCACCCCGTTCGTCCGGATCACCGAGGCGGTGCACGCGCTGATCGTCGACGCCCAGCTGCACGAGCTGCGCGCCACCGAGGAGATCCACCAGCGGTTCACCGAGCTGTCCGTGGAGGGCGCCGGCCCGGCCGAGGTGGTGCGCCAGGCCGCCGAGCTGGCCGGCTGCCCGGTGGTGCTGGAGAACCTGTCCCGGCAGGTGCTCGCGTACGACCCGGCGGGGGAGAGCGCCGAGCTGCTGTTGGACGGCTGGGAGGAGCACTCCCGGCGGATCCGGCCGGCCGGCCGCACCGCGTACGACGCGGACAGCGGATGGCTGGTCACCACCGTCGGCGCCCGGGGCCAGGACTGGGGGCGGCTGCTGCTGCGCTGGCCGGGCGGCGGTGACCTGGGCGACGGTGGCTCCCGCCCGGCGGGCACCCCGCCCACCCGGCTCACCATCCTGGTGGAGCGGGCGGCCTCGACCCTGGCGCTGGGCCGGCTCATCCGGCGCGACGCCGAAGGGCTGGAGCGGCAGCTGCACCGTACGCTGCTCACCGCCCTGCTGGACCACTCCCGGCCGGTGGACGAGGTCGCGCTGCGGGCCAAGGCGCTCGGCGTCACCCTCGACCGGCGGCATCTGGTCGGGGTGGTGGTCCGGCACCGCCTCGACGAGCCGGTGGCCGACGGCGCCCCGGCGGGGGAGAGCGGCCTGTGGGCCGACGCCGCCCCGGCCCGGCTGCGTGACCTCGCCGAGGCGGTCGGCCAGGCGTTGCGGGAAGCGAAGCTGACCGCGCTGACCAGCGCCGTCGACGACCAGGCGGTCGGCGCTCTGCTCGCCCTGCCGGACGTCGCGGCCGAGGAGCGTGCGCTGACCGCCTTCGCCACCGCGCTGCGCCGCATCCGGCTCGACACCGCACCGTCCCGTCCGGTCGCCGTTCGGGCCGACGCGCCCGCCGCACCGTCCCGCCCGGTCACCGTCCGGCCCGACGCTGCCACGGCCCGGGTGGCGGGGGTGCGCGGCGAGGCCGGCGAGGGTCGGGGACCGGCCGGGCGGGCCGACGGGCCCCGGTCCGCCGGTGTCACCCCCGATCCGGGTACGGGTCGCCCGGACGCCGTCGTCGTGGCCGCCGGTTCCGGGGTGGGCAGCCTGCGGGAGGCGCGCCGGTCACTGATCGAGGCGCGGCAGATCGCCGACGCCGCCCGCCGGGACCGGCGCGACCTGCCGATCTTCCGGCTGCCGCACGTCGGCCTGGCCGGGCTGCTGCACCTGCTGCGCGACGAGCCGAGGGTGCAGACCTTCGTCGAGCGGGAACTCGGCGCGCTGCTGTCCCACGACGCCCGGCATCCCCGGGAGCAGCTGCTCGGCACGCTGCGGGCGTACCTGGACCAGGGGCGCAACAAGTCGGCGGCGGCCGCCGCGGCGCACCTGTCCCGGCCGGCCTTCTACGAGCGGCTGGCCCGCATCGGCCGCATCCTCGACGTCGACCTCGACTCCGTCGAGGCCTGCCTCTCCCTCCACGTCGCCCTGCTCGCCCTGGACGCCATCCGTCACGGCTGAGCAGTGCGGGCACCGTCGGGCTACCCTGCCCGACATGACGGTCCGGGACGACGACGACAACGTCGTCCCCGAGCGCTTTCTCAGCTGGAAGCAGCGCCACGGCCTGGACGAGCCGCAGTGGACGCTGTGGTACGTCTGCCTGCTGCTCGGGATGGCGAGCCTGCTACCGGCGGTCGGCACCCTTGTCACGGCGCGGACCACGATCGAGCGGGTCGGCGGGGCGGTCTGGGTCCTGGCCGACCTGGCACTGTTCGCCCTGGCCCGCTGGGCGTGGGTGCGCAGGACCGCCCGGGACACCGAGCGCTACGAGCAGTACCAGCAGTGGCTGCGTGACCAGCGGGAGGACGAGTCCGAGCCGACCTGATCCCGACTGCTCAGCCGAGTGCCTCCAGCGCCTTGAGGTAGGGGGCGGGGACGAAGTTGGGGCCGCCGGGGGTGAAGACGTCCGAGGTGGCCGCTGCCGACCAGGCGGTCTCGGGGACCGCGTCGACCAGGGCGCGGACGACCGGAGCGTCGCGCCACTGGTCCTGCTCGGCGAGCAGGCTCAGCGCGACCACCGACTCCTCCACTTCGCCGACGCACTCGAACGGCTTGTGCCCGTCCACGCCGAGCAACTCCCGGTAGCCGGGGATCTGCGCGGGGTCGGCCAGCAGGTCGCCGCCGAAGATCCGCACGATGCGCTCGCGCGGCATGAACGGCGCCATGGCCAGGAAGACGAACCGGCACTTCGGGCAGTTCCGGCACCACCGCTCGCTGGCGTCGCGCAGCTTGAACGCGGCGTTGCAGCTGGTGACCACCGCGTCGTACCGGTCGATCTCGGCGAAGAGCCGGGCGATGTGCAGCTCCGACAGCGACCGCAGCAACGAGAAGTACGGCTCGGTGAGCCCGGCGTGCTCGGACAGCGCCGCCCGCAGCAGCCCCTCGGCCTCGACGCCCTTGGACCACTGGTGGTTGATCTCGTGGCCGTTCCAGACCAGGTTGGGGTCGGAGGCGGACCGCTCGTTGGACATCACCACCGGGCCGAGCCCGTGCAGCACGGCGGTGGCGACCGCGATCAGCGAGTTGATCGCGGTGACCGGGATGTGGCCGTTGAGCGCGCCGGCCGCGTTCAGGTCGAACAGCACCGGGTCGATCCGCCGCCGGGCGGCCAGCGCGGGCAGCCCGGACGCCTCGTTCACCGACACGATCACGTGGTTCGGGTTGACCGAGAAGGGCACCGGGTCGAAGCCGGCCCGGCGCAGCGCCTCCAGCGTGACGATCGAGTCCTTGCCGCCGCCGACGGCCGACAGCGGGCGCCGGTCCGAGTCGTCGTACACCCGGGGTGGCGACACCTCGCCGGCCGGCACCTCGGGACGCAGCTGGAGCACGTGGGGCAGCTGGTTGCGGTAGGCGTACTCGCCGAGGCCCTTGGTGTAGACGGCGGTGACCAGCTCGGCGGCGGCCGCGCCCAGCGGTGCCGGGAGCACCAGCCGGCGCGGCGCGGCGGCCTTGTAGTAGCTGACCCCGGCGATGACGTGCAGCAGCTCGAGGACCCGGCCCAGGGTGGCCACCGTCTCGTCCGAGGGCGGCTCGGCCGGCAACGGCAGCGTGATCACCTCGGTGAACCGCTGCTCGCCGTCGGGACCGGTCAGGGCGTAGTCGAACAACGCCTCGCCGGTGGCGAGATCGATCGAGTAGGACGGGAAGGTGAAGGCGTCCATCCGCCGGAGCTGCTCGTTGGGCACACGCCATACTAGGCCCTGGTCTGTCCGGCCGTGTCCGGCTGCGCCGGACCGCCACCTGGCCGACCGCCGTCGACACCCTGAGGAGAGCCTGTGCGCCTGTCTGACCTGCGCGGACGCCGAGTCGCCGTCTGGGGGGCCGGCCGCGAGGGCCGTGCCGCCGTGACCGCCGTCGCCGCGCACGGCCCGGCCGACCTGGTCGCCGTCGACGACAGCGCCAACTTCCTCACCCTGCCCTGGGAGGGGTCGCTCGCCGAGGCCGCGCCGCTGGTCACCGGGGAGGACGCCTTCGCCCGGCTGGCCGCCGCCGACGTCGTGATCCGCTCCCCGGGCGTGCCGAGCACCCACCCCTGGATGGTCGAGCTGCGCCGGCGCGGGGTGCCCGTCACCCAGGGCACCGCGCTCTGGATGGCCGACCACGCCGACCGGACCATCGGGGTCACCGGCAGCAAGGGCAAGAGCACCACGTCCAGCCTGATCAGCCACCTGCTGGCCGCGGTCGACCGGCCCAACGTCCTCGGCGGCAACATCGGCGTGCCCACGCTCGACCTGCCCGAGGCGGAGCTGTACGTGCTGGAGCTCTCCAGCTACCAGTGCAGCGACCTGACCGACTCGCCCCGGGTCGCGGTGGTCACCGCGCTCTTCCCCGAGCACCTGGACGCGCACGGCGGCGAGGCCGAGTACTACCGGGACAAGCTGAACCTGCTCGCGTACGGCCCGCGCACCGTGGTGGTCAACGGCGCCGACCCGCGGCTCGCCCTGGAACTGGGCGACCGGGCGGCGGTCCGCGCCGGCCGGCCGGACACCGCGCACGTGGCGGCCGGCCCCGACGGCGCCGACTGGTTCCACCTCGGCGACCGGCCGCTCTTCCCGCGCGCGGTGCTGCCGCTGGTCGGCCGGCACAACGAGGGCAACCTGTGCGTGGCGCTCGCCGTGCTCGACGCGGTCGGCGTCGACGTGGTCGCCCGCAGGGACGCCCTGGCGTTGGCGGTCGCCGGGTTCCAGGGGCTGGCCCACCGGCTCACCGAGATCGTCGACCCGTCCGGCCTGACCTTCGTCGACGACACCCTCGCCACCAGCCCGTACGCGGCCATGCACGCGATCGACGCGTACGAGGGGCGGCCGTTGACGGTGATCGTCGGCGGCACCGACCGGGGGCTGGACTACACGCCCCTGGCCGAGCACCTGGCCGAGCGGGAGATCACCGTGATCGGCATCCCGGACAGCGGTCCCCGCATCGTCGAGGCGCTCGCCGGGCTGCCGAAGGTCCGTACCGAGACGGTGGACGACCTGGCCGACGCCGTCCGGCTCGCCCGGCAGGTGACCCCGGCCGGCGGGGTGGTGCTGCTCTCGCCGGCCGCGCCCAGCTACGGCCGGTTCCGCAACTTCGAGCACCGCTCGGAGGTCTTCGCCCAGGCCGTCCGGGACACCGCCGCCGGCTGACCGGCCGTCACGCCGGTCCGCCCGGCGTCCGCTCCTGCTCCACCGTCCGGTCGTCGTCGCGCCCGACGACGGCGAGCCCGTCGTCGGCGGCGGGCCTCGGCGCCGGGGGCGGCGGTGCGGCGGCGCGCGGCCCCTTCGCCGGGGTCCAGGCGAAGGCGAGGCTCCCGCCGACCAGCGCCAGCAGCATCCCGACGACGAAGCCGCCGAGGTTGGAGGTCAACCAGGAGGCCAGGGCGAGCACCAGGGTGACCAGGGCGTAGAAGACCCGCTGCTGCGGGTGGGTGAGCAGCAGCACCCCGCAGAGCACCAGGATGGTCGGCACCAGGTAGGCGGCCAGCCCCTGCGGGCCGACGTGCAGCACGACGCCGAGCGGGGCCCGCAGGGTCAGCAGCATCTCCGCCCCGCCGAGGACGATCAGCAGGCCGGCGGCGAAGGGACGGCCGCGCCGCCAGTCGCGCCAGCGTCCGCGCCGGCGGTGGGTCCGCGCCACCGCCGGGGCGGTTCCGTCGTACGCCATGTCAGCAGCCGTCGGCGGAGAAGCGCATCCGGAGGTTCGGCAGCGTGAAGACGGCGGCGGTGGTGGCGTAGTTGTTCTGCCGCAGGTTGGTGATGGTCACCGTGTCGGCCTGCTGGGAGAAGACGCCCGGGTTGCCGGTCACCCCCGGCACCTTGTCCAGGGTGCTGGCGTCCTGGCCGACGTTGATGTTGCCGAACGAGGCGTTGCCGGCGACCTCGTCGCCGTCCACGACGAGGGTCCGGGCGGTCACCGGCCTGCCCTCACCGCCCGCGGTGATCTTCAGGTACGTGCCGCCGAGGCTGATGCTCTGGCAGAGGTTGGTCAGCTCGGCCCGGTCGACGGCCGACACCATGACCACGATCTGCCCGCCGGTGTCGCCCTGGTTGGGGCTGTCCGGGATCATCTGGTCGATCGTGGCGAACTGCTCGAACCCGGTGCCGGTGAGCTTGTCGGCGGTCACCGTGAACGGCATCCCGGAGATCGCGAACTGGGCGCCGAGCACCCCCTGGGCGGTCAGCAGCACCATGCCGGCGGCGCCGATCCCGGTGATGCCGAGGGTGGCGGCGAAGCGCCGCCAGCGCACCCCGCTGCGGGGCGGGACTACTCGGGTGGTCACGGTGTCCTCCGACATGGCTGCTCCTTCTCGGGATCGATTCCGCAGCGACGATGTGCACCGGCGTCGGTGAATTGATCGGAAACGGTGGCTCACCGCCTCGGGAGCCGTCGACGCACGCCGAAGTTACCGCTGGGTACATCGACGGTCAACGTTCTGTTGCGCCCCGTTGTTGAGCGCGATCTGCGAAATTCCGCAAAGGTTAGAAACCGCAGCGGTTTTCCACCGGTGCTCAGGATGCCGGCGGGGGAGCGCACGGCGCGGTCACGCTCGTGCCGGCGTCGGTGGCCCGGGCCGCGCGGGTCGCGGCCTCCGGCCCGATGAACGGCGCGGTGACCGCGTAGGTCAGCACCGGCAGCAGCTCCGGCAGCCGGGCGGTCCGCTCCTGCGCGACCGCGCCGCGGATCGTGGCCTGCACGCCACCGACCACGGTGGTCACCAGCAGGTCGTGCTCCGCCTCGGTCAGCGCCGGTCCGGGGCCGGCGGCGGAGAAGAACCGGCGGAAGCTCTCCGGCAGTCGGTCGCGCTCGCGGCGGGCGGCCGGGCCGGCGGCGTCGATCTCCACGAGCGCCATCCGGGCGAACGCGGGTACGCCGGCCAGTACGTCCAGCAGCGTACGCAGCGCCGCCCGGGCGGCGTCGGGCCAGTGGGGACCGCCGTCGGTGTAGGCCTGCTCCATCAGGCGCAGCACGACGGCGATGCCGTGCCGGTAGGTGGCGAGGAAGGCGTCCTCCTTGCCGGCGAAGAGGTCGTAGAAGGCCGGTCGGGTGACCCCGGCCGCCCGGCAGATGTCGGTGACCCGGGCGTTGTCGTACCCCTTGGCCGCCACCTCGTGGACCAGGCCGTCGAAGAGGCGGTCGCGCTGGGTGGCGGCCACCGCCTCGGCGGGGACCCGGCGCGGACCGCGTTTGATGGCGCGTTCCGGGTCGCGGCCGAGGCGTGCGCCGGGCAGTGGGGTCGACGCCGGCAGGGGTGTGTGCGGCAGTGTCAATATATTGGCCTTTCTGAATGCGTTGACTTCAAGACTCTCCGGGGTTTATAACTTTTCCACCGCCAGGTGCCGTCCCGTCTCGGACGGCCTGGTCGGGCGTCGTCGAAAGGGGGCTCGATGGTTGTCATTATGGCCGACCGTCGTCGCGCTTCCCGGGCCGGAAAGTCGCAGGTGACGCGGCCTCGCCGCAGAGTCACACCCGGTCGCTGACCCGTCCGCGCCGGTCGACCCGTCGGCCGGTCGGCCACCCGGCGGCTCCGTCCGCCCTCCGCACGGCCGGTCCACCCGCCGTGCCCCGCCCGGAACCACCGCCGGCGTGCACCGTGCCGGCCCGGGCGATCCGTCCCCACCACCGCACCGGGAAGGATCCACCATGTCCAGGTACCGCCGCAGCGTGGCCCTCGTCGCCACGGTCCTGCTGGTCAGCCTCGTCGGCGCGTCCCCCGCCGCCGCGTCCCTCGACGACACCGTGCTCACCCACGGCAGCGCCGGCGGCGCCGCCGTCGCCGTCGGGGACGTCGCGCAGGCCGGCCTCGCCACCGGTACGACCGCCAACTTCTACTCCACCGCCACCGGCACCACCGGCGTGCGGTGCGCCGCCTCCACCTTCGACGCCACGGTGCTGACCAACCCGGCCGCCCCCGGCACCGCCACCGAGAGCCTCACCTCGCAGAGCTTCGGCAGCTGCACCACCAACGTCTTCGGCACCCTGCGGGTCAACCGGGTCAGCGTGGACAACCTGCCGTACGCCACCTCCGTCGACAGCGCCGGCACGGTGACCATCAGCGGCACCGTCGCCGCCCCGATCCAGAGCACCGTGGTGCTCGCCACCCTGCTCGGCACGGTCACCTGCGTCTACCGCACCACCACCAACACCATCAGCGGCGTCGCCGCCAACGCCACCACCTCGATCAGCTTCACCAACCAGCCGTTCACCAAGGTCGCCGGACCGTCCACCTGCTTCGGCTCGGCGTACTTCTCGGCCACGTACGCGCCGGTGCGGGACGTGAGCCAGGCGGGCGGCCCGGTCGTCTACGTCAACTGAACCCTCCCCGCGAGGGCCGGTGCCGGGCGCAGCACCGGCGCCGGCCCGAGCGCGGCTCAGCCCAGCACGGCGTGCAGGGCCCGCATCGACCGGATCGCCGAGCGGATTTCCTGCAGGTACCGCCCCGGGGTCAGGGTCGGCTCGGGCAGCGCCGCCAGGTCGGGCAGGGCCGGGTCGACGCCGACCGTGTCGATGCCGCAGCCGTACGGCACCGCGAGGGTGCGCAGCGCGTCGCAGTGCTGGAACGGCACGTAGATCGGCGCGGTCACCATCAGCACCGGGTCGCCGGGACGCAGGACGACGTGCCCGGCCCAGAACCGTTGGGTGTCCGCGGTGTGCGCCCGGCGCAGCGCGGGCTCGCTCGACGGCGCGGCGAGCACCCGCACCGGCGGCAGCCCCGGCGGCCGGTAGGTCCGCGAGGACCACCAGTGGTGCGGATGCCCCCCGTCGTGCCCGTCCTCCTCGACCGGCACGGCCACCCCGAACGCCCGACGCACCGCCGCGTCGAGCACGTCCACCTCGGTGCCGCCGGTCAGCCCCGCCGCGGCCAGCACGCCCCGCTCCACCTCGGACAGCGGCCGGAAGCTGCCCAGCACGGCGACCTCACCGGTCACCGTCGGGCCGTGCCGCAGCAGGTGCGCGGCGTACCGGACGCGCCGCAGGCAGGCATGGGCCAGCCCGCCGAGCACCACCAGGTGGGCGTACCGGGGGGCGGCGGGCGGGGCGGGGCGGACCAGGCCGAGCGCGTCGGCCGCGGCCATGACCAGGGCGGCGGTCGTCGGGTCGAGGAACGGCTCCCGGGCCTCGGGGCGCTCCCGCCCGCCCCGGAAGTCCCAGTGCCGGGCGGAGAAGTCGTCCAGCGCGGCCAGCACCGCCGCCAGGTCACCGGCCGGCCGGTCGCCCCCGAACCGGTCGACCAGGGCACGCAGCGGCGGGGAGTCCACCCAGGCCCGTACGCCGATCGCGATCTCGTCACCGGTCGCCCGCGCCCGCCCGGTCGGCAGCGCCACCCCCGCGATCCGCACCCGCCGGATCGTACCGGCAGCCGAGCCCGGCGACCGGCAGCGACGGGCCGGCCATTGTGGCTCGCCACTACGCTGTGGACACACGTCGGATCGGAGGGTGACGATGGCGGGTGAGGTGCTGCGTCGCGGGGCCGAGCGGCGGGTCCGGTCCGCCGGCGGGCTGGTCAGGCTGATGGCGCACACCGATCCGGTGGCGCTGATCGGCATCTCGCTGTCGATCGCGCTGTCGGTCACGCTCGACCTCACCAACGCGGCCACCGGGGTGGAGTCGCTGCTGGCCGGGCTGATGGGGATCACCATCTCGTTGCTGGTGGACTCGCTGGCCCGGGCGGAGCGCCGCTTCCACCTGCGTACCCTGCTGGACGGTCCGCCCTGGCTGGTCCAGGGCACGCCGCAGATCGTCGCAGCCGTCCGGGAGGCGGTCGAGCGGCACGCGGACACCCGGGTCGCCGCGCAGGCGCAGCGCCGCTACGAACAGTTCCGCATCGAGGTCGAGCAGCTCGCCGCAGGGCGGATCATCCGGCCCGGGGACGACGACGAGGACCTGATCAGCGCCACCCGGGACTGCGTCCGACGGATGTCCGGGCTGACCAACGTGACGCCCCGGGCCAGCGGGGAGTTGAGCTGGTGGCACAGCGACATCGGGCGGCGCTACTGGGCCGCCAACCTCGCCGCGCTGCGGCGGGGTGTCCGGATCACCCGGGTCTTCGTCCACGCCACGCTCTCCGAGGAGCTGTCCGAGCTGGTGGCCACCCAGCGCCGCGCCGGGGTACGGGTCGGGTTGCTGCCGCTGGGTGTGGTCGGCCCGCACCTGCACGTCAACCTGACCCTCTGGGACGGCGCGAGCTGCTGGGAGGCCGAGATGAGCGCGCACGGGGAGATCACCGAGAACCGGTTCTCGGTCGACCGGGCCGACGTGGACCGCCTCACCCGCGTCTTCGACCAGTGTGCGGCCGCCGCGACCTTCCAGGACTGACCGCGCCGGGGCGCGGCGCGGCGGAGACGGACCGGCCATGACGTGGAGTGCGGTGATCCTGGTGACCGCCGTGGTCTGGGCGGTCAGCGTGATCCGCTCGGTGCGGCTGCGGGCCTTCGTCTACAGCCTGCCGCTGCCGATGACCCTCGCCCTGGTCACCACGGGCCACCGGGTGGACGGCGCCCAGGTGCTGGGGGTGCTCGGCCTGAACCTCTTCTTCGTCACCGTGGCGCTGACCCACCGGCGGCTGCGCTGGCCGATCGTCCTCGCCGACCTGGCCGGGATCGGCGTGTACGTGGCGCTGAGTGTCGGCCTGGTTGCCGTCCCGATCCCCTTCGCGCCGGCCCTGGCGACCGTGGTGGCGCTCTGGACGGCGGCGATGCTGGTGCTGCGCCGCCGGGCCCGCGCCGCCGCCCCCGCCGTGGGGGAGCCGGAGGCGGCCCGCCGCGACAGCCTGCCCGCCCCGGTCAAGCTGGTGGTGATCTTCGCCGGGGCGGTGCTCACCGGGCTGCTCGGTGAGCTGTTGCGGGGGATGGTGGTGACCTTCCCGTACGCCGGCGTGCTGGTGGCCGTCGAGGCCCGTGGCCACCTGGTCGCCTTCAGCCGGCACTTCGCCCGCAACAGCCTGGCGCTGGTGGGTTTCCTCACCGGGTACCACTATTTCCAGGACGTCTCACCGGCCGCCGCGCTGGTCGCCGGTTGGGTCGTCTTCGCGCTGCTGTCGCTCGCCCTGCACCTGCCGCTGCGCCGCCGGGACGGGTTCGGCGCCGACGAGCGGGGACGCCCCGACGGGTCGGCGCGCGGTGCCGGGCCAGTACGGATCACGTGGCGTTGACGCCGGATCGGTGCCGAGAAGATCGATCGGCCACGCCCGACGGCATGGAAATCGTGGCGACGGGGTTGACGCGCTGTCAGGCCGGCACCTCCGGTCGGCTACACAGTGACAGTTGTCCCTGCCACCCGGCGGTGGAAGCGTGCGGGGAACGCGAAACCGCTGAAGGGTGCGACGATGACCTCCGACGACCTGCTTGCCCGGCACCGGGCCGTGCTCCCGTCCTGGATGCCGCTCTACTACGCCGAGCCGATCGAACTGGTCTCCGGTTCGGGTCGCCGGGTGACCGACGTGCAGGGCCGCACCTACCTGGACTTCTTCGGCGGCGTGCTGACCTCGATGATCGGGTACGACATCGCGGAGATCCGCGACGCGGTCGAGCGGCAGATCCGCACCGGCATCGTGCACAGTTCCACGCTGTACCTGATCCGCCAGCAGGTCGAACTGGCCGAGCGGATCGCCGGGCTCTCCGGCATCCCGGACGCCCGGGTGTTCTTCACGAACTCGGGCACCGAGGCGAACGAGGCGGCGCTGTTGTTCGCCACCAACCACCGCCGCTCGTCGCAGATCCTCGCGGTGCGCAACAGCTACCACGGCCGGTCGTACGCGACGATGGGCGTCACCGGCAACCGGAGCTGGTCGGCCAGCGCGCTCAACCCGCTCCAGGTCGCCTGGCTGCACTCCGGGGACCGGCTGCGCGGACTGCTCGCCCGGCTCCCCGAGACCGACCGGATCGACGCCGCGGTGGAGGACCTGCGCGAGGTGCTCGCCACCCAGACCGCCGGCGACGTGGCCTGCCTGATCGCCGAGCCGATCCAGGGCGTCGGCGGGTTCGTCGCCCCGCCGGACGGGCTCTTCGCGGCCTGGAAGAAGGTCCTCGACGCCCACGGCATCCTGCTGATCTCCGACGAGGTGCAGACCGGCTGGGGCCGCACCGGCGAGCACTTCTGGGGCTACCAGGCGCACGGGGTCACGCCCGACCTGCTCACCTTCGCCAAGGGCATCGGCAACGGGTTCGCCCTGGCCGGGGTCGTCGGCCGGGCCGACGTGCTGGAGTCGGTGCCGGCGATCAGCTTCTGCACCTTCGGCGGCAACCCGGTCTCCACCGCCGCCGGCAACGCCGTGCTGGACTACCTGAGCGACCACGATCTCCAGGCCAACGCGGCCCGGGTCGGCGCGATCCTCGCCGACGGACTGCGCGCCGCCACGGCCGACCTCGACCGCGTCGCCGAGGTACGCGGCAAGGGCCTCATGCTCGGCGTCGAGTTCGTCCGCCCCGGCACGGCGGAGCCCGACCCGGCGCTGACCAGCCGGGTCCTGGAGGCGTGCCGGGCCGGTGGCCTGCTGGTCGGCAAGGGCGGCCTGCACGGCAACGTGCTGCGGATGGGCCCGCCGCTGACCCTGACCGTCGACGAGGCCCGCGAAGGGCTGGCCGTCCTCGTCGACGCGATCCGCTCCTGCGCCGCCGAGGAGGTGGCGGCATGACCCTCATCGGGCACTTCGTCGACGGCAAGCGGATCTCCGGATCGTCGCCGCGGCGCGGCGACGTCTTCGACCCGGCCACCGGGCGGCGTACCGCTCAGGTGGAGCTGGCCTGCCCCGCGGACGTCGCGGCGGCGGTGCAGGCCGCCGAGCGGGCGGCGCGCGGCTGGCGGGACGCCTCCCTGGCCCGGCGGACGGGTGTGCTCTTCGCCTTCCGCGAACTGGTCGCCGCCCGGCGCGACCGGCTCGCCGAGGTGATCACCGCCGAGCACGGCAAGGTGCTCGCCGACGCCGCCGGCGAGGTGCAGCGCGGCCTGGAGGTCGTCGAGTACGCCTGTGGCATCGCGTCGGCGCTGCGCGGCGGGTTCAGCGAGAACGTCTCGACCGAGGTCGACTCGTACAGCATCCGGCAGCCGCTCGGCGTGGTCGCGGTGATCTCGCCGTTCAACTTCCCGGTGATGGTGCCGCTGTGGTTCGTGCCGGTCGCGGTGGCCTGCGGCAACGCGGTGGTGCTCAAGCCCAGCGAGAAGGACCCGAGCGCGGCGCTGCTGCTCGCCGAGTGGTTCGCCGAGGCGGGCCTGCCCGACGGGGTGCTCAACGTCGTCAACGGTGACGCCGAGGCCGTCGACGCGCTGCTCGACCACCCGGGCGTCAAGGCGGTGTCGTTCGTCGGCTCCACCCCGGTCGCCCGGCACGTGCACCAGCGCGCCGCGCTGGCCGGCAAGCGGGTGCAGGCCCTCGGCGGGGCGAAGAACCACATGGTGGTGCTCCCGGACGCCGACCTGGACCTGGCCGCCGACGCGGCGGTCAACGCCGGCTTCGGCTCGGCGGGGGAGCGGTGCATGGCGATCTCCGCGCTGGTCGCGGTCGAGCCGGTCGCCGACGCACTGGTCGCGAGGATCGCCCGGCGGATGGCCGGGCTGCGCACCGGCGACGGCCGGCGCGGCTGCGACATGGGTCCACTGGTCACCGCCGCGCACGCCGAGCGGGTGCGCGGGTACGTGGAGTCGGGCGTGGCCGCGGGCGCGGTCGCCGTGGTCGACGGCCGGGACGTCACCCCGGACGGCGAGCCGGGCGGCTACTGGCTCGGCCCGACCCTCTTCGACCACGTCACCCCCGACATGTCGATCTACACCGACGAGATCTTCGGTCCGGTGCTCAGCGTCGTGCGGGTCGGCTCGTACGACGAGGCGGTCGAGCTGGTCAACGCGAACCCGTACGGCAACGGCACGGCGATCTTCACCAACGACGGCGGCGCGGCCCGGCGCTACCAGCACGAGGTGGAGGTCGGCATGGTCGGGATCAACGTGCCGATCCCCGTGCCGATGGCGTACTACTCGTTCGGCGGGTGGAAGTCCTCCCTCTTCGGTGACCTGCACGCGCACGGCGAGGACGGGGTGCGCTTCTTCACCCGGGGCAAGGTGGTCACCAGCCGCTGGCTGGACCCGCGCCACGGCGGGGTCAACCTCGGCTTCCCCATCCAGACCTGAGCAGCCGCAGCAGACCCGCCCCACCCAGGTACGCCACCAGGGCGGCCACCGGCACCCCGAGGGGTTCCGGGGCCGCCCTCGGCGTCTGCGCGTTGCGTACCAGGGCGTACACCACGGCGGCGAAACCGACGGCGGCCAGCGCGCCCCGCACGGCGGTCGACCACCCGGCGCCCCCGGGGCGGTCGGTCGGCGCGCCGCGCGCACCGTCACGGCCGGGACGGGTGGGGCGGGTACGGGCCTCGACGGGTCCGAAGACGGCGACCAGGACGGCCAGCACCACCGTCAGCAGGAGCACCCAGGGCAGCCGCCATGCCAGCCAGGCCGCCGACCCGGCTGCCGGGGTGGGCAGCAGTCCCGCCGCGTCGAGCGCGCCGACCAGCAGGATCGCGGCGGTCAGGTGCCAGAGGAAGACGGTGAGCACGACCGCGTTCACCGCGATCACCGCCTGCCACGGGCGCGACCGATGCAGCCACCGCTCGGCCGCGCCGCGCAGCAGCAGGATCAGCCCGAGCTGGGCGACGGTCAGGGTGAGCAGGGCCAGGCTGGGCGGGGCGGCGTTGTCCAGCCGCTCACCGGGCACGTTGAGCATGGCCACCGGGTACGGGCCGGCGGTGGTCAGCAGCACCGTCGCGGCCAGCCCGCCGAGCAGCGCCACCCCGCCGGCCCGCCGGGACAGCGGCAGCCGCCGCGACCGCAGGCCGCGCCGCCCGTCGTGCCCGGGTCCGTCGTGTCCGGGTCCGTCGGGTCCGGGTCCGTCGGGTCGCGGTCTCTCGGGTCGCGGTCCCGGGGAGTGGTCGTGCGTGGGGTCCGGGCGCGGGGTGCGGGCGTCGTGCCAGGCGAAGCCGAGCTGGTGGACGGCGAGCCAGCCGAAGAGGTAGTTCGGCAGGGCCAGCTCCGCCGCGCCGTTCGCCCGCCCGACGTCCCCGGCCGCGACGAGGACCGCCAGCGCGACGGGCACCAGCAGGCCGAAGCGCCGGTGCAGCGCGTACATGGCCGGGGTCAGGGGCACCACCAGCAGGTAGGCGGCGAGGAACCAGAGCGGGATGGTGGCGAACCAGACGACGGTACGCACCAGGGTGGCCTCGACCCCGGCCAGCGAGGCCACCGCGGCGGCGCCGGCGAGCACCAGCAGCAGCGCGGTGGTGGGGCGCAGCAGTCGGGCGGCCCGGTCCAGCAGCCAGCCGGCCGCGTCCCCGCCACGGGCCCGGCGGGCGGCCAGCGAGGCGGCGTTGGCGAACCCGCCCACCAGGAAGAAGACCGGCATGACCTGGGCCGGCCAGGTCAGCGGGTACGCCCAGGGCAGGTCGGGCAGGGCGGAGCGCCCGGTGGGCCGGCCGGTGGCGTCCTCGCCGATGACGGTGACCATCCAGTGTCCGAGAACGACCATGGCGATGGCGACCGCCCGGAGCAGGTCGACGTAGCGTTCCCGCCCGGCCGGGGTGCGCTCGGCGAGCTGGCCCAGGCGGCGCATGGGCCCAGGCTATGCCAGAGCGGGGTGGCCGGTGGTGACAACGGATCGGCCACGAGGTCTTGAAGTCCACGCGCTCCTGCCGTAGAAATTCTTCAGCAACATCAGATGAACTGAAGAGAATCACCGTGCCTCGCGCGGCGGACACCACCCCCTGCACCGGTGCTCCGCCCTTCCCCCTACCGAGGAGAGCTGATGAACAGGCGTGACATCCTGCGTCGTACCGCCGCCGCGGGCCTGCTGGCCACCCCCGCCGCCGGCCTGCTCGCCGGCTGCGCCACCGGCGGTGGCGGCGACAAGAACACCGGCGGCACCTACCAGGGCACCAAGAGCGACCAGAACCCGCTGGGCGTCAAGGAGGACGCCCCGCTCGACGTGGTGATCTTCAACGGCGGCTTCGGCGAGGAGTACGCCAAGGCCCACGAGGCGATGTACCGGGAGAAGTACCCCAAGGCCGAGGTCAAGCACTCCGCCACCCAGGAGATCAGCAAGACCCTCCAGCCACGCTTCGTCGACGGCACCCCACCGGACGTGGTCAACAACTCCGGCGCCGGCCAGATCGACTTCAACGGCCTGGTCTCCCAGAACGCCGTCGCCGACCTCGCCGACCTGCTCGCCGCCCCCAGCCTCGACGTCCCCGGCAAGACCGTCAAGGACACCCTGCTGCCCGGCGCGGTCGAGGTCGGCTCGTACGACGGTCGGTTCCTGGTGCTCAACTACACCTACACCGTCTACGGCATCTGGCACTCCACCAAGCTCTTCGCCGAACGCGGCTGGCAGTACGCGAAGACCTGGGACGAGCACATCGCGCTCTGCAGGCAGATCAAGGCCGCCGGCATCGCCCCCTGGACGTACGCGGGCCTGCACCCGCGCTACATGAGCTGGCCGCTGATCGCCACCGCGATCAAGTTCGGCGGGCCGTCCGTCGCCACCGCGATCGACAACCTGGAGCCGAACGCCTGGAAGTCCGACGCGATGAAGGCCGCCGCCGACGCCTGGCACCAGATCGTCAAGGACAAGTACATCCTGGAGGGCTCGCCCGGCCTGGACCACAAGCAGTCGCAGACCGCCTGGTGCCAGGGCAAGGCCGCCTTCATCTCCTGCGGCTCCTGGCTGGAGAGCGAGCAGAAGGACGTGACCCCGGCCGGCTTCGACATGACCGTCCAGCCCACCCCGAGTCTCGGCAGCGGCGACAAGCTGCCGTTCGAGGCGATCCGGGGCACCGCAGGCGAGCCGTTCATGGTGCCGGCCAAGGCGAAGAACCTCGCCGGTGGCCTGGAGTACTTCCGGGTCATGCTGTCGAAGAAGGGCGCGCAGGACTTCACCCGCAAGGTCTCCAGCCTCACCGTGGTCGCCGGCTCCACCGAGGGCGTCGAGCTGCCGTACGGGCTGAACACCGTGGTCAAGGCCCTGGAGGCGTCCGGGTCCAACGGCTTCAACTGGGTCTACAACAACTACTACCGCAAGCTGGAGCGCAACCTCGTCGACGCGGCCTGCGGCGAGTTCTTCAGCGGCCGGATCGGCCCCGCCGAGTTCCTCGACCAGTGCCAGAAGGGCGCCGACTCGATCGCCCAGGACAGTTCGGTCAAGAAGTACAAGCGGACCGCGTGAGCACCGGCCGGTGGGGGCGGGCCGACCGTCCCCACCGGCCGCCGCCGGGAGGTGGATCCACCGTGAGACATGGCAAGTACCCGCTGATCGTCACCTTCCTGGTGCCGCCGGTGCTGCTCTACGTCGTCTTCGTCGTCTCGCCGTACCTGCAGGCGTTCCAGATCTCCACCACCGACTGGCTCGGCTACTCCGCCGAGGCCGACTCCGTCGGGCTGGCGAACTTCCGGGCGCTGTGGCACGACGACTACGTCTGGAACGCGCTGAAGAACAACGCGATCCTGCTGGCCCTGGTGCCGGTGCTGACCATCGTCCTCGGGCTCTTCTTCGCCACCATGCTCAACATGGGCGGCCGGCGGGGCCGGGCCGGGGTCACCGGCGTACGGGGCAGCGCGCTCTACCGCACCGTCTACTTCTTCCCGCAGGTGCTCTCGGTGGTGATCATCGCGCTGCTGTGGAAGGAGGTGTACCACCCCAACAAGGGCCTGCTCACCAGCGCGCTGCACGCCCTCGGGCTCGGCTCGCCCACCTGGCTCGGCGACCCGCGTACCGCCTTCTGGTGCGTGCTGGCGGTGATGGTGTGGAGCAACGTCGGCTTCTACGTGGTGCTCTTCGGCGCGGCCATGTCGGCGGTGCCGAAGGAGATCTACGAGGCGGTCATGCTCGACGGGGCGTCCCGGCTGACCACGCTGCGCCGGGTCACCCTCCCGCTGCTCTGGGACACCGTCCAGGTCGCCTGGGTCTACCTGGCCATCTTCGCCCTCGACGGCTTCATCCTCGTGCAGTTGATGACCAACGGCGGGCCGAACTTCTCCACCGACGTGATCGGCGTGCGGATGTACGACACCGCGTTCGGCAGCGAGACCAAGTTCGGCTACGCCTCGGCGATCGGCGTGGTGATGTTCTTCCTGACCCTGTCGGTGGCGGTGCTCTCGCTGCGCCTGGGCCGACGCGACCGGATCGAGTACTCATGACCACTCTGGACGACGTCGCCGCCGTCACGGCCCCCGCCGCCCGGACCGCCGACCGGCCGGTACGCCGGGAACTCGGCGTGGCCAACGTCCTCTCGCACGGCTTCCTGCTGGTCTGGGCCGCGCTGACCGTGCTGCCACTGGTGTGGATGTTCCTCAGCTCGTTCAAGAGCAACGGCGAGATCCTCGCCGACCCGTGGGGGCTGCCGGAGACCCTGCGCTGGGACAACTGGGCCCGAGCCTGGACCGGGGCGCACATCGGCCGGTACTTCCTGAACAGCCTGGTCGTGGTCGCCGGCTCGGTGTCGCTCACCATGCTGGCCGGCGCCACCGCCGCGTACGTCTTCGCCCGGTACGAGTTCCGTGGCCGGCAGTTCGTCTACTACCTGTTCGTCGGCGGGCTGATGTTCCCGGTCTTCCTCGCCCTGGTGCCGCTCTTCTTCGTGGTCCGCAACGCCGGCCTCTTCGGCACCTGGACCGGGCTGATCCTGGTGTACGCGGCGTACTCGCTGCCGTTCACGGTCTTCTTCCTGACCGCGTTCTTCCGCACCCTGCCGACCACGGTGGCGGAGGCCGCGATGGTCGACGGCTGCGGCCACTTCCGGCTCTTCTTCCGAGTGATGCTGCCGATGGCCCGTCCGGGAATGATCAGCGTTGCGATCTTCAACTTCCTCAGCCACTGGAACCAGTTCCTGCTGCCACAGGTGCTGATGCAGGGCGACGAGTCGAAGTGGGTGCTCGCCCAGGGCCTCTTCGCCCTCTCGGTCAGTCAGGGCTACGCCGGGGACTACGCCCGGCTCTTCGCCGGGCTGAGCATCGCGGTGCTGCCGGTGCTCGCCGTCTACGTCGCCTTCCAGCGGCAGGTGCAGTCCGGCCTCACCGCCGGCCAGCTCAAGTAACCACAGCTCCTCGTCCGGAAACGATCAGCGCTCCGTGCGGGCGGCTCCGTGCGGGCGGCTCCGTGCGGGCGGCTCCGTACGGGCGGCTCCGTGCGGAACGGCCGTGTCCCAGGGAGTCGCTCGGGCCCGGCCGCCGGCTTCCACGCCCTGCGGTCTCGGCCGACCCCTGCAAGATCGTGCTCGATGTGGATATTGGCCCCTCGTTCCGCGATGGCCCTGTTTCCTGGATCGAGCACGATCTTGCGGCTGTGGAGCGCGAGGCGGCGGGCGGCCGGCCCTGACGGGCAGTGCGGGGGGCAGTGCGGGGCGGGGCTGTGGAGCCGCGGACCGTGGGGACTGCCGGGCGCGAGTCCGCGCGAAGGCACGGCCGGCGTCGGTAGGCGG
The DNA here is from genome assembly GCF_049629545.1 of Micromonospora citrea. Taxonomy (GTDB): domain Bacteria; phylum Actinomycetota; class Actinomycetes; order Mycobacteriales; family Micromonosporaceae; genus Micromonospora; species Micromonospora citrea_A. The sequence goes on from NZ_JBNADX010000001.1 coordinate 58,208, forward strand.
GGTCAGCCGGTCGGGGGGACCAGGAGGGCGTGCAGGGCGACCGGGTCGGTGACCTCGGGGAGGTCCCGGGCGGCGAGCCAGGCGGCAGCGGCGGCCCCGTCCCCGGCGGTGCGCACCGGTGCGTCCGGCCAACGCCGTCGCGCCTCGGCGCGGACCGCCGCCGCCAGCGGGGTGTCCCCGGTGAGCAGCCCGCCGCCGAGGACGATCGGCTCGACCGTCGCGCTGGGCCGGATCCGGGACGCGCTCTCCACCAGGTGCGTGGCGGCCTGCCCGATCAGCTGCACCGCCGCCGGCTCGCCCTCGACCGCGGCGGTGACCACCAGTGGCGCGAGCCGGGCCAGTTCCACCGGGGCCTGCCGGGTCACCGCCTGGACCAGGGTGTCGACGGTGTCCCGGGGGCGGGGCGCCACCTCGGCGGAGCCGAGCAGTCCGGTCAGCACCCGCGTGCCGAGCGGACCGGGCGCGGACCCCCGGTCCAGGTCGGCCAGCAGGTGGCGCACGGCCTCGCGGCCCAGCCAGAAGCCCGAGCCGGCGTCGCCGAGCAGCCAGCCGTGCCCGTCGGCGACCCGGTCCAGCCGCAGGTCGCGGACCTGTGCGGCGATCGCGCCGGTGCCGGCGATCAGCACGGTGCCGTCGGGGGCGGCGGTGCCCGAGGCGTACGCGACGAGGGCGTCGCCGTGCACCACGTACGGGCAGCGCAGTCCGGCCTGTGCCCACGCCCGGTCGAAGGCGGCCCGCCCGGCAGGGTCGGCCAGCAGGCGCGCCGCTCCGGCCAGGCCGATGGTGCCGGCGCGTACCCGGGCGGGGTCGACGGTGCCGAGCGCGCCGCGCAGCGCGGTCAGCAGTTCGGCGGCGGCCCGTTCGGCCCCGTGACTGGTCGGGTTGCCGCCGCCGCCCCGGCCGGCACCGAGGCGTTCCCCGGTCAGGGTCAGCGCGACCGCGCGGGTGGACGTACCTCCGACGTCGAGACCGACCACCACGGTGTCGGACATGCTCACGTGCCTCCCGGTGCGGGGGTGCGGACCTGTTCATGCTGGTCGGCCTTTGCCCCGTCGGGCAAGATCGGCGGCCCCGGGGGAGCGTGTGCGCCAGGTAACAGTTTGAAAACTTCGCCCACGGCCTTGACACGGAGGGCCCTTCAGTAAGAACTTTTACCACTAACAGTTAACAGTCTTTCCGAAAGGCGTCCGATGGTGGATCACGAGGTGGACACCCCCGCGGGGACCGCGGTGGTCGACGCCGACACGGTCGACCGGCGGGGCGTCGACGGGGTCCTGGCCCGGGTCCGGGCCGGTGCGGGAGAGCTGACCGGAGCGCTGCGTCGGGTCGCCGAGCACGTGCTCAGCGACCCGGAGGCAGCCGCCCGGGCGACCATCGTGGAACTCGCCGAGCGCAGCGGCACCTCGCCGGCGACCATCACCCGGTTCTGCCGGGCGATGGGTTTCGACGGCTACGCCGACCTGCGCCTCGGCATCGCCTCGGAGACCGGCCGGGCCCGCTCGGCCGGCTGGACGGTCGACATCGGGCGGGAGATCCAGCCGGGCGACCCCCTGGAGCGGGTGCTCGGCCAGATCATCGCCGCCGACACCCGGGCCATGCACGACACCGCCGCCCTGCTCGACCTCGTCGAGGTGGAGCGCGCCGCGGTCGCCATCGCCCGGGCCGCCCGGGTCAACATCTTCGGCGCCAGCGGCAGCGCCCTGGTCGGCGAGGAGATGCAGTTCAGCCTGCACCGCATCGGGGTGGCCGCCTGGGCCTGGAGCGACGTGCACGAAGGGCTGGCCAGCGCCGCCCTGCTCGGCACGGGGGACGTCGCGCTGGGCATCTCGCACACCGGGCAGACCCGGGAGACCATCGAGATGCTCGCCGAGGCGGGCAGCCGGGGCGCGACCACCGTGGCGCTGACCGGCTTCCCCCGCTCCCCGCTGGCCGAGCTGGCCGACATCGTGCTGCTCACCGCCAGCCAGGCCACCACCTTCCGGCCGGACGCGCTCTCCGCCCGGCACCCCCAGCTCGTCGTGCTCGACCTGCTCTACATCGCCGTGGCGCAGCGCACCCACGACCGCGCCCACGCGGCCTTCCGGCGTACCGCCCAGGCCGTCGACGGGCACAAGGCCGCGAAGGGAGCCTCATGATCAGCGCCCAGGGGTACGCCGAGGCCGTCCGCCCCGTCCTCGACCGGGTGGTCGAGTCGCAGACCGAGGCGATCGGCCGGGCCGCCGACCTCATCGTGACCAGCCTGCGGGCCGGCGGGGTGCTCCAGGCCTTCGGCGCCGGGCACTCCGAGGCGTTCGCCGCCGAACTGGTCGCCCGGGCCGGGGGGCTGGTCCCCACCAACCGGCTCTCCCTGCACGACCTGGTCCTGCACGGCGACGCGCCCCGCGACGTGCTCGCCGACCCGAAGCTGGAACGCGACCCGGCGGTGGCGCACGAGCTCTACCCGCTGGCCGGGGCGCAGCCCGCCGACGTCTTCCTGGTCGCCTCCCAGTCCGGCATCAACGGCTCGGTGGTCGAGCTGGCGCTGCTGGTCCGGGAACACGGACACCCGCTGATCGCGGTCACCTCGGTCGCCCACACCGCACGGGTCGCCCCACGGCACCCGTCCGGTCACCGGCTCGCCGATCTCGCCGACGTCGTGCTGGACAACGGCGCGCCGTACGGCGACGCACTGCTGCCGCTGGAGGGCGGCGGCGCGGTCTGTGCGGTCTCCTCGGTCACCGCCGCGCTGCTGGCGCAGTTGGTGACCGCGGAGGTCGTACGACGGTTCCACCAGGCCGGGGAGGTACCCCCTATCTACCTCTCCGCCAACGTCCCCGGTGGGGACGCGCACAACCTCGCCCTCGAGTCGCGGTACGCCGGACGTCTCCGGCGCACCGCCTGACCCGAACACACAAGGAGAGACGACGATGTCGATTACCCCCGACAACCCGGCCGAGCTGAGCCGCCGTACCCTGCTCGGCCGCACCGCCGCGGCGGGCCTGCTCGCCACCGGCGCGGTCAGCCTGCTCGGCGCCTGCGCGACCAGCGGCTCCGACGAGGGCGCCACCAAGGCGGAGGAGGGCACCAAGAGCGCCACCAACCCGCTCGGCGTCAAGGACGACGCCCCGCTGGAGGTGGTCATCTTCAACGGCGGCTACGGCGAGAAGTACGCCACCGACGTGCACGAGCCGCTGTACAAGAAGGCGTTCCCCAAGGCGGAGATCAAGCACCAGTCCACCCAGGCGGTCTCCACCGTGCTCCAGCCGCGGTTCGCCTCGGGCAACCCGCCGGAGTTCGTCAACAACTCCGGCGAGAAGCTGATCGACTTCGGCTCGCTGGTCGCCGACGGCCAGCTGATGGACCTCACCGAGCTGTGGGACGCCCCGTCGGTCGACGACCCGAACAAGAAGGTCCGCGACACCGTCGTCCCCGGCACCGTCGAGGCCGGCTCGTTCAACGGCAAGCCGTACGTCCTCTACTACGTCTCCACGGTCTTCGGCATCTGGTACTCCGGCAAGCTGTTCCGGGACAACGGCTGGGCCCCGGCGAAGACCTGGTCGGAGTTCACCGCCCTGCTCGACAAGATCAAGGCCAAGGGCATCACCCCGTACGGCTACGCCGGGGCGAACGCCGCCTACTACCAGTGGAACGTGATCCTCACCCACGCCGCGAAGATCGGCGGCACCGACGTGCTCAAGAACATCGACAACCTGGAGGACGGCGCCTGGCAGCAGGACGCGGTCAAGCAGGCCGCCGCGGCGTGGGCCGAGATCGGCGCCAAGTACGTCGACAAGAGCTTCGAGGGGCTCAAGCACACCGACGTGCAGCTGCGGCAGAACCAGTACAAGCTGGCCTTCTACCCCAGCGGCGACTGGCTGGAGGGCGAGCAGAAGAAGGACACCCCGGCCGGCTTCGAGTACCAGCTGATGCCGGTGCCGAGCCTGTCCGCCTCGGACAAGCTGCCGGGCACCGCGGTGCGGGCCACCGCCGGTGAGGGCTACTTCGTCTCGGCGAAGTCGAAGAACCCGCGCGGCGGCCTGGAGTACATGCGTCAGATGCTCTCGGTGGCCGGCGCGAAGGGCTTCACCGAGGTGGTCAAGGCCCCGACCGTGGTCACCGCCGGCAGCGAGGGCTTCGCCTTCCCGCCCGGCGTGGCCAGCTCCCAGGCCGCGCTCAAGGCCGCCGGCCAGGACGTGTTCAACCTGTACTTCGACGGCTGGTACAAGGAGCTCGACACGGAGGCGCGTACCGCCACCAACGAGCTGATGTTCGGCCGGATCAACGCGGACGCCTTCTGCGAGCGCATCCAGAAGCGCGCCGACGCGATCAAGAAGGACAGCTCCGTCGCCAAGTTCAAGCGCTGACCGATCGGAGCGTGGGGTCATGCGGCACGGCAAGTATCCGTTCGTCATCGGGTTCCTCTTCGCCCCGGTCACGCTGTACGTGGTCTTCGTCATCGCGCCGTACGCGCAGGCGTTCCAGATCTCGATGACCAACTGGCGGGGGCTGTCGGCCCCGCAGTGGGTGGGCTTCGACAACTACCGGAGGCTGCTCGACGACGGCAGCTTCTGGAAGGCCGTCCAGCACCACGGCGTACTGCTGCTTGCCCTGCCGCTGATCACCATCGTCATCGCGCTCTTCTTCGCCTTCCTGCTCAACGTGGGGGGCCGGAGCGTGGGCGGGCAGCGGCAGGGGGTCGCCGGGTCGAAGTTCTACCGGGTGGTGTTCTTCTTCCCCCAGGTCCTGGCGGTGGCCATCATCGCGGTGCTGTTCCAGATGGTCTACCGGCCCAACGAGTCCGGCCTGATCAACGGCGTGCTGATGAAGTTGGGCCTCGACCCGGTGCTCTTCCTGATCAGGCCGAACCTGGCCCTCTGGTCGATCATCGCGGTGCTGGTCTGGCAGGCGGTCGGCTTCTACGTGGTGCTCTTCTCGGCCGGGATGGCCTCCATCCCGGGCGAGATCTACGAGGCGGCCGAGATGGACGGGGCGACCCGGGTGACCCTCTTCTTCCGGGTGACCCTGCCGCTGCTCTGGGACACCCTTCAGGTGGCCTGGGTCTACCTCGGCATCGCCGCGTTCGACGCGTTCGCCATCGTCGCGGTCCTCTCGGTGGACAGCGGCGGTCCGGACGGGGCCACCACCGTGCTGGCGATGGAGATCTACCGCAACGCCTTCGTCTACTCGAAGTACGGCTACGCCTCGGCGATGGGTGTGGCGCTGTTCTTCCTCACCATCACCTTCGCGGCGTTGACGCTGCGGCTGACCAAGCGGGAAAGCGTGGAGTACTGAGATGACGTCGCAGACGCTGCCGCCGGCTCCGGCCACCACACCGCCCCGCCCGGCCGCCCCGGCGAAGGGCCGCCGCCGGGGCCCGCACCAGGAGGTACGGCTCTTCGCCGGCCTCGGGCACGTGGCGCTCGCCGTCTGGGCGGTGATCGTCATCGTGCCGATCCTCTGGACGTTCCTGGCCGCGTTCAAGAACACCAGCGAGATCTTCAGCAGCCCGTGGACGCTGCCGGCCGAACTGCGCTTCGAGAACTTCGGCCGGGCCTGGACCAAGGCGCACGTCGGCCGGTACTTCCTCAACAGCGTGTTCGTGGTGTCGTGCAGCACCTTCGGCACCATGCTGTTCGGCTCGATGGCCGCGTACGTGCTGGCCCGGTACAAGTTCCGGGGCAACCGGGCGATCTACTACCTGTTCGTCTCGGGGCTGGCCTTCCCGGTCTTCCTGGCCCTGGTGCCGCTCTTCTTCGTGGTGAAGAACCTGGGCCTGCTGGACACCCACACCGGGGTGATCCTGGTCTACATCGCGTACTCGCTGCCGTTCACGATCTTCTTCCTGGCCGCGTTCTTCCGGACGCTGCCGAACTCGGTCGCCGAGGCCGGGATGATCGACGGCTGCTCGCACACCCGGCTCTTCTTCCAGGTGATGCTGCCGATGGCGAAGCCGGGCCTGATCAGCGTGGCGATCTTCAACATCATCGGCCAGTGGGCGCAGTACCAGCTTCCGCTGGTGCTGCTCTCGAACGCGAAGGACAAGTGGGTGCTCACCCAGGGCATCGCCGACATCTCGGTCAACGCCGGCTACGAGGCCGACTGGTCCGGTCTCTTCGCCGCCCTGACCATCGCCATCCTTCCGATGATCCTCGTGTACGCGGTCTTCCAGCGACAGATCCAGTCCGGCCTCACCTCCGGCGCAGTCAAGTAACCCCACCCCACCCCACCCACCCCACCCCACCGCACCTCGCGTCGTCACGTGCCCGCAGTTTCAGCGAAAGAGTGGCTATTCCGCGCGGAATAGCCACTCTTTCTCCGAAAGTGGCCCCTCGACGGGGCGGGGCGGGCGCGGGGTGGGATGGTCAGTGGTGCCAGGAGCGCCAGAGGGCGGCGTACGCCCCGCCGGCGCGGACCAGTTCGTCGTGGCTGCCGATCTCGCTGATCCGGCCCTCGGAGAGCACCGCGACCCGGTCGGCGTCGTGCGCGGTGTTCAGCCGGTGCGCGATCGCGATGACGGTACGCCCGGTGAGCAGGGCCGCGAGGGCCCGCTCGGTACGCCGGGCGGTGGTCGGGTCGAGTGCGGCGGTCGCCTCGTCGAGGATCAGCGTGTGCGGGTCGGCGAGGACCAGCCGGGCCAGGGCGAGCTGCTGGGCCTCGGCCGCGCCGAGCTGCCTCGCCCCGTCGCCGAGCACGGTGTCGAGACCCTCGGGCAGGGCGGCGTACCAGTCGGCGCCCACGGTGGCCAGCGCGGCCCGCATCCGGTCGTCGGTGGCGTCCGGTGCGGCGAAGGCGAGGTTGTCGCGCAGCGAGCCGATGAAGACGTGGTGCTCCTGGGTGACCAGGGCGATCCGGCGGCGGCGTTCGGCCGGGTCGAGGTCGGTGACCGGGCAGCCGCCGATGGCGACCACTCCCTGCCGGGGCGCGTCGATCCCGGCGAGCAGCCGGGCCAGGGTGGACTTACCGGCGCCCGACGGGCCGACGACGGCGAGCCGCTCGCCGGGGCGTACCTCCAGGTCGATGCCGTGCAGCACGTCGGGCCCGTCGCCGTACGAGAACCGTGCGCCGCGTACGACGAGACGCTCGTCGGCCGGCACGGCGGCCCGGCCGGTCCGCTCCGGGGGGACCTGGCCGACGCCGAGCACCCGGGCGAAGGAGGCGAGGCCGCGCTGCGCCTGCTCCGTCCACTGCAGGATCCGGTCCAGCGGGTCGATCGCCTGTTGCAGGTAGAGCGCGGCGGCGACGACCGCGCCGAGGGTGACCTGGCCCCGGGCGAGCAGCGCCCCGCCGACCAGCAGCACGGCGGCGATGGGCAGCGGGTAGCTCGCCTCCACCGTGGAGAAGAAGACCGTCCGCAGCGCGAGGGTGGCCCGCCGGGCGGCCCACACCCGCCCGATGCGCGCCGCGCCGTGCCGGATCCGCTCGTCGGCGAGGCGGAACGCCTCCACCGTACGGGCACCCTCGGCGGTGCTCGTCAGTGTCTCGGTCAGCTCGGCGGCGGCCGCCCCCTCGGCCAGGTACGCGGTGCTGGCCCGGCGCAGGTACCAGCGGGTCACCAGGGCGATCGTCGGCAGCCCGGCCAGCGCCGCCAGCCCGAGCACCGGGTGCAGCAGGAAGACCGCCCCGAACAGCAGGGCCAGCTGCACCGAGGCGATGACCATGGTGGGCACCACGTCCCGGACGGTGAGGCCGACCGTGGACACGTCGACCGAGCTGCGGGTGGCCAGGTCCCCGGAGCCGGCCCGCTCGACGACGGAGACGGGCAGGTCCAGCGTCCGGTCGACGAAGTCCTCGCGCAGCCGGGCCACGGCCCGCTCACCGAAGCGGTGGCCGGCGTACTGGGCGTACCGGGACAGCAGCGCCTGCGCGAGCACCGCGCCGACGATGCCCAGGGCCAGCCGGTCGACGGCGTCGACGCCGGCTCCCGCGCCGACCCGGTCGACGACGGCGCCGAGCAGCCACGGCGGGGCGAGCCCGGCGACCGTGGCGGCCGTGTGCAGCGCCAGCACGGCGGCGACGGCGCGCCGGTCCCGGACGATCAGCTCCCGGGTCGCCCGGCGTACGGCGGCCCGGTCGGCCACCGGCAGCCCGCTCACCGCAGCACCTGCTCGGCGTCGTCGCGCGCCACCAGCCGGCGGTACGCCGGGTCGGTGTCGAGCAGTTCGGTGTGGGTGCCGGTGCCGACGACCCGACCGGCCTGCAGGTGGGCGACGGTGTCCGCGTGGCCGAGCAGCAGCGGCGAGGTGGTGAGCACGAGGGTGGTCCGGCCGGCCCGGCCTGCGCGCAGCCGCTCGGCGATGCGGGCCTCGGTGTGCGCGTCCACGGCGGAGGCCGGGTCGACGAGGATCAGCACCTCGGGGTCGGCGAGCAGCGCCCGGGCGAGCCGGATCCGTTGCCGCTGCCCACCCGAGAGGGACCGGGCCCGGCTGTCGAGGCGGCTGTCGAGGCCGTCGGGCAGGGAGTCGAGCACGTCCCCGGCCGACGCGGCGTGCAGGGCGGCGACGATCCCCGCGTCGCTGTCCGGCCGGCCGGCGCGCAGCACCTCGCGCAGGGTGCCGGCGAACAGGTACGCGTCGTGCTCGGCGACCAGGACGCGGGCGCGTACCTCGTCGAGGCCGATCCGGGTCAGCGGCACCCCGCCCCAGGTGACGTCGCCGACGACGTACCGGCCGAGCCGGTCGGCCAGGGCGGCGGCGTCGGCCGGGTCGGCGGTGGCGACCGCTGTCAGCCGGCCTGCGGGGACGGTCAGCCCGCTCGCCGGGTCGTACAGGTCGGCGGGCCGGTCGGGCGCGTCCACCGGCCGCCGCCCCACCGTGTCCGGCCGGCGCGGCTCGGGCACCGCCGGGGTGCCCGTCGTGGGCCGGTCGTGGGGCGTGTCCGGCGGGCCGTCGACCCCGTCCGGCCGCGCGTCGAGCAGGGCGATGATCCGGCGGGCGGCGACCCGTCCGCGGATGATCTGGTGACCGCCCTCCAGCAGGAACCAGACCGGCACGACGAGGGTCGCCGTGTAGCCGTACACGCCGACCAGTTCGCCGACGGTGATCTCCCCGGTCGCCGCCATCCGGGCGGCCAGCCACACCACGGCGGCGAGGAACAGCCCGGGCAGGGCGACGGTCGCCGCGTCGATCCAGCTGTTGACCGCGCCGACCCGGTAGCCCTCGGCGAGCAGCTCCCGGGAGCGGGCGGCGTACCGGCGGGCGAACAGGGCCCGGCCGCCCACCCCGGCGAGCACCCGCAGGCCGGCCACGATGTCGCCGGAGCGGGCGGTGAGCGCGCCCTGCTGCTGCCGGTAGACCGACTCGGCCCGCTCCAGCCGGCGCAGCAGGGGCAGCACCACCAGCCCGACGGCCGGCACGCCGATGAGCACGCAGAGCGCCAGCAGGGGCGAGATCGACCAGAGCAGCACGGCCACGACCAGGTACGCGATCACCGCGCCCACGCCCGGCCCGGTCACCGTCAGCACCTGCCCGGTCCGGTCGACGTCGGTGCCGCCGACGGTGGCCACCTCGCCGGTCGCGGTGCGGCGTGGCAGCGCCGCGCCGAGCCGGGACAGCTGGCGCAGCACCACGGCGGCCGAGCGGGCCTTCGCGTCCTCGCGGATGAAGGTCATCGTCCGGTGCCGCATGGTCCCCAGGCAGGCCAGTCCCACGCCGGCCGCGACGATCGCCGTCACCCACAGGGCCAGGGCCCGGGTGTCACCGGCGCGCAGCCCGTCGTCCACGGCGCGGGAGATGAGGTAGGGCCGGGCCGACAGCCCGACCATCCAGGCGGTGCCGAGCAGGCTGCCGCGCAGCACCCGACCCGGCTGGCAGCGAGTCAGCCACCACAGGTAGCGCATCGGGCCCCTGGCGTCCGGTGTTCCGGGGTCCGGATGGGGGATCTGTGGTGGCACCCGCCCACGCTACCGATCCGGCCGCCACCGCACCGCCCCGTTTCGCCCCCGTCGTGCCGGGGGCGCGCCCGCCTGCCGGACGGGTGTCACAGGGGCGAGGCAGAATCGCATCCGTGCTGGTGGCGATGGTGGCGGACGAGCGGGGTGGGGGAGAGCTCCAGCCGCTCGGGGTCGACGGGCGGCCGGTGGGGCCCGTCGAGCGGGTCGCCGACCTCGTCGCGGCCGTCGCCGCCCGGGAGGCCGCCGACCGGCCGCGCTGGGTGTGGGCGTCCGGGGCGTCGGTCTACCCGGCGCTGCTGCGGGCCGGCGTCCGGCTGGAGCGCTGCCACGACGTCGAGCTGACCGAGGCGCTGCTGCTCGGCCACGCGGGCCGGTGGGGCGAGCCCCGCTCGTTCGCCGCCGCCCACGCCCGGCTCACCGGTGCCGCCGTCCCACCCGACCCGCCGCCCCGGCCGCCCGCACCCCCGGGGCACGGCCAGGCCGCGCTCTTCGACGCCGTCCCCGGGCCGGCGGGTCCCGGCGTCGCGGCGTTGGCCGAGGTGTACGCCGACCAGCTCGCCCGGATCGCGGCGACCGCGCACCCCGGCCGGTTCCGGCTGCTGGTGGCCGCCGAGTCGGCGGGCGCGCTGATCGCGGTGGAGATGGGCGCGGCGGGCCTGCCCTGGCGGGTCGACGTGCACGACGCGATCCTCGCCGAGCTTCTCGGCGAGGCGTCCCCGGTGGGCGGGCCACCCCGGCGGCTGGCCGAGCTGGCGGCGCGGATCGCCGACGCGTTCGGCGTACGCCAGGTGCACGCCGACTCCCCGGCGGAGCTGTTGCGGGCCTTCGCCCGGGCCGGGGTGGAGCTGCCCAACACCCGGGCCTGGGTGCTGCGCGGCGTCGACCACCCGGCGGTGCCGTTGGTCCTGGAGTACAAGGAGCTCTACCGGATCTGGACGGCGCACGGCCGGGCCTGGCGTGACGCCTGGGTCCGCGACGGCCGATTCCAGCCGGAGTACGTGCCCGGCGGGGTGGTCTCCGGCCGCTGGGCGACCCGGGGCGGCGGCGCCCTGCAGATCCCGAAGGTGATCCGGCGGGCGGTGGTGGCGGATCCGGGCCGGCGGTTCGTGGTCGCCGACGCCGGCCAGTTGGAGCCGCGGGTGCTGGCGGCGGTCTCCGGCGATGCCCGGCTCGCCACCGCGGGCGCGGCGGGTGACCTCTACGCCGCCCTCGCCCAGGACGCCTTCGCCGGTGACCGGGCCCGGGCCAAGGTGGCTCTGCTCGGCGCGATGTACGGACAGACCGGCGGGGCGGCCGTGCCCGCGCTGGCGGTGCTCCGGCGCAGCTATCCGACCGCGTTCGCCTACGTCGAGGCGGCGGCCCGCACCGGTGAGGCGGGCGGGCTGGTCCGCTCCTGGCTGGGTCGGACCTGCCCACCGGGGACGGCGGGGTTCACCGACGCCGACGACGCCGGGTCCGACCCGGACGCCGGGGCCGACCCGCAGTCCCCGCGTGCCCGGGCGGCCCGGTCCCGGGGCCGGTTCACCCGCAACTTCGTCATCCAGGCCACCGCCGCCGAGTGGGCCTCCACGCTGCTCGCCACGCTGCGCGGTGAGCTGGCCGGCACCGGCGGTGAGCTGGTCTTCTTCCAGCACGACGAGGTGCTGGTGCACTGCCCGGCCGAGCGGGCCGACGCGGTGGCCGACGCGGTCACCCGGTCCGGCGCGCGGGCCTCGGCGCTGCTCTTCGGCGACACTCCGGTCCGCTTCCCGCTCGACGTGTCCATCGTGGAGTGCTACGCCGACGCCGCCTGACGGCCACGCGACGCCGCTGCCGCTCCGGCGGGCGGGCGCTGCCGTGTCCGTCGGGGACGGCATCAGCCGCGGCATAGCGGACGAATTTCCCTTTTGCCCCGACACCCTCCGCCCGGGGCGCTCGTTGGGTCCGGTGTGCGTAACGGACCGGGCGGCTCAGCTCGGTCCGTCTTCACGACGGAGGTGGCGCAGCTGAACCGGATCGCAGGGATGATCATCGCGGCGGGCGGGGGACGCCGGATCGGTGGCCCGGAGGCCCTCCTGCATCAGGGGGAGAAGCCGCTGGTGGACCAGATGATCGACACGATGACCGAGGCGGGCTGTGAGCAGATCGTGGTCGTCCTGGGCGCGGCCGCCGACCAGGTGCGCGAGACCGCCGACCTGTCCCGGGCCACGGTGGTGGTCAACCGCGCGTGGGGCACCGGGGTGGGCTCCTCCATCCGCGCCGGCCTGGCCGCGCTCACCGACGAGGGGATCGAGGCCGTGGTGGTGGTCCCGGTCGACATGCCCGGACTCACCCCTGCCGCGGTACGCCGGGTCGCCGCGCTGCCGTACCCGGACGTGCTGGTCTGCGCCACCTACGACGGGCTGCGCGGGTACCCGATGCTCTTCGGCCGCCGGCACTGGTCCGGCATCGCCACGCTGGCCAGCGCGGACGTCGGCGCCCGGCCGTACCTGCTGGCGCACAAGAACCAGATCGTCGACATCTCCTGCGACTCCGTCGCGGACGGCAGCCGGGTGGACTCCCCGGAGCTGATGGCGCTCTACGGGCTGACCGTCCCGCCGCAGCGCGTCGGCGCCTGAGCCGTCCCGGGCACGCCGCCCGCTGCGCTACAGTTCATCGGTCGCGACGCCTTCGGTGGGCGCGCCGCGCGGGGAGGTGCGGTCGATGGTCGCTGCGGTGAGCCGGCACCTCGCCGGGGCGGTGGTCGCCTGGGTCATGTTCGCCGTCGAGGGTCTGGCCTGCTATCTCCTGCTGCTCGGCTACGCCCTGGTGAGCGGTGCCGGTGCCGGTGGTCCGCTGGCCGGGCCGGTGATGGTGCTGGCGGCCGCGCTGACCGGCCTGGTCCTGGTGCCGCTGTTCGTCGTCCCGGCCGGAGTGGTCGCCGAGCTGACCGGGCGCCGTCGCGGCGGTCTGGCCGGGACGCTGGCTGCCGCCGGCGTGGCCGGCGTACTCACTCTGCTCGCCGTGGTCGGTGTCGCACTCGTGGCCGGCGGCTCACCGCTCGGCTTCGCGGTGGCCTGCGTCGTGGGGGTGCTGCTGGTGCTGCCGCCGACCCTGGCGCACGCGGGCATCGTGCGGGGTGCCGGGGAGGTGCCTCGGCTGCTGGCCCGGCTTCGCCGGAGGACCGAGGCGGTCGGCACCGACGCGCCGGCGGTCGGCACGCGCTGACGCCGCCGCGTCCCAGCCCGCCGAGGACCCCATCCGGGCCGCCGGTCGCCACCACCTCGGCGGCCCGCAGGGGGTCAGGAGGCCGGCCCTACCGGTTGGTCCAGGTCGAACAGGGCGGCGGCGCTGTCCCAGCACACCGCGCGCAGCCAGTCGTCGCCCAGGTCGAGCCGGGCCAGCCCGGCCAGCTGCGTGGCGTACGGGTAGGGGATGTTCGGGAAGTCGCTGCCCAGCAGCACCTTGCCGGCCAGACCCAGCTCGCGCAGCCGAGGCAGTTCGGCGGCGGGGAACGGCACGAACCGGTCGAAGAACGGGGTGAACGCCATCGTGGTGTCCAGCCGGACCCGCTCGTGCTGTTCGGCCAGGGTCAGGAAGGCGGTGTGATCGGGCGCGCCGAGGTGCGCCACGATCGCGGCGAGCCGGGGGTGCCGGGCCATCAGCGCGGCGAAGCCGTCCGGTCCGGTGTGCGCGGTGCCCACCGGCGCGTGCCCGACGTGGACGACCACCGGCACGCCGGCCTCGGCGAGCAGCCCCCACACCGGGTCCAGCGCCGGGTCGGTCGGGGCGAAGCCGCCGACCTGGACGTGCACCTTGAACAGCCGGGCGCCGGCCGCCAGCGCGTCGGCGACGTACCCGGGAGCCTCCGGCTCGGGGAAGAACGTCGCCGAGGGCAGGCAGCCGGGGGTGCGTCGGGCGAAGTCCAGCGTCCACCGGTTCAGCTCCGCCGCCATGCCCGGCTTGTGCGGGTACGCCAGCGCGCCGAACGCCCGCACGCCCATCCGGTGCAGGTGCGCGACCCGATCGGCGTCGCTCCACCGGTACCGGATCGGCCACTCGGTGCCGAGCAGCGGCCCGGCCGCGTCGAAGTACGCCCAGACCCGGCGCAGCAGCCGGGGCGGCAGGAAGTGCACGTGCACGTCGGCGAGGCCGGGCAGCCCGAGTCCGCGCCAGAACGCGGGCACGGCCTCGTCGTCGACCGGCAGCCGGTCGCTCACACCTCGATGTTGAAGCGTTGCAGCACCGACGGCGCGACCAGGCCCACCGCGGCGAGCACCGAGAGCACGGTCAGCGCGGTGCGCAGCACGACCACCTCCGCCTTGCTGCCGGTCCGTAGCGCGATGCCGTTCGGCAGCCCGATCATCATCCACATCCGACGCTTGATGGGGATCGGCCAGAGGATGGGCACGCCGGCCTTGGTGATCATGTCGCCGAGGATGTGCGTGAAGCAGCCCACCCCGACCGCCAGCCCGATCATCGGGTAGCCCCGGTCGCCGGGCAGGTTGGCGAACGTGTACCAGGCGGCGGCGGCCGAGGCGAGGGTGACGATCACCCAGCCGGCCCGCTCCGCCCACTGGTCGAACAGGCCGCGCAGGGCCAGCCCGATCATGAAGAACAGGATGCCCACCACGGCCCACTTGCCGTACGCCGTGCAGAGCGCCGTGGTGCCCCAGCCGACCAGCGCGGTGAACGGCAGGGTGTGGGTCAGGGTGCGGTGGCCGTTGTTGCGGCGCGGGTCCCGGCTCAGCTTCGTGGCGTAGTAGACGCCGAGCGAGATCTTCTCCATCACCTCGGCGATGAAGAGCGAGAAGACGCCGAAGGTGCGGGCCACCGTCGCGCCACCCTGGTTGCGGGTGACCTTGCCGGAGAGGTCGAGGTCGGGGAAGAGGGCGCCACCGGCGCAGACCGCCGTGCCGACCGCCAGCGCCAGCGGGGACTGGTGGTAGTCGGCGAAGTGGTCCAGTGCCCACGAGCCGGTCAACCACACCGCCGCGCCGGACAGCGCGTGGGACGGACCCATCATGTCGCCTCGCCCTCCCCAGTTCCCTTGATCGACAAAACTACGCCACTGTGTCAGAGCCGTCGCCGAGGGGCAATCACCCGGACGGTCCACAGCGGAGAGTGGCGTCGGGTGGAGGTCGGCGTCCGGCCGGACCATCAGGAAGTATGTCGCGTCGATGGCCCCGCCGAGCTGCTGTGTCAACCATGGGACCCGAGCGGCGTCAGGTCGGCGGCACGGCCTCGGCGGCGCGGTCGCGGAAGCTCTGCCGTGCCACGGTCAGCTGCCCGACGGCGGCGTCCCAGTCCCGGTCCGCCGCGCTCCAGGTCAGGATCCAGCCGCCGGCCTCCTCGCCGGGGAGCAGCCGCAGCGCGTGCTCGCGTTCGCCGAACGGGGTCGTCCACCGGCACTCCCAGCCGACGTCCCGGCCGCCCACGCCGCCGAGGCGCAACTCCTCGTACCCGGGCAGCTTGCCCTCGTCGACCACGCGCCGCTGCTCCGCCCGCAGGAACGCCTCCTGGTCGACCAGGTCGGCGGTCATCGGGGTGATGCTCAGCGTGCGGCGGCTGGCCGGGTCGCGGAAGCAGGTGGCGCCGTCGTCCTGGGAGCGGAGCCAGCCGACCGGGACGGCGACCCGCCAGCCCTCCCCGGTCTGCCAGGTCCAGCCCGACGGCGGTCGGTAGCCGGCGTGGTCGCCGACCGGGGCGGCGGTGACCGGGTCGCCGAACGCGTAGGGCCGCAGGCAGGGGAAGGGCGGCGGGACCACCGGACGTGCCCCGGCGCCCGGCGGTGGCAGGGGCCGGTCGTCCCGGGGTGGGGTGGGCTGCTCCTCGGGCAGCGACACGCTGGCGGGCGCCCGCAGGGGCGTGGCGTCGTGGTCGTGGTCGGCGAGGGCCAGCGCGGTGCCGATCCCGGTCGCCGCCGCCACCCCCAACGCCGTCCCCACCAGCGCCCAGCGCCGCCGGGGCGGCAGCAGGGCGGGGGCCCGGGCCGGGGTGGCGTGGTCGTCCGATCCGGCGGTCGCCGGCCGGTGCCCGGACGCTGCGCCGTCCGGTGTCGCCGGTGCCGGGACGGGTGGCCCGCCACCCACCCGCAGCACGCCCTCCGGCACGGGCGGGAGCGCCTCCGCGCCCTCGGTGGGCCGGTCGGACGCGCCCGGCCAGGCCGGCGGTGGCGTCGCCCCGGCCGCCGAGCGGGCGACGGGCAGCACCACCGTCGGAGGTTCGGTGTCGGACCGCGACGCCGGGCGCTCGGCGGCCAGCAGCCGCCGTTCGGCCTCGTCGTGCCCGATCCGCCGGCCGGGGTCCCGGCACAGCAGCCCGGCCAGCACCGGCGTCAGCGGCCCGGCGTGCGGCGCGGGGTCCGGCGGTTCGGTGGCCAGCGCCGCCAGGGTGGCCATCGCGGTGCTGCGGGCGTACGGCGAGCGGCCCTCCACAGCGGCGTGCAACGTGGCGCCGAGCGACCACAGGTCCGCCTCCACGCTGGACACCCCCTCGGCCGCGCGTTCCGGGGCGACGAACTGGGGAGAGCCGAGCACCAGACCGGGCCGGGTGGTCAGGCCGTCCCCTCCTTCGAAGGTGGCCAGCCCGAAGTCGGTGAGCATGATCCGCCCGTCGTGCGCCATCAGCACGTTCTGCGGCTTGACGTCCCGGTGGAGCACCCCGGCGGCGTGCGCGGCGCGCAGCGCGGCCAGCAGCGCCCGGCCGATGCCGGCCGCCCGGACCGGGTCGACCGGACCGGTGCCGTCCAGGACGGCCTGCAACGTGCGGGAGGGGACGTACTCCATCACGATCCACGGGTGTTCGTCGACCCGGACGACGTCGTACAGCCGGACCACGTTGGGATGGCTGAGCCGGGCCGCGGTACGCGCCTCGCGCAGCGTCCGCAGCCGCAGCTCGTCGCGTTCGGACTCGGCCAGCCAGTGCGGCGGCAGGACCTCCTTCACCGCCACCTCGCGGTGCAGCACCTCGTCCCGCGCGCGCCAGACCCGACCCATCCCGCCCCGGCCCACCAGCTCGACCAGACGGTACCGGCCGGCGATCATCACGTGCTGCACCGCTCTCCTCACCCTTGGCCGACGTACACCGTAGCCAATGGATCGGGGCGGACCTATCGGTTGTCGGGGGTCAGCACGCGGCGCCGTCCATCGCCAGCAGGTTCCCCTCCGGAATGGCGATCCGGGCCCGGCCGCCGCCGAGCAGCATGGCGGCCCGGCGGGCCTGGAACGAGCCGTGCTCGCGGCTCGCGGCGGCGTAGCTGCCGGCCGTGCGGGCGGCGATGGTGGCCCAGCCGTACCGCTCGCCGACCATGGTGCGCGCCCGCCGGGCCACCCGCCGGGCGAACACCTCGTCACCGAGGAGCCGGTCGACCGCGCCGGCCAGGGCGTCCGGATCGCTGTGCGGGAAGGTCACCCCGGTCACGCCGGGCTCGACGATCTCGGCCAGCCCGCCGGTGTCGGCCACGGCGAGCGGCGCGCCGGCCGCGGCGGCCTCCAGCGCGATCATGCCGAACGGCTCGTAGAGGCTGGGCACGACGGTCGCGTCGGTGGCGGCCAGCACCGCCGGGAGCTGGGTGGAACCCAGGAAGCCGGCGAACCGGACGGTGTCGTCGACGTGCAGTCGCCGGGCCTGGTCGACCAGCTCGTCGCGGTACGGCCCGTCGCCGGCGATCACCACCCGCAGCCCCGGGTGCCGGTCGCGCAGGTACGGCACGGCGTGCACCAGGTGCTGCACGCCCTTCTCGTAGACCAGCCGGCCGGCGTACCCGACCAGCGGGCCGTCGCCGGCGAACCGGGCCCGGGCCGAGGCGACGGCGCGCGGGCGGGCGTGCCAGGCCCGGTCGTCGACGCCGTTGGGCACCACGTCGACCCGGTCGGCCGGCACGTCGAAGAGCCGGGTGACCTGGTCGCGCATGTACCCGGAACAGGCGATGACCCGGGCCGAGGCGTTGCTGATCCAGTGCTCGACACCGTGGATGGTGCGGTTCATCTCCTCGGGCAGCCAGCCCTGGTGCCGGCCCGCCTCGGTGGCGTGGATCGTGGTGACCAGCGGCAGGTCGAGGTGTTCGGCGAGGGTGACCGCGGTGTGTGCGACCAGCCAGTCGTGGGCGTGGATCACGTCGTACGTGCCGGACTCGGTGGCGCGCAGCGCGGCCCGGGTGAGCGTGTGGTTGAACGCCATGGTCCAGGCCAGCAGGGAGTTGGTGGCCAGCGGGAAGGTGACCGGGTCCTCGGCGGCGCGGACGATCCGTACGCCGTCGGCGTACTCCTCCAGGGGTGCCCCGTCGGCGTGCCGGGTGATCACGGTGACCTCGTGCCCGGCGGCGGCCAGGGCCACCGAGAGGGCGTGCACGTGGCGGCCGAGGCCGCCGACGAGCACCGGCGGGTACTCCCAGGAGAGCATCAGCACGCGCTGGTGCCGGGCGGGGTGGATGTCGATCACGTCGGCGTCAGGTGACATGCGGCCCCCTTTGAGTTGTGTCCACCTGGGTGCGCGCGGAGCCACCGGCGAGGGTGGCGCCGTCGTGCCCGGGTCGGGGCCCATCCTGCCGACCGGTGGATAACCAGCGGAGACGCGGTGATTGCCGGTGTGTAACGCGTGCCTAGCCGGCCTTGCGGACGCGCAGCAGCTCGGCCACCGACCACGCCTGGAACGGGCAGCCGGTGGCGGCGTGCGGGGCGGTGCCGTCGGCCGTCTCGCTGACCGAGCCCAGGCCGAACTCCCCCAAATGGCCCACCAGCCCGACCAAGAGGTCATCGGTGGCCAGGCCGGCCTTCCGGTACGCGTCGACGTATGGTCCGATCAGCCACGGCCAGACGGTCCCCTGGTGGTAGGCGGTGTCCCGCTCCGCCGGCCCGCCCCGGTGCCGGGGCGCGAAGTCCGGCGAGTCGGGGGAGAGGCTGCGCGGGCCGAGCGGGGTGCCCAGCCCGGCCGCCACCCGGCGCAGCGTCGCCGGGTCCGGCTCCAGCGGGGCGTACGGCAACGACCAGGCCAGCAGCTGGTTGGGGCGCAGCAGGTCGTCGTCGTGGTGCGCCGCCCCGCCCAGCGGGTACGCCGGCGCGGGCGCGTCCACCACGTCGTGCAGCCAGCCGGCCGGCGCCGGGAACCGTCGCCGGAACGCGTCGGTGGCACGGGCGTGCAGCCGCCACAGTTCGGCGGCGTCCTGCCCGGCCAGCTCGGTCAGCTCGGCCAGGCCGGCCAGCCCGTTCACCCAGAGCGCGTTGACCTCCACCGGCTTGCCGGTGCGCGGGGTCACCGGCACCCCGTACACCCGGGCGTCCATCCAGGTCAGCGCGGTGCCCGGGGTCCCGCCCTGGGTGATCAGCCCGTCGGCCGGGTCGACCGCGATGCCGTACCGGGTGCCGGCCAGGTGGGCCCGGACCACCCCGTGCAGCGCCGGCAGCAACTCGTCGCCCAGGTCGGTGTCGCCGGTGGCGGTGACGTGCCGGCTCACCGCGTGCAGGAACCACAGCGTCGCGTCGACTGTGTTGTACTCCACCCGCCCGGTGTCGGCGGTGTTCGCCAGCATCCCCTCCGACAGCGTGGCCGCGTACGAGCGCAGCAGTTCCCGGCCCTCGTCGGCCCGGCCGGTGCAGAGGAACAACCCCTCGTACGAGGTCATCGTGTCCCGGGACCAGGCGCCGAACCACGGGTAGCCGGCCACTACGTCCGGCCCGGCGCCGGTGCGCACCACGAACGCGTCGGCCGCCAGGGCCAGCGTCGCCTCGACCGGATCGGCCGGCTTCGCGGCGGCGACCACCGTGCGGTGCCGCGCCCGGGCCGCCGCGACCACCTCGGTTGCCGCCGGGGGCGGTGCGGCCAGGTCGTCGGCCCAGGCCAGCACCGACACGGTGTCGCCCGGGCGGTCCAGCGCGCCGGCGAACCGGCCGGCGTACCAGAGGTCCTCCTCCGGGTGCAGGCCACGCGCGGCCTCCTCACGGTGGCGCACGCCCAGCCACCACTGCCCCTCGGGCCGCCAGTCCGGCCCCGACAGCCGGTACGAGCCCTCGATCACCGCCCCGCCGTCGACCGGCTCCATCCGGGGCGCCGGGCCGTCGGCGCGGCGCTCGCCGTGCGCGTCGCGCCAGGTGCAGGCCGCCGACAGCTCCAGCCGCACCGGGCCCCCGGCGAGCAGCCGGTGCACCACCGCCACGCAGGAGCGGCCGTGCGTCATGGCCAGCTCCCGCTCGATCACCACGTCACCGATGCGCCACCGCCACCGGGGCAGCCCGTCGACGAGGTCGAAGCGCTCCAGCAGCTCGAAGCCGCGCGGGTCGACCGTCCCCGAGGACCACTCGTGCGCGCCGAGGCGCACCCGTGCGCCGGACGGCAGGGTCACCGCCGGGTCCAGGCTGACCAGCCCGACCCGGCGGGCCGCCGGGGTCTCGTCGGCGGTCACCAGCAACCCGTGGTAGCGCCGGGTCCGCAACCCGCTCACCGTGCCCATGGCGTACCCGCCCCGGCCGTCGGTGACCAGCCACTCCCGGGTCGTCCCGGTGGCCGGATCGGCGCAGACCTGAGGGCCGAAGGCGATCTCGATCAAGTGGTTTCCTCCCACTGCGGTGAGGTGTAACACGCCACGACGACAATGGCCGCTGTGGTGAAGTACCCGGGCGGCGTCGAAGATGTGCACGTGTTCACCGACAGTTCGCCCTCCGACGCACCGTCTCCCGACGCCGAGCGGCTCCGGCTCGCCCAGGCCGATGCCGGCGAGCAGGACTGGCGCGCATGGGGTCCCTATCTGTCCGAGCGGGCGTGGGGGACGGTACGGGAGGACTACAGCGAGCACGGTACGGCGTGGGACTACTTCCCCCACGACCACGCGCGGTCCCGAGCCTACCGGTGGAACGAGGACGGCATGGCGGGCGTCTGCGACGACCGGCAGACGTTCTGCTTCGCGCTCGCCCTGTGGAACGGCGAGGACCCGATCCTCAAGGAGCGGATGTTCGGCCTCGGCGGGGACGGCGGCAACCACGGCGAGGACGTCAAGGACTACTGGTGGTACGAGGACTCCACGCCCACCCACTCCTGGATGCGCTGGCGCTACCACTACCCGCAGGCCGCCTTCCCGTACGACGAACTGGTCGCCGTCAACGCGCTGCGCGGCCGGGACGAGACCGAGTACGAGCTGGTCGACACGGGGATCTTCGACGACGACCGGTACTGGGCGGTGACCGTCGACTACGCCAAGGCGTCCCCGACCGACATGTGCATCGTGGTGACCGTCGCCAACCGGGGTGACCAGGCGGCCACCCTGCACGTGCTGCCGCACCTGTGGTTCCGCAACACCTGGGCCTGGGGGCTGCCCGGCGCCGACCGGGTGCCCCGGCTGGCCGGCGATGGCTCCCGGCTGGTCGGCGAGCACTGGGTGCTCGGGCAGATCCTGCTGGAGGGTGACGGCACGCCCACGCCGCTGCTCTGCGACAACGACTCCAACGCCGAGCGGCTGTGGGGCCTGCCCGGGCGGTCGTCGTACCCGAAGGACGGCATCAACGACCACGTGGTGGCCGGCGCGGCCACGGTCAACCCGGACCGGGAGGGGACCAAGGGCGCCCTGCACTACGTCCTCGACGTGCCGGCCGGTGGGCAGCGGCAGATCCGGCTGCGGCTGACCCGCACCGCCCCGCCGCCCGGGAGCACCCCGCCGCCCCCGGCCGACCTGGCCGCCGGCTTCGACGCGGTCGTCTGGGCCCGGCGGGCCGAGGCGAACCGCTTCTTCGCCGGGATCGTCCCCGCCGGGGCCAGCGCCGACGAGGCCCTGGTGGCCCGGCAGGGCATCGCCGGGCTGATGTGGGGCAAGCAGTTCTACCACTTCGACGTCAAACGCTGGCTCGACGGCGACCCGGGCTCCGCCCCACCGCCGCCCGGGCGGCGGCACGGGCGCAACAGCGCCTGGTGGCACATGAACAGCTTCGACGTGATCTCCATGCCCGACCCCTGGGAGTACCCCTGGTACGCGGCGTGGGACCTGGCCTTCCACTGCGTCAGCATCGCCCGGGTCGACCCGGGCTTCGCCAAGGAGCAGCTGCTGCTCCTGCTGCGCGAGTGGTACCTGCACCCCAACGGGCAGATCCCGGCGTACGAGTGGGCGTTCGGCGACGTCAACCCGCCGGTGCACGCCTGGGCCGCGCTGAAGGTGTTCGAGATCGACGGCTCGTCCGACCACGAGTTCCTCGCCCGGGTGATGCACAAGCTGCTGCTCAACTTCACCTGGTGGGTCAACCGCAAGGACACCGGCGGCAACAACGTCTTCGAGGGCGGCTTCCTCGGGCTGGACAACGTCGGCCCGTTCGACCGCTCGGCGGCGCTGCCGGTGGCCGGGGTGCTGGAGCAGTCCGACGGCACCGGCTGGATGGCCATGTACGCGCTCAACCTGCTCGACATGGCGATCGTGCTCGCCGAGCACGACCACGCGTACGTCGACACCGCCACCAAGTTCTTCGAGCACTTCGCCTACATCGCCGCGGCGGCGTACGAGCAGGGACTCTGGGACGACGAGGACGCCTTCTTCTACGACGTGCTGCGGCTGGCCGACGGCAGTCAGGTGCCGTTGAAGGTCCGCTCGGTGGTCGGGCTGCTGCCGCTGGCCGCGACCACCCGGCTCAGCGCGCGTACCCTGCACCGCCTGCCCGAGCTGGGGGCCCGCCTGCGCTGGTTCCTCAGCCAGCGACCGGAATACGCCGACGTGATCGGCGCCCGCCGGATCGGCCCGGACGGCCGGCAGCAGCGGCTGCTGTCCATGGTCGGCCCGGAGCAGGTGGTCCGCCTGCTCGCCCGGATGCTCGACACCGACGAGTTCCTCTCCGAGTACGGCCTGCGTACGCTGAGCCGGGCCCACCTCGAGGAGCCCTTCTCGGTCACCCTGGGCGGGCACGAGTTCAGCGTCGGCTACGAGCCGGCCGAGTCGACCAGCGGCCTGTTCGGCGGCAACTCCAACTGGCGCGGGCCGATCTGGATGCCGACGAACTTCCTGCTGATCAGCGCGCTGCGCGACTACGCCGCGTTCTTCGGCGACGACCTGCAGGTCGAGTACCCGACCCGCTCCGGGCGCAAGTGCACCCTCGACCAGATCGCCGACGACCTCTCCGCCCGGCTGATCTCGCTGTTCACCCGGGACGGCTGGGGCCGGCGGCCGATCTACGGCGCCGCCCAGCTCTTCCAGACCCACCCGGACTGGCGGGACCTGATCTGCTTCCCCGAGTACTTCCACGGCGACAACGGCGCCGGACTGGGCGCCTGGCACCAGACCGGCTGGACGGCGCTGGTCGTCGACCTCATCCTCACCCTCCGCCGCTGACGGTCGGGGCTGTCTCCGCGCCGTCCGCCGGCTGGGCTCGCCTCTCGCCGGCCGCCCGGGCAGCCGGGCCCGGCTGGCTCTCGCCTGACAGGCGGTTGGCCGCCTCCGCGCCGTCCGGGTGGCGGCCGGACCGACAGTCGACAATCCGTCGCGAGCCGGCTGCCGAGGGTGCGGATCGCTAGCATCGGCCAGATGTCGCCGACAGACGGAGCAGACGCCGAAACGGCCGAGCAGGCCCGCGTCGTCGCGGTCGCCCGGCAGTTGGCCGAGGCGGAGGGGTGGGCGGCGGTGACCCGTCGCCGGTTGGCGGAGCGGACCGGGACCGACATCGAGGCCCTGTACCGCCAGTTCCCGGACCCGGCCGAGCTGATGGAGACCGTGGCGCTGGGCGGCTTCGCCGACCTCGCCACCGCGCTCGCCGACGCCCGGTCCGCCACCGGCGAGGGCAGCGGCTGGCCGGCCGTGGTGACGGCCTACCTCGACTTCGCGTACGCCAACCCGGAGGTGTACGACGCGATGCTCGCGCACACCCCGGACCTCACCCTCGGCCGTGACCCGGTGCCGGGGGCGCCCCGGGCCGTCTTCGCCGAGTTGCGCGCGGCCCTGGCGCCGATGGCCGCCGGGCGCGACCCGGACACGCTCGCCGAGGTGGGCTGGGCGCTGCTGCACGGCACGGTCATGCTGACCCGGGGCGGCCGGCTGCGCCCGGACACCCAGGAACAGCGGGAGCAGATGATCGCGGTCGGGCTGCTGGCCGGGTCGTGAGCCCGTCCGGACCATCGCGCGCAGGGTCGGGCCGTGGCGCCGTCCGGGCCCACCGTGCGGCGCCGGGTCCGGCGGAACCCGGATGACCGGGCCGACGCCGCGCAGTAGCGTGGCGCGCAACGCTGACCGGGAGGGACGGATGGAACAGCGACGGGACGCGGCGGTGCTCGTCTTCGACGCCGACGACACGCTCTGGGAGAACAACGTCGTGTTCGAGCGGGTGATCGACGACTTCCTGGACTGGCTGGCCCATCCCACGCTCGACCGGGCCGAGATCCGCGCCGTCCTCGACGACGTCGAGCGGGCCAACGCCGTCGTGCACGGGTACGGCAGCAAGGTCTTCCTGCGCAGCCTGGGCGAGTGCCTGGAGCGGCTGCGCGAGCGCCCGACCACCGAGCGGGAGCGCCGCGAGATCGACGAACTGGCCGCCGCGCTGGTCGCCCACCAGGTCGAGCTGATGCCGGGCGTCGCGGACACCCTCGACGCCCTCGCCGGCCGGTACGACCTGCTGCTGCTGACCAAGGGCGAGCGGGAGGAGCAGCAGCGCAAGCTCGACGCGTGCGGGCTGCTGCACCACTTCGACGCCGCGCACATCGTGCCGGAGAAGGACGTGGCGACGTACCGGTGGCTGACCCGCGAGCACGACTTCGACCCGGGGCGCTCCTGGATGATCGGCAATTCCCCGAGGTCGGACATCCTGCCGGCCCGAGCGGCCGGGATGAACGCGGTCTTCATCCCGAACGACAACACCTGGGTGCTCGAACACGACGAACTCGACCCGGACGACCCCGGGGTGCTGTGTCTGAAAGAGTTCACCGACCTGCTTCGGCACTTCTGAGCGGCCCGCGCGGGGTAACGTCCGGCTCGTGCCCCTGACCTTCCCGTCGCACCTGGCGCCGGTGCTGCCGCTGAAACTGTGGCGGCCGCACTGGTTCGACGGCGTGGCGCTGGCCACCGGCGCGGTGGCGCCGGACGTGGCGTACCTGTTCAGCGGCACCCGCCTCGACCTGGGCATGCGGACCCACACGCTGGGCGGGCTGCTCTGGTGGTGCCTGCCGGTGGCGCTGACGTACGCCTGGATCGTCCGCCGCGTCATCGCCGGCGTCGCCGTGCACCTGCCGGCCCAGCGGGCCTTCGCCTGGCCCGACCACGCGGCGCTCGGCACGGTCCGCCATCCCTGGCAGGTCACCGTGTGCTCGGCGCTGATCGGGGCGTTCAGCCACGTGGCCTGGGACCGGGTCTCCCACACCGAACGCTGGCTGCGCCTGGTCGGGGTGCAGGACTTCCACGCGGCCACCGGCATCCACTGGTGGACGTTCTCGGACCTGGTCTGCACCGCCGTCGGAGCCGTCGCCGTGCTGGTGCTGGCGTTGCGGGCGGCGCGCCGCCGGGAGATCTTCGACGGGGTACGCCCGCCGGTGCCGCCGGCCCGGCCGGCCGCCTTCTGGGGCGCGGCGCTCGTCGTCACCGGCGTCGGGACGGTGGTGGTGCCCGGCCTGCCGGCCGCCGCCGCCCCGGGGCCCACCGGGGTGCGGCTGCTGCACCTGGCGGCCCTCGCCTCGATCGTCGGGGCATGGCGGGCGGGAGCGCTCTCCGCCGTCCCGCCGGCCCCCGAGCAGACGGGTCGCTTCGAGGGGAAACAGCGCCAGCCCGGCTGACGGTGTTACGCGGACATGCCGCAATTCAGAATTGGTGTCAATCACATTCTCGGACGCCCCGGAATGCTTGTCCGGCCGGCCCTCGACTGCCTAACCTGAGCGCGCGTTCGCGACTCTTCGGGGTGAGTCGCCGAACGCGCCGAAGTCCGGTAGTTGGGCACCGTGGAGCTGAGTGCAGGCGGGCCGGCTCGCCGTGATGGGCCCGGCGTGAGCGGCGTGCCACGCCCGCCGCGCCCATCGGCGAATTCCGCTACCACGCCGGACGGTTGGCGGTCAGGACCGGGGAGTTGCGGACCCGGTCCTGACCCGCCGGCACAATTGTCACCGGAGTCGATCCGGTCCCCCGGGGAATCAGAAGCGTCGGCCGCCCCGCCCGCGTTACATCGACCCGCCGTAATTGCGGGGCGCACTATTTCGCGGCCGCCGGGACAGTGGCCGGACGCGCACCTCATCCGAATGGGACCGACGACGCCGGCAGAGCGTCGGCGCGTCGGTCCAGCCGTGGGTCAGGAGACCTCACCGCGGACGATCGCCACCGCCACCCGGCAGAACTCGTCCATGTCCGGGTTGAACCCGGCGGCGATGTCGGGGTGCAGGCCCGAGCGGGTCTCGTCCAGCAACCGCTGGCAGACCTGCTCGACCGGCTCGCCGGCGTAGCCGGCGCGGACCCGGTCCGTGGCCGCCTGCAAAGCCGAGGTCAGCTGGTCCTCCAGCGGGCCGCGCAGCTTCTGCTGCACCGGGTCCAGCCCGCGAGGGTCCAACGTGACATGTGGCTCCGACATCGGCGCTCCCTTCGTCGGCGTCCGCGGTACCCCACCGCGGGCCATGGTCAAACCACGACCGGTACGGCGGCCACCCGCACCTGGTACGAGAAGTCCTCCGCGGGCTCCTCGACGTACGACAGCCGCCGGATCTGCCGGTCGTCGTCGTAGAGCGCGACGTCGACCAGGACACCGAGGTGGGCCAGCCCGATGTTGGCCACCCGCTTCTTGTCCTGGAGCACCGCGCACACCCCGCCGAGCAGGGTGCTGGCGTCCGAGGTGCGGTGCCCCGGCGGGCAGCGCAGGATCAGGTCGACCTCGACCGGCCCGGACAGTGGCGTCCAGCCGGTGCGCTGGGCCGCGGCGCAGGCCGCCTGGAGCAGGGCGCGGACCCTCGTCGCCTGCCGGTGCCCGGCGGCGAAGATGGACAGCGCTTCGGTCTTGACCGGTGGCAGGCCGCTCACCTCGAACGTCAGGGCGAGAGCGCGGGTGTCCTGCACGACGGCACCTCCTCGTTGGGGACGATCCTGCCCAACCGGTGGAACGGCAGAGGGGAGTTCGCGCGAGAACCAACCGATCGGGCGGGCTGGGGTCGGCCGGAGGCGTATCGACTTCGACGGCGACGCGCTGGCGGGGGAGCAGACCTGACGCTAGTCCACCCGGCGGGCGCAGGGTAGCCCCACCGCGCCCACCTGGTGGGACGCGCCGGTCAGGCCGTGGGGCGCGGGCGGAAGGCGCAGAACTCGTTGTCCTCCGGATCCGCCAGGACCCACCAACCGACCCGCTCGTCCGGCTCGCGCAGCAGCGTCGCGCCGGCCGAGATCAGCGCGGTGGCGTCCGGGCCGGTCAGCTCGACGTCCCAGTGCACCCGGTTCTTCACCCGCTTGCGCTCCGGCACCGGGTCGAACACCCAGCTCTCCCAGGGGAAGCCGGCGGCGCCGGTCACCGACGCGTGCCCCTCCTCCGCGGTCTCCACCGCCCCGCCGGTCACGCCGGCCCACCAGGTCGCCTGGGCGACCGGGTCGGCGCTCTCCACCACCAGGCGGAAGGCGCCGGGCCGAACGTCCTCGCGGCGGGCGAAGGCGCGGAACTGGTTGCCCTCCGGGTCGGCCAGGACCCACCAGCTGATCTCGGTGTCCGGCTCGCGGACCAGTCGCGCGCCGGCGGCCAGCAGCCCCTGCGGGCCGGTGTCGGCCGACCGGAGGTCCAGGTGGACGCGGGTCCTGCCGGTACGCGGCTCGGGCACCCGGTTCACCCAGATCGACTCGGCGGAGGACCGGGCGGCGCGTGGGTCGACCCGGGCGTCCCCGTCGCCGGTGTCGACGAGGTCACCGTCGAGGAGGTGGGTCCAGAACCGGCCGAGCGCCTGGGGGTCGGCGGCATCCATGCACAGGTCCTTGAAGCGCGCGATCATCGCCTCATCATGCCGGCCGGATGTGCCGCCGCGCCGTCCGGCTCCGCCCCGCCACCGGCTCCGCCCCCGGCTTCCCGGAACCCGGCCTCGGCCCGCCGCCTGACGGTGATCCTCGCCACAGCAGGGGCTGTCGGGCCGGTCTCGTGACGGTCAGGTTTCGCGACTTCGCAGGTCGGGCAGTGTAGGCGCACGAAACGTCCGGGCCAGGGGATCTCCGCAACTGATCTCCCCCGGAAGCGTTTCGCCGTGCGCCGGGGCACGGGTGCCCTTTCCCCGGTCCATCGCCGAAGGAAGGGGGAGGGCGATGACGAGGGACCCCGAAGCGACCCGACATCGGCGCCGGCCGGGTGTGCGGGTCGGCGCGGCCGCGGTCGCGCTGGCGTTGCTCGCGCCGCTGGCGGCGTGCGGCTCCGGTGACGAGGGCGGTACGCCCACCATCAACCTGTACTACCCGCCCGAGCAGAACCTGCAGAAGGTGGTCGACGACTGCAACGCGCAGGCGCAGGGGCGGTACCGGATCGCCTACCGGGTGCTGCCCCGGCAGGCCGACGACCAGCGGGTGCAGCTGGTCCGCCGGCTCGCCGCCGAGGACAGCGGCATGGACGTGCTCGGCCTGGACGTCACCTGGACCCAGGAGTTCGCCAGCGCGGACTGGATCCGCGAGTGGACCGGCCAGGACAAGGCCGAGGTGGAGCAGGGGACGCTCACCGGCCCGCTGGACACCGCCCGCTACGAGGGCCGACTCTACGGCGCGCCGAAGAACACCAACGTCCAGCTGCTCTGGTACCGCACCGACCTGGTGCCGGAGGCGCCGAAGACCTGGGACGACATGATCAAGGTCGCCCAGGACCTCAAGGGGCAGGGCAAGCCGTACCAGGTGCTCACCATGGGCGCCCAGTACGAGGGCCTGGTCGTCCTCTACAACACCCTGGCCGAGAGCGCCGGCGGCAAGATCCTCAGCGACGACGGCAAGCAGGCCGTGATGGACGAGGGCACCGTCAAGGCCCTGGACCAGCTCAAGCGCTTCGCCACGTCGGGCGTGACGTCGCCGTCGTTCAGCAACGCCACCGAGGACCCGGTCCGGCTGGAGTTCCAGTCCGGCGGCGGCGCCTTCCAGGTCAACTGGCCCTTCGTCTACCCGGCGTTGCAGGAGGCCGACCCGGAACTGGCCGAGAAGGTCAGGTGGGCGCGGGTCCCGGGCATCGACGCCAACACCCCGAGCAAGGTCACCATCGGCGGGGTCAACATGGCCGTCAGCGCCTACTCGAAGCACCCGACGGAGTCCTTCGAGGCGGCCAGGTGCATCCGCAACGAGAAGAACCAGAAGTTCTCCGCGATCAACGACGGCGTGCCGCCGACCATCGAGAAGGTCTACGACGACCCGGAGATGGCCGAGGCGTACCCGATGAAGGAGACCATCCTGGAGGAGCTGAAGGAGCCGGCGGTCCGACCGCTGACCCCGGCGTACCAGAGCATCTCCACGGTGATGTCGGCGATCCTGTCGCCGCCCTCGGCGATCCAGCCGGAGCAGACCGCCGACGAGCTGCGTCAGGCCATCGCCGACGCCCTGGAGTCGAAGGGGGTCCTGCCGTGACCGTCCACCGCCCCCTGCCGGCCCGTACCGGCGACCGCCCGGAGGTGACCGCATGAGCGTCAACGCCACACCGGCCGGCGCCGAGGTGAGCGCCGAGGCCGAACGTCCCACCGGCCGGCACGCCACCGTGCCGGCGCAGCGCGCCTCCCGCCGGACCAAAAGCCCGCTGAGCGAGAACAAGAAGGCCGAACGGCGGCTGGGCTGGCTGCTCTGCGCCCCCGCCGCGCTGGTGATGGTGCTGGTCACCGCGTACCCGATCATCTACTCGGTCTGGTTGTCGTTGCAGCGCTTCGACCTGCGCTTCCCCGACCAGCGCGAGTTCATCGGGCTGGAGAACTACGTCACCGTGCTCACCAACGAGTTCTGGTGGACCGCGTTCGGCGTGACCATGCTGATCACGGTGGTCACCGTGGCCGTCGAGCTGGTGCTCGGCATGGGGCTGGCGCTGATCATGCACCGGACCCTGGTCGGCCGGGGCATCGTCCGCACCGCGGCGCTGATCCCGTACGGCATCGTCACGGTCGTCGCCGCGTTCTCCTGGCGGTACGCCTGGACGCCCGGCACCGGCTACCTGGCCAACCTCTTCTCCGACGGCGCGCCGCTGACCGAGCGGGCCAGCTCGCTGGCGATCATCATGCTGGCCGAGATCTGGAAGACCACGCCGTTCATGGCGCTGCTGCTGATGGCCGGTCTGGCGCTGGTGCCGGAGGACCTGCTCAAGGCCGCCTCCACCGACGGCGCCACCGCCTGGCAACGGTTCACCAAGGTGATGCTGCCGGTGATGAAGCCGGCGATCCTGGTCGCGTTGCTGTTCCGCACCCTGGACGCGTTCCGGGTCTTCGACAACATCTTCGTGCTCACCGCGGGCGGCAACGAGACCTCGTCGGTGTCGATGCTCGCCTACAACAACCTGATCCGGGGTCTCAACCTCGGCATCGGGTCGACGATGTCAGTGCTGATCTTCCTCACCGTGGCGATCATCGCCTTCGTCTTCGTGAAGCTGTTCGGCACCGCTGCCCCCGGCAGCGACGACTCCGAGAGGCGCTGAGATGTCAGTCGAAACCACCACGCGGGCGAAGCTGCGCTGGGGTCTGCTGGACGTCATCGTCGTCGTCTTCGCGCTGATCCCGGTGCTCTGGATCGCCTCGCTGTCGTTCAAGACCCCGGCCACCCTCACCGACGGCAAGTTCTTGCCGCGGGAGTGGACGCTGGACAACTACCGGACGATCTTCTCCACCGACCAGTTCGTCCGGGCCCTGGTCAACTCCATCGGCATCGCCCTGATCGCCACCCTGATCGCGGTGGTGCTCGGCGCGATGGCCGCGTACGCCATCAGTCGGCTGGACTTCCCCGGCAAGCGGCTGCTGGTCGGCGTGTCCCTGCTGATCGCGATGTTCCCCCAGGTGTCGCTGGTGTCGCCGTTGTTCGAGATCGAGCGGCAGCTCGGCCTCTTCGACACCTGGCCGGGCCTGATCCTGCCGTACATCACCTTCGCGCTGCCGCTGGCGATCTACACGCTGTCGGCGTTCTTCAAGCAGATCCCGTGGGACCTGGAGAAGGCGGCGAAGATGGACGGCGCCACCCAGGGCCAGGCGTTCCGGCGGGTCATCGCCCCGCTGGCCGCGCCGGGGCTGTTCACCACGGCGATCCTGGTCTTCATCTTCTGCTGGAACGACTTCCTGTTCGCCATCACGCTCACCTCGACCGAGCGGGCCCGTACGGTGCCG
The DNA here is from genome assembly GCF_049629545.1 of Micromonospora citrea. Classification (GTDB taxonomy): domain Bacteria; phylum Actinomycetota; class Actinomycetes; order Mycobacteriales; family Micromonosporaceae; genus Micromonospora; species Micromonospora citrea_A. Next base: position 89,250 of record NZ_JBNADX010000001.1, read on the forward strand.
GTGGCGCTGTCGTTCTTCACCGGCGAGTCGCAGTTCGAGGACCCCACCGGGGCGATCTGCGCCGCCGCCGTGGTGATCACGATCCCGATCATCCTGTTCGTGCTCTTCTTCCAGCGCCGCATCGTCTCCGGCCTGACCTCCGGCGCAGTCAAGGGATAGGTGACAACAATGGCTGACATCGTGCTGGACAAGGTGAGCAAGCGGTTCCCGGACGGCACCGTGGCGGTGCAGGACGTCGACCTGGAGATCGCCGACGGCGAGTTCGTCATCCTGGTCGGCCCGTCGGGCTGCGGCAAGTCGACCACTCTCAACATGATCGCCGGGCTGGAGGACATCAGCTCCGGTGAGCTGCGCATCGGCGGGCAGCGGGTCAACGACAAGGCCCCCCGGGACCGGGACATCGCCATGGTCTTCCAGTCGTACGCGCTCTACCCGAACATGACGGTGCGGGAGAACATGGCCTTCCCGTTGCGGCTGGCCAAGCTCGACAAGGAGACCATCGCCACCAAGGTCGAGGAGGCGGCGAAGGTCCTGGAGCTGACCCCGCTGCTGGACCGCAGGCCGGCCAACCTCTCCGGCGGCCAGCGGCAGCGGGTGGCGATGGGGCGGGCGATCGTCCGCCAGCCCAAGGCGTTCCTGATGGACGAACCGCTGTCCAACCTGGATGCCAAGCTGCGGGTGCAGATGCGCACCGTGGTGTCGCGGCTGCAGAAGCAGCTCGGCACCACCACCGTCTACGTGACCCACGACCAGACCGAGGCGATGACCCTCGGTGACCGGGTGGTGATCATGCGCGGCGGCGCGGTGCAGCAGGTCGGCCCGCCGCAGGAGCTGTACGACCACCCCCGCAACCTCTTCGTCGCCGGTTTCATCGGCTCGCCGTCGATGAACTTCCTGCACGCCGCCGTGGAGGACGGCAAGCTGCGGACGGCGCTGGGTGACGTGCCGATCGGCGAGCGGATCCGCCGGGAGTTGGAGTCCGCCGACGCGCCCCGGGAGCTGATCCTCGGCATCCGTCCCGAGCACTTCGAGGACGCCGAGCTGATCGACGACGACACCCGCCGCCGGGGCATGGAGTTCGAGGCGCCGGTGGACATCGTCGAGTCGATGGGCTCGGACAAGTACGTCTACTTCACCGTCGAGGGGGAGCGGGCCAGCGCCGCCGAACTGGAGGAGCTGGCGGCCGACGCCGGCGCCGACTTCAGCGGCGGGGGAGCGAGCCTGGTGACCCGGCTGTCGGCCGAGTCGCCGGTGCGAGAGGGGCAGCACCGGCGGGTCTGGTTCAACCTGGAGAAGATCCACCTGTTCGACCCGACCAACGGGCGCAACCTGACCCTGCACGAGGGCCGGTCGGCGGGCGCGCTCGCCGACTGACGGATCGCGACGCGAGGGGGCCGGCCCACCGCCGGCCCCCTCGCCGTGCGTCGTGCCGCGCCCGGCTCCCGGGTCGCCGACGGCGACCACGGTCGGCGTGCGGGTCCGGCGTGGTCATGTCACGGGGCGATCAGGCCGGCCAGGTCAGTTTCAACGGCAGGCCGACGAAGCGGGCGTACCCGGTCAGCGCCGCCTCGACCGGCGCCCGGTCGACGTCGGCCAACGGGCGGACCGTCACGCTGACGCGGGTCTTGCCCATGGTCCGCTTCCACGTCCCGACCACCCGTCCGCCGCGCACGACGGTGGACTGGAACACACCGTTGCCACCCGGGATGACGGCCTGCTTGTGGGCGGGGTCGAGCATCAGCGCGCGGTCCTTGTAGCCCAGCAGGTACTCGTCGAAGCCGGGCAGCGCCAGCACGTCGTCCAGCGGCTGCCGGGGCGCGTCGAGCAGGGCCGCGTCGAGCACGGCCTCCGTCTCGCCCACCCGTACCGTGGCCAGCGCGTCGCCGGCGACCGCGATGGCCCGCCTGGCGTCGGTCGCGGTCAACCCCGTCCAGCCCGCGAAGTCCTGCCGGGTGGACGGCCCGTGGCTGCGGAAGTACCGCAGCGCGAGGATGCCCAGGGCCTCGTCCCGTTCGGGCCGGTGCGGGTCGGGGGCCCACTCGTCGAGCAGCGCGAAGGTCTGCTCGGCGCCGACGTGCGGGGCGATACAGGTGACGCCGCGCTGGCTGGCGTACCAGAGCAGGTGGTAACCGCGCTGGCCGGTGGTCTCGATGCCGGCCGCGGCGAGCGTGGCCAGGCACTCGGCGCGGGTCAGTCGGCCGCCGCCGGCCAGCGCCGTGCCGAGCACGTCCGCCGCCCGGTCGGCCTCCGCCTCGCTCAGGCCCAGCGTCGCCCGGCGGGCCTGCACGCCGGCCAATGCCCGCACGCCGGTCACCGCCAGCATCCACCGGGCGTCGCGCGGGGGTACGAGGTGCACGGTGCCCCGCATCGGCCAGGTGCGCAGCGCCTCCCGCCGCTCCAGCGCCTCGTGCACGTCGGCGACGGTGGCCCCGGGTAGCCGGGCGCCCAACGACCACATCCCACTCGCCGCGTCCTGGGCCTGCATGGCCCCGAACCACTCCACCACGCCGGCCACGGTGCCGGGCCGGCCGCGCGGGTGCTCGCGCAGCAGCAGGCTGGTCATCCGCAACGCCAGCGCCTCAGCATCGGTCAACCGCACGTCCACGCCGTCGCCCTCTCCTCGGTGCAGGGCCAGCATAGGAGGCGGGTCCGACACCGTCGGGGGCCTCGCCGCCCCGGCGTGGCCGGTCCCCGCCGGGGTGGTCGGACACGCCGAGGTGGCCGGTCCCGCCGGGCACGCCCGGGCGGGCGGGCCTGTCGGCCCACCCGCCCGGCTTCCCGCTCGTGGCCGCTCAGCGGCGTCGCCGCGCCCGCTCGGGCACGTCGGCGTCGACCATCTCCCGACGCACCTGGGCGTCGATGGGCTGCTCCTCGACCACCTCGTCCTTGGTCAGCCGGACCCGCTCGACCGGGACCTGCTCCTTGCCGACCACCGCACGCTCGGCGCGCAGCTCCATCTCCCGCTGCTCGTCGCCGATGTCGGCCCGGGCGTCACCCCGGTTCGCCGCGGTGATCGGCTCGTGCACCACGCTGACCTCGTCGTGCTCGACCGGCACGGTCGTGTGCACGTCCTCGGTGACCACGTGCTTGCGCAGCCGGGCGGTGCCCGCCGGCTCGCTCTCGGTGCCGACCCGCAGCCGCTCCTCCGACCGGGTCAGCTCCGGCGAGCCCGGCATCCGCTGCGGCGGACGCTCCTGCTGCTGGAGCTGGTAGTGCCGGTAGAGCTGGGCCAGTTGGTCGGTGTCGAGCGGCTGCTCGGTGCCCGGCTCGACGGCCGGCGCGCTGCGCACCGTCGCCTTGTCGTACGGCACCTTCAGCCGACCCTCGGCCATTCCGGCTCCGGCCAGCGGCGCCATGGACTCGTGGTGGCCCATCACGCCGGTCTTGACACTGACCCAGGTCGGCTCGCCGGCGGCGTCGGCCCAGACCTGGCCCACACTGCCGATCTTCGCACCCGATCGGTCCTGGACGTCCTGTCCGTACAGCGAACGGATCTGCTGCTCGGTCAGTCGCATGGTTCGTCCTTCCTCTCGTGGGTCACGACGTGGCTACCCGACGGCGGTGAGCAGCATTCGGGTCGGCCGGCACGGATAGCAGCAGCGGCGGCGACCGGGCGCGCGGATGCGGACGCATGAGTGTCCGTGCCGGGGGAATGCGCCGCCCGCGACCGACGCGAGGAATGCGAGGTACCGAGATGACCGCGTCCAGTGAGCCGGCCCGGGGCGCCGGCCGTGTGCGACCGCCGAACGCCGGCACTCCGGCCAAGACCAGCGCCGCCGCCGCCTTCGCCCTGGTGTTCGGGGTGGCCGCGCTGTTCAGCGTGCTGACCGCCATCCTGGCGTGGATCGGCCTGGTGCTGGGGATCATCGGGGTGATCCTGGGGATCGTCGGGCTGAAGATGAGCCGTCGTCCCGGGGTGACCGGTCGTGGGGTGGCGATCGGCGGGCTGGTGCTCAGCGCGCTGGCGGTGCTGCTCGGGCTGGCCCTGGCCGCCGGGATCACCACGTTCGTGAACGACGAGGGGGCGGTGGACCGCCTCCAGCAGCGGGTCGACGACCTGCGCGACAAGCTCAACGAGTGAGCGGTACGGGCCGTCGACCCGCTGGCGGAGCCCCCCAGCCGAAGAACGGGCCCCCTGATCGCGCTACGCCCGCCGTTTCACGAGCGGAGCGCGATCCCCCGTTCAGGTTCGTCGGAGTGTCGGGCGGCGGTCCCGCGCCGCCGACACCCGTGGAAACAGGATCCCGGCCGGCGACGGCCGTGGCACCACCGTGGCACGGAACTTGCGGAAATCTTGAGCTGCGCCGCCGGCGCTCAGAGCCGCCGGTGCATCACCAGCAGGTCGACGTACCCCTCGGTGGGGTGCCGGAAGCCGTCCGGCACCCGGCCGACCACCTCGAAGCCGAGCGAGCGCCAGAGCGCCACGGCCCGGGTGTTCGTGGCCACCACCGCGTTGAACTGCATCGCCCGGTAGCCGTCGGCGCGTGCCAGGTCCAGCACGTGCTCGCCGAGCGCCCGGCCGACGCCCCGCCCGGCCGCGGCCGGGGCCACCATGAAACTGGCGTTGGCGACGTGGTCGCCCGGGCCGGCCTGGTTGGGCGTCAGCTTCGCCGAGCCGAGCACCGTGCCGTCCGGGTCCACGGCCACCACCGTCCGACCCGGTGGCCGGAGCAGCCACATCCCGCGCGCCGTGGCCTCGTCGACGTCGGGTGGCCAGGTGTACGTCTCCCCGGCCGCGACGATCTGGCGCAGGAAGGGCCAGACGGCGGGCCAGTCCGCGTCGGTCGCCGCCCTGATCCGCACACCCCGAGCATGCCACGGCCGACGTTTGACGTGGCAAGTACCGGGTAGTCGCCGAAGCTGACCGAATCGAGGAGGAAACGTCTGATGGACGGCCAGGTCAAGGTCGCGGTGATCTACTACAGCGCGACCGGCATCACCTACCAGATGGCGCAGGCCGCGAGCGAGGCCGCCGGCGAGGCGGGCGCCGAGGTCCGCCTGCGCAAGGTGCGGGAGCTGGCGCCGGACGAGGCGATCCGCTCGAACGCGGGCTGGCAGGCGCACCGTCTGGAGACCCAGGACGTCATGGAGGCCGAGATCGACGACCTCGCCTGGGCCGACGTGGTCATCCTCGGCTCGCCCACCCGCTACGGCATGATCGCCGCGCAGCTCAAGCAGTTCATCGACACCACCGGCCCGCTCTGGGCCAACGGCGCGCTGGCGAACAAGGTCTACAGTGGCTTCACCTCCACCGCCACCGAGCACGGCGGGCAGGAGTCCACCCTGCTGTCGCTGTTCACGATCTTCTACCACTGGGGTGGCGTGGTGGTGACCCCCGGCTACACCGACCCGAGCCAGTACGTCGCCGGCAACCCGTACGGCGCGTCGCACACCAGCAACAACGGCGAGATCGCCCCGGACAACGTGGCGCTGGGAGCCACCGCGCTGACCGCGAAGCGGGCGGTGCAGATGGGCGCGGCCCTCAAGCGGGGACTCGCCGCCGGCTGACCGGGGACCGGTGGCCCGGGCGAGGGCTCTCGACCCGCCCGGTCCACCGGTCGCCGCAACCCCTACCCGCGATCCGGCGAACCATGCGCGGTCAGCGCCGGATGCGCCAGCAGGTGCCCGAGCAGGTCCGCCAGCACGGCCAGCCCGTCGCGGCTGAGCACCGACTCCGGGTGGAACTGCACCCCGGCGAAGCCCGCCCCGCGCAGCGCGTGCACCGCCCCGTCGGCCGGGTCGCGGGACAGCTCCACCGGTCCGTACGGGGTGCCGATCCGGTCGGCGTCGGCCAGCGCGGTGAAGGTGGAGTAGAAGCCCACCCGCCGGGGCGTGCCGAAGACCCGCACGTCCCGTTGCAGTCCCTGGTAGGGCGCCTCGCGGCGGTGCAGCGGCAGCCCCAGCAGGCCGGCGAGGTTCTGGTGGCCGAGGCAGACCGCCAGCGTCGGCAGGCCGGCGGTCAACCGGTCGGCCAGCAGCTCCCGCAGCGCCGCCATCTTCGGTTCGGTCACCGCCCGCGGATCGCCCGGCCCGGGGCCGACCACGACCAGGTCGTACCGGTCCAGCGGGCCGGGTCGCCGCCACGGGCGGACGTCGACGGCGAGACCGAGCGCGCCGAGCTGGTGCGCCAGCATCCCGGTGAAGGTGTCCTCACCGTCCACGATCAACGCCCGCCGGCCGGCCAGCCCCGGCAGGACGGTGGCCCCGGGCGCGCGCTGGTCGAGCCAGAACCGGGCCAACGGCGTGTTCCGCTCGGCGAGGACGGCGCGTACCTCGGGGTCGTCGGCGAGGCGTACCGCCTCCTCGGGACCCGACGCGGGGGCCTGCGGGCCCAGTCCCAGCGCGGCCAGCACGCCGGCGGCCTTCGCGTGCGTCTCGGCGACCTCGCCGGCCGTCGTGGAGTGCCGCACCAGGGTCGCGCCCACCGGCACCCGCAGCTCGCCGGCGGGGGAGATCTCCGCCGTCCGGATGAGGATCGGCGCGTCCAGCGTCTGCCGGCCCTCGGCGTCGCGGCCGAGCAGGGCCAGCACCCCCGAGTAGTAGCGACGGCCGGTGCGCTCGTGCCGGGCGATCACCCGGCAGGCGTTCTGCATCGGGCTGCCGGTGACGGTCGGGGCGAACATCGTCTCCCGCAGCACCTCCCGGACGTCCCGCGTGCCCCGCCCGGCCAGCAGGTACTCGGTGTGCGCGAGGTGCGCCATCTCCTTCAGGTACGGCCCCACCACCTGGCCGCCGTGCTCGGCGACCGTGGCCATCATCTTCAGCTCCTCGTCGAGGACCATGTACAGCTCCTCGACCTCCTTGGGATCGCGCAGGAATCGCAGCAGCGCGTCGCGGTCGGCAGCCGCGCCGGTGTGCCGGAACGTGCCGCTGATCGGGTTCATCATGACCAGGCCGTCGTCGACGCTGACGTGCCGTTCCGGGCTCGCGCCGACCAGGATCCGGGTGCCGGTGTGCACCAGGAACGTCCAGTACGCGCCCCGCTCGCCGAGCAGCAGCCGACGCAGCGCCGCCAGCCCCGCCCGCAGCGGGGTGCCCTGCACCGTGGCGCGCAGGGTGCGGTGGATGACGAAGTTCGCCCCCTCGCCGCGGCCGATCTCCTCGGCGAGGACCCGCTCGACGGTCCGGGCGTACTCGTCGTCGTCGACGTCGAAGGCGGCGCCGGTGGTGACCACCGGGGCTTCGGGCAGCGCGGCGAGCGTGTCGGCGAGGGTGAGCCGGGCCTGCCCCGCTATCTCCAGGTACTCCAGGGGCGTGCCGTCGTCGACGCAGTCGAAGCCACGTTCGGTGACCTGCCGGTACGGCACCAGCGCCAGCGTCCGCGCTCCGGCCGGACCCTCCGGCAGCGGCAGGTCGGCGAGCCGGTCGGCGACGCGTACCGGGCCGGTGAAGAGGTCGACGTGGTCGGCGTCCGCACGGCGGACGAGCGCGAACGGGCCGGGGTCGGCGCCCTGGGCGAGGACGGCGAGCAGGTCGTGCGGGCGGGTCATCGGGATCTCCTCCGGGCTGTACGCCGCCCGGCGGGGCGGCCCCGGAGCCGGGGAGAAACCGGCGGCCGCCTCGTCGGGCGGCCGCGTGGAAGCTACGCGCGGAAGGTGGCCGCCGGGTCGGCGGGCCACCAGCAGGACAGATGCGCGAGCATGCCGTCACCATACGGCGATCGCGCCGGTGCGGGTAGCCGTTCCCACTCCGTGGCGGCGCGCGCCGACGGCCGATCATGGCGTCGCCACCGCCGCCGTTGGGTACCGTGACCCGCGATGAACATTCTCGCTCTCGACCTCGGCACCTCCTCGGTGCGCGGGCTGGTGCTCGACGCCGACGCGGACCCGCTGCCGGGCGCCCTGGCCCGCCGCAAGGTGCGCGTGCACGTGACCGACGACGGCGCCGGGACGCTCGACAGCGCGGGTTACCTGGCGTGCCTGGCCGCGTGCCTGGACGAGTTGGCCGAGGGCGGGCACCTGAAGGACGTGGAACTGGTCGCCGTCTCCGCCCAGTGGCACTCGGTGGTGCCGCTCGACGCCGCGGGCGCCCCGCTCGGGCCGGTGCTCACCTGGCTGGACACCCGGCCCGAGCGGCCCGCCGGGGTCGCCGGCCCGACCGACCCGGCGGCCTTCCACCGGCGTACCGGCACCTGGTGGCACCGCTGCTACTGGTCGGTGCGGCTGCCCTGGCTGCGCGAGCGCGCCCCCGCCCCGGTGGCCCGCTTCACCGGCCTGGTGGAGTACGCGCTGGGCGAGCTGCTCGACTCCGCGCCGATGTCGGTGTCGATGGCCTCCGGCACCGGACTGCTGGACCTGCGCACGATGGACTGGGACGCCGAGGCCTGTGAGCTGGCCGGCGTCCGCCGGGGGGAGTTGCCCGACCTGGCGCCGATGGACTGGCGCGGCCGGCTGCGCCCGGAGCACGCCCGCCGCTGGCCCCAGCTGGCGCACGCCCGCTGGGCCGCGCCGGTCGGCGACGGCGCCGCCTCCAACGTGGGCTCCGGCTGCGTCGATCCGCGCCGCGTCGCGGTCACCGTGGGCACCTCCGCCGCGGTACGGCTGGTGCAGCGCGTGCCGGCCGGGGCGGAGCTGCCGCCGCTGCCGGAGCGGCTCTGGCGGTACCGGGTCGACCACGAGCACGTGGTGACCGGGGCGGCCTACTCCTCCGGCGGCAACCTGTTCGCCTGGGCGAACCGGGAACTGCGGCTGCCGCGGGGGCCGCAGCTGGAGGCCGCGCTGGCCCGGGTACCGCCGGAGGGCGGGGTGGTCGCGAACCCGCGCCTGGGCGGCGACCGCCCACCGGGACTCGCCCCGGCGGGCGCGGGCGAGCTGCGCGGGCTCAGCTTCTCCACCTCGGCGGTGGAGATCCTGGCCGGCCTGATGAGCGGGCTGTGCCGGATGATCGCCGACGACCTGACCGTGCTGGAGTCCGTCGTGGACGCCCCGGTCGACGTGGTGCTGGGCGGAGGCGCGGTGACGGCGTCCTCGTGGTGGCGCACCGCGTTCGTGGCGGCGCTCGCCCCGCGGCCCGTGCGACACCGTTCGGAGCCGGAGATCGGGGCGACCGGAGCGGCGCTCGTGGCGCTCGGTCGCGTCGCCGAGGCGCAGCGGCTCGCCGGCCCTGGCCGGACGGAGGAGGTCACCTCCCCGGCTCCGCCGAGCCGTTCCGGCGCCCCGTCCTGACGGGTTGCCCCCGGGGGCCGTTGACACAGCTCGCGGGCCTGGTTGGATGGACCCCGCTCCCCGGCGAGGGGGAGTCGGGCGGGACCGAGGAGGCAGGCGTGGGCGCAGGTCCCGACACGACCGGCGGCGAGCAGCCCGGTGGGCGGGCCGACGTCGGGGTCGCACCCCACCGGCGGCGCTCGCCGTTCCGGCTGCGGGACTGGCGGATGCGGACGAAGCTGGCCACCGTGCTGGTCATTCCGTCCGTGGCGTTCCTGGTGCTGGCCGGGGTGCAGACCACGACGCTGGTGGGGCGGACGACGGCGCTGAGCGACTTCGCCGAGCAGGTCGGCATCGGGCGGCAGATCACCGTGCTGGTGGACCGGATCCAGCAGGAACGCGACCGCACTGCCGGTGAGCTGGCCGAGCTGCGCCGCGACGGGCTCGCCTCGGACCGGGCCGCGTCGGCGCTGGCGTTGCGGCCGTTGCAGGACGCCACCGACGCGGCGGTGAGCGAGCTGCGCCGGGCCGCCGAGCCGCTGGCCGACGCCGACGCCTCCTGGCGGGTCGGCTACGGCGAAGTGCTGGAGGCGTACGACCAGGTGCGCTACATCCGGGCGGCGATCCTGCCGGCGGTGCTCAACAACGACACCATCCTGAGCAACTACCACCGGGCCGTCGAGGCGCTGCTCAACCTGCTGGCTGAGCCGTCGCCGGGCGAGGGCCAGCCGGAGCTGACCGACGCCGTGCTGCGCTACGTGCAGCTGGCCCGGGTCAAGGAGCTGTCGTCGCGGGTGCGCGCCGAGCTCTACGCCGCCGGCCGGGCCGGCCGGTACGACCTGGACGACCAGGTCACCCTCACCGACCTGCGGGCCCAGCAGCTCTCCGCGCTCGGCGCGTTCCGGGTCGCCGCGACCACCGGGCAGATCCGGCTCTACGACCGCACCTCCGTCGACCCGGCGTTCGTCGCGGCGACGAAGCTGGAGGAGCGGAGTCTGGCCGGCGGTGGCGCCCGTCCGGCGGTGCTGCCCGCGGAGCAGTGGTGGGACGCCAGCGCGGCGCGGCAGGAGCTGCTGCGCCAGATCGAGGCCAGGGTGCTCGACGACGCGGTGACCCGGGCCGACGACGTCAGCGGGGAGCAGTTGCGGGCCACCCTGCTCGTGGTGGGCGGCATCCTGGTCGTGCTGGGGCTGGCCGTGCTGCTCGCCCTGCTGATCGGCCGGTCCATCGCGAACTCCCTGCAGCTGCTGCGCGGGCAGGCGCTGCGGATCGCCCAGATCGAGCTTCCGCACGCCCTGGAGCGGCTGCGCCTGATCCAGGGCGGCGGCGTGCCCGCGATCGACGTGGCGCCCCCGGTGGTGACCTCGCTCGACGAGATCGGCGAGCTGGCCGAGGCGTTCGTGGCGGTGCACCGCAGCGCGGTCAGCGTCGCCGTCGAGCAGGCGGAGACCCGGCGCAACGTCAACGCGATGTTCGTCAACCTGGCCCGGCGCAGCCAGGTGCTGGTGGAACGGCAGCTGGAGCTGCTGGACGACCTGGAACGGGAGGAGGGCGACCCGGACCAGCTGGAGAACCTGTTCAAGCTCGACCACCTGGCCGCCCGGATGCGCCGTAACGACGAGAGCCTGCTGGTGCTGGCCGGTACCGAGTCCACCCGGCGGTGGAACCGCCCGATCGGGCTCGGCGCGGTGCTCCTGGCGGCCAGCGCGGAGATCGAGCAGTACCAGCGGGTCCGCCACGACGTGGTGGCCGACCTGCACGTCGTCGGCCACGCCGTCGGCGAGCTGGTGCACCTGCTCGCCGAGCTGCTGGAGAACGCCACCGCCTTCTCCCGCCCGGACACCGTGGTCCGGGTCACCGCCCGCCGGGAGGGCCCCGGAGCCCTGGTGGAGATCGTCGACCAGGGGCTCGGGATGAGTCCGGCGGCGCTGAAGGCCGCCAACGAGGTGCTGGCCACCCCGCCGGCCGCGGACGTGGCCGCCTCCGAGCGGATGGGTCTCTTCGTGGTCAGCCACCTGGCCGCCCGGCACGGGGTGCGGGTGCATCTCTCCGGCGGCGCGGGGGGACTGGTCGCCCGGGTGCTGCTCCCACCGGTGCTGCTTGCTCCGGTCGCCGCGCCGGAGCTGGACCCGCCGGCGCCGCAGCGGATGCTCACCTCGGCCGGCGGGGGTACGGCCCGGCGGCGCACCCTGCCCCGGGCGGGCCGCGCTTACGCGGCCGACCTGCCGGTGGCCGGTCGGCGCCCCGACCCGACGCCCGTGGCGGGTCGTCCGCTGCCGCTGCGGGCGGAGGACGTGCTGGCCCCGGCGGTCGAGCCGGCCCCGCCCGCGCCGACCGGCGGCGGCTGGTGGTCCCGGCAGGGGCCGGCCCCGTCCTCGCCCGCCTCGACCGGTCATGTGACGCCCGAGCCGCCCGCGACGCCGGTGACCGGAGGCACCAACGCGCAGGGGCTCCCGGTGCGGGTGCCGATGGCGCAGCTCTCCGCTGTCACCGAGCCCGCCCGGGCGGCGGTCCCCGCGGCGCGCGAGGATCCGGATCCGGAGGCGGTCGGCGGAATGCTGTCGCGGCTGTACAGCGGCGTCCGCCAGGCGGAGGCCGAGGAGACCAGAGAGATAATCTTGCCGCCGGGCGGCGTGGGCAGTGAAGGGGGACGACAGTGACGACGTTGAGCCAGGAGGCGCGCGACCTGAGCTGGCTGGTCAACGCGTTCGCCGAGCGGGTGCCGGGGGTCGCCCACGCGGTGGTGGTCTCGTCGGACGGGCTGCTGGTCGCCATTTCGGCGCACCTGCCGCGCGACCACGCCGACAAGCTCGCGGCGGTCACCTCCGGGCTGATGAGCATCACCGCCGGGGCGGCGCAGATGTTCGACGGCGACATCGTGAAGCAGACGGTCGTCGAGATGGGCCGCGGCTACTTCCTGGTCATGCAGATCCGGGACGGCTCGATCCTGGCCACCCTGGCCGGGGCCGAGGCCGACATCGGCGTGGTGGGCTACGAGATGGCCCGGCTGGCCAAGCAGGCGGGGGAGATGCTCACCCCGGCGCTGCGCGCCGAGTTGCAGCAGGCGCTGCCCCGCTGACGCGATGCCGTCCGGCCCGCCGGACCGCCCCCACGCGGTCCGGCCCACCCGGCTCGGGTGATCCGCCGGCCGTTCAGAGCCCGTTGTCGCGGATGACGCCCCGGTACCAGTGCGCGCTGCGCTTGAGGACCCGGCGCTGGGTGGCGTAGTCCACGTAGACCAGGCCCCAACGCTGGTCGTACCCCTGGTCCCACTCGAAGTTGTCGAGCAGCGACCAGACGTGGTAGCTCTCCAGCGGCACGCCTTCGGCGATGGCCCGGTGGGCGGCGGTGAAGTGGTCGCGCAGGAACGCGACCCGGCCGGCGTCGTCGACCGTGCCGTCGGGGCCGAGCACGTCCGGGCAGGGCAGGCCGTTCTCGGTGACGGTGATCGGGACCGGCCCGTAGTCGCGGGTGACCCGGGTCAGCACGTCGTACATCCCGTCCGGGTAGATCTGCTGCCAGTCGGCCTCGGAGGTCGACCAGCGCCGGGTGGTGGCGCCGTCGGCGGTCACGTAGATCGGCGTGTAGTACTGCACGGCGAGCAGGTCGACCGGACTGGAGATGATCTCCAGGTCGCCGTCGGCGATGCCGCGCGCCATCCGGCTGCCCTCGCCGAGGTCGGCCAGCACGTCCGCCGGGTAGGCGCCGGTGAGGATCGGGTCCAGGTAGAGGCGGTTCTCGTACCCGTCGTAGAGGCGGGTGGCCGCGGCGGCGCCGGGGGTGTCGTCGGCGGGGTAGCAGGGGTGCAGGTTCAGTGCCGGGCCGATGCGGGCGTCCGAGCCGCCGGCGCGCAGCGCGCGGACCGCCAGGCCGTGGGCGAGTTGGAGGTGGTGGGCGACGAGGTACGCCGCCTCCGGGTCCTGCCGGCCGGGGGCGTGGTGGCCCCAGAGGTAGCCGTTCTGCACCACGGTCTTCGGCTCGTTGACGGTGAGCCAGACCGGGACCTGGTCGCCCAGCCCTCGGAAGACGGCGTCGGCGTAGTCGGCGAAGCGGTAGGCGGTGTCCCGGTTCTCCCAGCCTCCGGCGTCCTCCAACGACTGGGGGAGGTCCCAGTGGAAGAGGGTGACCATCGGGGCGATGCCGCGTTCGTGCAGGCCGTCGACGAGGCGCCGGTAGAAGTCGAGTCCCCGCTGGTTGGGCCGCCCGGTGCCGTCGGCCTGGATCCGGGGCCAGGAGATGGAGAAGCGGTAGCTGCGCAGCCCGAGGTCGCGCATCAGGTCCAGGTCCTCGACCCAGCGGTGGTAGTGGTCGGCGGCCACGTCGCCGGTGTCGCCGTTGCGGGTACGGCCGGGCGTACGGCTGAAGGTGTCCCAGACCGACTCGCCCCGGCCGTCCTCCTTCGCGGCGCCCTCGATCTGGTACGCGGACGTGGCCGCGCCCCACCCGAAGTCGCGGGGGAAGCGCAGGCCGGGCGCGGCCGTGGCGGCCGTCGGGTCGGCGTCGGGCCCGGTGGGGGTGTCGCAGCTCGTGGCCGCGGCCCCGACCGCGGCGGCGGTGACGGGGGAGAGCCCGGCACCGGCCGTGACGGTGGCGGAGAGCGCGGCGCGGCGGAGCAGTCGCCGTCGGGTGAGCATCGACATGGGGATTCTCCTCGGGTGCGGGCCACCCGACGGCCGGGAGCGCTCCCAAATCGGGCGCGTGGCGACCCGGCCGTCTCGTCGGGCGGACTGCCAGCCTAGAAGGGCCGGACCCGTGCGGGTGGCCGGGATGGGGGTGTGTGGGAGGGGTCGCAGGGTCGGCCGCTCGGCCGGGGCCTGTGACGGTGCGCAGATAGCGAGCGAGGCCGGCCGGGTGGCGCGCACGCCTGTCCCGTCGGCCTCTTTTCCCGTCGAGTACGGGGGTTTAGTGTGGGGACGGGGGAGGGCAACCCCCGTCCCCACCTGTGGTGCACACACGCACGTGTGGAATTGGCTGTCCGACCGTGCGTGTCGCGCGGGAGCCGGGCCACGCGAGTGGCTCTGGTTCCACCTCCCTCCTGCTGGTGGGTGTCGGCTGACGACGGTGTCCGGGCTGGCCCGTCGTCAGCCCCTCGGGCTGTACCCCGTGGCCGATGACCACGGTCGATCCAACTAATTGCATCTCCGTCGATGGAAGCGCTCCCATCGGCGATGCAGCGACTGTAACGCCCGTCACCGCTTTGTGAAAGACCCTAAACCAGATCGAAACATGGATCTGCGTCTGACCTGCGGTGTTGTTGTGGGAGCGCTTCCATGGCACACTGTCGCCATCGCGACGCGGAGCCAGCTCGCGCGAGCGCGGGTCGCCGAGGGCATCCGGTTCTCCGGACGGCACCCGAGGAGACGGCACGCTGCCGCTGGGCAGCGCACGGCCGATCCAGACCGACCACCTTCCCGGGCGCCTCCGTCCCCCCGCGAACCCTGCTCGCGTGGAGGCGCCTCGCCGGCGGCCCGTACGGCCCCGGCCCGGTCCGAGGAGACACCGCGCACATGAGACTCATGGCAAGACGTCGCCGGATGGCGATGCTCGCCGCCACCGCCCTCGCCATCGGCGGGGTGACCCTGCCGGCCGGCGCCGCGCAGGCCGCCCCCGCCTGCGACGTGGTCTACGCGACCAACGACTGGGGCAGTGGCTTCACCGGCAACGTCACCATCAAGAACCTGGGCGACGCCGTCAACGGCTGGACGCTCAAGTGGACCTTCCCCAACACCAGCCAGCGCGTCACCCAGGGCTGGTCGGCCAAGTGGAGCCAGTCCGGCAGCGAGGTGACCGCGACCAACGAGTCGTGGAACGGCAGCCTCGGCACCGGCGCCTCGACCACCATCGGGTTCAACGGCGCCTACTCCGGCAGCAACCCGAAGCCCACCTCGTTCACCCTCAACGGGGTGACCTGCAACGGTGTCGGCGCCAACCAGCCGCCGACGGTCGCCCTCGGGGTGCCCGCCGGACCGTTCGAGGCGCCGGCCGACGTGCCGCTGACCGCGACCGCCAGCGACCCCGACGGCACGATCAGCAAGGTCGAGTTCTACCGCAACGGCCTGCTGGTCAACACCGACACCACCGCGCCGTACGGCTACACCCTGGAGGACCTGCCGGCCGGCAGCTACACCGTCCAGGCCAAGGCGTACGACAACGCGAACGCCAGCGCGGTCGCCGAGAAGGCGTTCACGGTCAGCCCGGCCTCCGGCCCGGTGCTCGTGGCCACCCCGTCGGCGGTCAGCGTGACCGAGGGCGGCAGCTCGACGGTCAACCTCAAGCTGAGCGCCGCGCCGAGCGCCAACGTGGCGGTCGCCCTGGCCCGTACCGGGGACACCGACGTGACGGTCTCGCCGACCTCCGTCACGCTGACCCCGAGCAACTGGAACACCGGCGTCACCGTCACGGTCGCGGCGGCGGAGGACTCCGACACCGTCGGCGGCACCGCCACCATTACCGCCTCGGCCAGCGGGCTCGCCCCGCTCGCCATCACCGCCACCGAGATCGACAACGACACCCCCGGCGGCGACAACACCTACATCACGCGCTTCCTCGACCAGTACGGCAAGATCAAGAACTCCGGGTACTTCAGCCCGGAGGGCGTGCCGTACCACTCCATCGAGACGCTGATCGTCGAGGCGCCCGACCACGGGCACGAGACCACCTCGGAGGCGTTCAGCTTCTGGCTCTGGCTGGAGGCCAACTACGGCCGGGTCACCCAGAACTGGGCCCCGTTCAACAACGCCTGGACGGTGATGGAGAAGTACATCATCCCGTCGCACGCCGACCAGCCCACCGCCGGCGCCGCCGGCACCCCGCAGTACGCCTCGGAGCACCCGCTGCCCAACCAGTACCCGTCGCAGCTCGAGCCGAGCGTGCCCGTCGGCCAGGACCCGCTCCGCTCGGAGCTGCAGTCCACCTACGGCACCGGTGACATCTACGGCATGCACTGGCTGCTGGACGTCGACAACGTCTACGGCTTCGGCCGCTGCGGTGACGGCACCACCCGGCCGGCGTACATCAACACCTTCCAGCGGGGCACCCAGGAGTCGGTCTGGGAGACCGTGCCGCAGCCGTCCTGCGACACCTTCAAGCACGGCGGCCAGTACGGCTACCTCGACCTGTTCATCAAGGAGTCGAACGCTCCGGCCAAGCAGTGGAAGTACACCAACGCCCCGGACGCCGACGCGCGCGCCGTGCAGGCCGCGTACTGGGCGATGACCTGGGCCAAGGCGCAGGGCAAGGAGGCCGACGTGGCGGCGACCGTCGCCAAGGCCGCCAAGATGGGTGACTACCTGCGCTACGCGATGTTCGACAAGTACTTCAAGAAGATCGGCAACTGCGTCGGCGCGTCCACCTGCCCGGCCGGCACCGGCAAGGACTCGGCGCACTACCTGATGTCCTGGTACTACGCCTGGGGCGGCGCGTACGAGGCCGGCCAGAACTGGTCCTGGCGGATCGGCTCCAGCCACAACCACTTCGGCTACCAGAACCCGTTCGCGGCCTGGGCCCTGACCAACGTCGACGCCCTCAAGCCGAAGTCGCCGACCGCGGTCGCCGACTGGCAGAAGAGCTTCGAGCGGCAGCTGGAGTTCTACACCTGGCTCCAGTCCGCCGAGGGCGGCATCGCCGGTGGCGCCACCAACAGCTGGGACGGCAGCTACGCCCAGCCGCCGGCCGGCACCGCCACCTTCTACGGCATGTACTACGACGTCGACCCGGTCTACAACGACCCGCCGTCCAACCAGTGGTTCGGCATGCAGGCCTGGTCGATGCAGCGGATCGCCGAGCTCTACCTGGAGACCGGCAACGCCAAGGCCAAGGCGCTGCTCGACAAGTGGGTGCCGTGGGCCATCGCCAACACCACGCTGGGCGCCAACTGGTCCATCCCGTCGGACATGAAGTGGACCGGCCAGCCCAACAACTGGAACCCGACCAACCCGCAGCCCAACACCAACCTGCACGTCGAGGTGACGGTCAAGGGCCAGGACGTCGGTGTCGCCGCGGCCTACGCCCGCACGCTGATCGCGTACGCGGCCAAGTCCGGCAACGTGTCGGCGAAGAACACCGCCAAGGGTCTGCTGGACGCGCTGCACGCGGCCAGCGACGACAAGGGTGTCTCGATGCCGGAGAAGCGTGGCGACTACAAGCGCTTCGACGACGTCTACGACGCCGCCACCGGCCAGGGCCTCTACGTCCCGCCGGGCTGGACCGGCAGGATGCCCAACGGCGACGCCATCGCCGCCGGCAAGAGCTTCACCGACATCCGGTCGTTCTACAAGAACGACCCCGCCTGGCCGAAGGTCCAGGCCTACCTCGACGGTGGCCCCGAGCCGGTCTTCAACTACCACCGGTTCTGGGCGCAGGCCGACGTCGCCATGGCGTACGCCGACTACGGCCACCTGTTCCCGAACGGGTGAGGTGACCCTTCCGGGTGGGTGGCGCGGCGCCACCCACCCGGAGGCCGACCGGGCCCGGGGGAGCGGACCGCCCGGTCGGCGGGCGGCCTGATTCCCACGGTCAGGCCGGGGGTGGGTCGACCGTCCGGTCGACGCAGCGGATCGGGAGGCCCACCCCACCGTCCGCCGTTCCAGTCGTCGTGCGGACGCCGCGAAAAAAGAGGGCGTCGTGGGATCACACGACGCCCCACGACGGAGTACCGTATTTCTCGGAGAGGCCGCTCCCCCCGTGGCGGCCTCTCCTCTTACGTTCCGGGCCTCACCCGTCCGAGGGCGTCACCGGGTGCCGCAGCCCAGGATGGCCGGCCGGCAGCGACCGCCGGATCACCAACCAGCTCACCGTCAGCGCCGTCGCCACCAGCGGCCAGGTCAGCGCCGCCCGGGCCACCGTCAGCGCGACCACCTGACCACCGAGGTACAGCGGCAGGAACACCGCCACCCGCAGCGCGTACGTCGCCGCCCACACCCAGCTGCCCCGGCCGTACGCCCGCAGCAGCGCCCGGTCCCGACGCCAGCGGCCCCGCTGCCCCAGCGCCACCCCGACCAGCACCCCGAGCAGGGGCCACCGCACCACGATGCTGACCACCCAGACCAGCGCGCTGGCCGCGTTGGAGAAGAGCTGCACCAGGAAGAAGTCGACCGCCCGTCCGGTGTGGAGGGCGACCAGCGCGGCGACGCAGACCGCGAGCAGCCCGATCAGCACCGACCGTGGCCGGTCACCGCGACGCCACCGCCACAGCGCCACCGCCGAACCGGCCAGCACGGCCACCGCCACCCCGCCGACGACGGACCGGCCGGTCAGCAGCCAGCCCACGGTGAACGCCACCGGCGGCAGCGTGGCGTCCACCGCGCCGCTGCGCCCGCCGAGCAGATCCGCCAGGGACTCCGGCCGTCCCGCGCCCGTACGCTCCCGCTCCGACGTGCCGCCCACCGTCACCTCCCGTGCTCCGGCCCCAACGTAGCCGGGACGCACCGGTGGTCCCGCGAGCGACCTGCCGGGTGTACCGCTACGGTGTGCGGGTGCGCGCGACGGCGAGGGGTTGGACGGCAGTCTGGTTGGTCGTACTGGCTCTGGCCCAGGCGGCCGCGTTGGCCGTGGTGTGGCGGCTCGCCGTGCACACCGGGACGGGCCAGTGGCTCGACACGGTCGCGTTGACCGGCAACCGGATCGGCCAGGACCGCATCGACGGGCTGGTCAACCGGATCCTCGACGCCATGTCCGTGGTCTCCCTGCTCGCCACCACGGCGGTGATCGGCTTCATCGCGCTGATCCGGGGACGCAAGGCGCTCGCCCTCGCCGCCACCCTGCTCATCGCCGGCGCCAACGTCACCACCCAGGTGCTCAAGTACGTCATCGACCGGCCCGCCCTCGGCATCGACCCGGAGCGGGACGCCGTCGGCAACAGCCTGCCCAGCGGGCACACCACCATCGCCGCGTCGGTGGCGCTGGCGCTGATCCTGGTGCTGCCGCCCAAGGTGCGTGCGCTCGGGGCGTTCCTCGGCGTCGCGTACGCCGCGGTCGCCGGGGTGGCCACCCTCTCCGCCGGCTGGCACCGGCCCAGCGACGCGGTGGCCGCGTTCCTGGTGGTCGGTGTCTGGGCGGCGCTGGCCGGGCTGCTGCTGCTGGTCTTCCAGCGGGAGCAGGCGCAGGTCGCCGGCGAGGACGCGCACCGGGTCGCCGCCACGGTGCTCGGCGTGGGCGGCCTGGCCGCCGTCGTCGTCTCCGGGCTGGCGGTGACATCGCTGCTCGACCAGCAGCAGGTCGCCGTCGACGAGCTGAGCCGGCGGACCCTGTTCACCGGGTACGCGGGCAGCGCCGCCGGCATCGCCGGGACGATGGGCGTGGTGGCGGCGCTGGTGCTGCTCTCCGTGCACCGCCTGGTGCCCCGGCACAAGGGCTAACGCCGGTACGTCCCGACCAGGGTCCCGCTGGCCAGCTCACGGCCGGCGAGGGCGGCGTGCACGTCGGCGGCCTGCGGCGCGTCGGCGAGGTCCAGCGGGCGTTCCAGCGCGTACAGCCGGAAGAAGTACCGGTGTGCCTCCTCGCCCTGCGGCGGGTGCGGACCACCCCAGCCGGTGGTGCCGAAGCCGTTGGGCCACTCCCGGCCGCCCTCGGGCACCGCGCCCTCGGCGACCCCGCCCGAGGTGGGGGAGATGCCGGTGACCAGCCAGTGCAGGAACGGACTGCGCCCCGCGTCCGGATCCTCCACCAGCAGGAGCAGTTCGGTCGCCGACTCCGGCACGTCGGACCACTCCAGCGGCGGTGAGACGTTCCCGTCCTCCCGGCCGAAGCGCCCCGGCAGCTGGTCGTGGTCGGTGAACGCGGTGCTGCGCAGCATGATCCCGGCCATCTCACCCGCCCCCTCTCGTCGGCCCGGCGCGTACCCGTCGCCCGGCCGACGAAACCGCGTGAGAGGGTACGACGGTGGAGAACGCGCACGCTGCCTTCCGCGACGAGTGCGCCCGGCTGGACGGCGTCCTGCGTACCCTCGACGAGGCGGACCTGGACCGCCCCACCCCGTGCCCGCCGTGGGCGGTGCGCGACCTCGTCGCGCACGTGAGCACCGGCGCCGGACGCCTGGCGGACATGCTCGCCGCGGCGGCCCCGCCCCGGGCCGACATGGACGCGGCCGGCTACTTCGGCGCCGCCAAGTTCGTCCCGGAGGTGGACGCCGCCCGTGTCGACGGCGCCCGACGGGTGGCACGCGACCGGGTCGACGTGGCGGCCGTCGCGGCGGCCTTCACCGCCGCCTGGCGCGGCGCCGACGCGGCGCTCGCGGCGGCGCCGCCCGGCCGGCTGGTCCGCACCCGGCACGGCGACGCGATGGCGCTGACCGACTTCCTGGTCACCCGGGTCGTGGAGGTGGGGGTGCACGGCCTCGACCTGGCCGAGGCGCTGCACCGGGAACCCTGGCTGACCCCGGCCGCCGCCCGGGTGGTCGCCGATCTGCTGGCCGCCGGCCGGCCGGCGCCGGCGCGGCTGGGCTGGGACCCGCTCACCCTGATCCGCAAGGCCACCGGCCGTACGCCGCTGACGGCCGGGGAGCGGGCCGTGGTCGAGGCGGCCGGCTTCCGCCGGCTCTCCTTCGGCGGCTGAACCGGCCGGGCGGGCAGGGTCGGTCAGTCCCCCGCACGCGGGGCCGGCAGGTGCACTGCGCTGCGGCGCAAATGCTCCAGGACGAGCGGATCGATTCGTTCCGGCACCAGCCGCTCCTCCAGGTTCTCCCAGCCGGCCCACGCGGCGAGCGCCTCGTCGAGCGCGACGGCCACCGGGCCGGCGGGGGCCGCCACCGCACCGACCGGGTGCCCGGCGGTGACCGGCGCCGGGGCGCCCGCCACCGGGTGGCCGGCGGCGGCCAGCAGGGCGGCGACCTCCCCGGCGAGCGGACCGGCCAGGTCGAGCAGGGTGGCCGGGTCGGGCCGGTCGAAGAGCATGGTGTGGATGTCGAGCAGCCGGCCCAACTCGGCTGTCGGGTCGGGGTGGTCGTCGACCCGCAGGTCGACCAGCTCGTCGCCGGTGCCCGCGTACCCGCCGCGGCGCTCGACCACCAGCAGGCCGGCGCTCTGCCGGCCGCGCCGGTCACCGCCGGCCTCGTCCCCGGCGCGCAGCGCCGCGAGCAGCCGCCGCGCGAACGGCAGCGTCGCGCCGCCCAGCCAGGCGTCCCGGACCGCGTCGACGACGTGCGGGCCGGCGAGGATGTTGCCCTGGGCGGCCCAGCCGTCGCCGGCCTGGCCGCCCGCCCAGGGGTGGCAACGCGGGCCGGTCCAGGTGGCCCCGACGCCGGTCGCGCCCACCACGCCGAGCTGGCGGTCGTCCCGGCCGGGGTCGGCGGCGACCAGACCGGCGACCACGTCGGGGGCGGCCACGCCGCTGCGCAACAGGGCGAGCCCCTGCTGCCGGTAGGCCAGGTTGACGTGCGCCTGGGTGGCGACCGCGCCCACCTCCGCCTCGGCGGCCGGCACCAGCGCGCCGGCGGCGAGGAACTTGCTGGCCACCGCCACGCCGTGCAGGCGTCCGTCGGCGGAGCGGGCCACGATCGAGAAGGTCACCCGTGGAGGTTAGCGCCGGCCGGCGACGGCCCACGTGCCCCCGTACCAACGATCCGCCGGGGCCGCCGGCGTCACAGCGGTGGCGACGCCTCCTCCGGCGGCCGGCCCCGGGCCCGGCGGGCGTCGGCCACCGCGACCGCGAGCAGCACCACCGCGACCAGCGCCGCCGAGATCAGCGGGGCAGCGTGCAGCAGCAGCGGCACCAGCGCCACCAGGACCCCGCCGGCGATCCAGCGTGACGGCGACACCCGGCCGAACACCTCGTACTCGAATCGGGCCCGGGCGGCCAGGAAGAGCACCGGGCCGCCCACCACCATCGCCACCCACGCCGCCTCCGGACGGTCCAGCGGATGCTCGATGGTCAGCTCGTAGCCGATCGCCGTCGCCACCAGCCCGACCACCATCACCAGATGGGTGTCGGCCGCCGAACGGCCGGTGGCCGCCGGGTGCCGGGACTTTGTTACCGCCTCGGCCAGGATCAGCCCGGCCCGCTGCACGTAGATCCGCCAGTACAGCACCGAGGTCACCATCGCCACCGCGAACGCGGAGCTCTGTGCGGGTTCGAACGCCCCCCTGCTGTACGCCAGCCCACTGACCAGGACCGTCTCGCCGAGGGCGACGAGGAAGAACTGCTGGTACCGCTCGGCGAGGTGCTCCCCGGCGATGTCCCAGCGACTGATCGTGGAGCGGCCCAGCCCCGGGACCGGCCAGCCGAACCGGGCCGCGAGGTACTCCAGGCCCAGCGCCGACGCCCAGAGCACCACCTGCGGGTTGGTCGGCAGCAGCGCGCCGGTCACCCACAGCACGCCGGTCACGCAGAAGGTGATCAGCATCCGCCACTTGAGCCGCCGGTACTGGTGCTGCCCCAACGCCAGCAGCAGGATGCCCGGGCGGGACACCTGGGCCACCACGTACGCCACCGCGAACGCCAGCGCGGCCTCGCTGAACGCGCGGGGGACCGCCACCCCCATCACCATGCTGCACATCAGCGCGGTCACCACCAGCGTCTGCAGCCAGATGTGCCGCGGGTCGTACCGGCTGGTGGTCCAGGAGGTGCCCTGCCAGACCGCCCAGAGCGCGAACAGCAGCAGCAGCGTCTTGCCGCCCCCGGTGATCGGCGACCAGCCCTCGGCGCCCCCGGGCTCCAGCGCGAGGTCCTCGAAGGCGCGGAACGAGATCCGGGTCAGCGCGAAGACGTAGACCAGGTCGAAGAAGAGCTCCAGGAAGGTCGCCCGCTGCGACGGCCCGGCCAGCGGGAGGGGCCCGGCCCCCGTCCCGCTCGTCACGATCGTCGCCGTTCACCCTCGGCCCGGCCCACCTGGCGTTCGTAACATCCCGGCGGCACCGCCCACCCGATGTTCGTGACATCCGGACGTCCGCCCGGCGTGGTGGCATCCCCGGCGATGTCGTCCGCCCGGTCCCCGCGGCATGCCGAGGCCTCGTCCGTCGGTGTCGGGCATCCCGGCGGTCCGGTCCGGCCGGTGTCCGGGCATCCCGGAGGCCGGGACGGCGGGCGGCGAACGGATCAGGCTCTTGTCCCGCTGCGGCGCAACGGGCACGATCGACCGGATGACGAACCGATGGGGCATGACGGTGCCGCTGGGCGGCATCCCGCTCGCCGATCACGCCGCGGTCTACGCGGCCCTGGACCGGGCCGGCTTCACCGACGTCTGGTCGTCGGAGGTCAACGGCGCCGACGCGTTCACCCCGCTCGCCCTGGCCGCCGCCTGGCAACCGACGCTGCGCCTGGGCACCGCGATCACGCCGGTCTTCACCCGGGGGCCCGGGCTGCTCGCGATGAGCGCCGCCGCGCTCGCCGACGCCGCGCCGGGCCGATTCGCCCTCGGCATCGGCGCTTCCTCGCCGGTCGTGGTCGGCGACTGGAACGCCGTCGAGTTCACCGAGCCGTTCCGGCGTACCCGGGACGTGCTGCGCTTCCTGAAGACGGCGCTGCGCGGGGAGACCGTCGACGGCGCGTTCGACACCTTCGCCGTCCGCCGGTTCACCCTGGAACGCCCGCCCGCCGTGCCGCCGTCGGTGCTGCTGGCCGCGCTGCGCCCCGGCATGCTGCGCCTGGCCGCCGCCGAGGCCGACGGGGTGATCCTCAACTGGCTCGCCGCCGACGACGTGCCGAAGGCCCTCGCCGGGCTGGGTGGCCGGGCGCCGGACTTCGAGGTCGTCGCCCGGATCTTCGTCTGCCCCACCGAGGACGCCGGCTACGCCCGGGCCCTCGGCCGCCGGCTGATCACCAGTTACCTCACCGTCCCCGCGTACGCCGAGTTCCACCGCTGGCTCGGTCGGGAGTCGGCGCTCGGGCCGATGTGGGCCGCCTGGGCGGCCGGTGACCGGCGTGGCGCCGGGGCGGCCGTGCCGGACGAGGTGGTCGACGAACTGGTGCTGCACGGTTCGCCCGAGCACTGCCGGGCCGAGGTGCGCCGCTACGCCGACGCCGGCGTGGACGTGCCGGTGCTCGCCCTCCTGCCCACCCCCGAGCTGACCTCCGGCGGGGCCGCGGCGCTGGCCGGGCTGATCCCCCGGCTCGGCCCCGCGGAAGGACACTGAGATGAACCTGACCGACCGGGTGGCGGTGGTCACCGGGGGAGCGGGCGGGATCGGCGCGGCGCTGGCCCGCCGCTTCGCCGCCGAGGGCGCGGCCGCCGTCGTCGTCGCCGACCTGGACGCCGCGGTGGCCGCGGCGGTGGCCGAGGACGTCGGCCCGGTCGCCCACGCCGTCGCCGTCGACGTCACCGTCGAGGACCAGGTTCGCGAGCTGGTCGCCGACACCGAGCGGCGGTACGGCCGGATCGACCTGTTCTGCGCCAACGCGGGCGTCTCCACCGGCGGCGGCGTCGAGGCCGACGACGCCGACTGGGACCGGGCCTGGCGGGTCAACGTGCTGCACCACGTGTACGCGGCCCGCGCGGCGCTGCCCGGGATGCTGGAGCGGGGCGGCGGCTACCTGCTGCACACCTGCTCGGCGGCCGGCGTGCTGACCGCCGTCGGCGACGCCCCGTACACCGCCACCAAGCACGCGGCGGTCGGGTTCGCCGAGTGGCTGGCGATCACCTACCGCGACCGGGGCGTACGGGTCAGCGCGCTCTGCCCGCAGGGGGTGGACACGCCGATGCTCGCCGAAGGGCTCGCCTCCGGTCATCTGGGCGCGCAGGTCATCGCCGCCTCCGGCGCGGTGCTCACCCCCGACCAGGTCGCCGACGCGACGATCGCCGGGCTGGCCGAGGAACGCTTCCTGATCCTGCCGCACCCCGAGGTCGCCGGGTACGCCCTGCGCCGCGCCCAGGATCCGGACGGTTGGCAGGCCGGCCTGCGCAAGCTCGTCCGCCGCCTCCGCGCCTGACCCCATCCACCCGTCTCACCTCCCCCGTGCGCGGCCGCCGGCCTCGGTGATCAAGAGCTTCGGGTCTGATTCGGGCGGCCCTCGCAGTGACCCGAACTATCACCGAGCCGGGGGCCGGGGTGGGAGTGCCGGGGACGGGGTCAGCGGTGCCAGCGCAGGGGGCCGGGGTGGACCGACCAGAGCAGGCGACGCCACCAGGGCCGGGCGGCGCGCAGCGCGGCCACGTAGGTCACCGCCTCCGCCGCTGCCCGGTCGGCCTCCGCGCCGGTCAGCGTGCCGGGGGCGAAGGCGACCTGGTTGAGCAGGCGGGCCACCTCCTCCACCCCGGGCACCGGCGCTGCCACGAGCCCAGCCCCGGTCAGTGGGCCGGAGCCGGCCGGCGGTCCCGCACCGCCGCCCGCTGGTCCATCGCCTGCCGGCCAGCCGGTTGCCGGTCCACCGCCGGGCAGGGCCTGCGTCCCGACGGGAGTGGGAGCTGTGCCGCCGGCCAGGGCGGCGCGGGCCTCGACCAGTGCCTGCCGGGCACGGGACGCGACCTCGGTGGCGGCCAGGTCGTCGCCGACCGGCCGCCCCGCCAGCCGCAGCGCGTCGGTGACCTGCCGCCAGGCGCCGGCCACCCGCTCACCGGGGTCACCCCACCCGAGCCGGGCCCGGGCCTGCGCGCGGCGCATCCCGACCAGCGTGGCCGTCGCCGCCCCCACCAGCAGGGACAGCACGAGCACCGCGACGGCGACGAACAACCACCTCGACACGCCCCGGTCGCCGTCGCCCGACCCCGCCGCCGCCACCGCCGGCGGGGTCGCCGTCGGCTCCACAGTGGGCTCCGGGGCCTCCGACGGCGGCGGTTCCTCCTTAGGCGGCCGGAAGTCCTCCTCCACCGGACGGGGCTCGGTGTCGGGGCGGGGCAGCGGGTCGAACGGCACCCAGCCCACCCCGGAGAAGAACACCTCCGGCCAGGCGAGCGCGTCCGCGGCCCGGACCGGCCCGTCACCGCGCGCGGAGAACCCGACCACCACCCGGGTGGGCAGGCCGGTCAGCCGCCCCAGCACCGCGAACGCCGCCGCGAACTGCTCCGACGTGCCGCGCTGCCCGCCGCCGTTGCGCGGTCCGAAGAGGAAGAAGCTCAAGTTCGGGTACGCGTGCCCGCTCGGCGCGTCCGCCACCACCCGGTAGTGCTCGGCGAGGAACTGCTCGATCGCGGTCGCCCGCGCGTACGGGGCGCCGTTGTCCTCGGCGAGCTGGGCGGCGAGCCGGCGCATCGGCTCCGGCGTCCCGTCCGGAACCCGCAGCACCCGGGCCACCTCGTCGCCGGCCGGCACGTCGGCGGTGGCGAGCAGGCCCGCGTCCGGCCGCTCCCGCAGCGAGGTCACCGTGTACCGCAGCCCCGGGCTCAGCCCCTCGGGTCGGATCAGCGTCCCCGTCGTCGGGTCGTACGCCACCCGTGCGCCGGTGACCTCACGCGGGGTCGCCACCGCCGGCAGCAGCCGGCCGGTCAGGTCCGCCACGGTGATCTCCTGCCGGACGGTGTCCACCGTCCCCGGGCCCGGCTCGGCCGCCGGCAGGATCCGCCCCGCGTTGCGGTACGTCGCCCCGACCCGCCAGGTCACCCCGTCGTAGTCGCTGAGCACCGCCAACCGGATCCGGGTCTCCGGGCCGGCCGACGCCCGCGTGGTGACGTCCAGCAGCTTCTGGTCCGGGTTCAGTGCCCACCCGGAGATCCGGATCAGCGGGTTCTCGTCCAGCGACTCCACCCGGGGCGGCTCGACGTACCGGCGCGGGTCCACCGGCCGCTCGTCGACCTGCCCGGCCAGCGCCGGGCCGAGCAGCGCGGCCAGCCCGACCACCACCGCCACCCCGGCCGCCGTCCCCGCCACCAGCCGCGCCCGCACCGCCGTACGGACCTCCGGGGCCAGCGCGGCCGTCGGATCCGGGCCGTCGGTGCCCCGACCGCCGGGCGCCACCAGACCCAGCGCCACCGCCGCCGCGAAGGCCACCGACGGCCAGACCGCCGGGTCCGCGTTCGGGCCGACGACGTAGAGCGCGCCCGCGTAGAGCAGCGCCGGGGGCAGGAAACCGAGCAGCGTCCGGCCGGCGCGCAACGCCACCTCGGCGCCGGTCAGCCCGGCCAACCAGGCCGCCACCAGCGGCACCAGCACCGTGTCCGGGGCCGGTTCGACGGGGATCATCGCGGTCAGCAGCCGGGGGATGCCGTTGCGGGCGGCGTCGGCGGCCACCTCGGCGAAGCCGCCCGGCAGCGCCGCGCGCCGGGCCGTCAGGTGCAGCGCGAACAGCGTCCAGCCGGCCATCGCGGCCACCGACACCGGCGCCACCAGCCACGAGGGCAGCCGCCGGGCGGCGACGCTGACCAGCACCGAGCCGACGGCCGCGCCGAGCATCAGCCGGGTCAGCAGGTCGCCCGCGTACACCCGGCCGAGCACCACACCGGCCAGCGCGACCAGCACGACCAGCGCCAACGGCACGGGCGTCGCGCGCAGCGCCCGCAGCGCACGCCCGCCCGGGTTGTCCTCCGGCGGCGCGAGCGGGGCGGTCGGGCGCACGTCGGTCCCGGTCACCACCGGCGCACCCCGTCCCACTCGGCGGCGAACTCGGCGCCGTCGGCGGCGTCGACCACCACCAGCCCGGCCGTCCCGGACGGGGTCGGTCCGTCCGCGCCGAAGACCGCCACCAGCACCGACGGGTACGCCCCGCGCAGCGCGCCCACCTGCCCGAGATCGTCCCGGCCACCCGGGCCGGTGAGGAAGACCAGGGTGTCGCCGCCCCGGTCCTGGCGCAGCCGGCCCGCAGAGGCGCGCAGCGCCTCCTCGCCCCCGTCGGCCAGCTCCACCGCGGCCAGCCGGTCCAGCGGCGGCTCGTCGGCCCGGTCCCCACCCGGCGCCACCAGCAGCAGCACCACCGGCAGGTCCTCCCGCACCGCCGCCGTGACCACCGAGGCGGCCGCCTCGCAGGCCGCCTCGAACGACTCCGCCACCCCGTCGACCCGCCCCGGGTGGGCGACCGCCCGGTTGTCCAGCAGCACCACGATCCGGGGCAGGCTGGTGTCCACGTTCTCCCGGACCATCAGCTCGCCCACCCGGGCGCTGGTGCGCCAGTGCACCCGGCGCAGCTCGTCACCGACCACGTACTCGCGCAGCGAGTCGAAGGTGATCGACCCGTGCGGCACGCTGTCCGAACGCCCCTCCAGGCTGCGACCCGCGCCCGACGGCACCGCGCGCAGCGGATGCACCCGCGGATGCACCCAGACCGGCACCGTGCCGCCGTACGGGCGGGAGAGCACCACCAGACCCAGCGGGTCCCGCCGGGTCACCCGCAGCGGACCCACCGGCACCACCCCCCGGCGGCGCGTCGGCACCTCGTAGTCCACCGTGGTGTCCCGGCCGGGACGCAGCCGCAGCACCGGCACCGGCACCGTGCCGGCGCCGCAGCGGTCCTCGGCGAGCAGGTTCGCCGCCCGCAACCGGCCGGCGTTGCGCACCGTCACCGTCATCCGGGCCGCCTCGCCGCGCGCCACCCGGTCCGGGTCCGCGCTGCGGGTGACCTCCAGCCGGGGTCGCCAGGCCGCGGACACCACGGCGTAGCCGACCGCCACGACGGCCGCCGTGCCGAGCAGCGCCAACTCCGGGTACGCGTACCGGAAACCGACGCCGAGCAGCACCACGGCGGCGACGAGCAGCCCGACGCCCCGGGCGGTGATCCCCATACCGATCCGACCGGTCAGCCGTGCGCCGGGGCCGGCTGACCCGACGGCAGCGGCACCGGCACCGACGCGATCGCCTGGCGCAGCACCTCGGTGGCGGTCACCCCGCGCACCTGCGCGTCCGGGGTGAGCAGCAGCCGGTGCGCGAAGACCGGCTCGGCCAGGGTCTTCAGGTCCTCCGGCATGATCCAGCCCCGGCCGTCGATCAGCGCGTACGCGCACGCCGCCCGGGTCAGCGCGATCACGCCCCGGGGGCTGACCCCGACACGTACCTGCGGATGGTTGCGGGTCGCGGCGGCCAGCCGGACCGCGTACGCGTAGAGCGGCTCGGCGATGTGCACCCGGCGGGCCATCTTGACCATCTCCCCGACGGTGGCCGTGTCGGTGACCGCGCTGAGCGAGTCGGGGGAGCGGACCGTCGCGCCGCGCAGCACCTCCACCTCGACCGCCTCGTCCGGGTAGCCGACGGACAGCTTCACCAGGAAGCGGTCCAGTTGCGCCTCCGGCAGCCGGTACGTGCCGTCCATCTCCACCGGGTTCTGCGTCGCCACCACCAGGAACGGCTGCGGCACCGGGTGCCGCACCCCGTCGACGGTGACCGTCCGCTCCTCCATCACCTCCAGCAGCGCCGACTGGGTCTTCGGCGAGGCCCGGTTGATCTCGTCGGCGATGACGATGTTGGCGAAGACCGGGCCCGGGTGGAACTCGAAGCCCCGGGTGGCCTGGTTGAAGATCGTCACCCCGGAGACGTCGGACGGGAGCAGGTCCGGGGTGAACTGGATGCGTCGCCACTGGCCCTTGACCGTCGCCGCGATCGCCCGGGCCAGCGTGGTCTTGCCGACGCCGGGCACGTCCTCCAGCAGGACGTGCCCCTGGGCGAAGAGCGCGGTCAGCGCCAGCCGGACCACCTGCGGCTTGCCCAGCACGACCGCGTTGACGTTCTCCGCCAGCCGGGCGGCCAGGGCGGCGAAGCCCTGCACCTCCGGCTGGGTGAGCGGTTCCTGGGTGCTGTTCACGGTGGTGCTGCTCCTCGGCTGGGTGGTGCGGTGCGGCTCAGCAGGTGGGCAGGACGTTGATGTCGTCGCCGCCCTCCAGGTTGAGCCAGGCCCACGGGATGTAGTTCTTCCCGGAGTACTCGACCTGCACCCACCAGGTGCTGCGCTTGTCGTTGTTGTAGACGTAGGCGTAGACCTCTTCGCCCTGCTTCTTGCAGTACGCCTTGAGCCGGGTGCCGGGCTTCGCCCACCCGACCTGCTTCGGGTCGTCCTGCCGGGGCACCGAGAAGATCTCGTTGCCGTTGCGGCCGTCGACGTCCCGGTCGCAGTACGTGCGCTGCTCACCCTCCGAGCCGTTTCGGCAGGTGGCGATGCCGTACAGCGGGTCGGTGGTCTGCGCGCGGGTCGCGGTGCCCTCGCCGGCCGCATTGCTCGCCGTCACCGTGAACGAGTACGCCTTCCCCGGCGTCAGGCCCGACATGGTGATGCTGGAGCAGCCGCCCGGCTTCGGTGCCTCCCCGGCGGTGCTCAACGTGCAGGTGGCCTGCCCGCCGCCGGCGTCGACGGTGAAGGTCACCGTCGCGGAGGTGGCCGTCGCCGACGACCCGGTCACCGTCACCTTCGGCGGCGCCACCGTCCGCGCGGTGGTGCTCGCCTCCGGGCCCGGGCCGGCCTCGTTGACCGCCTTGACCTTCACCAGCACGTTCTGCCCGTCGCCCAGGCCGCCCACCGTGGCCCGGGTGTCGGTCACCTCACTGACCTTGCCGGCCACGTCGAGAAGGTACTTCGTCACCGGGCGGCCGTTGTCGACCGCCGGGGACCACTGCACCGCGACGGTGCCGGGCCGGTCGGCGACGGTGCTCGCCCGCAGCTCGACCGGCTGCCCCGGTGGGGCGAACGGCACCACGGTGTTGCTCATCGGCGACGCCGCCGAACCGGCGCCCTTGTCGTTGACGGTCACCACGGTGAAGGCGTACTGCGTGCCGTACTCCAGCTCGCCGGCCGGGATCACCAGCTCGGTCCTGGTCGACTCGCCGGCCGGGGCGTTCGTGCCGGCCGAGGTGGCGGTCACCGCGTACTTCGCGATGGTGTTGCCCTGGCCGTTGGCGGCCGGCCACTTCACCAGCACCGTCCCGTCCGGCCGGGCCTCGGCGGTGACGCCGGCGGGCGGGTCGGGCACCGCCGCGGTCGGGGTGACCGGGTTGCTCCGGCGGGCCGGGCCCTCGCCCTTGGCGTTCACCGCGTGCACGGAGAACGTGTACGTCTCGCCGTTGGTCAGGCCCTTGATCTCGATCGCCCGCTGGTTGGCGCCGATCTCGTGCTTCTGCCCGGCGCCCTCCACCACGTACCGGGTGATCTCGGCGCCGTTCGCGGCGGCCGGCCGCCAGCTGACCCGGGCCTGCGCGTTGCCGGCGGAGGCGGTGACGCTGCGCGGGGCGCCCGGCTTGCCCACCTTGGGCTTCTTCGGCGGGGGCGGCGGCGGGGGCGCCGGCGGCGGGTCACCGCCGAGCACGTCGTTGGCGTACTTGTTGACCTCGCGGACCTGGTGCTTGTCGTCCACCACCCGGGCGGTGGAGGAGTCCGGGGCGTTGATGAACAGGTGGTTCTCCCGCACCTCCAGCTCCAACGGGCCGGTGCCCTTACCGGCGACGGTGTCGACCAGCTGCCCGGCGCCGTCGAACGCGTAGACGGTGCCGGTCGCCTCGTCGGCGCAGTAGAACCGGCCGGCCCAGGCGACCGCGGGGCTGAGCCGGTCGCCGGCTCCTGGCACGGTGAACTGGCGTACCTCGCCGTCGCCGTCGGCGACCACGTGCACCCGCCGGTCGCCGCTGACGGTGACCGGCACGGCCGGGCCGCTGGTCCGGGCCGGCAGCGTGCCGGCGGCGGCCATGGTCAACGCGGTCCGCCGGGTGGTGCCGGCGCGCACCGTGACCAGCGACGCGGAGGTGCGGTCCAGCACCGCCACACCGTCGTCCAGGGTGGACACCACCAGTTCGTGGCTCGGCTCCGCGATCGTGTACGTCTCGACCTGCTTCGGGCTCAGCCCGCCGGCCGACTCGGGTGTGGCGGGCAGGTCGGCCGCGGTGACCGCCGAGACGGTGCCCTCGCTCGGGATCGCGATCCAGAGCTTGCCCTCACCGTCGAACGCGCCACCGGTGATGCCGGGCGGGTACCGCACCGGCTCGCCGACCGGGGTCAACGAACGCGGATCGAGCTGCCGGACGATGCCCTGCACGGCGTCGACCACGAAGGCGGCGTCCTCGTGCAGGACGACGTTCACGCCGAGACCCGGCGTGGTGCGGGTGGTCGCGGTGATCTGGAGGGTGGCCAGGTCCAACGAGCTGACCTGGCCGGTCTTCAGGTCGCGCAGGATCAGCAGCCGGTCGGTCTGGGTGACCTGCATCGGGTGCCGGCGGGCGCCCGGGACCTCCATCCGGGTGTCCACCCGGGCGGTGACCCCGTTCACCCGGGCCATCTCGCTGCGCGCCGCGCTCCACAACCAGCTGCTGGCGTCGTAGTTGGCCACCGCGTTGTCGGCGGCGCCCAGCCCGAGCACGGTCAGCCCCATGGCGGCCAGCAACGCGGCCACCGTGCCGATGGTGACCAGCCCGCCCCGCATCCGCCGGCGGCGTGGCGCGGTCCCGGTGTCGGTGCTCACGGCGTCCTCGATGGTGGCCACGGCCGGCTGCCTCCCCGTCTGGCTCTCCCAGGTGGCGCGCCGTGCCCCGGCGACCCTCCCCTGAGCCGTGGGACATCATATGGGCCGGTCCGGCGCGGGGAAACCCGCACCGTCCCGCTGTGGACACCCAGCGTGTGCGGTGTGGACGGACGGTCAGCCGGCCGGCGAGCGGCGCTCCCGGTCGGTGCAGACCTGTCCCGAGGTGGCGAAGGCGTCCGTCGAGTACACCGCCAGCACGGTGAAGCAGTAGTCCACCGATTCGCTGAGCCCGTTGACCGTGTAGCTGGTCTGTCCGGGGTCGACGGTCGCCATCACGCCCAGCGCCTTGCCGGCCCGACCGCCGGCCACCATGAACGGCACACCGCCGTTGGTCGGGTCGGACCAGCTGATCGTCACGGTGGTGTCGTCGTCGCGCAGCTTCAGGTCGGCCGGTGGCGCGCCGGTCGCCTTCGGTGTGCCGGGAGACGCGCCCGGCGTCGACGGGGGCGCGGCCTCGTCCCGGTCGAGCGCCACCGCGCCGACCACGCCGGCCACGACCACCACCACGACGCCGACCACGACCGCGATCACCGTCCGGCCCCGTCCGCGCCGCTCGGGCTCCGGATCCATCGGGTACGCCGGCGGCAGCGGCGGTGGGAACACCGGATCGCCCTGCGAGTACCCCGGCCGGGGCTGCTCCTGCGCGACCGGGGCGGACGCGTCGACCTCGTCGGACACGCGCTCGGGGACGTCGTAGGCCACCAGCGCGCCGTCGGCCGGATCGGTCGTCCCGTCCGTCGCGTCGTCCTCGTCGTCCCCGTCGGGCTCGTCGTCGACCGGCGACGTGGTCAGCGGCTGCGGGGGCGCGAGGCTGCTCCACGGCGGCGCGGTCAGCCCCCACGGCGGCGCGCTGTGCGGCGTGGCGCTCACCGGCGCGGCGCTCACCGGGTGGGCCGGCGGGGTGCTCACCGGGTGGTACGTGGCCGGCGGCGTGCTGACCGGGTGGTACGCGGCGGGCGGGGTGCTGACCGGGTGGTGTGCGGCCGGCGGGGTGCTGACCGGGTGGGCTGGCGCGGGCGGGGTGCTCACCACCGGCGGGGCCGGTGGCGTGCTGAACGGCTGGTGCGGCACGGGAGGCGCGCCCACCGGGTAGGGGGGTGCCGGTGGGGCGCTGACCACCGGTGGCGGTGGGACGCTCACCGGACGCGCGGGCGTCGTTGGCGCGCTGACCGGGTGGGCGGGTGCCGGCGGGACGGCGGGCGGGGCCGGGGGTGCGCTGACCACCGGCGGCGCGGGTACGACCGGGGGCGCGCTGACCGGACCGGGAGCCGGCGGCACGCTGATCACCGGCGGCGCGGGCAGCGGTGGGGTGGTGACGGGGCCGGGGAGGGCCGCGTGCGCGCCGGTGTCCGGCGGAGCGCTGACCTGCGGCGGCGTGCTGACCGGCGAGGCGGGGGGCGTGCTCACGGCCGGCGGCGCGGAGACCGGCGGGGTGGGCGCGGGCGGTGCGCTGACCACCGGCGGCGCGGGGACCGGCCGGGTGGGCGGGGAACTCACGGGCGGGGAACTCACGGGCGGGGGCGGCGGGACGGCAGGAAGGGCCGGCGGTGCGCTCACGACCGGTGGTGCGGAGACCGGGTGGGCCGGCGGTGCGCTGCTGACCGGGGGCGCGCTGACGGGGGCGGCGTCCGGTCGGGTGGGAGCGGCGGCGGTCCGGCCGGCCGTCGAGGCGATCCGTTCGGCCTCTTCCCGCAGCAGCGGTCCGATCTGCTTGACCTGGATGGTCGGTCGGTCCCAGCCGAGAGGCTTCGCGGCCGCCGGTCCCGAGCCGCCGGTGTCCGTCGACTCCGCCACGGCCGGTTCCGCCTGTGCCGGGGTGGCGGCCGTGCTGCGGGCCTCCTCGGGTGCCGAAGGGCCGGTGGTCGGTGGCTGCGGCGTGGCCGGTTCGGTCGGTGGTGGGACGGCGACCGGGCGCGTGACCTCGGCCGAAGCCGGAGCGCTGGTGGCCGGCTCGGCCTGAGGCGCGGCGACGCTCGGGTGGGCCGTGGCGCTGGCGGCGGGCCGCTCCGTCGTGACCGGGTCGGCCTGTCGTGCAGCGGTGACCGGGTTCCGGGCCTCCACCGGCCCCGGGGCACTGGTGGCCGGCGGCTGCGGTGGGGGCGCGACGATCGCCGGTGCGGGCACCACCGGTGGAGGCGGTGGTACGGCCATGCCCCGCGTCGGGGCCGGGGGCGGCGGGACGACGGGGGGAGCAGGCACCGGACCCGGCGTCGGCTGTCCCTGCCGGGGTGGCGGCGCGGTCTGGGGCGGCGGCGGGACGGCTCGGGCGACGTATGGCGGCTGCGGGACGGGAGCCGGTCCGGGGGCAGTCGTGGGAACGTGGTGGTCAGGCGGTACGACCGGCGGCGTCGGTGGGACGGCCGGTGACCGAAGGTGCGGCGGCGCCCACGGGGACGTCTCCGGGGCGGGGCCCGGGTGTGCCGGCGGGGCCATCCGGGGCGGATAGGGCCCGGGTACGGCGGGCGGCTCGGACCGGGGACCGGGCATCGGAGGGCCCGGCGGCACGGGGACCTGGCGGTGCGGCGGGACGGGCCCCGGCGGTGCGGGCGTCTGGTGTGGCGGTGACGGTGGCACCGGCGGGACGGGCCGCTGCTGCCGGGGCATCGGCACGTACGGCACCGCCTGCCCGGCCTGCGGCGGGTAGGACGGACCCGGCGCGGCCTGTGGCGGGTACGACGGAGCCGGCGCGGGCCCGGGGGCACTGGCGGCCGGGCCGGGCTGCCATCCCTGAGGACCCGAGCTGACCGGCGCGGCGTGCGGGCCGGGCCGGTGCGGGGCGACCGTCCCGGGCGTGGTCACCGGACCGGGCGGCACGGGCCGTGGCACGGTGACGGGACCGGGAGGCACCGGCCCGGACGCGGGCACGGGGCCGGGTGGCACGGGGCCGGGTGGGACCGGGTCGGGGCGCGGCGCGGGCGGCGGGGCGATGGGCGCCTGCGGTGTCGCGGGTGCGGCGTTGCCACCGAGGTACTGGCGGGCGGCGCGTACCGAGGGGTGGTGTTCGCCGAGCACGGCGGGGCCGGCGGTGGCGACCCGGGTGTAGTTGCGGCGTGCCTCGTGCCGGTTGCCCAGCTCCTCGGCGACGGAGGCGAGGTCGAAGGAGATGGCCAGCATGAGCGGGTGGGCGGCGCTCAACCGACGCTCGCCCGCGGCGTACGCCTCCTCCAGCACCCGGCGGGCGGCGGTCGGATCGTCGGCCTCGCGATGCATCCGGGCCAACAGGTGGGCAGTGTTCAGCACCTCCGGGTGGTCCACGCCGTACAGGGGTCGGGCCGAGGCGATCGTGTCGGTGAGCAGCCGGCGGGCGGCGGGGAGATCACCGGCGGAACGCAGGGCGAGGGCCCGCTGCTGGACGGTGGCGAGGGGAGAGGGCTGTGACACGGGAGCCATGCTGCCGGTAGACCGCGCCCGGACGCTACCCGCGGAGCGGACCGGACGTCCGCTTCTCCCGCCCACACGCTTCTGACCAGGGCAGACACGTCATGAGCGAGGGCGCCGGACGGCAATGTGCATGATCCATCCGGGCCGTGTACAGTAATCCCCCGTGCGGCCCACCAGGGCGGCGACCGGCGGGAGACCCGCCGTGGCCGGCAGGGTAGGCTGGACGAGCAGGTCCGGGTGGCGGAATGGCAGACGCGCTAGCTTGAGGTGCTAGTGCCCGTATAGGGCGTGGGGGTTCAAGTCCCCCCTCGGACACAATTTAGTACATGATCCACTTGGGGTCGCCTGGGCGGATCCGTGCGGGCCGTTGGCCGGTAGGTCAAGGTCAGCCCCAGTTCGCGGTAGATCAGTGCCTTGTCGGCGGGGTTGGCGTCGCGGAGCACGGCGGTGATGTTTCCCAGGGCCTCTACTACCTGCTGGATCTCGTCAGGGCTCATGGTCCGACGTCCGGTGAGGCGACGCAGGGTGGCTTCGGCGGTGACCTGTTCGGCTTGGACGTCGGCGATCCATCGGCTCACGATGGTGGGGTCGGCGCCGCTGTCGAGAGCGGCGCGGTAGCGGTCCAGTTGGGTGGCGCAGGTGGCGAGGGTTTCGCGTGCCGCTGTGATCGCCTGCTGGTCGGCGTCGTCGTGTTGCGCGTCGGCCATGGCCTGGACCGTTGCCCTGAGTCGGCTGGGCGAGAAGGCGCGGGCGAGTCATGGGTCGAGTTGTTCGAGGATGTGGTCCTCGCGGACGTAGACGCTGCGGGGGTGCGCGATGCGGTTGGCGTCGGCGTACTCGGCGGCGTAGCTGCAGCGGTAGTGGTTGCGGTCGTTGTTGAAGCTGCCGACCATTCGTCGCTGGCAGATGCCGCGGTGCAGGAGGCCGGACAGCACGTAGTTGTGCTTGCTGGCGCGGGGCTTGCGGACCCCATCGGGTCGCCTGCCCGCACTGGCGATCAGCGTCTGGACTCGGGTGAACGTCTCGTCATCGATGAGCGGCTCGTGGGCCAGGGTCCCGGAGTAGATCCACTCGTCGGTGGGGTTCCACCGCAGTTTGGTCTCGTGTCCGAGGGCGACGTCGTCGACGTCGATCAGGATTTCGGTCTTGCGTTGTTTGTTCCACACCTGCCGGCCGGTGTAGCGAGGGTTGGTCAGGATGACTCGGATGGCGCTCTTGCTCCATGCCGGGGTGGCGCGGTGTGGGTTGTGTCTGCGGTCGTAGGCCGAGGGGGACAGGACGCCGTCGCGGGTCTGAAGTGCCCCCGATAGGCCGGACATGTCAGGACGAAGGTGGCCCCGTCGCCCCTTGCCGTGCGGCTCCACCCTCGGTGATCGAGAGCGCGGATCTGGCCGATGAGCGTGCGTCGACGTCGCCCCATGCTGGGGGTGCTGCCACGGCTGCTGCTCATTACCGCGTCGATGACGAGCGGCATCCTCGCTCACGGCTCGTCGTTACGGAGACTGGGGAGCTGGGCCGCGTAGATGGGGCTCGTCTCGTCGTAGTGCCGTGTGATCAGTTGGAGTTCGTCGGTGCTGTAGAGCCCGATGACCTCGGTTGTCGTCCTGCCGTACGACGTCCTGCCGGTCTCAGCCGTATCGCTCGACGAGCGTGTTGCCGATCGAGGCTAGGTGGTCTCGCACACCCGGAGGGCCGGTGACCTCGATCCATTCGACCAGCCCGGCAAGCTCGCCAGCGAGTATGTATTCGTCGTTGCCGCGGATCACGACCTCGATGCGACCGTCGGTCCTTGAACCTCCCACTTCGAGCCGATCGCCGAACCCCATCCGGAGCACGCCTATCCCCTGGGGCGCGCACACCGCCCGGACTTCGAGGGGCATTCGTTTGCGCTCGACCTCGTCGGCGATCGCGCGCCAGCCCTCGGCAAGGTCGAAGTCCTCGGGCCGGTGCGCGGGGTCGCAGGTCGGGTCGGCGGACGAAACGCGGTCGATCCGGAAGGTCCGCCGACCTGCCTCGGTGTTGGCGACGAGGTACCACGATGGGCCTTTGGCGACGATGCCCAGCGGGTGGACGGTTCGCTCGGTTTCGGTGCCCTCGCGGTCGACGTAGCCGAGCCGGACCTGGACACCGCGGATCACCGCGTCCTGGAGCGCGTCGAGGAAGCGAGGCGGTCGGGGCTCGACCCGGCTCGCCCCCCATCGCTGCGGGTCCATGACGAGCGACGACGCTGCCGCCTCGGCCTGCACCCGGAAGGGTTCCGGCAGGGCTTGGACGAGCTTGCGCAGCGCCGCTTTCACGGCCGGCGTCGCAGCCGAGACCGGGCCGGCGACCAGGAAAAGGGCGCGGGCCTCACCCGCGGTCAACCCGGACAGGTCGGTGCGGGCACCGCCCACGAGGCGCCAGCCGCCGCCTCGGCCCTGTATGGAGTACACCGGGACCCCGGCCATGCCCAGGGCGTCGAGGTCACGGCGGGCGGTGCGCTCGGAGATCTCCAACTCCCGGGCGACCTCCGCTGCTGTCACCTGCTCGCGATGTTGCAGCAGAAGGAGGATGGCCATCAAGCGGTCGGCTCGCACTCCGACGACACTTCCACAAAAACCGGTCAGGAGGTGACCGGTATCGGTCGGCAAGATGCCGGGATGACAACCGATTTTCCCGAGCCCACCCGCATTTCGGTCAACGGTGTGGAACTCGAAGTCTTCGAAGCCGGCCGGCAGAACGCGGGGAACCCCATCGTGCTCTGTCACGGCTGGCCGGAGCACGCCTTCTCCTGGCGCCATCAGATGCCCGCCCTCGCGGCAGCGGGCTACCACGTAATCGTCCCGAACCAGCGGGGTTACGGCAACTCGTCCCGCCCGACCGAAGTCACCGACTACGACATCGCACACCTGTCGGGTGACCTCGTCGCACTGCTCGATCACTACGGATACGACGATGCCACCTTCGTCGGTCATGACTGGGGCGCAGCCGTCGTCTGGGGCCTGACCCTGTTGCACCCGAACCGTGTCAGCAAGGTGATCAACCTGAGCCTGCCGTACCTCGAGCGCGGGGATAAGCCCTGGATCGAGTTCATGGAGGATGTGCTCGGCAGCGACTTCTATTTCGTCCACTTCAACCGGCAGCCGGGCGTCGCGGACGCCGTGTTCGAGGAGAACACGTTCCAGTTCCTTCGGAACCTGTACCGGAAGAACGCGCCCCTCGCAGAGCCTCAGCCGGGCAACGCGTTGATCAACCTCGCCAGAGCGGAAACCCCACTCGGTGAGCCCATCATGAGCGACAGCGAACTGGCCGTCTTCGTCGCCGCCTTCGAATCAACAGGGTTCACGGGCGGGATCAACTGGTACCGAAACCTGGACCGCAACTGGCGTCTGCTGGCGGACGTGGACCCGATCATCCGACAACCCACCCTCATGATCTACGGCGACCGCGACACGGTCGCGAGGGCTGAAAGACTGACCGAATTCGTGCCGAACGTGGAAGTGGTCAGTCTGGATTGCGGTCATTGGATCCAGCAGGAAAAGCCGGACGAAACAAACCAGGCGATTCTCAAGTGGCTGGACCAGTGGGATGCCGCCTAGCCTGCCCGCAGGAGATCCGCTTCACGGTCCGCTGAGGGCTCGCGGGTTGTAGTCGCTGGTCATGCCCCCTGCGCTGTGGGTTGGTGGCGTAGGCCACCAACCCACCAGGGTGCGCCGTCCATCGTCTGGGCGGTCCGTCTCGCGCCGCGATGGACTATCTGCCCATCCGATTGATGTTTGACGATTGGCAGTTGCGCACCATGGCCGCCGCCGTGCTCTCAAGGACTCAGGGGTAGGCGCTCACGCAGCCTGCGGTCTCGGCATCGAGAAGGACATCGATGTCTGACCTCGGCGCCGCGCAGCAGCGGTGGACACCAGCGGTCACAATGGGCCTGCCACATCTCGGCGACATCGGGTTGCTCACCGACACAACCCACCGGCGGGCCCACGGTAAGCGTCGCGGGCGGACATGCACGGCTGCCGCATGCTGCGCTAGATCATACGGCGCCGTACCCGCCACACCACCACACCGATCAGGACCGCCGCGACGGCGATGAACAGGGCCGCCTCGATGAGCTGGAACGTCCAGAACCGGTCGGCCGGGTGGTAGACCCCGAACTGCTGTATGCCCCGCGCGTGCAGGAACTGGTTGAGGTTGGTGCCGGCCCGGTTGGCGGCGCCCTCCAGCTCGTAGTACTCGGTCCAGCTCAGCCTGCGCCCGGTGGCGTCTGCGTAGCCGTGTTCGATCATCCAGTCAGCGAAGCTGGGCACGGGCCGGTGCCCCGCCTGGTCCTTCGAGCCGCCGACGGGGACCGGCTCCATGGTGGTGAGCGGCGTGGCGTACGCGGGACGGGCCAACAGCGCCACCGGCATCCGGGCGGCGAGGAACACCCCGAACGCGACGCCGAACGCGGGCAGGCTGCGCCGCAGGATCGCCCCCGCGGCGGTGGCGACGCCGAACGCGAACAGCGCGTACGCCACCGGAACAAGTCCCTCCAGGTCGAAGGCGTCGTACTGGAACCGCCCTTCCCAGGCGTCGAATGGCTGACGGAACCAGGTGAGCACCGCGGTGAACATCCCGGTGAGCGTGACGGTGACGCCGGCCAGTGCCGCGAGCTTGGCCGCCAGCCAGCGCATCCGCGGCACGGCCTGCGTCCAGGCGAGCTGCCAGGTGCCGTCCTCCAGTTCGCGCGCGAGCAGCGGCGCACCGAGGAACGCACCGATGACGACGGGGACCAGATAGAAGGCCGCCAGGAGGTTCTCGACGTACCCGTACTCCTCGTCGAGCCGGCGGAAGGAGGCCGCGCAGCCCTCGTCGATACCGGCCTCTCCCGCACACCGGGCGGGACCGCCGGGGAACAGGTCGTGGGCCTGCGTCCCGAGCACGAGCAGGGCAATGCCGAACATGCCGACGAGCAGACCCAGGACGTAGACCTCGGTCCGGTGCTGGCGCCAGATCAACCACGTCATGCCGCCACCCCCGACGTGACCGCGGCGCTCGACTCGGACGGCCTACGCAGGTACGCCAGCACCAGGTCCTCCAGCGCGACCGGCTGGGCCTGCCACCCAGGCGCGGCCGGGATCGCGCCGTCGCGTACCAGCAGGGTCGTGTGCCGGTCGCTGTGGACGGCCTCCACGACGGTGCCGGCCCGGTCGAGGTCGGTGGCCGTGCGCGGGCCGACGAGCAGCCGGTGCTCGGCGAGGAGGGTGTCGATGTCACCGGTGAGCGTGACCCGGCCGTGGTTGAGCACGACCAGGTGGTCGCAGACGCGCTCCAGCTCGTGCACGACGTGGGAGGAGAACAGGACGGTCACCCCGCCTTCGGCCACCGCGCCCATGAGGACCTGCAGGAACTCGTGCCGGGCCAGCGGGTCGAGGCTGGCCACCGGCTCGTCGAGGACGAGCAGGTCCGGCCGCTTCGCCAGGGCCAGAGCCAACGCGACCTGGGCCTGCTGCCCGCCGGAGAGCGTACCGGCCCTGCGGTCGAGCGGGATGCCCAGCTTCGCCAGCCGGCGCTCGGCCAGCCCCTGGTCGAACCGCAGGTTGCAGGCCCGGCCGAAGCGGAGCATCTCGGCGACGGTGAAGCGCTTGTACAGCGGGTGGTCCTGGGCCAGGAACCCGACCCGGGACAGAGTTTGCGGGGTGCTGGCGGTGACGTCGTGGCCGAGGACCTCCACCGTGCCGGTGCTCGGTGCCAGCAACCCGACGACCAGGCGCAGCAGCGTGGTCTTGCCCGCGCCGTTCGGCCCGACCAGGGCGATCACGCCGCCCGCCGGCAGGGTCAGGGTGCAGTCGCGCAGCGCCCAGCCCTTCCGGTACCGCTTGCCCACACCGTCGGTGCTCAGCGCGAACTCGGTCGCTGTCACGCCACGTCCTCATTCCTCGTCTGCTGGTGGACGGAAGTAAAAAGCGCGTTGACCGCCTGCTCGTCGAGGCCGGCTGCGTAGGCGCGGCGCAACCAGGTCGCCAGGCCGCGGCGCAGCGACGTGTACGTCGATGCCGACATCGCGGCCGACTGCTGTTCGTTGACGAACGTGCCCTGGCCGGGCCGGCCGGTGACCAGGTTCTCCTGCTCCATCTGCCGGTACGCCTTGGCGACGGTGTTCGGATTGATCGCCAGGTCCTCGACCACCTCGCGGATGAGCGGGAGGCGGTCACCGGGTTGGAGAAAGCCCAGCAGCACCGCCTGGCGGACCTGCTGGACGAGTTGCAGGTACGGCGGCACGCCGGAGTGGGTGTCGAGCCGGAAGACGAACACGGTAGCCCCTTACTGCTTTGCTAGTAACATAGTAAAGCAGTAAGTTGGCGGTCAAGAGAGCCGACGCGCCCGCGCGACCACGGCACCGGATCCGGGCGCACGCCTGCCCCGGGCAGGCAGGTGGGCTGCTGCCGCCTGGGCGTCGCCGTCGCGCAATAGGTCTCTCATGCGGTGGACGGTGGGGTGATGTCCGTGACGGCCACCGTCCAGTCGTCGACGTACCGGTCGACCGCCTCGCCGGACAGTCCCACCTGCAGCGACCGGTACGGCAGCGCCGCCAGCTGCAGGGACCGTTCGGGGTCCCACTGCACGCGTACGGGGCTGGTCTTCAGGTGTCGCGCCCAGGTCGCCTTGTCGCCGTGCAGGTCCCGGTCGTAGTGACTCAGGCAGGCTCGCGCCAGCGCCCACTCGAATCCCTCCCGCGTCATGTCGATGGACAGCACGCGTTCCTGCCCGGGCTTGGTGGCCCAGCCGCAGCGGTACATCATCCACAGGAAGGACGGCTTGATCCAGGTCATCCGGTCCCGCTTGAAGGGGGCCACGAAACGGCCGGCTGCCACCGCCGGCAGCGCGATCTGCGGGGGATAGCCTGGTACACGGTGATGGTGTCGGCGCAGTGGCGGGCGCGGATCTGACGGGCGGGAACGGACACCACCCGATCCTCACCGATCGGGACTCACTGCTCCACC
Organism: Micromonospora citrea; assembly: GCF_049629545.1. Classification (GTDB taxonomy): domain Bacteria; phylum Actinomycetota; class Actinomycetes; order Mycobacteriales; family Micromonosporaceae; genus Micromonospora; species Micromonospora citrea_A. Next base: position 132,026 of record NZ_JBNADX010000001.1, read on the forward strand.
GAGATCCGCACCCACGCCAGTGCCAGGCCGACATGAGCCTGCGGTTGCATCCGCATCCGCGATCCGCATGGCCTGGGTATGGCCGGACATGCGTCCAGCATTCGCCGGGTGCGACGCCGAAGCGCGGGCGTTCGTCGGCCGGGACTGGCGCGACGGGCGGCTGGCGGTGCAGGTGGTACCCCCGTCGGTGTGCCGGGCTGGCGGGGCGGGGCCCGCTGGTTCCGCTGTGACGTGTTCGTGCTCGGTGCCGACAGCAGCGCCAATGGCACGAACGATGCGATCATGAGGCAGACGGGCAGCCTGCGTGACGCGCTGAAGGGACGGTCCCCGTTGGCGCACACCTGTTATGACCTGGACGATTGGTACGAGCTGCATCCGGTCGCCTGCGCCCGTCCGCACCGCTACGAGTACGTGGGCGCGCCCGGTGCCGGGAGTTGGTCAACCTGCCCACAGGCGACGAGGTCCGCACCGGCACGGTGTACCGGCTGCCGTCGGAGCCGGGCTGGACGCGCGGGGACCGCGGGGTGCGCTGCTACTTCTGGGCGGGCGGGCCCCGCGATTACCCGTTCGGTGCGGGGAAGCGGTGCCAGGGCCCTTGGGATCGCCTGAGCCTGGGGATCAAAACTCTAGTGAGAGTCCGTCGGGATGAGAACCTGTACTGGTCACGGCGCTGCGATGCGACGGATCGCTGCGATGTGCGCGAGCCAGCGGCTCAGCCCGACGATCTTGAGGAGAACGCCGGTTTTCGGTGGGCGGGTTCAGGGGGTCGGTTCAGAGGCCCGACCTGCGAACCTGATGCCGCAGTCTGCCGCGCGCCGCAGAAACACCACCATAGTGCAGAACCTGGCCACCTGATGCATGTCAGCCGGCTGAGCCCGCACCCCGATCGCCCCCGCCCCGGAGGCCTCATGACCGACGTCCGTTCCACTCACCATCTGGTCATCGCCGACGGTGAACCGGCGTTGCGACCGCGCGTCGGTCGCCTGCTCGCGCTGCTCCTCCCGGCAATGGCGGCCATGTACGCGCTGTTCAACGGCATCTCGGCGGTCATCCTCCCGGCCCAGGTGGAGGCGGTGGACCCGGCATCGAAGGTCGGCAACCTGGCCCTGCTCACCACGCTCGCGGCTGTCGCGTCGATGGTCGCCATCCCCGCCGGTGGCGCGATCTCCGACCGCACCCGCTCCCGCTACGGGCGCCGGACGCCGTGGATCGCCGCGGCCGCGGTGGTCTCGGCCGTCGCTTGCGTCCTCATGGGGCTGGCCGACAGTCTGCCGGGGCTGATCGCGACCACCGTGGTGCTGTGGTTCGCGGCCAACTTCTACTCGGGCGCGATCACCGCGATCCTTCCCGACCGCGTTCCCCAGGACCGTCGCGGCCTGGCGTCGGCGGTCATCGGGCTGGGCACCCCGGTCGGCATCGTCTTCGGCGTCCAGGTGGCCAGCCGGGTGGGCCAGCTGACCGCCTACGCCGTCATCGCCGCGGTTCTGCTGGTCACCACCGCGCTGCTGCTGCTCGGTGCCCCGGAGGTCTCGGCGCGCGACCTGCCGGTCGCTGTACGGAACCGGGGGAGCCTGGGGGAGTCGTTCCGGTCGTTCTTCGCCGCCTTCGCCACCCGGGACTTCCGGTTGGCCTTCGTCAGCCGGTTCATGCTCTTCACGTCCTACTTCGTGGTCAGCGGCTACGCCTTCTACACGCTGCAGGACTACATCGGCACCGGCAACGTGCCCGACGGGGACGTGGCGGCGGCGGTGAGCACCATGCTGACGCTGAGCATTGTGGTGTGGGTGGTCGTTGCCAGTCTCGCGGGTTGGATCGCAGACAAGGTGGACCGTCGCAAGCTGTTCGTCGGGGTGAGCGCCCTCGGCGTCGCCGCGTCGATGATGATCCCCCTCGCGGTGCCCACCTGGACCGGGATGCTGGTGTACTCCGCGTGCCTGGGGGCCTCGATCGGCACCTACTTCGCCATCGACCTGGCGGTCATGTCCCTGGTGCTGCCGGACGCCGACAGTGAGGGCCGTGACCTGGGCATCCTGCAGGTGGCCACCGGCCTACCCCAACTGCTCGCCGGAGCGCTGGCCAGTGCGGTGATCACCTGGTTCGGCGGCTATTCCGGGCTGTTCGTCTTCGGCGCCCTGAGCGCGGTGGTATCGGGCCTGCTGATGCTCCGCATCCGCAGCATCCGGTGACCCCGCCGAGCATCCCCCGACCCTGACGGCAAGCTATGGCCGCGAGTGGCGTCGTCGACGTTGCTCTGCACGGCGCCGCGCATCGACTCCGCGCGCGGTGCGGCGGCGATCGCCGAGCGGCTCGGCCCCCGGGCCCACCGGGAGGAAGTCGTGGCGGGCACGTTCATGGCCCGGTCGCTGGTCGGCAGCAGCGGTAGCGAAACGAGGGGTGTCGGTAACGCTGAGGTAACCGCACCCACCTGGGCCGGCAGGCGGGCCCGCGTTGTCATCGACCGTGTCGCGGCCTCCGACGAGCTCGAGTGCTACCGTCCGTAAGGTGGAGGGAGTCTCGTACCGGTTCGACGGATTCGAGCTTGATACCTCCCTCTACGAACTCCGACTCATGGGGAAGCGCGTCCCCCTCGAGCCCCGGGCGTTCGACGTCCTCCTTCACCTGATCTCGCATCGCGACCGGGTCGTGTCGAAGGAGGAACTCCTCGACTCGGTGTGGGGCGACCGCTTCGTGAGCGAGGCCGCAGTCACCACGGTGCTCCGGACGATCCGCGTGGCGATCGGAGACGGCGGCAAGGAACAGCGGCTGATCCGTACCGTGTATCGCCGCGGCTACCAGTTCGTCGGGACGGTCATGCAGACGGCGGCCGGGGCCCGGCCAGGGTCAGCGCGGGGCGTCTCCCTGCCTGCTCGGCTGGCGGTGTCGCCAGGCTTGGGGTTCGCCGGCCGGGAGCACGAGCGCGCGGTGCTCGCGGAGGTGTGGAAGGAGGTGATTGCCTCGGGACAGCGTCGGGTGGTGTTGGTGAGCGGAGAGGCGGGCATCGGCAAGACGACGCTGTGCTCGGTGTTCGCGGCGGCGGTGCAGCACGAGGCGGTGGTGCTCTACGGGCGTTGTGATGAGGAGTTGTCGATTCCGTATCAGCCCTGGCGGGAAGTGCTGACGAGTCTTGACCACGATGCCCCCGACGTCTTCGCCGGCTGTCGCGAGGCGCTCGCGCCGCTGTTGGGCGGTGCCGGCGCGGTGGACCTGGAATCGGATTCGGCCCGGTTCGCGCTCTACAGCTCGGTCATCGACGTGCTCGACGCCGTCTCGGTACGTGGCAAGCCGGCGCTCGTCGTGCTCGACGACCTGCATTGGGCGGACGTGCAGACGCTCGCCCTCGTCCGACACCTCGTCGAGCGGGCCCTGACCACACCGGTGTTGGTGATCGCGACGTTCCGGGATTCCGACATCGACGCCTCGCATCCGCTGACCGTGTTGTTGGCCGCGACCCATCGCGAACCGGGCACGACCCGGTTGGCGTTGCGTGGTCTGAACGACAGCGAGATGCTCGGCCTCCTGGAGGCAGTCGCGGGCCACGAGATGGACCACGACGGACTCGCGCTACGCGACGTGTTGCGAGCTGAGACGGAGGGCAACCCGTTCTTCGTCACCGAGATCCTCCGCCATCTCACCGAGACCGGGGCCATCAGCCAACAGGACGACGGCCGTTGGGCGGCTCCGATGTACCTGCAGACCCGAGGCCTGCCCGTCAGCGTGCGCGAGGTCGTGGGCCGCCGCGTCCAGCACCTCGGTCCCGAAACTCGGAGAGCACTCGAAACCGCGTCGGTCATCGGTCGGGACTTCGAGCTCGACCTGCTCTCCGACCTGCTCGGCGAGGGCCCCGCCCGAACGCTCGAGCGCCTCACCCCGGCTGTGGACAACGCACTCATCACCGACACCGTCGGGCGGTTCGCGTTCACGCACGCCATCGTCGCCCACACCCTGTACGCGGAGCTGAACCCTACCGCGCGGGCGTTCGGCCACCAGTCGGTCGCGGTAGCGCTGGAGCGACGTGTCGGCGACGACGCGGGCGAGCGGGCCGGCGAGATCGCCCACCACTGGATCCACGCCGTCGCCCCCCACAACCACACCAAGGCCGCCGAGTACGCCCGGCGAGCAGGCGACTACGCGCTGGCCCACCTCGCGCCCGACGAAGCGGTCACCTGGTATCTCCGCACTCTCGATCTCCTCCCCACCGACCACACGATGCAGCGCTGTGAAACCCTCGTCGGCCTCGGGACAGCTCAACGCCAAGCCGGCGACCCCGCACACCGCGAAACGCTTCTCGAGGCCGGCCGACTCGCCATCGACCTCCACCACGACGACCTTCTCGTACGTGCGGCGCTCGCCAACAACCGTGGCGACGTCAGCCAGTTCGGAACTGTCGACGACGAGCGGGTCGAGATCCTGCAGCGCGCGATCGCGGCACGGCCCCGTAAGGCCGATGGCGCGCTCCTCCACGCGATGCTCGCCATCGAGATTCACGCCGGGCCCGAGGAACAGGTCGAAGAGGCAGCGGCGTGTGCGCTCGCGCTCGCCCGCGAGGCCGGCGAAGACCGCGTCATCGCGTACGTCGCGCGCCTCACCGAGAGCGCGCTACGTACCCTGGACGCGCTCGATCGCCGTGAGCAGTTGCTGCACGAAGGCATCGCCGCGGCGGAACGCACCGGCGACGCGCGGCTGCGGGGCCTGCTCTCGATGTCCCACCACGAGATCGCACTCGAACGCGGCGATCGTGACGCGATGAACCGGGAGAGAGACATCCGGGACTCGTTCGCCAAGCGCAACCCGGAACCATTCGTCCGCTGGACCAACGCGCAGACACAGTCGATACACCTCTTCCTGGACGGCGACCTGGACGGGGCCGAAGCCGCCGCCCACGCGGCGTTCGACCTCGGCGTCGCAACCGGACAACCCGAGGCGTTCTTCGGCTACACCGGCCAGATCTTCCAGATCCGCCGAGCCCAGGACCGCATCGCCGAGGTGGCCGAGGGCCTCGAGCAGGTCCTCGAAGAGAACCCCGCACTGCAGGTCTTCCGGGCCGGCCTCGCCTACGTGTGGTGCAGGCTCGGCCGCGAACGAGATGCCCGAGCGCTCACCGACTCCCTCGACGTCTCACCCGGTGGCGCACCCCAGTTCTGGTCGACGACCCTGATGCTGTGGGCCGACGTCTGCCACACGCTCGCCCTCCCCGCACCGGCATCTCAACTCGTGTCGATCCTCGACGGGTGGCGAGGTCAGGTCGCCAGCACCGGCGCGACCACTGAGGGTTCCATCGCCTACGGGCTCGGTCTCGCGCTCGCCACCCTCGGTCGCATCGATGAAGCAGCCGCCGCCTACGACCTCGCCCTCACCGTCAACCGTCGCCTCCGAGCACCCCTGTTCGTCGGCCGCACCCAACTTGCCTATGCCGAACTGCTCGCCGGGACCGAACCCGACCGGGCACGTGCTCTCGCCACCGATGCACGAGCCACCGCCGATCGGTTCGGCTTCGCATGCATCGACCGTTATCGTGAGCAACTCCTCGAACGACTCCTTTGAGCTTGTCGTTGAACTCCATGACATCGACTGGCGTCGCGCGCCGAGCGCGTCGAGCCCCCGTGCCGGGGCTCGATGTCGCACCGGGGCGGGCGACCGTCGTGGCGGTGTCCGTCGAGGGATCACACCCCCAGGCGGAACGCCTCGATGTGCCGCTGACGGGCCGGCACCCGCAGTGCTCGCAGACTGCGCTGTACGGTGGTGGCCATCGCCGCCGGGCCGCACAGGTAGACGTCCCGCTCGGCGATGTCCGGCACCAGGCCGCGCAGGCTCTCCGGGCTGAACGGCTGGCTGCCGTCGGTGGTACGGCCGGTCAGCAGGTGCAGCCGGGCTCCCCGGTCCTGCACCAGATTGCGCAGCTCACCGATCAGCACGGCGTCGGCGGGCGTCCGCGTCCGGTACAGGACCACGACGTCACCGGTCAGGTCCGGGTCCTCCAGCAGCGCCCGGATCGGGGTGATGCCGATGCCGCCGGCGATCAGCAGCGTGTTCTCCCGGGTGCGGCCGGCGGTGGTGAGTGCGCCGTAGGGCCCCTCGACGTAGACCCGTGTGCCCACCGGCAACTGCCGCAGCCCGGCACTGGTGGAACCGATCGCCTTCGCGGTCAGCCGCAGGGTACGGCCGTCCGGCGCGGCGGAGAGCGACCACGGGTTGACCTGCCACCAGGAGTTGTGGCCGGGAAACCTCCACCAGAAGAACTGACCCGGCCGGGCGCGCAGTCTGTCGAGCCGGTCGCCGCCGACGTACACGGAGACTGCCTGATCGGTCTCGGGGACGACGGCGACGACCCGCAGCCGGTGCCGGGCGTTGCGCAGCAGCGGCACGAACAGCCGGTTGACGAGTAGCGCACCGATCGCGAAGGCCCACAGAACCCACCAGTACGCCTTGGTCAGAGTGCTGGAGGCGAACGAGCTGCCCTCGTAGACCTGGTGGATCACCGACAGCACGATCACGACATACACCACCATGTGGGTGGCGTGCCAGGCCTCGTACGACATCCGGCGGCGGGCCATCCGCACCGAGGTGACCGCCATGACGCAGACCAGGCCGGCGGCGATCATGCCGAGCAGCACGGGCATCTGCTTGGCCAGATTCGGGATCTCGGCGAAGAACGAGATCTGGTCGAGCTGAGAGTAGCCGAGCATGACGAACGTCGGGTGCAGCACCACCAGCCAGAAGATCGTGAAGCCGGTCCAACGGTGCCAGTTGGTGAGCTTGTCCATGCCGATCCGTCGTTCCAGGAACGGTATGCGCCCGATCAGCATCAACTGAAGCGCCATCACGAAGCCCAGATGCAGACCGAAGAACCTGCCGATCGAGGTCAGGGTGTTGTGCGCCGGCCTGCTTGGATTGGCGAACATCATTTCGACGATCGCCAGGTTGACCAGGAGGAACAGCCAGAGCATCAGGTAGGCGGCTCTGGACTGGCTGGTGCGGCGCACCTGCGGCGGTGTTGCGGTGTACATCGCGAACCTCCTGAAACGGCCCGGCCGGGGCCGGGGGAGAGCTTGCCACGAGGGCGGGCGAGAGCGAAAGCGATGGGCTCTAGCGGGACGGTGCCGTCACCGTCACACCGATCTCCGGGAGGCGAACCTTCCCGTCGGCTTCCGCGTGCCAGCGCCAGCGGGCACCTGGTAGATCGCCGAGCACGATCGCGGCCTGCCCGCTGCCCGGCCCGCACGTGGCGAGCAGGTGCGCCGCCTCGTCGGCCGACGGCGTCTCGGGGATCACCGCCAGAGCGGTGAGGGTGCGTCGGTGGGCGGCCAGGCGCACCATCCCGTCGTCGGTACCGGGGCCGGGACCGGTCGTCCGCAGATCGGTCACCGACCGCATGCGTACCGCGGTGGACGGCAGACCCGGTGCTTCACCGCAGAGTCCCGGCACTGACAACACCGGTAGACCCGGGCGGAACCGAGTCAGATCAGCTAGGAGATTCGCCAGGACGTCGATGGCGACCCCGGCGGATCCACCGATCGCGAGGACTCCGTCGAGCCAGGTGAGGTCCACGAAGAGTGTTCCGTCCTCGCCGCCGCCGACCCGGACCAGACACGGCGCGACCGCATCGCCCCGCGACGGTCGGCTGCCGGAGACGTCCGCGGGACGCATCCACGTGCCGTCCGTCTCGGCCTGCCACGGCATGCGGGGCGCGTGATCGGCGGTCACCCAGGCGGTCACCGTGCCCTCGCCCACCCGCAGGGCGTACGCCTCGACCTGCTCGGCCGCCAGTTCGGCGGCGGCGTGCCAGGCCAGCGAGGGCCGGGCCCGGTCGGCGGCGAACTCGTCGGAGAGTTGGGCACGTACCCGCATCCGCTCCTGGATCTGGCGGTGCCAGCGAGCGTTCTCGATGTATGCGTCGTAGCGGGCGCGCACCCGACGCACGATCCGGCGCCGGAAGATCACCAGGAGGCTGACCAGCGCAAGGATCACCGCGCCGACCAGCGCGGACACGACCTTCCAGGTGAAGAATGAGGCTCCGCCGGAGGCGGGGGCCGACCCGATCCGGCCGAGCCGGACGTCTGGCCCGGTGGCGTCGGCGGGCAGCAGCAGGATCCACCCGGGTCGGACCTCGCCGGAGTCGGTGAGCGTCCCGCCGTCGCGCTGCGGCCGTCCGCGGTTCAGGCCGAGGATCTCAGTGGCACGAGCCTGGTCGCCGAGGGTTCGCTGGGCGATCTGTGGCAGGGAGTCGGGGCGCCCGCCGTTGTTCTCGGGGGTGCGCACCACAGCAACCTTGACCACGTCGTCCGGAGCTGCCTGGGCGACAGCCGGTGCGACGAGGGCGACGGTGAACGCCGTTGCCGACAGCAGCAGGATCCGCCGGATCATCGGGCCGGGGTCCAGCCCTGAGCGGCGGCGCTGGCGATGATCGTGTCGGTGCTCTTGTCCGCGACGTTGCGGTAGAGCGGCGATCCGTCCAAGGTCACCTGTCTGGTCCCGTCCTTGCGACGCAGCCACCAGACACGGTCCTCGTCGATGCCCTCAAGCTTCACCTTGCCGCCGTTCTCGGCAACCACCGGCTGCCACAGGGCCGCACAGACACCCGTGCAACTGCTTGCCGGCGGGTCGGTGTCGTCCTCGCCGAAACGGTAGATCGTCGCGCCGTCGTCGTCGACCACGATCGGTCCGTCCTCGCCCTTCCTGGCGGCCAGCGTCGTGGTCCGGTCCGGCTTCGCGGCCTTGAGGTCCGCCGTGGCGATCAGCGACTCGATCGCCTTCCCGTCGGGCGCGAACGCGAACCAGGCGTTGTCGGCGCCCTGACCGTTGAGGTCACCGGGCACGGTGTCGCCGGCGAAACGGTAGGCCGGCCAGCCTCCGATGGTGACCTGCACGCCACCGTCCGGCCGCCGGATCGCTCCGATGTCGTCGGTCTTCATCCCGTCCACGAAGACTCGCCCCCCGGCCTGGATCAGCACCGGCGGCCAGCTCCTGGCACATTCACCCGCGCACTTCGACGTCGGCGGTTCGGCCGAGTCGCTGGCGAAGCGGTACAGGGTGAAACCGGTCACGTCGGTCACCGTCTCGCCGATGGACGCCTTGTTCGTGGAGAGCTGGACCCACTTCAGCGGCGCCGGGGCGTCCGCCGCCGGGGCGGCGGACGCCGGGGACCCGGTGGTGGCCGCGAGGTCCACCGGAGCCGCCGTGTCCGCGGGTTTCGTGGTGGCCGCCGAGGCTGTGTCGTCGGCACGGCCGTCACCGGTCAGGCCGACACTCGAGGCCGGCGCGTCCACCAGCTGGATCTCGCCGCCGGCGAACACGGGTGCCGGCGCCGGGGCGCTGGAGTCGTTGCCCGCGCAGGCGGCCGCGAAGAGCACCACCGCGGCAAGAGGGGCGGTCAGTGCGCGGGCCGGGGTCCGGACCACGATGACACCTCCGGTTTCGATCGGGGTCGACAGGTACGGTCTGCACGACCGACTGGTCCGTCCGGTTCGAGGTGAGTGATGCACGTCACATCAGATGAACCGTTCCGGGAGCCCGACCGTGCCGCACACATGGCCAGATCAGACATCGTGATCCCGGGCGAGGATCTCCAGCAGGCGGCAGACGCGATGCGCCGGGTACTTCGGACCATCAATGTGAAGCGGAGTTCCGCGGACTTCAACCGGGTCGTCGGCAGCCCGGTCCGCGACGCGGCGGAGAACTTCGACGACCGCTGGGACGCCGGCCGCAAGCAGCTGCGTGAGGAGTGCGACGACATCGTGCAGGCGATCGACATGATCCTCGACGCCTTCACCGCGGTCGACGAGCAGGGTGGCAACAGCCTGGGAGGCGGCAGGTGACCGCCCCCGTGCATACCCCCGGATCGTTCACCTTCGAGGTGCCGGAGGGCTGGCTCGACTACGACCTGGCCGGACAGGACTTCAGCAGGCAGCAGAGCGAGCTGCGGGCGGCGGCGACCACTCCCGAGCAGCGCAGGGCCGTCGACGACGCGCTGCGCCAGGCCCGCCGTCTGCTGCGCGCCGCCAGGCAGCAGGGCGCCGCTTCCGCGGCCGGGATGATCGCCCGCGATGACGACGGCGGGCTGCTGATGGCGTTCGTCGGGGTGTTCGGGGTGACCGTCCCGGACGGGACGCAGCTGTCGGTGGCCGACATCGCCCAGCAGGTGTCCCGTCCGGCACGGGTCGACGGCCACGGTGACCGCACCGTCACATCCACGAACCTTCCCGACATCGGGGTCGTCGCCAGGGTCACCGGCACCGAGATCGTCCAGCTGACCGAGATCACGTCCGCGGTGATGGTCGCGATGCACACCATCGTCCCGGTCCCGGCTCAGCCAGGGTCGTACCTGGTGGTGACCGGCATGAGCCCGAACCTGCCGCTCGCCGACGCGCTCTACGACGTCTTCGACGCGATCACCGGCACGCTTCGCTTCACCTGACCCAGCCCCGGTACACGGGCCTGGGGGGGGGGGGGGGGGAGAAAAAAAAAAGGGTTCGGCTGTCCTCTTTAACCTCCCATTGGGAAGACA
>NZ_JBNADX010000001.1:142536-324683 GCF_049629545.1 Micromonospora citrea
CCCCTTCCCTCTCCTCCCCCCCCACCCCCCCCCTGTCCCCTTTTTTTTTTTTCCCCCCCCCCCCCCCAGGCCCGTGTGTTCAGTCCGCCTTCGGCACCTGCACGGTGGCCAGCACCCCGTCACCCAGGTGCAGGTAGGCACGCCCGGGCTGGGCGGCCTGACCGACGATGCCCCGCGGGATCCGCATGCCGATCAGCTCACCGTCGGTGATGCTCTGCGGTGCGATCAGCAGCCCGGCCCGATTGCGCTTGAGCTGCGTCAACCAGCCGGCCAGACCGAGGCTCAACGCCTCCGCGTTGCCCGCCACCACCAGACCCCACCCATTGCCTGCCGCACCGCGGGCCAGCATGTTCAGGTCACCGTCGATGTCCGACTGCGCGAGCAACTCGGCATCGTCGACCACCACCGCCCCGGTCTCCTCCGGGATGCTCTTCAGCAACTTCCGGAAGTCCACCGCGGCGACACCGGCGTCGGTCACCACCGCGGCCACGCCGGGACGCCCTGCCAGATCGCGCAACGGCGACCGGCGCGGCGCCACCACCAGCAGCCCCGTGCCGTTCTCCAGCAGCGAACGGGCCACCGTCAGCAACGCGGTGCTACGGCCCGAACGGGGCGGGCCGCCGATCGCGAAGGTCGGGATGTCGACGAAGTCCGGTCCGAGCGGGACCACCTCGTCACCACCCACCCCGACGAACGCGGTGAGAGCACGGCCGTTCTCCGGTGCCATCCGGCGCACGTCGGCGTACCCGATCAGGTCGGGCAGCGCCGCGAACCGGCGTGGCCGGGCGGCCGCAGGCACCACGGCGTCCCGGTCGGTGAGCTGCCGGGCTCCCTCGGTCAGCGCCGCTGCCTGCCCCTGCCCCGTGACGTCCGCGCCGAGCACCGCGATCTGTGCCTCGGCGTGATCGGCGAGCCGGATCGCCCGGCCCGGAACCTGCTCCGGCGGCACGTCCCGAAGGTTGAGGCCCAGCAGCGAATAGTCGCTGCGATCGTTGAGGCGCAGCACCAGCTTCTCCTCGGTGGCGCCGGCGAACCGGCCCGAGCCGAGAACCTTGTCGCCCGCCAGCACGACGTGGATGCCCACCCCGGCGCCGTCGCGCAACAACCGGGTCAGCCGTTCCAGATAGCTGCCGTTGTCGTACGTCGCGAAGTCCCGTTCGAACACCTCGAAGCGGTCCACCAGCAGCATCAGATGTGGCAGCCGCAGCTCCATCCGGGCGTTCCGGCGCTGCTCCGTCAGATCCGCCACGCCCTGCTCGCCGAAGAGCGACTGCCGCCGGGTCAACTCGGTGTTGAACCAGGTCAGCATGCGGTCCAGGCGCTCGGTCTGCAACCGGTCCACCACCGCGCCGCAGTGGGGCAGGCCGGCCAGCGGCAGGAGCGCCCCGTTGCCGCAGTCGATCGCGTAGACGTGCAGGTCGGCGGTGGAGTGCCGCGCCGCCAGCGCGGCCGCCAGGGTACGCAGCGCCTGCGAGCGGCCGCTGCGGCTGGACCCGATGAAGAAGACGTGCCCCGTGCGGTCGGCGTCGAACAGCAGTGGCTCGCGGCTCTGCGAGGCCGGCAGGTCGACGATGCCGTACGCGACCGCGCCCAGATCACCCGGCACTGCGGCTGCCGCGGGCCGGGGCAACTCCGCCCACTGCGCCACGTCGGCCAGCGGCGGCAGCCACGGGCTCGGCTGCCGTGGCACACCGAGCCGGTCGGTCGCCGCGACAATGGCATTGACCAGTTCCCTCAGGTCGGTGCCGGCCGGGCCGCCGGACGCGCCCCGGGACGCCTGCCGGGCGGGGACCGGATCACCCAGCCGGGTCCAGCCGACGTGGGCGACCTCGATGCGTACCTCGTCGGCGCGCTCTCCCACCACCGGACGCCTGCCACCGATGCGACCGGCCTGGAACGGCAGCAGCGCGGCGTACCCCAGGCGGGCGAAGGCCCGGCCCGGCGTACGCGGCGACAGCTCGCCCGCATCGGGTGCGTCGATGATGTCCCGGCTCTCACCCTGATCCGTGGTACGCAACGCGATCCGCAGGTTCGTGTTCGCCCGGATGTCCGGGGTCACCGCTCCGGACGGCCGCTGCGTCGCCAGCACCAGGTGGATACCGAGTGACCGGCCGCGCTGGGCGATGTTGACCAGACCGGTGACGAAGTCCGGCAGTTCCCGCACCATCGACGCGAACTCGTCGATCACCAGGACCAGCCGCGGCATCGGGGGCGTGCTCGCGTCCCGGGCCCGGCGCTCCTGGTAGCGGACGATGTCGGAGGCGCCCGCCTCGGCGAGCACGTGCTCGCGCCGGCGCAGCTCCGCGCCGAGCGAGGTCAGCGCCCGCTCCACCAGGTGGGTGTCCAGGTCGGTCACCATGCCGACGGTGTGCGGCAACTGCTCGCACTCGGCGAACGCGCTGCCGCCCTTGTAGTCGACCAGCACGAAGGTCATCTCGTCCGGCCGGTTCGCCACCGCCAGCGTCGCCACCAGGGTCTGCAGCAGCTCCGACTTGCCCGCGCCGGTGGTTCCCGCGATCAGGGCGTGCGGCCCGTCCCGCACCAGGTCGATCGCGAACCGGCCGTCCAACCCGGCACCGAGCACCGCCTCCGTGGTCCGTGGCCGGATCGCCCAGCCCGCCTCGATCTTCTCCGGGGTCGGTGGCTCCAGATCCAGGATGTCGAGCAGTCGCGCCGACGGTGGCAGGACCGCCTCGTCGCCGTCGCCGGAGATGCCCAACGGTGCCATGCGCCGGGCGACACGCTCGTACCATCCGGCATCGGGTTCGTCGGCACGGATGCCGGCGATCTGCGCCGCCTTCCCGGTCCGCACCGAGGCCCCGCCCGGACCGGACACCACCACGGCCCGGCACTCCTCCGGCAGCAGCCGCTCCTCCGGCTCCAGACAGAGCACGTAGACGCCGACCGGGGGGCCGTCACGAAGCACGGTGACCGCACCCGGCATCGACCGCACGCGCCGCGCGCCGTCGAACACGACCAGGATGTCCGGCTCCCCGGCGGCTGCACCGTGTTCGGCGCCGTTGTGCCGAGCACCGGCGGACCTCGCCGCGATCACCCGATTCAGCTCGGCGATGCGCCGCGACACCGACTCGGCGCTGGTGCCGATCCGGACGTACGCCTCCTCGCCGTCGGCCCGGACATGAGGCAACCAGCGCAACCACGACCAGCGGTGCTCACCGGTGGCCTCGGTGAGCACGCAGATACGAAGATCATCGGGGCTGTGCAGGACCGCTGCCTGCGCCACCAGCCAGGGCGCCAGGCGTGCCAGACGGTCCCCGGCCACACCGACCACACCGCTGTCCCGGACGTCCACGGCCACCGGAACCTGCCCCAGCTCGGGCACGGTGATCCGCCGATGCTCGTCCAGGGCCGGGTCCTCCACCCGGACCGCCGAGGGCATCGAGCACGTGCCGACCCGCAGCGCGAGGAAGTCGTCGTCGCGCCAGCGACGCTCCCACAGCCGCTCGCCGGGCAGGGTGGCGATACGCCCGGTGAATGCCGGGTCCGGGTAGGCGTACCGCCGGGCGCGCTGCTCCTCGAGAACGGCCTCGTCGATGTCGGCCCGTACCCGAGCGAGCTTCTCCTCGTACTCCTGCGTCTGCTCGGCGAAGCTCTGCTTACCGCGTCGCTTGGTGCCGAACTGGGTCAGCAACGCACCCAGCGGCGAGACCAGCGCCAGGAAGATGAACCGCCAGTTGCCCGTCGCGAGAATGCCCACCAGGGCACCGATCGCCGGCATCAACAGCAGAGTCGCCAGCGGGATGGGGCTCTTGTCCGGCTCGGTCGGCTCGACCGGCAACCGGAACTGTCCGCCTGGGATGTGCGGGAAGAACCGCGGCTGCCGGTTGAACTCCCAGGTGAAGCCGTCCGGCGCGCGAGTCAGCGGAGCCCGCAACGGCACCCCGGTCGCCAGCTCCAGCAGGACGCCGCCGATCCCCATCTGGCGGCCTGCCGGCCACTCGACGGTGCCGTCCAGTGGTTTGCCGTCCATCTCCATCGCCGACACGGCGGTCACCTCGACCGTACGCTCCGCGGTGACCAGTAGCCGGGCGGCGACCGGCGGCACGTCGCCGGCCAACCGCACCCGGCAGGCGGGCCCGCTGCCCACCTCGTACTCCCCGGGGGGCAGGAGCACGATGCCCCCGGCGCCCGGACCGCCCACCAGCCGCACCTCCACCGCGCCGGCCCGGCCGGCCGGGGACCGCGCCGGACGGTTCAGGCCCAGCTCGGCGCCGGCACCTACCCTCGCCTCGGCCAGCGACAACCGCGGGTCCAGCGGGGTTTCACCGTGAAAGAGCGTGCCCGGCCTCCTTCCGACGGCGCCGGCCAGCTCGGCGGTGAACGCACCCACCGAGGTACCCGGCTCCGCCTCCACCACCAGCGGCTCCGCAGCCGGCGAGGCGTCGGACATCACACTGACGTTGAGACGCACGTCGATCCTCCTCCTTCCATCGACAGCGGACACGCCCGGTGCTGATGTGCTCCGGGCGCGTCCGAGGGGGTTCTGTCGCCGCTGTCGTCAGCCGAGGCGCGAGCCGAGATCCTGGTCGGTGGAGGCGAACGCCTCCCCGACGGAGCGGACGTAGTTGCCGATCCCCTGCAGGCCCTGGTTGACCTGATCGAATCCCTTGGCGAACTCGTCGAAGAAGGGCTGGAACTTCTGCTGTGCCGCTGGGGTGCGATAACCCTGGGCGAGCAGGTTCTGCACCTTGCCCCGCACCTCGACCAATTTGTCCTGCAGTTGGGTGAAGTCGTTCAGCAGAGCCGCCGAGGTCTGGGCTGTCTCGTCACTGTTGACCGCGAAATCGGGCATGGTGATACTCCTTGATCTTCTGGTGGTCGCCGGCCTCGGCCGGCAGGGTTTCTAACTGCGGAATCTCTTGGTGAAACCAGTGCTGTCATCCGCAGCCGACGCACTCGTGGCCGCGTCGGCCGCAGCTGATACGGCACCCGCCTTGACCGCGGCCTCAACCAGTGCGTCGGCCGGCGACTCCTCGTCGTCCTCGTCCTCGTTCTGCCGGTTCTCGATGGCGGTCGAGGCCACGTCGCCCACTCCGCCGGAGACGGCCTTCTTCACCGCCTCGGCCGCGCGTTCCTCGATGGTGTCCTCGGCGTCCGATTCCGTATCGGCGCTTCGAGTGGGGGTGTCACCGTCAGAGGATGGCGAGTCGGCCTGCGGACCGGGTGCCTGTCCGCTCTCTGCACCGGGTTCGGATCGCGACCGCGGTCCCTCCGGACCGGACGTCGCCCCGCCGCCGACGGCGCCCGGCACACCCGCCGACGGTGCGGCCGGTGGGCCACCGGTGCCAGGAGCAGCGGGCACCGCGGCGGGTGGTGATGTGGCCGTGCTCGCGGTCTCCTGACCGCTACCACCCGACGGCGGCGCAGCCGGTCCCGAACCCTGCTGTCCGTCCGGCCCGGACGGATCTTCGGGCGCGACGCCGTCCGGCCCTCCTGGTACCGGATCGACCTGAGCCGGGCCTGCGGAGGTAGGGCCCTCCGCTGCCTGGCCCGCAACACCACCATCGGTCGTCGGCGCGAGGCCGGACGTGGAGCCGGCCGTGCCGTCCTCCACACGGCCGACCGGGTCCGGGGAAACTTCCCGAGGATCCGCCGCTGCCTGGCCCTCGCCAGGGTCCGAGCCTGCGGCCGGGCCGCCGCGCTCCGGTGCCGAAGCCCCGGCGTTCGCACCGGATCCGCCCGTGGCCGGGTCAGCCCCCGCCGTGTTGCTCGTACCGCCGGACGGGAAGTCGCTGCCGCCCGACGGCAAGCCGGTGCCCGATGGCACATCGAAGTCCGTGCCGCGCGAAACACCTTTCTGGAAGCCGTCGAGAACACCGCCGGCCGCCGCACCCGCCGCCGCGCCGCCGAAGATCGAGGCGGCGTTGAAGTCCGCGCTGTCCTTGTTGCCCAGCTTGTTGAGTCCGACGGTGGCGACCTCCTCGACGACGCCCTTACCGAAGTCCGCCACCACCTGCCTGCCGAGGGCGCCTCCCCGACCGCCGAACGTGAGGACACCGGTGATCAGGGTGCTGTTCCTGCCGATCTCACCGAAGGTCTTGGCGCCGCTGCGAGCCGTCGCGACCAGTCCGGGTGCCACACTCTTCGCGCCACGCGTGAACGAGCCGATGAGTTTCGCCCCGGGGACGAGGGTCACCAGGCCGACCAGAAGGGTGCCCAGTTCGAAGTTGCCGTTCGCGGCCTGGACCGCCGCCGTGACCACCACCGCCACTGCGGCGAGCACGATGCCGACCACGGGCAGGACCACCCCTACGACCGCGATCGCGATGTCGATGATCAGCCGGAAGATCGGGTTGTTCCGGAAGAAGTCGCCGATGCGCTGGAAGAATCTTCGCCGGGGCGGTGGTTTGATCGCTTTCGAGGCGGCGTCGTCGAGCGCCTGGTTGCATCGCGCGGAGGCCACCTCACGCAGCCGCCGGGCGTCCGCGGCGAGCCGCTGGGCGGCCGAGAGCTCAGCGCGCGCCCCGGCGATCTCCTCCGCCTGCGCCTTCACATCCGCCAACTCCACCGGTGTCGCCACGGCCGGCGACCGCGGCGCCGTACGCCGGGCGACCCCTACGGCGGCGGTGGCCTGATCCATCGCCGTGTCGATCCGTGTCTGCTGGTCACGCAGCGCCCGGGCGTACGTCCGGTACGCCTGCGCCGCCGCATCGAACGAGTCGACCGTCTGTTGCAGCTTTCGCGGCAGCCTGTCGAGCATGTCGCGAAGTTTCTCCATGGACTCACCGTTCGCCCGCGACAGCGAGCCGCCACGGCCGAGGACCCGTACACCGGTCTGGGCGTCATCCCGGATCTCCTCGTAGAGGCGAGCCAGTTGGTCGATCTGGTCCGGATCTCCCGGGGTCGGGTCCCGGTCCATGCCCAGGATGGCGAATCCGGAGGTGTGCCGCCTGCTCACGGACGATCCTCCGAACGGGCTGAGGGCGAGTTGCCGGACCCCGGCATCAACGACGCCAGTTCGGCACGCAGTGCACGCACCGCGTAGTGGGCGCGCGACTTGACGGTGCCGGGCGGGATGCCGATGGTCTTGGCGGCCTCGGTCACCGTGCTACGGCGGTAGTAGAGCTCGAAGATCACGTCGCGATGCTCGGCGGTGAGCCGGCGCAGCGCGGGCATCAGGTAGGCGGTGGCCACGACCGCGTCAGCGTGATCCTGCACCGGGCGTTGCAGGAGGTCCCACGCCTCGTCGGTGACCGGGTACGCCCGTCGTCCCCGCAGCACGTCGACAGCCGCGTTGTGCGCGACCGTGTACAACCAACTGCGAACCGAGCCTTCCCGTCCGACCAGCGCCTGCCGATGCCGCCACGCCCGCAGCAGCGTCTCCTGGTACACGTCGTCGGCGATGGTCCGGTTGCGGGTCAGCCGGGCGACGTACGCCCGGACCGACTCGCCATACCGGGCCACCAAGTCCGCATAGTTCTGTTCGGCGTCCAGCGCGTGACCTGAGACATGTACCGTCTCCAGATTCCGTGCCTGCCTGCAGGTCCGGGCCGTGGCCTCACGTGGCGATCCGCCGCGGCCGCTCCGGACGAACGGCTGGGCACCCTGCCTCAGTGCGTGCTGGAACTGTCCCTGTCGTACGTCGCCACCTGTGCCGACGGCATCGGTGACGGGAGCCTGGCCCGTAGTCACTGCGGCGATCTCTCCCTCGACATGCGGGTCCGCCGGTCCGGACCCGTTGGAAGCCTGCGGGAAGCGCCGCGCCGATACTTTTCGATCGTCTGAGGAATTTCTGAGGACGGACGGAAGGACCACGGGGTCGAACAAGGACGACCATCCGTTTCCGCTCGCTGTCACCCCCGTTGGCGCGGGCCCCGCCGTCGAGTGCGGTGGGTCGTGACAGACCGCCCGAGCGGCTCGGTGGTCCCGGACGTGCATGGCCGCGTCGCTGATCGGGCGGGGCAGCGGCAGCTACGCCCGATCTCGACCCTGACACCCGCTGGTCGCCTCTTCAACGTCGAGCGGGTACGCGTACGGGCAGGGCGCTCGCGTCCCGGCGCACGGCGGCGCGGTGGGCCCGCGCGGTCAGGGCCAGGGCCGGCAGGACGGCCACCGCGAGCGCCCCGCCGGTGAGTGCCATCAGGGCGTAGCTCCCGTGGGCGACGAGTAGGCCGGAGCCCATGCCGCCGGCGGCGCCGGCGACGGCGATGCCGACGTCGACGCTGCCCTGGGTCCTGGCCCGGGTGGCCAGGGGGACGGCGTCGGTGACGATGGCCGTGCCGGCGACCAGGCCGAGGTTCCAGCCCAGGCCCAGCAGGGCCAGCGCGATCGTGAGGGCGGGCACCGAGTGGGCGGGGGCCACGGCGGCGATCAGGCCGGTGACCAGCAGGGTGAGCGCGGACAGGGCGGCGACAGGGCGGGTGCCGAGGCGGTCGACGAGCCAGCCGGTCAGCGGCGACGGCAGGTACATGGCGCCGATGTGGATGCCGATGACCAGCCCGGTCGCCGCGGTGGAGTGGCCGTGGGCGCGCATGTGCACGGGAGTCATCGTCATGATCGCGACCATGACGAGTTGGCTGAGGACCAGCACCGTGGTCCCGAGCGGCAGATCGCCGGTGCGGGCGCGGCTGGCCGCGGCGAGTGCCGGGAGGTCCGATGCCGTCCCGTCGGGTGCGGGGGCGGCGGCTCGGAGGTGGGCCAGGCGCAGCGGGTCGGGGCGCAGCCAGAGCCCGAGTACGGCGGCGGCCGCTGCGTACGTGAGCGCGGCGAGCAGGAATGGTCCGGCCAGCGTCGGGATGCCCACGGTGTCGGCGAGCCGGCCGGTGGGGCCGGCGAGGTTGGGGCCGACGACGCCGCCGACGGTGGTGGCGACCAGCACGGTGCTCACCGCCCGACCGCGGCGTGCGGGTGCGGCGAGGTCGGCGCCGGCGTAGCGGGCCTGCAGGTTGGTGGCGGTGCCGGCGCCGTAGACGAACAGCGCGGCGAACAGCAGCGGCGCGCTGGACGCGGCGGCGGCGACGACCACGCCCAGGGCGCCGACGGCGCCGACGCCGTAGCCGAGGGCGAGGCCGGGGCGGCGGCCGAAACGCTGGGAGACGCGTCCGACGGTGATCGCGGCGAGGGCGGAGCCGACGGTGAACAGGGCGCTGGGCACGCCGGCGAGGCTGGTGGAGCCGAGCATGTCCTCGGCCAGCAGGGCGCCGACGGTGATGCCGGCGGACAGGCCGGCGCCGCTGAGCAGTTGGGAGAGCACCAGAACGGTCAGGATGCGCCGCTGCTCGGGTGCCTCGCGCTGGTCGTCGGGCATGTCGATCCCCGCGACAGGATCGTGGTCGCGGTGCAGGGTGCGCGGCGGGTCCGCCGGTGCGGGGCCGGTGGCTCGGTGGCGGGCCGGCCTCATCGTGCGCCGCCGTGGTGCAGCCAGCGCAGGTGCTCGACGCCGCCGAGCAGCTCCAGGCGTCGCCACAGTACGCTGCCGGGCACCGCCTGGCTGGGGTGGCGGTTCACGGCGGCGAGCTGGCGGGCCCGGTCGACCGGAACGGTCAGGTCGATGTCCGTGGCCGGGTGACCGGCGAACGTGGCGCGGTACTCGGCGTTGAGCGTCTCTGCCACCTCGTCCGGCAGCGTCCAGCCGAGCACCGGAAGGCGGGCCGCCACGGCGGCGTCGAGGGCGGCGGCGGTGGCCGCCCGGTGGTCAGGATGTCCGGTGACGCCGCCGGGGTCGAAGACCACGATCCGTCGGCGGCGACTTTCCTGGCGGTGGCGGACACCTGGGTTCTCAGCAAGGGGCGGGGCAGGTCGGCCAGTCGCCCGTCCGGGTGATCCAGCAGCTCGACCGTGCGCACCCCGAGCGCCTGGGCCGCGGCGGCCAGCTCGGCGGCGCGCACGGTGCCCAGGTCGCCGGGCACGCCGTGCAGGGTGGACGCCTCGCCGTGGGTCAGGCACAGCACCGTCACGTTCGCGCCCTGCGTGGCGAAGCCCGCGAGGACCGCGCCGAGGCCGAAGGACTCGTCGTCGGGGTGCGCGACCACGGCGAGTACGGTGCGCCAGGCGAGCAGGGTGCCGGCCGGAGCCAGGCGGTGAGATGCGGCACGTGGGCTGCTGCTGGTCATGGTCATGGCGGGCTTCCCGGAACGGTGGTCGGGGTGTCGGTCAGGTGAGCCCGACGATGTCGTCGGGCTCGTTCAGCGAAGGCAGGTGGTGTCGTCGCGGGCGTGGGGCGTGGTGTCAGGACAGCGCGATGAACAGCTTTTCCAGCTGTTGTTCGGTCAGAGCGGGCTGCGTGCCGTGCCGGCGGGCCGTCTCGCACTGGCGCATGCCGGCAGCGACCCCACCCACCACGACGATCTTCACGGTCTCCTCCGCGGTTCGGCTGTCCTCGATCACTGTCGAAGATACCCCCGGGGGTATCCTCTCGGAAGGGACCAAGGTCCCCTGCCACCGAACCGCACCTCGCCTTCAGCCGGGCAGCGCCGAGCGTCCGGGAAGCGACCACGCGGAGTCGTCGCGGATCTTGAGTCTCTGCGGTGAACGCCGGTTGTGTGGGTAGGCTCCGCTCGGCTGGCCGAGCTGGACGGGGAGTCCGACATCGAACGGCTGTTGGCGGCGCCGCCACGCTGGCGTTGACGGGGCCTGACGTTGGGCGTCACCGTCAGCCGGCGGAGGCTGCTGCCGGCCGTGATGTTGCCGTTCCTGCTGCAGCTCGCAGTGCAGGGTTGGTGTCCGCGGGTGTCGTTGTTCGGCGCCTCGATGTGCGGACCTGCATCGAGATCGACGCGGAACGGTACGCGTCGAAGATCCTGCGCGGAGACTTCCGCGACGTCCGCCGGTGGTGCGGACGGCGCCCGGCGTGCGGTGCGGGCACGGCGGCGGCGTGTCGGGCCGCGGCGGGAGCGACCGCCAGCTGCCAGGCGGGGTAGCCGTCCGTCCGGGAGCGCCCCGGTCGAGGCGGTTCCAGCGCATCCCTGATCAGCGGATCGGACCTCCCCGCCATCTCCAGGAGGCCGGCGCGGCGGCTCGCGGGCGAGGCCGAGCGCCGGATGACGTCGACGAACAGCTTCTCGCCGGTCTCGTGCATCGGCGCCATGGCTGTCAGCTGCCCATCCGGACATCAGGCGCACGTCGGGCCTGCACCCGCGGCAAGCACGACGTGGTGAAGAAGATCGAGCGGGTGGACGGAGTGGGTGTGCCTCGAAGCGCAGACAGACACCCAACCACCACTCTCAGTAGTACCGGTGGTGGCGAACGGGTTGCCGCGTACGCGCTGCGTTCGGCAAGAGTTCTGCGGTCAGAGTTGACGGTAACGGAGCCGGCGGGTCTGGAGGCGTGCCGCCGGATCGGCGTCGAGCAGGGTGGCCAGTTCGTACGCCAGTACCGCCGCCAGTCGGTCGAGGAACGCCTCGGGCTCGTCGGCGGCGTCGGGTCGCTCGGCCACGATCCGGTCCACGATGCCCCTTGTCCGTAGGTCCTGCGCGCGGATGCCCTGCGCGGCGGAGACCTGCGGCGCCCGCTCGACGGTCCGATGGAGGATCGCCGACGCGCCCTCGGGTGGGAGCGGCGAGAGCCAGCCGTGCGCTGCGGCGACGACACGGTCGGTCGGCAGCAGGGCGAGAGCGGCGCCGCCGCTGCCCTGCCCCAGCAACACGCACAGGGTCGGCACCGGCAGGGTGACGAGATCGGCAAGGCAATGGGCGATCTCTCCGGCAAGGCCACCCTCCTCGGCCTGGGGCGAGAGCGCGGCGCCAGGCGTGTCGACAACGGTGACGACGGGCAGGCCCAACTCGGCGGCGAGCTTGAACCCCCGCCGGACGGCCCGCAGGCCGGCGGGGTCGGGCGGGCTGTCGCGCCGGTCGTGTCCGACGACCAGGGCGGGGGCTGCCTCGAAGCGGGCCAGCGCCACGATCACTCCAGCTCCGGTTTCGCCACTCTGGGTGCCGTGCAACGGCACGACGTCGCGGCCGGCGTGTTTCAGCAGTCGGCGGATTCCGGGACGGTCCGCCCGGCGGGATCGCCGGACGGCGTCCCAGGCAGTGGGTTCACCGGGCGGGTCTTCCCTCGGGATCGGCGTACGGGGGAGGCGGCGCGGCGCGCTGAGGGTGGCCAGCGCTCGCTCGGCCAGCGGCGCCACCTGCTCCGGCGCAACGACCGCGTCGACCAGACCGTGTTCGTGGAGGTTCTCGGCGACCTGTACGCCGGGCGGGAACGGCGAGCCGGTCAGCGCCTCGTGCACCTTCGGCCCGAGGAAGCCGATCAGCGCGCCCGGCTCGGCGACTGTCAGGTGCCCGAGGGACCCCCACGATGCGTACACGCCACCGGTTGTCGGGTGCCGCAGATATACGAGGTATGGCAGTCCTGCGGCCTTGTGCGCGGTGATCGCCTGGCTGATCTTGACCATCTGCAGGAACGCGATCGATCCTTCCTGCATCCGGGTGCCGCCACTCGCGGGCGCGGCAAGCAACGGAATCCGCTCGGCGGTCGCCCGCTCGACGGCCCGGGTGAGCCGCTCGGCCGCCGCGACGCCGATCGAGCCGCCGAGAAATGCGAACTCGCCGGCGATGACGGCGACGCGCCGCCCGCCGAGCCGGCCCGCGCCGGTGATGACGGCCTCGTCGAGGCCCGTAGTCCGGCGCGCGACGGCCAGGGCAGCGGCGTAGTCGGCGTCGAGCGGGGCCGGGTCGGCAAGCGCCTCATCCCATGACACCCACGTGCCGGGGTCGATGACCAGGTCGATCAGGTCCCGTGCCGATCTCCTCACGCCCGGTCTACCTCCGCGTACGGGCGGCCGCAGCCTGGACCGCGCTCGAAGGACGACTCCTCACTGCTGCGCTGGCTCGGCAGCGTCTGACAGCGTGCTTCCGAGGCAACCTCGTCGCCGGCCATGATCACACCATAGTCGTCGCGGGCCCGGGCAATGGAGAGAGACGATGACCTCGGAAGAATGGTCGGCGAGGGGTCCCGCGCAGGGGGGTGCCTTCCACGGAGGTCGACGCGTGTCGTCGGTCGACCAGTTCGGCGACCTGGCGCAGCTGCCGTGGGCCGCCGAGACCAGCAGGGCCGAGGTTTGGCCCACCCGCAGTCGGGGAGACGAAACGCATGCCGCTCGTCAAGATGGCCGGGGAGCAGGCCGCCCTGCAGTTCATGGAAGGAATGCGGGAGGTGGCCGCCGCCGCGACGCGGTACCGGGACGAGGCGTTGTTCGCGGCGCTGCTCAAGATGGCCAGGGCGGCCGCGTCCCAAGGCGTCCTGCTGGAGCCGCAGGGCGGCTTGTTCGCCCCGTGCCCGGTGTGCGATGCCTGGCCCGGCCAGAGCTGCATCAACGTTCCTGGCCATCTCCTGCACGACGATTTCCACCCTGAGCGGGTCGAGTTGGCCGCGAAGGTGCTCGCTGGAGAAGTGCCACCCCCATGATCTACCGCATCTTCCGCAGCTCTGTGTCGTGGCTGTTCGCGTACTCGCCTCGGCGGCGCAGCAGCACCAGGGCCATGGCGGGCAGCATCAGGACGTGCCCCCCGGTCATCACCGCCGACTCAGGGAGCGCGCCGACCCAGAACGGCACGAGCAGTACCGCGAACGACAGGAGCATCGCGACGTTCATCTCCACGATGCCCGCCGGACGGTGGCGACGGTAGGACATCCAGACCGTCATGCCGGTACCCATGCTGAGCATCATGACAACGACGCGCGCCTCGAGCCGATCAAGCACGTCGGCGTGGCCGAGCAGGGCGAGGGCGAGTCGTGCGGCCATGCCCAGCACCGCCATCCCGATGAACATCGCCGCCACCATCTCGACGAAGTGCCAGGACAGCCGGCGCCATGGGATACCGGTGGCGCCCGCTCTGGTGGTTGTCTCGTCTGAGGCGGTCACCGTCGCCGTCCCTTCGCAGCCAAGATCATCCCTGCCTTCTCGGTTCGGGGGTGGCGTGTCCCGTGGTCGTCGTCGCCACGTCGGACCACGCTGCCTCCGCGCCACTGTGGCCGATGCGGACAACCGATGCGACAACGCCTGCGGCGGCGACCACGGCAACGATGGCCACCAGGACGGCCGTCAGCCGGGCTGCGCGGGCGGGGCCGGGAATGTCGTCCGGACCGCCCGACCCACCGTCCGCCTCGGCCGGGCGTGTCCGGATCATCTCCCCGCGGCGTAGCCAGCCGGTCGCCCCGGCTGCGAGCACGAGCGCGATCACCCAGGGCAGCAGGCCGGTACCGAGATCGCGGTGCCGGTCGATCAGTTCGCTCGCGGGGAGACGTCCGCGCAGGGCGTCGCCCGACTGTACGGTCATCGGTACCAGGACCAACGCCAGCGTGCTCAACGCGAGCGCGAGGGGACCGGTTCGGGCGCGGAACGTGGGCCACACCCCAGCCAGTGCGACGGCCAGCGCGGCGGCCGGCACCACGACCGCTGTGGCGTGCACGATCAACGGGTGCATCGGCAGGCCGGCGAGGGTGTCGAACATGAGACTCCAACCCTTCCGGCCGGCGAGCAACGAGCGGCCACGTGGCCGCGGCGTGATCCCCGGCAGCGGATGCGGCGCGAGCGGCGGATCGGTGGACCGCCGGCCCGACTCTAGACGAACTGCGACATGAGTGTCTAGCTTGTGGAGTGGTCAAGGGTACGTCTCACGCCCGTGCCGCAGTTCAGTCACCCGGGTCCGAAGGCACGTTCTGACAGCACGAGACCGTCGCGCGGGTACGCGGGGCCGGTGAACGGTGGGAGGATCGATGGCACGAATCGGCAGGCGTCCGGTGGGCTCGGGCACGCGCGAGATCATTCTCGCCGCCGCGCGGGACGCCTTCGCCGCGCGCGGCTTCGGTGGGGTCACGATCCGGCAGATTGCTTCGACCGCCGCCGTGGACCCCGCACTGGTGCACCACTACTTCGGCACCAAGGAGCAGCTTTTCCTCACCGTCCTGCGCAGCGCGGTCGATGCGGACCGAATCCTCGCACAATTGCTTGCCGGTGGTGTCGACACGCTGGGGGAGCGGATCGTTGCCCAATTCCTCCGACTGTGGGAGGGCGGTGCGGGTGCGAACGCCAGCGCGTTGCTACGTACGGCGGCGACGGCCGACCAGATCGCACGGCTGGTCCGGGAGGTCCTCTTTCCCGACGTGGTCGACGCGGTGATGAGCAAATGCGGGCTCGATCCGGGCGAGGCGCCCCTACGGGTGGCGTTGGCGGTCTCGCAGCTGTCCGGCCTTGCGTTCACTCGCTACCTGGTCGGGCTGGAGCCGCTGGCGACGGCACCGGCCGACACCGTGATCTGCACCGTCGGCGCGACTCTGCAGCGGTACCTGACCGGTGAGTTGCCGGTGCCGAACCGGTAGTCGCGACGAGCGGTATCGGCGGCTGGGCTTCGCCCTGCCGGGCGCACGACCTGGTCGGAACTCGCCGTCCATCCGGAACAGGTGCCCGTGCCCGGATGACCTGTTGGGACCCGGCCGCAACGCGGTCGGGCCCCGATAGGGGGGGGGCGGGAGGATCAGGCAGCGGAACCCGCCCCGTCGGCGGCCTCCCGCAGCGTCCGAGGATCGGCTCCACCGTCCGTTTCTGCCAGCTCCGCCGGCGTGCCGGCGGCCCGCCGGCGCCGACGGCCCGGCATCCACCAGGCGGCCCGGCCGAGGATGGCGAGCAGCGCCGGGGTGAGCACGAGCATGGCGACGAGCGCGTACATCGCGATCGCGGTCGCCAGCCCGAAGCCGAACAGGTTGACCGTCCGCTGGTCGTTGAGGACGAAACTGGCGAAGACGACCACCATCACCGACGCGGCTGCCATGATCACGCGGGAGGTGGCGCCCATGCCCGTGACGATGGAACGCCGTGCGTCACCGGTCCTCTTGTACTCCTCGTGCACCCGGCTGAGCAGGAACACCGCGTAGTCGGTGGAGAGACCGAACAGGACGGCGAAGAGCATCACCGGGGCGAACGACTCGACCGGGCCGGGCTCGGCACCGATCAGCTCCGCCGGCCACCAGCCCCACTGGAAGACCGCCACCACCGGGCCGTACGCGGCGCCGACGGCGAGCAGGTTCATCACGACCGCGACGAGCGGGACCAGCAGGGAGCGGAACTCGACCAGCAGGACGAGGAAGGCCAGGCCGACCACGAGCAGCATGAACCAGAGCATCCGCTCGTCGAGCTTGTCGGCCAGGTCAATGCTCGTCGCCGTAGCTCCGCCGACGTGGGCCTCGGCCCCGTCCGCGGCCCTCGGCAGCACGTCGCTGCGCAGCTCGTGTACCAGGTGCTCGGTGGACTCGTCGTCCGGCGAGCCGGTGGGCACCACGGTCAGCACTGCCGTCCGCCCCTCCGGATCGATGCGCGGCGGGGACACCTGCGCCACGCCCTCGGTCCGCACCAGGTCGGCGCGCAGGTCGCCGCTGGCCTGCTGGACCTGCTGCGGGGAGGCGCCGGAGGGGTGGTCGACGGTCACCAGGAGCGGGCCCGTCATACCGGGACCGAAGTCCTCGGCCACCAGCTCGTACGCCTGCCGTTGGGTCGACTCCGCCGGCTGGGAGCCACCGTCGCCGGTGCCGAGTCGCAGCGAGGCCAGCGGAAGGGCCAGCACGACGAGGAGCGCGGCGGCCAGCGGCACGGCGAGCCACCGCCAGCGCTGCACCCCGCGGGCCCAGCGGTGCCAGCCGCCCTCCCGGCCCTCGCCGTGGTCGAACCGGATGCGCCGGATTCGCAGCCGGTCCAGCTTGCGGCCGAAGATCCCGAGCAGGGCGGGCAGCAGGGTCACCGCCGCCAGCAGGGTGGCCGCCACGGTGATGGCGCTGGCCAGCCCGAGAGCGGAGACGAACGGAATGCCGATCAGGTAGAGGCTGAGGATCGCGACGATGACCGTGGCCCCGGCGACGAGGACGGCACGCCCGGCCGTACGCATCGCCCGTTCGATCGACTGGGCGGGGTCCTGGCCCTGGGCGAGCCCTTCCCGGTGGCGGGTGACGACGAGCAGTGCGTAGTCGATGCCGACCCCGAGCCCGATCATGGCGGCGACCACCGGGCCGGAGGTGCCGATCGTCACCCAGTTGGTGAGCAGTTCGATCACCGCCAGCCCGAGGCCCAGCGCCATCAGGGCCGTGACGATCGGCACCACCATGGCTAACAGCGACCCGAAGGCGGCCAGCAGGACAACGACCGCGGCGATGAGCCCGTAGACCTCGCTACCCGAGGGGCCGGACTCCGTCTGCACGGCCGGGCCGCCGTACTCGACCTCCAGGCCCTGGTCGCGAAGCGGGTCGAAGGACGCCTGCGCCTGCTCGACCGCACCCTCCGGGATGTCCTTGGCGCGTTCCGTGAACTGCACGGTGGCGATGGCGGTCCGGCCGTCGTCGGAGACCAACCGCTGGCCGGGCCCGTACGGGGACTGCGCGGCGGCGACGTCGGAGTCGGCGCGCAGGTCCGCCAGGGCCGCGTCCACGGCGCGTTGGACCTCGGGCGAGGTCACCCCGTCGTCGCTGTGGATGACCACCTGCATGCCGTCGCCCGACATGTCCGGGAACCGCTCCCGCAACGTGTCGTACGCCGCCTGCGAGTCGGTGTTCGAGAGCGTCAGGTCGTTCGTGAACGATCCGCCGTACCGGTGGCCGCCTGCCAGCGCACCGACCAGCAACACAGCCCAGGTAATCACCACCAGCCAGCGGTGCCGTACCGAAAACCTACCGAGAGCAGTAAGCAAGGCTGAACCTCCTGAACGGGACAGGGGTGCGGCGGCGGACGCCGCATTCCGAGGAGAACGATGTCCGGAACAAGACACGTGTCTAGACAGACGATACACGCGTGTTCGAGTAGCAGTCCCCGCCATGGGGCGACGGCGGAACAGGGACTTGGCTGGCGTAGATTTGTGGTCAGGCGACCGTCAAGGCGTGCTCCGGACCGCGCGACTGGCTTGGAGGGGACTCAGATGGCCGTACGCCCACCCGGCTTCGGCCCTGTCGGTGCCGACCTGCGCGAACGGGCCCGCGACCAACTGCTGGACACCGCGCTGCGGCTGTTCGCCGAACGCGGCTACGTCGGCGTACGGGTGGAGGACATCGCCAAGGCGGCCGGCATCTCCCGCGCCACCTTCTACAAGCACTTCTCAGAGCGCGAGGAGATCCTCGCCGAACTCTTCGCCCGACTGCTCGGCAGGGAGCCCGTGGCCGCGCCCCCGGGACCAGCCGCCGAAGCGCTACCTCGTATCCGGGAGCTCCTGATCGGCGCCGCGGCCCGCATGGCGACCAACGAACAGCTCGCCAGATTCGTCTACACCCTTCCCATCCGGCATGCCGCTCTGCTGGGCCAGGGAGCCCGCCCGCCCGTCCTCGACGTGGTGGAACGAATGATCGAGGAGGGTGCGGCAGCCGGAGTCCTTCGTACCGACATCCCTCCGGCGCTGATCACCGCACACATCGCGCGGACCTTCGAGGCCGCCATGCGCGACTGGGCCGAGGGTCGAGCGGCGGACGCCGCGCCGCACGTGACACTCCTGCTCGATCTAGCGTTCGACGGCGTCGAGGCGGCTCCGTAGCAACAACGCGCGGTGCACCCCGCTGGCAGAGTCCTGCCAGGGCCGAGCCAGTGAGCGTGGGGGAGTGGGCGGAAGGCGGAACCGGAGCCTCCCCGCCGGAGGAGCGGGTCTTGCCGAGGACGCCCCGGCCTCTGGATCGCCTGGACGACGTTGTCCCGAGACACTTGAGGCCGGCGACCCGAAGCGGATGGGCGTCGACGAGGTCAGTCGCTCGTGGCCGGCGCACCGGCCGCGAC
This sequence comes from Micromonospora citrea, assembly GCF_049629545.1. Taxonomy (GTDB): domain Bacteria; phylum Actinomycetota; class Actinomycetes; order Mycobacteriales; family Micromonosporaceae; genus Micromonospora; species Micromonospora citrea_A. The sequence goes on from NZ_JBNADX010000001.1 coordinate 161,237, forward strand.
GTCCGGAGCGGGGATCAGCCGGCCGTCCACCCGGGACCAGACGGCCTCCGGGGTGTCCCCGGCTGCGGCGATGTAGCGGTCGGGGCGCACGAGCGCTACTTTCGCCACGCCGTCCACGTGTCGCAGCAGTGCGTCGTCCGTGACGTGAACCAGCGGCAGGCCGTTCCACCGGGGATGGTTCGGGTCGGGGGTCGTTTCGCCAACGGTTCCCCGTACCACCCAGGTGTGGCCGGTGCGGTCCAGTCGCTCGTACAGCCGGCCGCCGCATCGCAGTTCCGGGTTCGGCATGCGGCGGCCAGCACCGGCTGGGACCGCCGCTGCGGGCACGATCGGACTGTCCGGATACGCGATGTCGAGCATGCCGACGGTACGGCCCAGTCGGGCCTGGACGGCGGAGCGTCGGATGACCCGTGGCGCCATCGCACCCACCACCGTTCGGATCAGACTCCCTCGGGTCGTCAGGATTCGGGTGACCTGGGCGGTGCCCCGGACCATCGCGTAGCCGACCGGACGGCGCTCCGCCTCGTAACTGTCGAGCAGCCGCTCGGCGGGCTCGGCGTTTATCCGCCGGGCAAGGCCCAGCTTCCAGAGCAGGTTGTGCGCGTCCTGCACCCCGGTGTTGAGGCCCTGCCCGCCGACCGGGCTGTGGACGTGCGCCGCGTCACCGGCGAGGAACACCCGCCCGCGGCGGTAGTGATCGGCCACGCCGTGGCTCAGGTTGAACTGCGACTCCCACACGACGTCGTGGCTGCCGAACTCGATTCCCGAGCGTTCCCGGATCAGTTCATCCAGGAAGGCGGCGTCGATGGTGAGCGGCGCGCCCGCCGGGGGTGTCGGCACGTGGGCGATGATCCGCCAGCGGCGGGGCTCCGGCATCGGCACGATCAGCAGTAGCCCCGCCGGATGGAGAAAGACGTGTCCCTCGTCCTCGGTCAGGTTCGCACCGGTCTTGACGTCCGCGAGGACGAAGGTGGCGCCCGCGTCCGAGCGGTCCAGCCGCAGGCCGACCTGCTCGCGTACCCGGCTGCGTCCGCCATCGGCACCGACCACCCAGCGAGCGCGTACCACCTCGTCCTCGCCGTCCGCGCGGGTCAGCGTCGCTTCGACGTGGTCGCCACCGTCCTGTAGGCGATCGAGGGTGGTCTGCCACTCGACTTCGCCCCCGAGCGCGTTGAGGTGGTCCTCAAGGATGCGTTCCGTCGCGTACTGCGGGATGGACAGCCAGAACGGATAGGCGGTGTCGCCCCAGGGCTGATCGAGCAAGCTGACGCGGACGGCGCGACGCCGGCGCCCGGCGTGGGTGTTCAGGCCCGCGAACCTGGTGCCTTCGGCGAGGACCTCGTCGGCGATCCCCATCGTCTCGAACACCTCGAGCGTGCGGGCATGGGCCACAAGAGCCTTCGAGAAGGTGGAGCGGTAGGACCTGCTTTCGATGATCCGGACAGTCAGGCCGTGTCGGATCGCTTCGGACGCCGCGGTCAGACCGGTCGGACCGGCGCCGACGACCAGGACGTCGATCTGAGGTTCCACGTCCTGCGCCGGCAGCGGCTGATGCTGCGGAACATTTCGGGTAGGGGCCTGCGAGACGTTTGGGATACGACGCTCGAAAGTCACTTTCTTCCTTCCTCCAGGCAGGATCGGGGAGGTGACTGCCGGCGGCAACCGTAGCCTAAGTGAGACACAGGAGTCCAGCTTTCTGGCGAGAGGGCCATCTCCCTGGTTCGCACCTCCGACCAGGCGGCTCCCGACCCGCTGTGCCCGATTCGCAAGATCTGGGACGCCTGCCTGTACGAAGGCGCGACACGCAGTTCCCCGCCGCGGCCGCCAAGGAGCGCGGCGGCGACAGCCCTGGGTGACGGCACAGCGCGCAGGCGGGTGTCACTCGAGCAGATCACGGACCCGGAGTCCGTCACGATGGCGATTCTCGAGGCGCTCGAGCGGATCGAGGTGGCAGGCCATGACCCTGACCGGGGCCGCGCAGACGGTACAGGTGTTGGCCTGCCTCGTTCCTCTGTCCGCTGTGGAAGGCCCGCATCGGGGTCCGTTGGCCGAGCATCGATCGACAGCCGATGTGAGCGAGTCGCCTGCTCTGGCCGGAGTTTGACCCGGTCCCACCAGCGGCCTTCTTCATATCTGGGCCCGCCGTCCGCGTATCCGGTCGGCGCACTCTACGGCAGGCACTGCGGGCCGGCCCGACGCTATTGACAGTGACCCCTGCTCTACCGGAAGCGCCGACAAAGGCCCTCCCTGCACCCCTCAAGGGTTGGTCGCGACGCCGTCGGTGAGGGTCTCGAAGATCAGACTGGCCACGGTGCGGTGATCGGTGCCGCTGGCCAGCGTGCGGACGCCCGCGGCCAGCAGCGCGGCCATCGCCGTAACCACCCACGGGGCCGGCAGTTCGGGGCGGATCAACCCCGCCTCCTGTCCCCGCCGGACCACCTCGTGCAGGGGAGCCATCACCTCGGCGCGCTCCTGCAGGAAGGTGGGATCCAGTTCGGCGCCCTCGACGAGCAGGGCCCGGAAGCGTACGCCGTGCGACGCCAGGGCATCCACGGCACGGCGGAGTGCGTCGACGGGATCCCCTTCGTCGAGCCGCGACCCGGCGATCGCCTCGGCGGCGCTGACCAACGCTTCGGCGCGCATCGCCTCCAGCAGGTCCTGTCGGGTGCGGAAATGACGGTAGACCGTTGCGCGAGCGAGGCCGGCGGTCCGCGCGACCTGTGCTATCGAGGCTCCGGGATTCTCCGCGAGGGCCTCGGCGGCGGCGTTCAGCAGGATCCTGCGGTTCCGCTCGGCGTCGCTTCGCGTCATCCCAGGAGAGTCGAGTTCGGGCACGACTCCTTACTAGCAGAGCGGGTCGGTCGCAGCGCGCCACCCCGCCCCCGGCTCGGGCGCGGTTTAACCCGTCTCGTGACCGTTGTGCGGATCAGACAAAACGGTGCGAAGGGCCCTGGTCGGACGTGGCGGAGACAAGCATGGATCGGGTCACCGGAGGCCGGCGACTCAAGGCAACCTGGACAACTATGTCTTGTTTCGTTAGGGTGGGTGCGCTCACCGGGGCGACGCCTGTGTCAGGACGACCGGGGTTCCCCATCCTGGAGCGCGTCGCCGAACAGGGTGGAAAACTAGCCGTTGCGGCCCCGGGCAATAGGAGATCTTTCGATTTGAATCTGCGTGTCGCCGCTGGCGGCGGCCTTGAGGGCCCGGGCGGGGCAGGACGTTCCGACTCGACCGCCCTGACGTGATGTTGGAGATCGCAACCCGGTCGGAGGTGTACTTCATGGAGCAGACGTCGTTGACCGCCTTGGCGCGACAACAACTCGAGAACGCGCATGGTAAGAACGGGCGCAGCGCCTACACGGTCTACGGCGGACAGCAGAGGGTGTTGCGCCAGACGCTCATCGCGTTGGCCAGCGGACAGAAGCTTGAGGAGCACGAGAATCCGGGTGAGGCCACCGTCCACGTGCTCAACGGAGAGGTGCGTCTGGCTGCCGGGAGCTCCTCTTGGACCGGCTCCGCGGGCGATTTGCTCGTCGTGCCCGACGCCCGGCACACCCTGGAGGCGTTGGAGGATGCGGTCGTCCTGCTCACCGTCGCCAAGCACGGCTGACCGGGCGCTATCGCCGAGGCGGTTCGGAATGCAGCAGTACGTCGACAGCTGTCACTCGCCAAGGTGCATCGAGAACACGACCTGGTCGGCTGCCTCGACGAACGGGAACCGCCAGCCGCAGCGTCAGGTTTCCCGGTCCTGGGCCATCGCCGCAAGAGCAGCTTGAGATAGCACCGTCAAGGCGCGATCCGGGTCGGGAACCGGTTCGTGTCGATCCTCGTTCACGAACCGATTCCCAAGATCAGGGTCCAGGCGGTGCAGGCGTCGACTGTCAGCTGCCTTGCTCGGATTCGGGTGTGGACCGGCATCGACCGCCTGTCCGCCTGCCGGTTCGAGCAGGGTTTGTGACCGGGACAGTTGCCAGACTCCGGCGTTGAGCTGTCCCCACTGTCCTGGGGCTTCTCGATCATGGCCTGACGCGCCGCCGGACGGCGCTGGACACCTGAATCGAGACGCACAACCGCAAGGCGCGCGTTCCGGTGGAGATCGCCGCCGCGCCCGAGCCACGTCCATCCCGGGAGCGCCGGGACGTCCGGTCGCACGCCGAGCGGGTGACCGTGCGAGCGAGCGCCGGATGCGGTGGCGCCGGCAGACGTGGAACCAGCGACCTGTGCGGTCGTCCGGTCAGCGGGTCGAACCCGCACCGCCACCCGCCGGGCGGCGAGCGGAAGCCCAGCCGTACCCGATGACCGTCGGTCGCGGGCAGCGGCCGGCCGTGTGGCGACTGGCCACGGCCGGCCCCGCCGCGACAACCCCGGTCCCAGCCGCGCCTCCTGAGCAGCACCTCGGGGCCGTCGGCGAGCCGTGGCTCGCCGACGGCTCGTCGCGTCCCGGGTCCAGTGGACGAGAGGACGACCGTGTGGCGTGTGTCGATGCCGACCACCAGGGCGACGAGCCGCAGATCCGCTGTCGAAACGCCGGCCGGCGGGAACGCCGTGCGCCCTGACTCGGCGGTCCCGGCGGGGCGGGACCGCTACCACCGCCCCGCCGCACGCGCGACGGAACCGATCACGCCGACAGCCTGCAGACGTGCAGCACTCACGGTGTCGACACGAACACGGTGTCGTCGAGGACTGCCACGCGAAGTGCGCTGCCGAGCACCACCGAACGTTCCCCTGCGCGGCCGGCCGGACGGGACCGGCCCGGGAAGCCGCGCCGGCGCACGCGCCCGCCGCCAGGTGCTGCCACGTGTGCTGTGACCAGCACCGCAAGGTTGAAAGGAGTCGCTCCTAAGTGGACCCTCGTCGAGGATCGGCGACGATGGGAGCGCTCCAATCTCTCGTGCTGATCTCAAAACCATCGATGGCCGCGCCCGGAATTGTTGTTCTGTGCGAATGGCCAATTTCCTGCCCTGCTGTCCGGACTCCCGTCTCACGACGTCGCAGGACGGTTGAGATCACCTTCGGCGACCCCAAGACTCCCTCGGCAAGCGGGGCGCATTCGGCCCGTACATCCGATTCCACAAGGGAGAAGCGTTGTCCTCGACGACCCACAGGCGCCGCAGCCGTCGCGGCCAGACCGTGTTCGGGGCGCTGACCGCAGTCGCGCTCAGCGTGGCCGGCATCACCCTCATCCCGTCCGCGAACGCGGAGACCGCGTCCTTCGCGAAGGGCCCAGCCCCCACCGACAGCAGCATCGAGGCGGCCGAAGGGCCGTTCGCCACCGCGCGGACCAGCGTCTCGCGGGCGAGCGTGTCTGGCTTCGGTGGCGGTGACATCTACTACCCGACCGACACCAGCAGCGGGACCTTCGGCGCCGTGGTGATCGCGCCGGGCTTCACCGCCTCGAAGTCGAGCATGGCCTGGATCGCCCCGCGGATCGCTTCGCAGGGTTTCGTGGTCTTCAACATCGACACGATCACCAGATCGGACCAGCCGGCCAGCCGCGGTCGGCAACTGCTCGCCGCCGCGGACTACCTGACCGAGAACAGCAGCGTACGGACCCGCGTCGACGCGAACCGCGTCGCCGTGATGGGCCACTCGATGGGCGGCGGCGGCGCTCTGGAGGCCGCCAACAGCCGGCCCTCGCTGCAGGCCGCGATCCCGTTGACCCCGTGGAACCTGACCAAGACGTGGGGCCAGGTCGCCGTGCCGACCATGATCGTCGGTGCGGAGAACGACTCGGTCGCCTCGGTCCGCACCCACTCCGAGCCGTTCTACAACAGCCTGCCGGCCGCGCCGGGCAAGGCGTACGTGGAGCTCAACCGTGCCAGCCACTTCGCGCCGAACATCTCGAACACCACCATCGCGAAGATGAGCATCGCCTGGCTGAAGCTCTTCGTCGACGACGACACCCGCTACCAGCAGTTCGTCTGCCCCGGCCCGGGCACCAGCACGGCCGTGCAGGAGTACCGCAACACCTGCGCCAACTTCGCTGTCTGAGACAGGCACCGGTTGGCCGCCGGCGGCGTGAGTTCGCCGGCGGCCCCGTCTCATCGCGGCAGCAGTGCCCGTAGCGCCGGCTCGGCCAGGCTGAACTCGACTCCGGCCATGCCGAGCAGGTCGCTGTAGATCACGGAACCGACCAGGCGGACGTAGAGGTACGCTCGCCTGCGCAGGTCTTCCTCGTCCCCGATGAGGCCCGACTCGCGGAAGATCTCGAACTGCGCCTCCATGCTCCGCTTCTGCAGATCGGTCGCCGGCGTGACCAGCACCCGTGCCGCGGTCTGCGGCTCGGCCGCCACGAACTGCTGCAACTGCGGACCCGAGGACGTCAGCTCGGCGAACACCCGGGAGACCTCGACGACCCGGTCCGGCCCGGTGCCGGGTGCCTCGCCGCGAGCCTCGTCCAGCAGCAGTTTCGCGAACGACCAGAACACCTCGCCCAGCAACGCGTCCCGGCTGCCGACCGCCCGGTACAGGGTCGCCCGGCTGATGGACAGTTCCGCGGCCAGGACGTCCATGTCCAACGTGGAATGGCGCAGATAGTGCATCGCGGCACCACGCACCAACGCCTCCGAGGCGATCACACGCCGACTCGCAGACAATGCGCACTCCCGTTCTCGGCGCGCGCCCGGGTGGCGACTCCCCACTCAGCGTCCATCTGATGAACCTCTTCAACCTGACGGTGCTGGTCCCGGCAGGTAGGGCAGACCGCACCTCGATGAGGAAGCTCCAGGTACGACAACAGCCGACCAGGAGCCTCACCAGTGCTGTCATACCCGTCCATGACCTTGTTGTCCAGCCGAACCCGAATCGAATTCGCGTGCCGACGTCGACGATCCTGGACGGCGCGCTCATCTCGATCGATCCCGTCGCTGGCGTCGCCGGCACCGGCGGGTTCGGTCCCTGCGGCGATCGGTGAGCGGGGGGCCCGAACCGGCTGCCGCCAGGCGGCACGGATCCGTCCGGCGAAACGCCGGCGAACCGGGCCCTCGAACGAAGAACGGCGAGGTGGCTGGCGCCCCGCTCAGCCGACCGGCAGGGTCGATTCGCGCACCACGAGGCGGCCGGGAAACTCCTCCGACCGGGGCTCGGCCCCGCCCATGGCCTCGAAGAGTCGCTGGCCTGCCACGGTGCCGAGGCGCTTGAGGTTCATGTCGATGCTGGTCAGGCGCGGGCGGGAGTCCGCAGAGGTGGCTTCCCAGTTGTCGAATCCGAGCACGGAGATGGCTGCGGGCACGTCACGTCTCAGCTCGCGCAGCGCGTCCAGCACGCCTCGGGCGATCTGGTCACTGCCGCAGTAGACCGCATCGACCTCGGTGTGCCGTTCGACGACCATGTGGGCGGCAGCCCGCCCCCAGGACTCGTCCCACGACCCGAAGTACGACCGGCCACCGACCAGGTCCAGGCCAGCCTCGGCCAGGGTTGCCGCCGCCCCCTCGGCGCGGTCCCGCGCCGCTCGGAAACCGATCTCGCCCGTGATGTGGACGATGTTGCGCCGCCCGCATGCCAGCAGGTGCTCGATGGCGAGTCGCCCGCCGCCCACGTTGTCGACGGTGATCGAGATGTCGTCGGGGTTCGCGGAGGGAGCGTACGCGTCGCAGAGGAAGACCGAGACCTGGCCCGCGCCGCCGCGAGGTAGTTCGCCCGGACCGCGTGGCCGCGTAGCACCGTCGCCTGCCGGACGGGGGTCTCGTCCTGGAAGTACTCCCGGCCGGGTCCCACATCGCTGAGCCGGCCGCGACCCCGCCGGTCGACGAACGGCACCGTCACCGTCGCGGGCACCGGCGGATGGAGCACCTGGTCCCGGAGAACTGGAGCCAGTCGACGTTGACGTTGCCGTTGACGAAGACCAGCTTCACGTCCTGGACGCCGGGCAGGTACTGGTGCAGTTGCAGCCCATCGTCGTCGGCGGTGGCCACGTACGCAGTCGGGCTGGCCATCGACGCAGTCCGCGGCGAACATGGCCAACCTGCTCAACCCCAGACTGAACGCGTACGGTCAGGTGCTCCCGAACCTGCAGAAGCACGCCCAGGGCTACCCCTCCGTCGCGTACCTGCAGTCCATCTCCAAGCTCGGCCAGACCGGCTACGGAATGGGCGACGTCGGAGCAGGCAAGGACAGCCCGGTTCCGAGCTGATCATCGCGGCAGTGGACAAGGACGATCCGCGTCCGGTGTGGGTGAACCTGTGGGGCGGGGGGAACACGCTGGCGCAGGCGCTGTGGAAGGTGAAGAACACCCGGAGCCAGGCTCAGGACGATCAGTTCCTCGGCAAGCTGCGGGTGTACGACGTCCTCGGGCAGGACGACGCCGGCGCCTGGATGACGAAGACCTTCCCCAACCTGCTGTACATCCGCGCCAAGAACCTGGTCTACGCGTGGCAGCCCTCGGCGAGCTGGGTCGACACGATGGTCCAGAACCACGGCCCGCTCGGCGCTCTGTACCCCGAGAAGGCGTGGGCGTACGAGGGGGACACCCCGGCTCCTCTACCAGATGCCCAATGGCCTGAGCAATCCCGACCGGGTGGACTGGGGCAGCTGGGGCGGGCGTTTCGGCCCGGCCGAGAAGGCCGGTGTCCGAGGCATGACCGAGAGCGGCAGACTCGTCGCGGAGCCGTCGTACGACCCCTACTACATGTACAGCGACGCCCCCGAGGGCGGCAGTTCGATCAACCGGTGGAGCACGGCGATCCACAACGACTTCGCCGCCCGGATGGACTGGAGCATCACCGGCACCTTCTCCGGCGCGAACCACCACCGCGAGACCGCTTCGGTACAGGTGCCGGCCGGCGCCGGCGGGAAGAACCTCCACATCGTCCTGCAGCTGCGGGACAACGGCGCACCCAACCTGTACAGCTACCGCCGGGTCGTGATCAACGTCCGGTAACCACCACGACGACAGCCACCTGAGGGCATCGCCCTCAGGTGGCTGTCGTCGTTGGGGCGGGCCGCTGCAACCACGCCGCCCTGGCCGGGCCGTCCCTCGATCCCGGTCACGCCGTGATTCCCGCTCGCCGTGGCCCTACGCGGTGGTCGGCCACAGTGCCGCCGTCGTAGCTGCATCGTGACGGGACGCGCCTGCATTCGCGAGGGCTGCCCCGGCCTGCAGCAGCCCTCGCCCCGATGCTGGTGAAAGCCAAGGCCGTCGCAGGCTTCGACACCGCGCTCTGGTGCACGGACCGGCAGTGGACCGTCGAGGGCAACAGGCGTCGAGGCGGCGACCAGACCGGCGAGGACCGCAGCGCGGGGAGAGGGCGATGGCCCTCGACGGACGGGACAGCCCCGACCCCACGTACGCCATGTCCGCCCGGCCAGACGGGCGGCCTGGCCACCGCCGGACGCGCCGTGGCCGTACGCGCGAAGCGCTCGGCCGGGACATCCCAGCCGAGCGCCTCACTCTCATCCCGCCACCCGACGAGCAGCCGTCCGGCGGCAGCCCCCGGATCCGTCCGTCAGACGGTGATCTTTCCGGCGCCCGCGCCGCCCGTCACGATCGACTTGACGCTGCTGGCGCCGTCCAGCGAGTACGAGTACGGGATGCCGGCGACGCTGCCGCCGGCCTGCCCGCTGCCCGAGTTGACGAAGTGGTTGTTGCGGGCGACCAGGCTGCCCGGCCCCGAGTTACCTTCGCCGCGGTGGTACGGGTCCTTGACGTTCTCGAAGTAGTTGCCCTCGACGAGGACACCCGCGTTCATCGTGGAGGCCACGCCGTAGCCGCCGTTGCTGTTGTAGTAGTTGTTGTAGACGTGCACCGGGTTGCCGAAGCGGACCCGGGGGTGGCGCTGGCTGGTCGCGTCGAACCAGTTGTGGTGGTAGGTCACCCGCAGGTGGCCGACGTCCTGGCCGGCGTTGCCGTCGCTGTGCCCGAGCAGCATGGTCTTGTTGTGGTTGAAGAACCGGTTCCACGAGACCGTGACGAAGTCCGAGCCCCGCTTGATGTCGACCGCGCCGTCGTAGCCGTTGCTGAGGGTGTTGTGGTCGATCCAGACGTTGGTCGACGAGTTCTGGACGTTGATGGCATCGTCGTTCCAGTTCCGGAAGGTCAGGTTCCGGATGATGATGTTGCGCTGACCGCTGACGTTGAGCCCGCAGCCGACGATGGTCGCGCCCGGGTTGCCGAGGATGGTCTTGTTGGACCCGACCTGCAGCATCCCGGAGCAGGAGATCGTGCCGGAGACCCGGATGACGGCGGCGTTGCTGCCGCCGATGGCGCTGCTCAGAGCGGAGGCGCTGCTCACGGTGGTGGGGGAGGCGTTGCCGCCCCCGGTGGTGCCGCCGTTCTGGGTGGCCCAGCCGACCAGCCCGGTCTGCGGGGCCGAGGTGGGTCCGGGGGTGGGCGGCGTGGTCGTCGGCGTGCTGGTGGGGGTGGTCCCCGGGGTGGTGGGCACGGTCCCGCCGGTGCAGGTGACGCCGTTGAGCGTGAAGCTCGTCGGCGCCGGGTTGCTGGAGTTCCAGCTGCCGTTGAAGCCGAACGAGGTCGTGCCGTTGGTGCCGATGCTTCCGTTGTAGTCGACGTTGGTGGCGGTGACCTGGCTGCCGCTCTGGGTGACGTTCGCGTTCCAGGCCGAGGACACCTGCTGGCCGGCGCTGTACGACCAGCGCAGGTTCCAGGAGGAGATCGGGTCGCCGAGGTTGGTGATGGTGACGTTGCTGGTGAACCCGCCCTGCCACTGTGAACTGACCGAGTAGTTGACCTGGCAGCCGGCTGCGGCCTGGGCGGCACCGGCGGTGAGCACCCCGGCGACGAGCACTGCCGCGCTGGAGGCGGCGATGGTCGAGCTGATGGCGAGCAGCTTGGCGCGCCGTCGTACGAGCATGGGATTTCCCTTCCCAACGGCGGGGACGAAGCCCGGCCGGCCTTCCACCGTCAATGGCGCCCTGCCCTGTGACGCCGGTGGGTCGGCTGGTCCCGCGGCTCGTTGCCCTGCCAAAACGGACGAGCTGGTGATAACGGCTCCCGCCTGCGCCTGCCCGAGCAAGCGCTTTCCCCATGTAAGCACGGAGGTCGATCCTTGTAAATGCCTAGTAGGACTTGAATGGATATGCAATCGCGACTCCGCAAGGCCACCTTGACATCGACATTGGTAAACGTTACGTTCGCCCCGACCTGGGATCTGCATTCATTGCGGAATGGAAATTCAGTCACGGTGGTGCGGACGCCGGCCCGCATTCTCCTGTCGCGCTGACGCGGCCGTGGACGCCGCGACGGACCAGGTGAAACGCGACTGGAGGGAGTGCATCCATGCCGAGAGTGAAGAGGCGCCCAACCATGAGGCATCGTCCGGTGTGGCGGGGCGCGATTGCCGTCGTCGTCGCCGCCACGCTGATGATCGCGAGCGGTCACTCTGCCACGGCGGCTGGCCACCGCATCGACGGACTGCAGGTCGCGAGCGCGATCTCCACCCTGTACGAGGCCGAGGCGGGCACGGTCGGTGGCGGTACGACGATCGACTCGAACAACGCCGGGTTCACGGGCACCGGATTCGCCAACTTCTCGACCACCGGCGGTTCGTTGCAGCTCGGCAACGTCTCCGGTGGCGGTGGTGGCTCCTCCGGGCTGACGATCCGGTTCGCGAACGGCAGCGGCAGGACGCGGACGGGCCGGCTGGTGGTCAACGGTACCGGCCGGGACATCACGTTCCCGACGACCAGCAACTGGACGACCTGGCAGACGACATCGCTGACGGTTCCGCTGAACGGTGGGGGCAACACCATCCGGTTCGAGTCCACCGGCCAGGACCTGGCCAACATCGATCACATCGTGGTCGCCGCCGACGACGGCGCGACCGCGCCGGCCATCACCACCCAGCCGGTGAGCCAGACCGTTCCCGTCGGCGCCGGCGTCACCTTCTCCGTCACCGCGACCGGCGCCCCACCGCTGAGCTACCAGTGGCGGCGCAACGGCGCCGCCGTCGCCGGGGCCACCGGTGCCGGCTACACCATCACCAATGTCCAGCCCGGCCACGCCGGCGACTACACCGTGGTGGTGACCAACTCGCTCGGCTCGGTGACCAGCAATCCCGCCACCCTCACCGTGAGCGACACGCCGCCCCCGCAGAGCGCCCGGCCGCGGGTGATCGCGATGACGGACGGCGAGATCGACGACCGCAGTTCGATGGTCCGGTTCCTGACGTACGCGTCGGACTACGACGTCGCCGGCATCGTCCAGACCAACTCCCGCTATCAGAAGAGCGGGCACAGCGGCGAGAAGTGGATCGAGCGCCAACTCGACCTCTACCAGCAGGTCCTGCCGAACCTGCGGACCCACAAGGCGGGATATCCGGACGCGAGCGCGTTGCGCGCGGTCCTGAGGGTCGGCAACGAGAACAGTGGCGACCTGACGGTGGCGCCGCCGAACATGAGCGTCAAGGACACGCCGGGCTCGCAGCTGATCATCGACCGGCTGCTGGACAGCGACCCTCGTCCGGTGCACGTCGCGGTCTGGGGCGGGGCGAACACCGCCGCGTACGCGCTGTGGAAGTTGAAGACCCAGTACACCGCGGCGCAGTACGCCTACGCGGTCTCCCGGCTCTGGATCTACTGCATCTGGTACCAGGACGGCGGAGGCCAGTGGATCGAGGACAACATCCCCGGCGCCAAGATCTACGAGGCGTACAAGTGGGACAACGTCTGGGACTACCAGAGTCTCTCCGGGCCCAGTCCGGACCACGTCAAGGCGTACATGACGCAGAGCTGGCTGGACACGAACGTCAAGCGGGGGCACGGGCCGCTCGGCGCGGCTGTCCCGCAGACGTACGTCAGCGAGGGGGACACCCCGTCCTTCCTGCCGCAGATCGACAACGGGCTGACCCAGTACGCCGACTACACCCTCGGCGGATGGGGCGGACGCCCGGTCTTCGACAAGGGCAACCACATGACCGACGGGGTCGACGACGGCAACGCGAACAAGCCATTCTGGCGCTGGATCCCGGCGGCACAGAACGACTACGCCGCCCGGATGGACTGGCAGGTCGCGACGAGATTCAGCGACGCGAACCACCCGCCGGTCGCGCGTGTCGCAGGCGGCCTGGCGCGGACGGTGTCCCCCGGTCAGACGGTGACGTTGGACGCCTCGCCGAGCACCGATCCGGACGGCAACGCGCTCAACTACAAATGGTGGCAGTACGCCGATGCCGACTCGGTGAGCGCCAAGGTGTCCGTCAGCAACGACACCGCGCGGACCGGTGCCGGCTTCGTCGTACCGAACGAGCCGGGTAGAAAGATCCACATCATTCTGGAGGTCACCGACAACGGGTCTCCGAGCCTGACGCACTACCAACGGGTGGTCTTCACCATCGCCTGACGCCTGCGGCTGTCGTGCCCTCATGGTCCCGGCCTGAGGGCACGACAGCCGTGCTGCCAGGGGGCGGCTGGGGGCGCGAGGGCTATGGGTGCGCGCGGAGCGCCCTCTGCGGGATCGACGCGGAGGGTGCCCTCGTCGTCGGCGCATCGGCCGGCGGTTGCCCGGGGCGTGCCGGCTCGCCGACGCCTCCGAGCCCTGCGCGTCCGGGACCGGTCCGGCTGGCCGAACGGTGGCCGCTGGGCGATGTGGATGTCGAGCAGCGCAGGCGACGAGTTGCGTGCTCGACGTCGACGCGGCTTCGCCCCGCAGGGTGAGCGAGGTCGGCCGGCGGTGTCATTGACATCGCTGGTTTGGCCCCCCTACGCTGTCGTCATGTCCGATCATGCTCGAATAAATATGCGGACGCCGGTCTTCGGGGCGGGCATCTGGCACTTCGGCCGGTATGTGGACCGGTACGCGACCGACGGTTACGGGCCGCCGGTCAACACGGTGGAGGCGATCGCTCTCGCCGGCCAGGTCGAGGACCTGTCGGTGGTGGATCTGACCTTTCCGTTCGATCCGCCCGGTCTGACCGTGGACGAGGTCGCCGGCGCGCTGAAGACGAACGGTCTCCGCGCGGTCGCCGTCACCCCGGAGATCTACACCCGGCGGTTCAGCCGCGGTGCCTTCACCAACCCCGATGCCGAAGTCCGGCGGGCGGCGATCGAGCTCGTGTCCCGCGGCGCCGAGGCGGCCCGCGAACTCGGCTGCGACTACGTGAAGCTCTGGCCCGGCCAGGACGGCTGGGACTACCCGTTCCAGGCAGACCACCGGCAGCTGTGGAAGTTCTCCCTCGACGCCGTCGGTGAGCTGGCCGCCGCTTTCCCCGACCTGAAGTTCGCCATCGAGTACAAGCCGCGCGAGCCGCGCAACGCGATGGTGTTCTCCTCGGTGGCCCGGACGCTGCTGGCGATCGAGGAGATCAGCCTGCCGAACGTCGGCATCCTGCTGGACTTCGGCCATTCCCTGTACGGCGGCGAGTCACCGGCCGACGCCGCCCGGATGGCCATCTCGCGGGGCCGCCTGTTCGCCATCGACGTCAACGACAACTACCGCGGCTGGGACGACGACATGGTGGTCGGGTCGATGCACCCGATCGAGACCTTCGAGTTCTTCTACGCCCTCGACGAGGCCGGCTGGGACGGGGTGTGGCAGCTGGACCAGTTCCCCTTCCGGGAGGACAGCGTCCAGGCGGCCACCGACGGCATCCGGGTGATGAAGCGCATCCACCGGGCCCTGGGCGCGGTGGACCGCGAGGCGCTACAGGCCGCCCAGCAGGCGCAGGACGCCCTCGCCGCGCAGCGGATCATCCAGAACGCCCTGTACGGCTCGTACCAGGGGTGAGTGAAATGGCAGGGACCTTGTCGACGAGGTGGCACCGGTGAAACTGTCCGCTGATCCCGAGCGCTCCACGCTCTACCGGGAGTTGTCAGCCCGTATCCGCGCGTCCGACGTCGATGTCGCGGCGGTCGAGCTACGGCGCATCTCGCAGCAGGTGCGGCGCAGCATCGTCCGGATGATCGACCGGGCGCAGATGGGGCACATCGGTGGTGACCTGTCGGTGACCGACATCCTGGTGACCTGCTTCTGGGGGGCGTTGTCGCTGGACCCGAAGCGGCCGGCCTGGCGGGAGCGGGACCGGTTCATCCTCAGCAAGGGCCACTGCGCCGCCGCGCTGTACTCCACGCTCGCGCACTGCGGCTTCTTCCACGCCGAGGAGCTCGACACCTTCATGGCGCCGATGTCCGCACTGAACGGGCATCCCAACAAGATCAAGGTGCCGGGAGTGGAGACCAACACCGGGGCACTGGGACACGGTCTTCCGGTCGCCACCGGTTGTGCCATCGCCGCACGCCTGGCGGGGGAGACCTGGCGTACGGTCGTCGTCCTCGGCGACGGGGAGATGCAGGAGGGCAGCAACTGGGAAGCGGCGATGACCGCTTCGCACTACGGGCTCTCCTCGCTCACGGCCGTGGTCGACCGCAACCGGCTGCAGCAGGGCGCCCGCACCGAGGACACCAAACGCCTCGAACCGCTCGCGGACAAGTGGCGCAGCTTCGGCTGGGAGGTGCGGGACGTGGACGGGCACGACCACGCCGCGCTGCTGCGGGCCCTGGGGCCGTCGTCGGACGGGCAGCCGGTCGCGGTCATCGCCAACACGATCAAGGGTAAGGGAGTGTCCTTCATGGAGGATCGGGTGGAGTGGCACCACAAGGTGCCCACCCGCGAGCAGACCGACCGGGCACTCGCGGAGCTCGTCGGATGACCGTCGTCGAGCAGGCCACCTTCGACTGCCGGCAGGCGTTCGCCGATGAGCTGCGGGCGCTGGCCCGGACGGACGACCGGATCGTGGCCGTCTGCAACGACTCGGTGGGCTCCAGCAATCTGGTGGGATTCCGGGAGGAGTTCCCGCAGCGGCTGGTGAACGTGGGCATCGCCGAGCAGGATCTGGTCGGCGTGGCGGCGGGCCTGGCCAACGCGGGCAAGATCCCCTTCGTCTGCGCGGCCGCCCCCTTCCTGACCGGTCGGGCACTCGAACAGATCAAGGCGGACGTGGCGTACAGCGAAGCCCACGTCGTGCTCTGCGGACAGAGCCCGGGAATGGCCTACGGCGAGCTGGGGCCCACCCACCACTCGATCGAGGACCTGTCGTGGATGCGCGCGGTGGCGAACCTCGACGTCATCGTGCCGGCCGACCCGGACCAGACGCGGGCCGCGGTGCGCTGGGCCGCCGCCTCCGGACGTCCGTCCTATCTCCGCATCCCCCGCTTCAAGGTGCCCGCTGTCACACCCCCCGACGCCCCCTTCTCCCCGGGCAGGGCGGTACGCCTGACCGATGGTGACGACGTCACGGTCATCGCGATCGGTTCGCTCACCTCCCGCGCGCTGGACGCGGCCGCCCGGCTGCACGGCGAGGGCATCGGTGTCCGCGTGCTGAACATGCCCTTCGTGGATCCGATCGACACTCAGGCGGTGCTGGCCGCCGCCCGCGAGACCCGCGGGATCGTGACCGCCGAGGAGGCGACCACCACCGGAGGTCTGGGTGCCGCTGTCGCGGCGATCGTGGTCGCCGCCCGTCCCACCCCGATGCGGATCCTCGGCGTGCCCAGGGTCTTCGCGCCGACCGGCGACACCGCGTTCCTGCTCGACCACTTCGGGCTGACCGCGGACGGCATCGCGACGGCGGCGCGGGACCTGTTCCACCGCTCCGGCCCGGGCGGTGATCATGGCTGACGGACCGCTCGTCCTCGCGATCGACCAGGGGACGAGTTCCACCAAGGCGCTCCTCGTCGACGCCGCCGGGCGGGTCGTCACGCGGGCAATGGCACCGTTGTCCGAGCAGCAGCCGCAGCCGGGCTGGGTCGAGCAGGACGCCACCGAGCTGTGGCAGAGCGTACGGAAGGCCGTGGCGGCGTGTGTCGACCCCTCGGCCGCGCACCGGATCGAGGCGGTGGGGTTGAGCACCCAGCGGGAATCGCTGGTGCTGTGGGACCGTCGTACCGGCGAGCCACTCGGGCCGCTGGTGAGCTGGCAGGACCAGCGCACCAACGCCGCGTGCCACGACCTGGCGGCAGCCGGCAGCGGGCCGCTCGTACGGTCGATCAGCGGGATGCCGCTCGACCCGATGTTCTCGGCCCTCAAGGCCGGCTGGCTGCTGGACACCTACGACCCGGAGCGACGGCGCGCCAAGGCCGGCGAGCTGTGCCTGGGCACCGTCGACTCCTGGCTGTTGAGCCGGTTCGGCGGGGAACACGTGACCGAGGTCGGCAACGCCTCCCGCACCCAACTGCTCAACATCGAGACCCGGCGCTGGGACGACCGCCTCCTCGACCTGTTCGCCGTACCCGCGGCGGTGCTGCCCCGGGTGGTGGCCTCGTGCGGCGACTTCCCGGCCGTACGCGGACTGGCGCCCGTGCCGGACGGCACCCCGGTGCGGGCGGTCCTGGGGGACTCGCACGCGGCGATGTTCGCGCACGCCGGGTGGCGGCCGGGGGTGGTGAAGGCCACCTACGGCACCGGCTCGTCGGTGATGGCCGTCGGCGAGTGCGGTGACACCGGCCAACTGTGCCGCAGTGTCGCCTGGGACGTCACCGGCCCGGTCCTGGCCGTCGAGGGCAACATTCGCGCGACCGGTCGTACGCTCACCTGGCTGGCCGAGCTGTTCGGCGTCGACGCGCAGGTGCTGCTGGACGAGGCGGCGCCCACCGCGGGCCGGGTGCAGTTCGTGCCGGCGTTCGGTGGCCTCGGCGCCCCGTGGTGGGATCCGAACGCGATCGCGGTGCTGAGCGGGCTGACGCTGGACACCCGCCGCGGCGAGTTGGTCACCGCGGCCCTGCACGCGATCGCCCACCAGATCGAGGACGTCGTGGCCGCGGTCGAGGCCACCGTCGGTGCGGTCCGGGTGCTGCTGTGCGACGGCGGCCTGACCCGCAGCACCCGGCTGATGCAGACCCAGGCCGACATCGGTGGGCGGCGGGTGGGTCGGTCCGCCGAACCCGACCTGTCCTGCCTGGGCGCCGCGGACGCGGCCGGACTGGCCGCCGGGCTGTGGAGCCTGCCCGACCTCGAGCAACGTCTTCGGCCCACCACGCAGTACAGCCCGTCGACCGACTACCCCGCGCGGGCGGTGGAACGGGCGCGGTGGCACGCCGCGGTCGACCGGGCCCGTCCAGTTGCCACGCCGCGAAGGAGCGGATCGTGAAGATCACCCCACGTCCTCGTTGGTTCGGTGTGGCTGCCGTCGCGGCACTCGTCCTGGCGATCGTGTTCAGCACCGAGTACCGGCCGGTGGGTTCGGCCTCGGCAACGGCGTCGCAGAAGTTCGACCCGGCCCGCTACGGCGCGGAGACCTACCAGAGCAAGGTGGTGCCCGCCATCCGACAGGGCGCCACGCCGCTACCGGAGCTGTTCGCCGCCCTCACCGCCGACGAGAAGGCGGCCGGGCAGAAGTACGGCCACCGCCAGGGCTCCGGCCCGTACAGCTTCGCGGTCACCGGCGAAGGCGTCGCCGAAGAGATCAGGGGCAACCTGCTGCTGCTCTCCGGCACCGGGCTGCCGGCGCAGACCCGGGTGTCGCTGCAGGTGGGGCCGGCGGTCAACGGCACCGCCCTGCGGGATGCCGCCGGCTTCATCACCTTCGGCCAGTTCCTCAACCAGGTGGAGTACGCCGACGCGGCGACCGCCCTGAACAACCAGATGCGTGCCGCCGTGCTGGCCGACCTGAAACCTGCGGAACTGGTCGGGAAGAAGATCACGTTCATCGGGGCGTTCAGCTTCGTCACCCCGTCGGTCGTCACGATCACCCCGATCGAGATCAGGAGGGCGCCGTGACCACCGTGCTGCGTGCCTGCGGGGTGACGAAGGTCTACGGCGGCACGCACGCGCTCAAGGGCGTCGACTTCGCGGTCGCCGCAGGCCGGGTGACCGCGCTGTTCGGCGAGAACGGCGCCGGCAAGTCCACCCTGATGAAGATCCTGGCCGGGATAGAGCAGCCAACCACCGGTCACCTCGAGCTGGCCGGCAGACGCACCCAGTTCCGCTCCGCGCGCGAGGCGGCCGACCAGGGCATCTCGATCATCCACCAGGAGCTGAGTCTCTGCCCCAACCTCAGCGTGCAGGACAATCTCTTCCTGGCCCGCGAGTTGCGGCACCGGGGCGTCGTCGACCGGGCGGCTCAACGCGCCGCCACCACGGCGGTCCTGCGCCGGCTGGAGGAGGACCTGGATCCCGACCGGCCCGTCGGTGACCTGCGCCTGGGCCAGCAGCAGATCGTCGAGATCGCCCGGGCGCTGCTCCAGAACGCCCGCGTCCTCATCATGGACGAGCCCACCTCGGCCCTCACCGCTCCGGAAGTCGCCGTGCTGTTCCGGCTCATCCGCGAGCTGACCGCCGGCGGGGTCGCCGTCATCTACATCTCGCACCACCTCGACGAGGCGCTGGAGATCGCCGACGACGTGGCGGTGCTGCGCGACGGCAACCTGGTGGCCTCCAGCACGGCGGACGAGGTGACGCTCGGCTGGATCGTCCAGCACATGGTGGGCCGCGACCCCGACGACCTGTTCCCCGACCGCGAGCCCGTCCTCGGCGCCCCGGTGCTCACCGCGGATTCGATCGTGGTCGCCGACCCGCAGAATCCCCACCGGCTCGCTGTCGACCAGGTCTCCCTCACTCTGCGCGCGGGCGAGATCGTGGGCATCTACGGACTCATGGGATCGGGCCGCACCGAATTGCTGGAGGCACTCGCCGGCCGGATCGTGCCCGACGCGGGAACGATCACCCTCGACGGGGAGCCGCTCGGCAACGCCGGCATCGGCCAGCGCATCGCCAAGGGGATCGCCCTGGTCCCCGAGGACCGGCAACGCGACGGCCTCGTCCAGTCCATGTCGGTCGGGCAGAACCTCACTCTGGCGGGACTGTCGCAGTTCGTCCGCAGGCTGCTCGTCCGGCGCGGCGCCGAGCGCGAGGCGGTCGAGCGGACCATCACCGAGGTCACCGTCAAGACCAGTGGCCCCGCCGCTCCCATCGGCTCGCTCAGCGGTGGCAACCAGCAGAAGGTCGTCATCGGCAAGGCCCTGCTGACCCGGCCCCGCGTCCTGCTTCTCGACGAGCCGTCGCGCGGGGTGGACGTGGGTGCCAAGGCGGACATCTTCGCGCTGATGGCCGCCCAGGCCCGTCGCGGACTGTCGGTGCTCTTCGCCACCTCGGAAGCCGAGGAGGCCCTGCACATTCCCGACCGGTTGCTCGTGCTCGCCCGTGGTGTGGTGGTAGGCGAGTTCCGGCGCGGGCAGCTGACCCGGGAGGACCTGATGAGTTTGTCCGACGGCCGCATCGCCGCGGCGACGAGGCAAGAGGAGCCGGCGCTGTGACCACCCCACTCACCGCACCTGTGACATCGGGTCAGGACGCCGCTGCCGAACTGGCCACGAAGGCTCGCCGGCTGTCGCTGCTCAACGGACTGTTCGAGCTGCGCGCGTTCATCGCGCTGGCCGTGCTGGTCGTCGTGTTCAGCCTGTTGTCGGACTCGTTCCTGACCGTCACGAACCTGATCACGATGACCAAGCATGTCGCGATCAACGCGATCATCGCGCTCGGCATGCTGCTGGTCATCCTCAAGGGTGGCATCGACCTCTCGGTCGGTTCCATCGTCGGCCTCTCCGGAGTCGTCGCCGGCGAGCTGCTGCAGGGTCTGCGGCTCGGCTTCCTGGACACCATCGCCTATCCGCCGGTCTGGGCCGTCATCGTGCTCAGCGTCGCGGTCGGGATGATCGTCGGCCTGGTCAACGGCGTTCTCGTCACCCGCTTCCGGGTGGCACCGTTCATCGCCACGCTGGGCATGCTGTACGTGGCCCGTGGCCTGGCGTTGCTCATCTCCGACGGGACCACGTACCCGAACCTCGGCGGCAGCCCGGAACTCGGCAACACAGGCTTCGGCTTCCTCGGCAGCGGACGCCCGCTCGGCCTGCCCACCTCGATCTGGCTGATGGTGGTCCTGGCCGCCGTGGTCGCGCTGGTCCTGATCAAGAGCCCGTTCGGGCGTTGGCTCTACGCCACCGGCGGCAACGAGCGGGCGGCCGAACTCTCCGGCGTGCCGGTCCGGCGGGTAAAGACCGTCGTCTACGTGGTCGCCGGGGGATGCGCGGCCATCGCGGGGCTCATCATCGCCTCGGAACTCACCTCCGCGGCACCACAGGCCGGCGAGACGTACGAGCTCAACGCCATCGCCGCCGTCGTCATCGGCGGGGCAGCGCTCAACGGTGGGCGCGGCAACGTCCGCGGCACCCTCGTCGGCGCCTTCGTCATCGGCTTCCTCGCCGACGGTCTGGTGCTCCTGGGCGTGTCGACGTTCTGGCAGATCCTCATCAAGGGGGCGGTGATCGTCCTCGCCGTCATGCTCGATCAGGGTCAGCAGAGATTCCAGCGGCGCCAGGGAGCGGTTGCCTCTGCCGCCGCGGCCACCAAGACACCTTCCGTCTGAATCCGGCTCCACCCGCACATCCCATAACCACACCACACCATCCCCCCATGGAGTTCACCATGTTCCCTACCACCCCCGTGGTATCCCGGCGGCGGGCACTCGCCGTCGTCCCCCTGGTCAGCGCAGCGCTCTTCCTGGGCGCGTGCGGCTCGGACAGCGACGGTTCGACCAGGTCCGAGGGCGGCAAGGAGGCCGGCGGCCTCATCGCGATCATCACGCCGTCGGCGGACAACCCGTTCTTCAAGGCCGAGGCGGACGCCGCCAAGGCCAAGGCGGAGTCGCTCGGGTACGAGACCTCCGTCGCGTCCCACGACGACGACCCGAACAAGCAGAGCGAGCTGATCGACACGGCGATCTCCCGCAAGGCCAAGGCGATCATCCTCGACAACGCCGGCGCGGACGCCTCCATCGGTCCGGTCCGCAAGGCCAAGGACGCGGGCATCCCGGTGTTCCTCATCGACCGGGAGATCAACGCCACGGGCATCGCCACCGCGCAGATCGTCTCCAACAACGCTCAGGGCGCCCAGTTGGCCGGCGAGTCCTTCGTCAAGGCGCTGAACGGCAAGGGCAACTACGTCGAGCTGGTCGGCAAGGAGTCCGACACCAACGCGGGCGTGCGCTCCAAGGGTTTCACCGACGTCATCTCCCAGTACCCGGACATGAAGCTGGTCGCGAAGGAGAGCGCCAACTGGGACCAGCGGGAAGCCTTCAGCAAGATGGAGACCATCCTGCAGAAGAACCGGAACATCCAGGGGGTCATCGCGGGTAACGACACCATGGCGCTCGGCGCCGTCGCTGCGCTGAAGGCTGCCGGCCTGACCGGGAAGGTCGTCGTGGTGGGCTTCGACGGCAGCCCGGACGCCATTGCCGCGATCAAGGCCGGCGAGATGCACGCCACCGCCCTGCAGCCGGCCGTGCTCGGCGCCGAGACGGCGGTCGAACAGGCCGACAAGTTCATCAAGACCAAGTCGACCGGCGCCGAGGAGAAGCAGTCCATCGACTGCGAACTGGTGACCAAGGAGAACGCCGACCAGTTCGGGATCTTCGGCCGGAAGTAGGCTCGGCACGACGGGTCCCGTGTCCAGCCGTCAGCGGCGGCACGGGACCCGTCGGGTGACACCCCGGATCGGTCGAGAGTCGGTCCGCCTGAGAGGTCGGGGTCACCGGCGGTGCGGAGCCGACGGTCGGGTGTGCCGCGATCCCGGCGGGAATTACGGGGCGGGTTCTTTGGCGAGGCGGCGGGCCACGTCCAGGTCGGTCACCAGGACGTCGAGCCAGCCGCCACGGAGCGCCGCGCGGATGGCGGTGTACTTGCGGGTGCCGCCGGCGATCGCGACGACGCGGGGTATGGATCGCAGGGTGTCGGTGTCGATGCCGAGCACCCGCTCGTCGAGCGCCGACTTGACCACGTCGCCGTGTTCATCGAAGAAGCGCAGGCAGATGTCGCCGACGGCCCCCAGCTTGCGCAGGGCATCCTGGTCGGAGTCGGCGATGGCGTTGCCGCTCTCCATCAGCAGCGGCGACGGCTCCAGGCTGCCCAGGCCGGCGAGCAGCATGGTCAGGCTGCCGTACGTGGCCATGACGTCGCTGATGTGCGGGTCGGCCATCAGGACCTCGCGGGCTGCCGGTGACGTGGCCAACCCGGGCGCGGGCAGGAAGACCGCCTTGGCGCCGGTCAGGATCGCCAGTCGGTCGGCGAGGCGGGTGGCGTAGATCTGCGAGGTGCTGTTGCCGACCCCGCCGATGACCTGGACGACCTGGTCGGCGACCGGGTTGGGTCGGGGGCGCATGGCGTCGACGGTGGCGAGCAGGGTGGAGCTCCAGGAGGAGATGCCGATGCGGTCGCCACCGGTGAGCGTGGTCTCCAGGTAGACCGCGGCCGCTGCGCCGATGGCCTGCAGGGCCGACTGCTCGCCCGGCGAGGACTGGCCGGTGTCGGCGACCACCACGTCTCGCAGGCCGAAGCGGCGCTCGATCTCCTCTTCCAGCTCGGCGTGCACGCCGGCCGGGGTCACTACGGTGGTGCGGACGATGCCCAGCGCGGTGGCCTGCTTCAACAGGCGAGAGACGCGGGGCTGGGAGATGTGCAGCTGCTCGGCGATCTGCGGTTGCCGCATGCCGTGTTCGTGGTACATGCGAGCGACCTTGGTCAGCAGTCGCAGCTGTGTGGTGGCCACACCGCCGATCGCTGGTTCCCGCAGGTTACCGCGTTCGCTGGGCACGGGACTCCTTCCGACGTGCGGGTGAGGCGAGGGCCTCGCAGGCCGAGGATACCTGAATGTGCATTCAACGCTGATTGCCGTAGCGGCCTCCCGGAGTCGGGATCACGACGGGGAGGAAATCGATGCGGGCGATTGCCGACGCCCGCCGTGGCCAGCCCTCACCGACGCGGCAGCGGTGGAGGCTCGGCGAGCGGTGGTCGCCGGGCCTGTGCGGTCGCACCGGCCGGCGGGTCGGGCCCGTCCGGTACGCGCCTACGGATCCTCGGCGAGGCGTCGAGCGGCGTTGAGGTCGGTGATGAGGACGTTGACCCAGTGACCGGTGAGCGCGGCGCGGATGGCGGCGAGTTTGCGCAGACCGCCGGCAACGGCGACGCGTCGGGGAATCCGACGTAGCTGGGCGACGGTGATGCCCAGGATGCGTTCGTCGAGGGCGGTGGTGACCGGCTCGCCGGTCTAATTGAAGAAGCGTAGGCAGATGTCACCGACGGCATCGGCTTCGCGGAGGGCGCGCTGCTCCCGGTCGGTGATGGCGTTGCCGCTGTCGCGCAGCAGCGGGGAGGGGGCGAGGCTGCCGATGCCGACGAGGATCATCGTCAGGTTCTGCCAGTGGGTCATCACCTCCGTGACGAAACCGTCCGAGGCGAGAGTGGCGCGGGACGAGGACGAACCGACGAGCCCGGGGGCCGGTAGGAACACCGGACCGGCGCCGGTGAGGTCGGCGAGTCGGCCGGTGAGTCGAGTGGCCTGGACCTGGGCGGTGGGGGTACCGACGCCACCGAGGAGCTGGACGACCTCGTCGGCGACCTTCGTGGGGCGCGGGCGCATCGCTTCGACGGTGGCCAGGAGCGTGGCGCTCCATGAGGAGATGCCGATGCGGTCGCCACCGGTCAGGGTTGTCTCCAGGTAGACGGCGGCGGCGGAACCGAGGGCCGGGATGACATCTTCGTCCGTGCCGCCGGCGGCGTCCACCACCACCACGTCGTCGAGGCCGTACCGGTGTTCGATGGCGTCCTCGAGGTCGGTGTAGACGGCCGTCGGCGGCATCACCATGGTCCGGACGATGCCCATCTCGACGGCCTGTTTGAGCAGACGTGAGACGCGGGGTTGAGAGATGTGCAGCTGAGCGGCGATCTGGGGCTGCCGCATTCCCCGCTCGTGGTACATGCGAGCAACCTTGGTGAGCAGGCGCAGCTGGTCCTGGGCACGGCGGGCGGCGGCAGCGCGCCGGCGCGGCGTACCTCCGACGCCGTTCGGTTCGACGCCGACCACGGCGGTCCGTTCTCTCTCCTGTCCGCCCGATGTGGACTCGCCGTGGCTCCCGGTGGCGGAGCGGCCCGAAGTCCGCCGCCTCATGACGTGCCCGAGGTGTCCTGGTTCTGGACGAACCGGCGCCGCTGGGCGGAGAAGTCCCCGGACGGGGATCGTGACTCGTCGGTGTGGCGGACCCGGATCGGGCGGTACCGCCTGGCGAGGTCGTAGCTGCCGACGTCGTTGACGTCGAGGGCGCGACGGTCGCTGCACGAGCCCGCGATCGTGTTGATGACGCCTCCGACCGCGCCGCGGATGTCCTGGCTCGGCGAGAGCAGGGCGTGCACGATCGTGTTCCGGTCGTCGGTCTCCATCTTGGCGGCCGTGTTGATGACTCGCCGACGGGGGCGTGACGCGCTCACGCGAGGATCACTTTCTGGATCAGGCGCTGGGCGGCCAGGGCGTCGTGCCGTTCCTGGATGGCGGCCAACTCGTCCAGGGGGATGCGTTCGCAGCGCTCCTCCAGCAGGCGCAGCGTGGCGACGCTGGTGCGTACGGCGTCGACCGGGTCCTCGCGGTAGTTGTCGTCGAGTTCGATGTCCACCAGGCAGCCCCGCTCGTGGGCGAGAGTGAACACCTCGGCGGGGTTCTCCTTGGCGAACAGGGAGTGTCCGAAGTCCAGGACCAGACCGACGTTGTCGACGCCCATGGCCGCGATGCCGAGCAGTGAGGCGGCGGCGGTGCTCCAGAGCAGTCGGGCGCGGGGCTCCTTGAGCTTGTACTCGATGCCGAAGGTCATGTCCGGGAAGTTGCGCGCCACGTCGCGGATGCCCTCGATGCCGTGCCGACGGACGGTGGCGTAGTCGACCTGGAACGGATAGTCGTAGCCGTCCTGGCCCGGCCAGAACTTGACGTGGCCCGCGCCCAGTTCCCGGGCCGCCGCCACCGCCTCGTGCCCGAGGTCGACGGCCTTGCGTCGCAGTGACGGGTCCGGATTGGTGAAGGAGCCGCTGCGGAACTCGCGACCGTAGATGACCGGCGTGACACTCACCGCCGAGAGATTGTGCTTCCGGAGGGCCGCGGCCACCTCGTGGACCGCCAGGTCCGGCTCGGGGAACGGATAGTTCAGGACCACGCCGGCCAACGCGCCTGTCCGGGCCGCCATCTCGATGGCCTCCAGCGTGCCGACCGGCGGCCCGTAGCCCTCGGTGGCGTACCGGTCGAGGATCTGTCCAAAGACCCACATGCCTGCCGTGTACGACTGCACGCCACCTCCGCCGGAATCAAAATTCAGTGACCGATGACTATTCTGGACGGTAGCGCCGGACTGAATGGCATGTCAAGGATCAGCCGCGGTGGATGCGTGAGGTGCGCCCGTCGACGATTGACCACAAGCTGCTGGTCCGCGTCGATGAGAGCCTGGTGATCGCCGTGCAGGGTGAGCGGCTGCGGCCGGTGCGTGGTCGAGGAGCGGCGGGCCGGTCGTCCTTCACGCGGCCCGGTGGCGCGAAGGATCTCCCCGGCCCGCCGCTCTTCAGCCAATCGTTGTCGACGGGGAGGCGGAGCCCGTCAGTTCACGGGCTGGTACACGTGGGCGACGGCGACGACGGCGTACCGGTGCCGATGAAGCCGAACGTGGTGCTGCCGCCCGCCGGGATCGAGCCGTTGTAGTCGACGTTCTTCACCGTGACGGTCGCACCGCTGGTGGTCAGCGCGCCGCTCCAGACCTGACTGATGCTCTGGCCGCTGTTGAGGTTCCACTTGACGGTCCAGCCGTTGATCGCCGAGTTGTCGGCCTTCACGGTGACCTCCCCCTGCCAGCCGCCGCTCCAGGATCCGACGGTCCGGTAGCTCGCGCCGCAGGCGCCGTTGGTCGGCGGGTTGGAGGTCGGCGTCGGGCTCGGCGTGAAGGTGGGCGTCGGACTCGGAGTGGAGGTCGGCGTCGGGCTAGGGGTGGACGTCGGCGTGGGGCTGGGGGAGCCGGAGAGGGTGGGCCCGGCGCAGCTGCTCACGATTCCGGGCACGTCGCCGGCGCTGTCCGGCGTGTAGCTGTACGGGGGACTGGTGAACGGAGCCACGCCGCCGCCGGTGCCGCCGGCGCCGCCGTCCCGCT
The DNA here is from genome assembly GCF_049629545.1 of Micromonospora citrea. Classification (GTDB taxonomy): domain Bacteria; phylum Actinomycetota; class Actinomycetes; order Mycobacteriales; family Micromonosporaceae; genus Micromonospora; species Micromonospora citrea_A. The sequence continues at coordinate 188,128 of NZ_JBNADX010000001.1, forward strand.
TGCCGCTGGTGTTGTCGTAGACGTTGCCCCGAGCGGTGATGTAGGACGGCCGGTCGTACATGAACTGGTGCGGGTTCCTGGTGTTCTTGAAGTAGTTGTTCTCGACCAGCACCGAGGCGAGCGATCCGACGCCGACGGCGTAGGTGTTGTCGGTGGCGGTGTAGTAGCTGTTGTAGACGTGCCCCTTGCCGTAGAGCATCCGCGGCATGCGCTGGTCGACCAGCGAGGCGAACCAGTTGTGGTGGAAGGTGGCGTTCTGTTTGCCCACGTCGGTGGCGTCGTGGTCGGCGCCGCCGCTGACCAGGCTGGCGAAGCGATGCGGGTGGGAGGAGTTCGTGTACCAGAACTTCACCCACGACACCGTGATGAAGTCCGAGCCCTTGGTGAGATCCATGAGGCCGTCCCCGGCGTCCCAGACGTTGAGGTGGTCGAACCAGAGGTGGTGGGAGCCTCGGGCGGCGATGGTGTCGGCAGGGTGGTTGCCGTACCCGGCTCCGCGGATGTTCAGGTTCCGGACGATGATGTTGCTGTGGCCGTCGCTGATGTTGATGCCGCCGGCGATGGTCGCACTCGCATCGGCGCCGATCAGTGTCTTGTTGCTGCCGACCTCTACCGGGCTGGTGCCGGTGCTGATCGTTCCGGAGATCCGCAGCACGCGGGGAGTCGAGTCGGCCGCGTATTTCCGTAGGTCGCCGAGGCTGGTGATGCTCTGCGGGGTGGCGTTGCCGCCGCCGGTGGTCGTGCTCATCCCGCTGCCCGGAACGGTCGCCCAGCCGACCAGCCGGTCGTCGCAGGCGCTCGCCGCCGCGGCCGGCGACGCGCCGACCACGCCTGGCCCGCTGACCGCGACCAGCGCCCCGGCTGCGACCAGGACGACCGCTGCGGCGAGGGACAAGGGTCGAGGTCGGGGTGCGTGCGACGTTGATGAGTTGGTTCTACGCAGTGTCATGTGCCCACCTCCTGATGGGGCGGCGGCTTCGCGGTGCGGCGACCGCCGGGGCTGGAGCCGGTCGAACCCCTCTTCGCGGCTTCGTGGTCGGGTCCGGTGTCCGGTCACGGACGTGCCGTCGGGTGCTGTCGCCGGTGGGTGCGTGACCCGCTGTCGCTGTGGTCCTTGCCTGGCACACCTGGCTCGTGGCCGGTGTCGTCAGGCGCGACCCTCCCGGTTGCTGAATGTAAATTCAGCAACGCATCCAAATTTGGCTATCGATACCGTAACGCTCATCAATGTCTGCGTCAATTGATCATTCGCGGTCGTCACCGGGTCCTCCTGACAACCCAGTACCGGGAGAAGCCGACACCCTCGCCGACGCCGTCACGGTCATCGACCGCGGACGGGTGACGCCCGCTCCGTTCGTCAGCTCCTGGCTGCCCCGGCCACCATGACCGCCTCCGTTGCGGTCGTGTTACCGTCCGCCGGTCACAGGCCGAGGGGCCTCGTCCCGGCTTCTGCCACGGCGCGCGGAGAGCAGGCCGACGGCGGCGGCGGTGAAGAACATCAGGGTGCCGTAGATGGCCGGTGGCATGGCGATGTCGCTGTTGTCGAGCAGGGCCGGGCTGAGCGCGATCGTGATGGCCAGGGTGGCGTTGTGGATGCCGATCTCGAACGACGACGCGACGGCCTCCGGGTGCCCGACGCGCAGCAGGCGCGGCGCGGCGTACCCGATGGCCAGGCTGATCAGGTTGAACACCAGGGCGATGAGGCCGACCGCGCCGACGGTCGCGGCGAGTTCGTCCCTGATGCCGATCACCGCGCCGGTGAGCACCACGACGAGAACCACGATGGACAGCACCTTCACCGGGCGCTGCATCCGGGTGGCGAACTCGGGACGTCGCCGGCGGACGGTCATGCCGATGGCGATCGGAACGAGGACCAGGGCGAACACCTGGAGCACCTTGTCGAACTGCAGGCCGATGGAGCTGTCCGAGCCGATGAACGCGGCGATGGACAGGTTGACGATCAGGGGCAGCGTGAACAGCGCGAGCACCGAGTTGATCGCGGTCAGTGTGACGTTGAGCGCGACGTTGCCTCCGAACAGGTGGCTGTAGAGGTTGGCGGTGCTGCCGCCGGGGGAGGCGGCGAGCAGCATCATCCCGACCGCCAGTTCCGCCCGCAGGTCGGCGGCGAGCACCAGGCCGAGGCAGACGGCCGGCAGCACCAGCATCTGACAGATCAGGGAGACGAACACGGCCCGGGGGTAGGTGGCGACGCGGCGGAAGTCGCCCACCGTGAGGGTGAGCCCCAGGCCGAGCATGACGATGCCCAGGGCGACGGGGAAGAGCACGAGCGACACGTCGGAGCTCATGGCGGCGGGCCTCCTGGTCGCGGACACGAAGGACCACCGGATCGTCACACCGGGAGGGTGCGCCGGCCATCTCACGGCGTGCGCTGCCCTGCGTCGCCGTGGACGACGAGGCCGACCCCGTAGATAGCCGTCGCTGAGCATCGGAAAGCGCGATGAGGAACGGCCCGCCGATCAATCACCGGTCCGTCGGGACACCGACAGGGGAACTGTCGAAGGACAGACGCCGAAGCAATTCACCGGCACCCTGGGCCCGCCTCGCTGGACACGTCTTCGCAGCTCAGGATGAGTGTGAAACGGTCAACGGCATTATCGCGGGCCGGGGCCGGTCGTCGCGAAAACCGTATGTCGGGGCGGTGGGGCGCGTCGAATACTTCCCTCGACGCATCACCCGAATGCGTCTCCCGCCCGACGGGATCGTACGCACAGAAAGCGCACTGATGAACACCAGAGCATGGCGACCCGCCCTCCGCACCGGTGTGACCGTCGTCGCCGCCGTGGCCGTCACCCTCGGTCTCGGCGCGGCGCCGTCGTCCGCCGACGACGGTACCGAGATGGGGCAGATCAACCACGGCAAGCCCCTGGCCGACGCCGCCGTCGAACTCGTCGACAACCTGGACCGGATCGGCTGGCCGCAGGAGAGCGCCTACAACTTCTACAGCTCACCCGGGGCCGCGACCACCGTCGTCTTCGGCACACCCGGCCAACCGACCACCTACCGTAACGAGACCCGGTGCGCCACCTTCGTCCGCCGGTTGCTGACCCACACCTTCGCGTGGGCGACCCCGACCTTCTTCAGCACCGAGTTCGGCGCGCAGTACCCGAACAGCGCCGCCTTCCACGACGCCTTCGTCGCCGACCGGGACCGAACCGACGACATTCCGGGCATGCGCGCCTTCGACCTGTCGTTCCTTCCCTACATGACCCTGTACCCCGGGGACGTCATGGCCATCAAGTACATCGGCGCGAGCGGCACCGAGAGTGGACACACGGCGATCGTCGGTCCGGGCAGCCGGCTGTACGACGACAGCCACCCCGACTACCGCGAGTGGGCGATCTCGCTGCTGGACAGCACCTCCAGCCCGCACGGCAACCCGGCCAACCCGCGCGGCTACCCGGACAGCCGCTTCTACTACGACACCGATGCCCAGAAGTGGGCGGAGGCGGACGGCGCCGGATCGGGCTGGATGTTCATCCGCACCAGCCGCAGCACCGGCCGGATCGTCGCGCACCGGTGGAGCCTGAGCTCTCCCACCTGGTACGACATGGACGCCCGCCCGATCGTCATCGGCCGGGTCGACCCGTACGCGTAGGGCCAGATCGCGCCGACCGGTGACGTGCCCGGCGTCGGTCACACGGATGTGGGGCTGCCGATCGGGTACGGCCCGGCGGTGATTCCACGCCATTGCGCGGGCCGCTTCGCGAAACCCGTCCGTCCCATTCGCGGACGTCCTTGCCGGGTGGCAAGTGCCCGCCCGTGTGTCGTGACCACACTCGGTTCCGGGCTCCGGATGCCGCCGTCGACGCGACGGTCGACGGCGGCATCCGCGACCCCGTGCCGAGTCAGTTCGTGCCGGTTTCGGGATCGGCCGATTCGACGAGGTATCCCCGCCCCCAGGCGGTACGGATGACGAGCCCGAGCGGCGTGATCCGACGGCGCAGCCGCATGATGTGCAGATCGAGGGAGTTGCGGCTGGAGAGCTGGTCACCTCCGGCGAGTTCGTCACAGAGCGCCTCGCGGGCGACGAGCAGCCCGAAGTTGCGGATCAGCACCTCCATCACGGCCGCCTCGCCCCGGGACAGGGCGACCGACTGGCTGCGGAAGGTGAGGACACCGTCCATGTCGACCTGCGGGATTTGATGCGATCCGGCCCGTGCCAGCAGGGCCCTGGCCCGGAGGCTGAGATCCTCCCGGGGGGCCGGGACGCGGACCCAGTCCTCCCGGGGGTCGGTGCACATCGGCGGCGTCGTGCCGGTCGCCACGATCAGCAGGCGCAATCTTCCTGAGTTCCTGCACCGTTCCCGTCGTGCCGATTCTTCGGGCCAACGGATGATTTCCACATCGTGGATGCTGCGGTTGAACATGTTCCCCCCGGGTCACCCTTCGCGAGTGCTGTCGTCGGCGTGGTGCGAACTGCAGTGGGGGGACCGGGGTGATGGGCATAGCGGATGCGGAACGCCGGCTGCGTGATGCAAGGTGCCCCCCGCGAGCCATTTCGAGTGGCAAGCGCCAATATTTTATGGCTTGTTACGGCGCTGAGAAGCCTCGGGGATCGGGGCCGTTCAGCACGAACCCCGCTTGACGCGGATAGCCGGGTGAGGTATTGCGCCGGCCGGGCGTCGCCGGCCCGAATCCGGTGGGGCGGCCCGGCCGCGATCGCCTGCGGCACGACGCCACGGCCCCGGTCGGGACGTGAAAGAAACGAGAAAGAATCCGCCTCCACCGCAGAGCCGACTCGTAGAATCGCGACGTCCAGCGCGACGTCCGTGCCAGGGGCGACGAACACATCCCGGCGGTCCGCCCCCGGGCAGTTCGGAAACGGCGCTCGTGTTGTCGGGGGTCGGCGCGATGCCCGGTGCGGATCGGAGTAGGCCGTGCAGCATCTCCACGAAGAGTCCGCCGAGGCCGCACCGAGCCGGGCCGACCGGATGTCGTACTCGGCGGACGTGAACTGGGAAGCGATGCTCTCCGACATGAACCATCTCGCGCGGATGCCGCAGCGGGGTGAACCGTCGGCGGCCCGGGCGGTCGTCGGAGGCTCCCGCGCGCTGTCGGGATCCGCCGTCATGGCGTGCCTCTCGGTTCTCCTCACTGTCGGCGTGGTGGTGTCCCTCATGGTCCTCCGGTAGAGCGGAACGGGATCGCCGGGCCCGCCGAAAGATGCCGGAAAGATTCACGACGGCCGCTGCGAAGGCTCGTCTACCGTGACCGCCATGGAATTGAGGATCTTCACCGAGCCTCAGGAAGGCGCCTCGCACGAGGATCTGCTCCGCATCGCGAAGCGCGCCGAGGACGCCGGTTTCCCCGCATTCTTCCGCTCCGACCACTTGATGACCACCGGCTCCGGTGCCGGCCTGCCCGGCCCCAGCGACGCCTGGACCACCCTCGCCGCCCTGGCGCGGGAGACCTCCCGCATCCGCCTGGGCACGCTGATGACCGCGGCCACCTTCCGCCACCCCGGCGCGCTGGCCGTCATCGTGGCCCAGGTGGACCAGATGTCGGGGGGCCGCGTCGAGTTCGGTCTCGGCGCCGCCTGGTTCGAGGGCGAGCACCAGGCCACCGGCATACCGTTCCCGCCGCTCGGCGAGCGGTTCGACCGCCTGACCGAGCAGCTCGAACTGATCACCGGGTACTGGGCCACCCCGGTGGGGGAGAAGTACTCGTACACCGGCCGGTGCTATCAGCTGGCCGACTCGCCGGCCCTGCCGAAGCCGGCGCAGAGCCCTCGCCCCCCGATCATCATCGGCGGCAAGGGCGTCAAGCGGACCCCGGCCCTGGCCGCGCGCTTCGCCGACGAGTTCAACGTGTCGCTGCGCGACATGCCGACCTGCGCGGCGCAGTTCGAGCGGGTCGACGCCGCCTGCCACCGACTGGGCCGCGATCCCGCCGAGATCGTCCGGTCGGTCGCGCAGACGGTGTGCGTCGGCCGGGACGACGCCGAGGTGGGCCGTCGCGCCGAGGCCATCGGCCGTGACCCCGCCGACCTGCGGGCCAACGGCATCGCCGGCACCCCCGCCGAGGTCGTCGACCGGATCGGGCAGTGGCAGCAGAAGACCGGCGTCGAGCGGATCTACCTGCAGCTGCTCGACCTGTCCGACGAGGCGCACGTCGACCTGATCGCCGAGAAGGTGGTACCCCAGCTCGCTCGATGACGGCAACCGTCCGGCCACCACGGGAGACACCGCACATGGGGGCAGCCCTCACCACGACCTCGACCGAGGTCATCACCCGCTCCTTCGACGACCTCGACCTCGCCCACCTGCGGCAGAGACCGGGCGCCAAGTGGCGGTGCGTCCCGGTCGACGTGCTGCCCGCCTGGGTCGCGGACATGGACTTCCCGGTCGCGGACCCGATCCTCGACCGCGTCCGGCTGATCGCCGCGGGCGGCGATCTCGGCTACCCCGACTGGCCGGGTGGGGTCAGCCCGCTGCGCGAGGTCTTCGCCGCCCGCATGGCCGGCCGCTACGGCTGGCACCCGAGGGCCGACCAGGTACGCGAGTTCGCCAACGTCACCCAGGCCGTGCAGGTGATGCTGCATCTGGTCACCGCCGTGGGCGACGTCGTCGCCCTCCACACGCCGGCCTTCCGCCCGATCTCCGCCGGCGTGACCGCCATGGGCCGGCGGGTGCTGCCGATCCCGATGCACGACGACGGGTCCCGCTGGCAGTTCGACGCCGAACGGTTCGCCCGGGAGGTCGCCGGGACGGGCTGCCGCGTCCTGCTGCTGGTCAACCCGCACAACCCCACCGGGCGGGTGTTCACCGCCGACGAGCTGCACGCCATGGCGGAGATCGCCGTACGCCACGACCTGCTCGTCATCTCCGACGAGGTGCACAGCGACCTCACCTACCAGCCGTACGCGCACATCCCCTTCGCCTCCCTCGGCCCGGACGTGGCGGCGCGGACGATCACCGTCACCTCGGCCAGCAAGGCGTTCAACCTCGCCGGGCTGCGCACGGCGGTGTGCCACGTCGGTGTCGCGGCGGCCCGGCGGGCCCTCGCCGACCAGCCGGCCGAACTGTTCGGCGCGGTCAATGTCCTAGGCGTGCAGGCGACGATCGCGGCCTGGACCGAGTGCGACGCCTGGCAGGCCGCCACCCTGCGGTACCTGGAGCAGAACCGGCTCCTCGTGTGCGACGTCCTCCGGCGTGAGGCCCCCGGGATCCGCCTGCTCGCCCCCGAGGCGACCTACCTCGGCTGGCTCGACTGCCGGGCGCTCGGCTGGGACGAGGACCCGGCGTCCCGGTTCCTGCGCGAGGGACGGGTGCTGCTCAGCGCCGGCCCCGACTTCGACCCGGGCGGAGACGGCTTCGTACGACTGAACTTCGCCTCGCCGCGGCACGTCCTGACCGAGGTGCTGCGGCGGGTCGTCGGCACGGTGCGGCACTCATGATGCTGGTCACCGCCGCGGTCGTGCTGCCCGGTCCGGCCGGCGAGAGCATCGTCGACGGCGGCGTCCTCGTCGACGACGGCCACATCGCCGCCGTCGGCCCACGGACCACGCTGGAGGGCGTCGCGCCCCCGGGCACCCCGCACCTCGACTTTCCCACCGCGACGCTGCTGCCGGGCCTGGTCAACGGGCACGTGCACCTCGCCATGGACGCCAGCCCGGATCCGCTGGGCGCGTTGCTGCGCTCCGAGCCCGCAACCCTTGCCGTCGACATGGCGCAGCGGGCGGCCCGGTTGCTCGCCGCCGGCATCACCACGGTCCGTGACCTCGGCGACCGGGACGGGCTGGCCCTGCGGCTGCGCGACGCGATCGACGCGGGCACCCGTCCCGGGCCCCGGATCCTCACCGCGGGCAGCCCTCTGACGATCCCCCGCGGCCACTGCCACTTCCTCGGCGGAGTGGTCGAAGGGGTGGCCGGGATCCGCGCGAAGGTGGCCGAGCTGGCGGCGGCGGGCGTCGACGTCATCAAGGTCATGGCCGGCGGCGGGCACCTCACCCCGGGCGGGCCACGGATGTGGGAGAGCCAGTTCTCGCAGGCCGAGCTGCGGGTCGTCGTCGAGGAGGCCGGGCGTCACGGCCTGTCGGTCGCGGCGCACGCGCACGGCATCGCCGCCATCGCCGACGCCGTCGCCGCCGGGGTCGGCAGCGTCGAGCACTGCACCGGAATGGACGCGCAGGGTCGGATGCGACGGTACGACGGCCTGATGCGGGAGATGGCCGACCGGGGGGTCGCCGCCTGCTGCACCACCTGCGGGCCGGACTGGCGCTCGGTACGCGCCGCCGAGGGCGACGACGTCGCGCGCCGCACGTACGGGCGGCTGGTCCTGCTCGAACAGTTCGGCGTACCCCTGATCACCGGGACCGACGCCGGGGTGGCGAACGCGACGTTCGACGACCTGGTCGGCCTGCTGGAGCTGTACCGGTGGCTGGGGTTCCCGGCGGCCCGGGTCGTCGAGTTGGCCACGGTCGCCTCCGCGGCGGCGATCGGTCTCGGCGCGGTGACCGGGCGGCTCGCCGCCGGGTACAGCGCGGACCTGCTGGTCGTCGAGGGCGACCCGCTGGTCGACCTGAGCGCCCTGAGCAGTACCCGGCTGGTCGTGGCCAGGGGCCGGGCGTATCCGGCCGGCGACGTCACGCGGCCGGCGACCATGACGAGTACGGACATCAAGGAGGGCTTACGGTGACTGCACGGGCCAAGGTGGACCTCTGGTTCGACCCGATGGATCCCTGGTCGTGGATCGTGTCGAGGTGGCTCCTCGAGGTCGAGCGGGTACGCGAGATCGATCTCGGCTTCCACGTGATGAGTGTGTCCCTGATCAACGCCGACCGTGAGGTACCGGCCCAGTACCGGGACGATCCCGAGGCGTTCCTGGCGCGCATGCGCAAGGCGTGGGGGCCGGTCCGGGTGGCCACCGCCGCCGTCGCCCTCAAGGGCGACGAGGTGCTGCGGGACCTCTACACCGCCGTCGGTACCCGGATCCACGAGCGCGGGGACGCCGACTACGACCGGGTGGTACGGGAGGCGCTGGCCGAGGTCGGCCTGCCCGCCGAGCTGGCTGAGGCCGCGCAGGGCGAGGAGTACGACGGCCGGCTCCGGGAGAGCACCGAGCGCGGCATGCGGCCGGTGGGCACGGACGTGGGCTCCCCGATCGTGCACATCGACGGAATGGCGTTCTTCGGGCCGGTTATCTCCCGTATCCCGCGCGGTGAGCAGGCCGGCAGGTTCTTCGACTCGCTGGCCGGGCTGGCCGACTTCCCGCACTTCTGGGAGCTCAAGCGGATCCGGACCGAGGAGCCGGAGTTCTCCTGACCCTGGGTCGACGCCGGTGCGGAGGCCACGCCGCCTCCGTGCCGGCGGTGCCGGGCGGGATCGTCACTGGCGCCGCCAGCCGGTGTGCCGGGTGGCGCTGCGCCAGTCGTCGCGGGGGGCGGACACCCGGCCGTCCTCGTGCTGGGTGGACAGCACCAGCGTGGACCGGATCTCTCCGTGCCGGCCGAGCCGTTCGAGCAGGCCCTCCAGGTGGTCCAGGGACGTGGTGCGGACCTTCAGCAGGGAGCAGTACGACCCGCTGAGCTTGTGCACCTCGCTGATCTCCGGGTGCTCGGTGGCGGAGCTGGTGTCGAGCAGGCACCGTCCCCGGGCGCACCGCAGCTCCACGAAGGCCAGCAGCGGGTACCCGGCGAGCCGGGGGTTGATCTGCGCCCGGTAGCCGCTGATGACGCCGAGGTCCTCCAGCCGCCGGACCCGTTCACCGACGGCCGGGGCCGACAGGTTGATCCGCCGGCCGAGCGCGCGGAACGACAGTCGGGCATCCTGCTGGAGCTCCCGGATGATCTCCCAGTCGACATCGTCCAGCGCCTTGTCCAGTTGAGATGCCATACCACCGAATGACCTTTCAGTCGGGTGGCGACAGCCGGATCTGCCACGCGAATGCCATTCTATCGTCGGCGACGGATATCTAATCTGCCCGCATGGGAATTGCGCTCCTCAAGGAGCCGGCCCCCGTCGTGCGGGGCCGCTCAATGACGTCCTTGTTCATCGGTGTCGCCATGATGACCACCGCCATGGTGGCGGCGAGCACGGTGAGCACGCTCATCGTCGCCGACACCGTCGGGTCGCGGCTCAGCGGATTCGCCAACGCTGCCGGGGTGCTCGGCTCGGCGGCCGGCGCGCTCGGCCTGGGCGCGCTGACGGCGCGGCGGGGTGGCCGTTCCGCTCTGGTCACGGTGTACCTGTGCGCGCTCGGCGGCGCGCTCCTCGCCTTCGCCGGCGCCGCCGGTACGGCACTGTCCGCCCTGCTCGTCGGCATGGTGCTGATCGGCATCGGCAACGGCGGGGCGCAGGTGGCGCGGTACATGGCAGCGGACCTGTACCCGGAGGACCGCAAGGCCTTCGGGCTGTCCATCATCGTCTGGGCCGGCACCGTCGGCGCGTTGGCGGGACCGACCCTGGTCGCTCCCGCCGGCCGGTTCGCCGAGGCCCTCGGGCTGCCGGAACTCTCCGGGGCGGTGCTCGCCGCGGCCGGGCTCACCGCGGTGGCGGTCACCGTCACCACGCTGCTGCCCGGCACCGGCCGTGTCGAGGCCCGCCGGCCCGGCTTCTCCCGGCAGCGGATCGGGCAGGTGGTGCGACGTCCGGCGGTCGCCACCGCCCTGTGCGCCATGCTCGCCGCGCACCTGGCCATGGTCACGGTCATGACGATGACGCCCCTGCAGCTGCACGAACACGACCACGGCCTGGACGTCGTCGGTCTCGTGCTCAGCGCGCACATGATCGGCATGTTCGCCCTCGCCCCGCTCTCCGGCCGCATCGCCGACCTGATGGGCGGCCGCTTCGCCGTGGGCTGCGGCGTCGCCCTGCTGGTCGCCGCCGCCGCCATCGTGATGGTCGCGCCGACCGGGCACACCACGACCCTGCCGGCCGGGCTGTTCCTGCTCGGATACGGCTGGAACCTCGTCTTCGTGGGCAGCAGCAGCCTGCTCAGTCGCGAGTTGGATCCGGCGGAGCGCAGCGAGGTGCAGGGCGCCGTGGACGCCGTCGTCTTCACCGCCTCGATCGTCGCCAGCCTCGCCGCCGGAGCCCTCTTCGCGGGCGGCGGCTTCCCCCTGGTGGCCCTGGCCGGCGGCCTGGTCGCGCTGGCCCCCGTGCCGCTGCTGCTGCGCCGCGGCCCGGCCCGGACGCCACGCGGGTAGCCGGGGTCCCCGGGCGACCGGCGGCTCCGCCGGCGCACGCCATCGGTGGCCGTACGTCGGGAGCCGGCCGCCCCGACATCGATGACCGCCGAGATTCTTACTGGGATCTGTCGAGCCGCGACCGCGTGCGGGACGGCCGTGTTGAAGTGTGCACACACGGTCGACGTCTCCCGAGCAGGTGCGTGGAGGAGTCCCGGGGCGGGCACCGTCGAGCCGATCGACGGTGGCGCCGCCGGGACGAGTCCGCCCCGGCGCCGCCACGGTGTCGGGCCACCGGTCAGGGGACGCGAACCGCGCCGACGAACTGCCGGTCTCTCGACGACAACGACATCAAGGCGTGCCCGGCGTACCTGTGGTGGAGCCGGGGTCGCTCGCGGAAGGCAGCACCGAGACCTCGCCCTGACGCGCGTGTCCCCGTACACCGTCCGTCACGCAGCCGCCCTGTCGCCCAGGGAAGTGTTGAGGAAACGCATGACAACTCATGTTCGATGCCGCCATGAGGTGCCACTGCCCACTGGACCCGGCGGAGCGCCCCACCGGTTCTCCGCCGACCGCTCCGAGACCTACTGCGTCCACGTCTGCCAGCACGAGACCGTCGCGGTGCAGCACCTGCTGCGCGAGATCGACGGCCGCCGCGTCGCGCTCATCACCGACGACCGGGTGGCGACCCTGCACGCCAAGAACCTCGCCGACCAGCTCCGGATCGGCGGTGTGGACGTCGCCCTGACGTCCTTTCCGGCCGGTGAGGCGAACAAGTCCCTGCGGACCGCCTGCGAACTGCTCGACTGGCTCGCCGGCACCGCCCTGGCCCGCCGTGACGTCGTGCTCGCCGTGGGCGGGGGCGTCGTGATCGACACCGTCGGCTGGGTCGCCAGCGCGTACATGCGCGGCGTGCCGTACATCAACGTGCCGACCACCCTGCTCGCGCACGTCGACGCCGCGCTCGGCGGCAAGGTCGCCGTCGACCACACCAGCGCCAAGAACCTGATCGGCGCGTTCTACCAGCCGAAGGCCGTCGTCTCGAACGTCGGCTACCTCGCCACCCTGGACCGGCGGCAGCTCGCGGCCGGACTCGCCGAGGCGATCAAGAAGGGCGTCATCGGGTCGCCCGCGCTGTTCGAGCTCATCGCCGACGTGGCGGACCGCGTCCTGGACCGGGACATGGACGCGCTGGAAGGGCTCGTCCGCGCCTCCAGCGCGGTCAAGTGCGAGCTGCTGGCCCACGACCCCTATGAGAACGACCTGCGCCGTCCCCTCAACTTCGGTCACACGATCGGGCACGCCGTCGAGACGGTCACCGGCTACGGGCCCGTGCTGCACGGCGAGGCGGTGGCGTTCGGCATGACGGTGGCGGCCGAGATCGCCGCGAACCGGGGCATCCTCGCCCCCGGCCTGCACGACCGCCTGGTGCGGCTGCTGCGCCGCGTCGAGCTGCCGGTACGCATCACGGACCTGCCGGCCCCGGTCGAGCCGGACGCCGTGGTCGCGGCCCTCGACCAGATCCGCAAGATCCGCGACGGCAGGATCCGGTTCGTGCTGCCGATCCGGCTGGGGGAGACGGCGATCGTCGACGACGTGGGCGACGACGAGGTGCTCTCGGTGCTGCGCCGGCTGTCGGAGCCGGACCGGTGACGGCCTCCGACGGCGGCCTGCACGCCGCCGGCATCCTCTTCGACCTCGACGGCGTCCTGGTCGACTCCGGCAGCACCGTGGACCGCTCCTGGCAGGGCTGGGCCCGGCGGCACGGCCTCGACCCGGCGCGGGTGCTCACCTCCTGCCACGGGCGGCCGACGGCGGAGACGATCGCCGCGCTGGCCCCGCACCTGGACCCCGCAGCCGAGGCGGTGACGCTGGAGAAGGAGCAGGCCGAGGACACGGTCGACCTGCGCCCCTGCCCCGGCGCGGCGGCGCTGCTGGCGCAGCTGCCCGGCGACCGCTGGGCGGTCGTCACGTCGGGCAGCCGGGCGCTGGCCGTGTCCCGGCTCAGCCACGTCGGCCTGCCGGTACCCGCGGTCCTGGTCACCGCCGACGACGTGACGCGCGGAAAGCCCGACCCGCAGGGATACCGGGCCGGGGCGCGGGGCCTCGGCCTCGCCCCCCGGGACTGCGTGGTGATCGAGGACGCGAGCAGCGGCGTGCTCGCCGCCCGCGCGGCGGGTTGCCGGGTCATCGGCGTCCGGGGGCCGGTGCTCGGCCCGACGTCGGACCTCGACGCGCTGGTGGAGAACCTGGGCGGCCTCGCCGTGACGTCGGCCGCGTCGGGGCTGGTGCTCCGCCTCCGAGAGGCCGTGGACGGATGACGCCCGCACCGCCCGTGCTGACGGTGGGCCGGGGCCTCATCGGGGCCGCCGTCGCACGGCGGCTCAGGAGCCAGGGCCACCCGACAGTGACCGTCGGCCTCACCCCGGACCCGACGGGCGAGCACCTGCCCGTCGACCTCTCCGGGGCGCCGGGTCGCAGCGCGCTGGGCGCGGCGGTGCGACGACTGCGCCCCCGGGCCGTCGTCCTCACCCACGGGCCCAGCGACGTCACCTGGATCGACGACCACGAGGAGCAGGCCGCCGAGGTGCACGTCGGCACCGCGCGGACGGTCGCGGAGCTGGGCGTGCCGACGCTGCTCGTCTCCACCGACAACGTCTTCCCCGGCGACCGGCCCTTGCGCCGCCCCACCGACCCGGTCGCCCCGGCGAACGCGTACGGCCGGGTGAAGGCGGCGGCGGAGCGGGCGGTGCTCGACACCGGGCAGGGCCTCGTGCTGCGGGTCAGCCTGGTGTACGGCTGGACGGAGCAGCACCGCGCGACCTACGCACAACGCTGCCTGACCGCCGCGCAACGGCAGGAGCCCCTGCGGGCGCCGGTCGACCAGGACTTCACCCCCGTGCACGTCTCCGACGTCGCCCACGTGCTCGCCGCGCTGTGCGCGGCGCCGGCGCTGCCCGTCGGCGTCCGCCACCTGGCCGGGCCCGAGCAGCTGAGCCGGTACGACTTCGCGCGGCTCGCCTACCGCCTGTCCGGGGCCGACGAGGGGTGGGTCCGGCCCTGCCGGCGGGCCGAGACGCAGTGGGCCTCGCGACCCAGGTACTCCTCGTTGGCCTGCGACGACTTCGGCCCCATGCTCGGCGTCGACGGATGGCTGCCGATGTCGGCCGAGGCCGGGCTGCGCGCGATGCTCGCCGACGTCCGATCCGTGCTCGGGAACGCCCGTGCCGGGCGCTGACCCGGGCACCGCCACCCTCGTCGCGATCGACGCCGGGGGCAGCCACACCCGCGTCCTGGCCGTACGGCCCGACGGGACCCGCGAGCACCGGGTCCGGCCGTCGGTGAACCCGCACGCCACGGGGCCGGCGGCCGACCGGACCCTGCACGAGGTGTTCGCCGGGATCGCCGCGGCGGGCGTCGCGCCGGTGCTGGGGTGGCTGGCCAGCGCCGCGCTGGACCCGGAGGATCCGGAGCCGGAGCTGACCCGGCTGCGCCGGGCCGCCGAACGGGCCGGCCTCTCCGCCCGGCTCGTGGTCTCCAACGACGTCGTCCCGCTGCTGTGGGGGGTGCCGGCGCTGGCCGGCGCGGGCATCGCCCTGGTGTGCGGCACCGGCTCCGGGTTCCTCGGAGTGGACCGGCGTGGCACGGTCGCGCGGGCCGGGGGATGCGAGTACCTGGGCAGCGACGAGGGCGGAGCCGTCGACATCGGACGGCAGGGCCTGTGTGCGGCGGTGCGGGCACTGGACGGCCGGGGACCACGCACCGCCCTGGTCTCCCTGCTGACCCGGGCGAGCGGGGTCACCCTGCCCGGGCTCGCCCGGGCCATCGCGGCCCAGCCGTACCCCAAGCAGCGTCTCGCCGACCTCGCGCCGCTGGTGTGCACCGGCTGGCTGGACGGCGACGCGGTCTGCGCGGACATCCTCGACCGCGCGGCCGGCGAACTCGTCACCGGCGTACGGGCGGTGCGCCGGCGGCTGTCCCTGCCGGCGGGCTTCGCCGTCGCGACGGTGGGTGGCGTCTTCAGCGGCTGCCCCCCGTTCCAGGCGATGGTCGCCGACCGGCTGCGCGCCGACCTCGGCGCCGGTCACGTCGAGCAGGTGGACACGAGCGCGGAGACGGTGCTCGGGGCGTTGCGACACATGCTCACCGGCGGGCGCCCGCTCGCGGTGCCGGAGGCGATCGACCGGCGGCACGCCTGGATCCTGACGACCTGAACCCGGGGCCCGACCGGCGGACGGCCGGGAGGAGAGGAGGACATCATGCGGCTGGGCCTGTGTCTGGCGGCCTTCGGAGGCGGCGGGCTGAAGACGGCCCTCGACCACGTAGACGAGTTCGGGCCGGTCGTCCTCGACCTGCCCACCGACAGCTCCCTCGGGCTGGTGGACCCGCTGCGGTGCGCCGAGGACCCCGACTACCTCGACGAGGTCGCCGGGCTGCTGGCCGGCCGCGACGTCGGCTGCGTCAGCAACAGCCGCGACGCCCAGCTCCTGCTCGGCCCGCACGGCCCGCACACCGACCCGGTCCGTCCCGGCGACACCGCCGACAAGCGGCGGCACGCGACGACCTGCGCGACCGGCACCATCCGCCTGGCGCAGCGGCTGGGGGCGGACGCCGTCCGGCTGCTGCCCGGCTGCCCGGACTTCGCCCGCTGGCTGTCCTGGTGGGGCAGCGACGTCAGCTGGCGGGACAACATCGCCGAGTGTCGCGAGCACCTGGACCCGATCGTGCGGGCCGCCCGGGACGCCGGGGTGACGGTGCTGATCGAGCCGCATCCGAAGCAGATCGTCTACGACCGGGCCAGCGCCGACCTGCTCTTCGCCGAGAACCCGCAGTGGCACGACGTGCTGCGGCTCTGCGTCGACCCGGCCAACCTCGCCGCCTGCGGGCACGACCCGGTGCACGCGGTGCGGTCGTGGGGCGTCCGGATGGCCGCGGTCCACGCCAAGGACCTGCAACGGTGGCAGGGGTCGGCCGCCCCGCCCGGCGCCGGCTGGAGCCGGTACGGTCCGCAGCCGCCGATCCGGTTCCGCGCCCTGGGCCTCGGCGAGATGGACTGGCCCGGCATCGTCGCCGCGTTGCAGGACGAGGGCTTCGACGGCACCGTCTACATCGAGCACGAGGACGCGCTCCTGCCCCGGCAGCAGAGCATCCGGCTGAGCATGGACCTGCTGCGGCGCGTCGTCCCGGCCCGGCGGCCCGAGGGGCGGACGTGGTGAGGCCGACGTGGGTGACGCCACCGCCGCCGGGGCGGGGGCGGGTCCTGCACGTCAACGCGACGGCGACCGGCGGCGGCGTGGCCGAACTGCTGCACGGGCTCGTCCCCGCGCAGGCCGCGGCCGGCATCGCGACCGGCTGGGCGGTGATCGCCGGGGATCACGACTTCTTCCGTACCACCAAGAACCTGCACCACCTGCTGCACGGCACCGGCGACGCGGGCGCCCTCGACGCGCGGGCGGTGGCCCACTACCGGGCGGTCCTGGCGCCCCAGGCCCGGTGGCTCGCCGGGCAGGTCGGCCCGGGTGACCTGGTCGCCCTGCACGACCCGCAGACCCTCGGGCTCGCCCCGGCGCTCGCCGCCGCCGGCGCCCGGGTGATCTGGCACTGCCACATCGGCACGACCAGGTCGGGAGTCGACGGCCCGGCCCTGGTGTGGGACACCTTCGCCGCGGACCTCGCCGCCCTGGAGGGCGTCGTCACGACGCTGCCCGAGTTCGCCCCGCCGTCGGTGGCGGCCCACGTGGTCCCGCCCGCCGTCGACCCGGACGGGCCGAAGAACCGCCCCCTGTCACCGGACGCCGTCGAGGCCACGCTCGCCGCCACCGGTCTGGTCGGCGCGCACCCCGCCCCCGACGCCGTCGCCACCGTCGAGCAGGACCGTCCCCTCCCGCCCGGCGCCCGGGTCGTGGCCCAGGTGGCCCGGTGGGATCCGCTGAAGGACATGACCGGCGTGGTACGGCTCGTGCCCGACCTGCCGGACGACGTGCACCTGGTGCTGGCCGGCGTCGACCCCACCGAGATCCCCGACGATCCCGAGGGGCTGCGGGTGCTCGACGAGGTGCGGGCCGAGCGCGACGCGATGCGCGGGCCCGACCGCGACCGGGTGCACCTCCTGCTGACCTCACTGCGGGACGAGACCCGGGCCGCCCTCCTGATCAACGCCGTGCAGCGGCGCGCCGACGTGGTGGTGCACAAGAGCCTGGAGGAGGGCTTCGGCCTGGCGGTGACGGAGGCGATGGTCAAGCGGCGGGCGGTGGTCGCCGGTGACGTCGGCGGCATCCGCCGGCAGATCGACCACGGCCGGACGGGGCTGCTGGTGGATCCCACCGACCGCTCGGCGGTGCTCGCCGCGCTGCGGCACCTGCTGGCCGAGCCGCAGCTGCGCCGCCGTCTCGGCGCGGCCGCGGCCGACGTCGTCGCCGAGCGGTTCACGATGGCCCGGCTGGTGCGCGACTACCGGACGATCGTCGACCGGCGGACGTCCCGACCGGCCGGGACGCCGCTCGTCGCCACGCCGACCGCCGAGGAGGCGCGATGACCGCCCCGTCCACCGCCCTGGTCACCGCCGCGAGCGGCACGATCGGCGCCGCCGTGGTCGAACGGCTGCTCGGTCGGGGCGTGGTCGACCGGGTGATCGGCGTGGACCTCGCCGCGCCCCGTGCGCCGATGCCGCCCGGCGCGGAGTTCCGGCAGCACGACCTCGGCGACCCGCGGGCGGTCGCCACCCTGGCGGCAGAGCTGCCCGACCGGCTGTCGGTGCTGGTCAACGTGCTCGGCGGGGAACGTCGTCCGGCTCTGCGCCCGGTCACCGACGTCAACTGGCCGCCGGAGGAGGTGTGGGACGACATCCTGCGGCTCAACCTGTCGCTGGCGTACCGGTTGACCCGGGCGGTGCACGGCCGGCTGGTCGCCGGCGGGTGCGTGTGCAACGTCAGCTCCATCGCGGCGACCATGCCGTGGGCGGTGTCCCCGGCGTACGGCGCGGCCAAGGCCGCCCTCGAACACTGGACCACCTCGCTCGCGGTCGTGCTCGCCGACCAGGGGGTACGGGCCAACGGCGTCCGGCCGGGGTTCGTGTGGAGTCCGCAGTGGCGGGCCGTGGACCGCGCCGAGTTCGACCGGGTCGCCGAGGACCGGGTGCCGCTACGGCAACCGGCGGCCGACCGGGCGCAGCGGCCGGCCGACGTCGCGGACGCGGTGGCGTACCTCTGCTCGCCGGCGGCGGCCCACGTCACCGGCCAGTTCATCAACGTCGACGGCGGAGCGGCGCTCGTCCGAGCCGCCCGCTGAGACCGCCCACCCGCCGGCACACACCGACGGAGAGCAGGAAGGACGCCGATGTCGTCACCGTCGCCACTGCGGCTCATGGCCGTGCACGCCCACCCGGACGACGAGTCCAGCAAGGCCGCCGCGACCCTGGCCGGTTACGCCGCCCGGGGCGTGGACGTGCTCGTCGTGACGTGCACCGGCGGCGAGGCCGGGGACATCATCAATCCCGCGATGGACCGCCCCGAGGTCCGCCGGCGGCTGCCGGAGGTCCGGCGGGAGGAACTGGCCGCCGCGGTGCAGATCCTCGGCGTACGGCAGCAGGGGCTCGGCTTCGTCGACTCGGGCTGGCCCGAGGGTGATCCCGTGCCGCCGCTGCCGCCGGGGACCTTCGCCGCCCTGCCGTTGTCCGAGGCGGTCGGCCCGCTCGTGGCGGTGGTGCGGGACTTCCGTCCCCACGTCATGATCACCTACGACGAGCGGGGCGGCTACCCGCACCCGGACCACATCCGCTCGCACGAGATCTCCCGAGCCGCCTTCACCCTCGCCGCCGACGGTGCCGCCCACCCTTCGCTCGGGGCGCCCTGGCAGCCGCTGAAGCTCTACTACGTGCACGAGTGGTGCGGCGCGAAGATGCGGGTCCTGCACGACGCGCTGATCGCCGGGGGACTGCCGTCGCCGTACCACGACTGGCTGAAGGAGTGGACGCCGGAGCGCGACGTGACGCACCGGATCACCACCCGCGTGCCCTGCGCCGACTTCTTCGACCGGCGGGACGAGGCGCTGCGGGCGCACCGTACCCAGATCGACCCGGACAGCCACTGGTTCGCGGTGCCGCTCGCCCTGCAGCGGGAACTCTGGCCGACCGAGGACTTCGAACTCGCGTCCTCGGTCGTCCCGACGTCCCTGCCCGAGGACGACCTGTTCGCCGGCATCGACGCCGCGGACGGCTCCGCCACGGCGACGAACGGCGACTCCACCACCTCGCGTCCCGCGCCGAGCCCGAGACCCGCGCCGGCGGCACCGCAGCGCCGGTGACCGGTCGGCCGCGTCCGTCGGCCGGCGTCCACCGTCACCGTCACGGCCGCGGCGGGTCCCGCCCGGCCCCGGCCCGTCCTGGTACGGGGCCAACCGGCGGTGGCCGCCGGCCGCCGGGCTCGTCGCCCTCGCCCGTTCTCATGGTCGTCACGAGTGGCGTGCGTTGATATCGTCGGCGTCCCGTCGGCGGATGGCCCGCCCGTCACCCCACGAACAGGCGGTCCCGGTGACCCGAGTACGCCCTGTCCTGCCGCAGGCACTGCTGGGCCTGGTCGTCGTCGCGCTGGTCGTGTCCGGCATCCGGCCGTACGACCGGCTCACCTGGCTCCTGGAGACGGTCTGGGTGATCGTCGGGATCCCGCTCGTGCTGCTCACCTGGCGTCGCTTCCCGCTGACCACGCTGTTGTGCTGCCTGCTGGCGGTCCACGCCCTGATCCTCGTCGTCGGCGGGCACCACACCTACGCGCGTACCCCGATCGGCGACTGGGCGCGCGACGTGCTCGACCTGTCCCGCAACCCGTACGACCGGCTCGGCCACTTCGCGCAGGGGTTCGTGCCGGCAATCCTGGTCCGCGAGATCCTGGTCCGGCGCTCCCCGTTGCGGGCCAGCCGATGGCTGGGCCCACTCGTGGTCTGCGCCTGCCTGGCCTTCAGCGCCTTCTTCGAGCTGATCGAATGGTGGGCGGCGGTGGCCGCGGGATCGGCCGCCGACGACTTCCTCGCCACCCAGGGCGACGTCTGGGACACCCAGTGGGACATGTTCCTGGCGCTGCTCGGCGCGATCACGTCGTTGGTGCTGCTCAGCCGGTGGCACGACCGTCAGCTGCCCCCGCCCGCCCCCGCGACGCCGCGCCGGGTGGGCGGCGAGCTGGTCGCCGAAGGTCCGGGCGGCCGCAAGCGCTGAGCGCAGCCCCGCCGCTGCCCGGCACTCGCCATCCGGGGTCCGTCGCCCGCGTCGGGCGCGGCGCTGCCGCTCGTGTGGCGTGAAGTTTCCGGCTGATTTCCGTAATCCACCCGTCGGTGACCCGTCTGCTCCTGTGACGGGCTGCGTGACCCGCCCCGTCGTGCCGCTGACGCCTCACCACCGCGTCAGCCACCGGGTCGACGCCGCGACCGCCGCCGGGCCCGCGTCGTCGGCCGTGCCACCACGCATCAGGACCCAGGGGAGAGCCACACGTGAACCACCGACCAGGACGACGACGGGTGGCAGCGGTCATCGCCGCCGCCGTCGTCACCCTCGGCACCACCGTCGCGGGCGTCGCGACGGCCGTCTCGGCCCAGGCCGCCGCCGGTTGCCAGGTGACGTACGAGGTCACCGGCCAGTGGACCGGCGGCTTCACCGCCAACGTGAAGATCAGGAACCTCGGTGACGCCGTCAACGGATGGCGCCTCGGCTGGACGTTCCCGGCCGGGCAGAGCATCACCCAGGCCTGGGGCTTCACGGCCAGTCCCACCAGCGGCAGCGTCGTCGCCACCAACGTGGACTACAACGCCGCCATCGCCACCAACGCCACCATCGAGGTCGGCTTCAACGGCAGCTGGACCGGCAGCAACCCGAGCCCGAGCACCTTCACGCTCAACGGCACCACCTGCACCGGCACGACAGCCCCCACCACCACACCACCGCCCACCACGCCCCCGCCGGCGAGCAGGCCGACGGTCGCGGCCGACGGCACCGGCACCTACCGCACGGTCCAGGACGCCATCGACGCCGTCCCGGCGAACAACACCCAGCGGGTCGTCATCACCATCAAGCCCGGCACCTACCGGCAGGTCGTCCGGGTGCCGGCGAACAAGCCCCACCTCACCCTCCAGGGCCTGGGCTCGTCGCCGTCGAACGTCGTGCTCGTCTACCACAACTCCGCGGGCACCCACGGGACGTCCGGCAGCGCGAGCATGTTCGTCGACGGCGCCAACTTCGTCGCCGAGAACCTCACGATCTCCAACGACTTCGACGAGAGCTCGACGACCAGCGGCCACCAGGCGGTCGCGTTGCACCTCAACGCCGATCGGGCGGTGCTGCGCAACGTCCGGCTCCTCGGCGACCAGGACACCTTCCTGGTCAACGACCGGACGCGGGCGTACGTGAAGAACTCCTACGTGGAGGGCACCGTCGACTTCATCTTCGGCGGCGGCACGATCGTCTTCGACACCAGTTCGATCTACGAGAAGCGGTCGTCGGGTGGACCGATCACCGCCGCGAGCACGGACGCCGCGAAGACCTACGGCTTCCTGTTCTACCGGTCGACGATCACCGGAGCGGCGAACAACGTGACCACGCTCGGCCGGCCGTGGCGGCAGGGCGCCCAGGTCCTGTACCGCGAGTCGACCCTCAGCGCCACGATCAGGAACTCGCAGCCCTGGACCGACATGAGCGGCAACACCTGGCAGAACGCCCGTTTCCTCGAGTACCGGAACACCGGTGCCGGCGCGACGGTCAACGGCAACCGTCCGCAGCTCAGCGACGCGCAGGCGGCCAACTACACCCCGCAGCGGTACCTGGCCGGCGCCGACGGCTGGAACCCGATGTGAACACCCCCACCCACCACACCCCCAGCACCACGTACCCCGGAGATGTCATGACTGTGAGAAAAGCGCGCGGGCCGTGGCGGTCCGCGCTCGTCCTGGCCACGACCACCGTGCTGGCCGCCGCCGGCGTGGCCACGGCGGTGACCGCGCAGGCCGCCGCCGGGTGCCGGGTCGACTACCGGGTCAGCAGCGAGTGGAGCGGCGGCTTCAACGCCGACGTCACCGTCACCAACCTGGGCGACGCGATCAACGGCTGGAAGCTGACCTGGACGTTCACCGGTGGTCAGCAGGTGACCCAGGCCTGGAACGCGTCCATCCCGAGCGGCACGTCGAACATCACCGCGACGAACGTCAGCTACAACGCGGCCGTCGCGTCGGGCGGGAGTGTCAGCTTCGGGTTCACCGGCTCGACGAGCGGCGCCAACCCCTCGCCGACGACCTTCGCACTCAACGGCACGACCTGCACCGGCGCCCCCGCGCCCACCACGGGCACGCCGACCACCGCTCCGCCGACCACTCCACCGCCGAGCGGGCCGTACTCGAACGCGCCGGACGGGTTCGCCGGGGCCGCCGGAACCACCGGCGGGGCGGGCGGCGCCACCGTCACCGTCACCAACCAGGCCGACCTGGAGAGGTACGTCAGCGCCAGCGCCCCGTACGTGATCCGGGTCGACGCGGCGATCACCGTCAGCCCGTACGGCAAGGAGATCCCGGTCAGGTCCAACAAGACGATCGTCGGGGTCGGCACGAATGGCCAGATCGTCAACGGTGGGTTCTTCCTGGGCGCCGGCACCAGCAACGTCATCATCCGGAACCTGACCATCCGGGACACCCGGGTGGCCTCGGACGACCCGGACGACAAGGACTTCGACTACGACGGTATCCAGATGGACACCGCCAACCGGGTCTGGATCGACCACAACAGGATCGTCCGGATGAACGACGGTCTCATCGACAGTCGCAAGGACACCACGAACCTGACCGTGTCGTGGAACGTCATCGCCGAGGGCAACAAGGCGTTCGGGATCGGCTGGACGGAGAACGTCACGGCCCGGATGACCATCCACCACAACTGGATCCACCACACCGGCCCGCGCAACCCCAGCACGGACAACGTCGCCTACGCCCACCTGTACAACAACTACCTGAAGAGCATCACGGGCTACGGCAACTACGCGCGCGGCCACACCAAGATGGTGCTGGAGAACAGCTACTTCGAGGGCGTCAAGGACCCGTACTACAAGGACACCACCGCCGAACTGCGCCAGTCCGGCAGCATCGTGGTCAACTCCACCGGCAAGCAGCAGACCGGCGGGTCCGCGTTCAACCCGTCCAGCTTCTACTCCTACCGGCTCGACCCCGCGTCCCAGGTGCCGAGCCTGGTGCGCACCTACGCCGGGCCGCAGTCCAGCATCGGACTCTGAGTCCTTCGTGCCGGCGGCGCGGTCCGCCCCTTGGTCGAGGGTGGGCCGCGCCGCGCCGGCGACGCCGGTCGCCGGGCGGGCCGGGCCCGGACCCGGCCCGCCCGGTCGGCGACGGCGCAGTCCCGGTGGTCGGGTCAGGGCCTTCCGATCGGGCCTCAGGCGCTCTCGGTACGGGCGGCCGCGGCCGGTGGCGCGCTGCCGACGGGGTGCCGGCCCCGCCAGGTGTCGTGCTCGATCAGGCGCAGCCGTTCCTCCTCGCCCTCGGCCATCCGGCCGGTGGCGAGGCGCATCAGGGGTGGTGTCATCAGTGAGGTGACGATGGCGACCAGGACGACGACGGTGTACATCGCCGTGTTCAGCACGCCGAGGCGTAGCCCGGTGAGCGCGACGATCACCTGGATGACACCACGGGCGTTCATGCCCGCGCCGAGGGCCAGCGCCTCCCACCGGTCGAGCCGGCCGAGCCACGCGCCGAGGAAGGCCCCGGCGAACTTGCCGACGACCGCCACCGCCAGCACGGCCAGGCCGGTCAGCGCCACGGCCGGCTCCGCCAGCGCGGTGAGGTCCATCCGGAGGCCGGCCGTGGCGAGGAAGAGCGGGGCGAGCACCGACAGCACGATCGCCCGCAGCGGCGCGAGGAGCACCTGGGCCGACCGGGTGGCGGCGATGAGGACTCCGGCGACCAGCGCGCCGAAGAGCGCCTCCATGCCCAGTGAGTGGGTGATCACCGCGCCGACCAGCACGATGATGACGGCCCCGGCCACCGCCGGGCCGGGCTCGCCGGAGCGGGCGGCACGTTCCATCACGCGGCGCACCACGACCCGTCCCACCGTCGCGGCGAACGCCACGAACCCGAGCAGGTACCCGACGGCGAGGCCGACCGTGCCGGTGGTGAGCCCGACGGTCGCGGCGGTGGCGACCAGGGAGAGCAGCAGCCACCCGACCACGTCGTCGATGGCGCTGGCGGCGAGGGTGAGCTGGCCGATGTCGCGGTGCAGCAGGCGCATGTCCGACAGGGTCTTGGCGATGACCGGCACGGCCGAGACGCAGATCGCCACCCCGACGAGGAGCGCGAACGTCCACCGCTGCGCGTCGGGTGTCGCCGACACCGAGGCCGGGATCAGCAGGCCCAGTCCGATGCCGAGGGCGAGCGGGATCAGCAGGCCGCACGCGCTGACCGCGGTCGCTGCCCGGCGGTAGCGGCGTAGCACCGTCAGGT
Source organism: Micromonospora citrea (assembly GCF_049629545.1). Lineage (GTDB taxonomy): Bacteria > Actinomycetota > Actinomycetes > Mycobacteriales > Micromonosporaceae > Micromonospora > Micromonospora citrea_A. The sequence goes on from NZ_JBNADX010000001.1 coordinate 212,747, forward strand.
CGACGTGGGTCCCGGTCACGCCGACGAGCAGCAGGAGGCCGAGCTGGGCGACCGCGTCCAGCAGGTGCATCTGCCCCGGGTCGTCGGGCAGCAGCCACCCGGTGATCCCCGGGGCGAGGTGTCCGAGCAGCGACGGGCCGAGGACGACGCCGGTGAGCAGTTCGCCGACCACGGCGGGCATGCCGAGGCGTTCGGCGAGCGCGCCGAGCAGGCGCGCGAGGAGCAGCAGGACCGCCACGGCGGTGAGGAAGACCAGGAGTTGGTGGTGGGCCAACGGTGCCGCGGAGGCGGACAGGACCACGGGGACGACCTCCTTGCCGGATGCGTCCCCTTATTCTCCGGTCTGGCCCCGTCGCGGGCGTCTCCCGTGTTGCCCTGTCTCGCCGGATCCGGTCCATGGTGGACACCGGATCGCATGGCCGGCGGGGGCGGTCAGGAGCCGGTCGGCAGGGCTGCGGCGAGAGCGGCCGGAGAATCACCGTCCATCGTGGCCGTCGGTGCGGCCGCGGATCCGGACGGGGTGGTGGGCCGGGTGGCCACCTCGTCGGCCGGCACCGGTCCGCCGCACGACGGGCAGACCACCACCAGATCGACGGGATGGTCGCAGGTCGCGTGGACGGTGACCCGTTCCGGCTGGCCGTCACCGGCGAAGTGCTTGTCTCCCCACTGCATCAGCGCGGTCAGCACCGGCGCCAGCTCCCGGCCGCGCGCGGTGAGCCGGTACTCGTGCCGCAGCGGGCGGTACTTGTAGGGGACCCGTTCGAAGATGCCCGCCTCGACCAGGGTGTTGAGCCGTTGGGCGAGGACGTTGCGGGCCAGTCCGAGGTTGCTGAGGAACGCGTCGAAGCGACAGTCGCCGACCATCGCGTTGCGGATGATGAGCAGTGTCCAGCGCTCACCGACCACCTCGAGAGCGCGTGCGATCGAGCAATCCTGTCCGTACCCGCGTCGAGACATTGAGTCATAGTAGTGGCCGTTCGGCCGACCCGACCCCGTAGAAATTGCGCACATCACATGTCCAACCGTCCGATCGGCAGGCGGGCGCCGCCGCGCAGCAGCAGCAGCGCCGCCAGCAGGCCGACGACGGCGAGGCCGGCGGCGACCGTGAACGCCGTCTGCAGGCCGGCGGCCACCTGCGCGGGCGCCGCCGGTGAACCGGGCGTCGCCTGGTGCGCGACGAGGGCGGCCGACACGGTGGCGAGCCCGATGGCCCCACCCATGCTGAACGAGGCGTCGGTGAGACCCGAGGTGGCCGGTGAGTCGGCGTCGGTGGCCCCGAGGGTGACGGCGATCTGCGCGGCCACGAAGGCGGCGCCCGCGCCGACCCCGATGACGGGCAGCACGCTGAGGATGTTCCCGGTGGCCAGCGGGCCGCGCACCATGGCCAGCGCCAGCAGGCCGGCGCCGGCCAGGGCCATGCCGGCCATGGCGACCATCCGCAGCCCGTGCCGCAGCGCCACCGCCTGACCGGCGTACGAGCCGATCACCGACGGCAGGGTCAGCGTGACCATCAGCGCGCCGAAGCCGGTGGCGGACAACCCCAGCGACTCCTGGCCGTACAGGGTGATCAACAGCAGCACACCGTCGACGACCGTGCCGGCGGTGAACAGCACGACGAGACCCGCCAGTCGGGTGCGGGAGCGCAGCAGCCCGAGGCGTACCAGGGGTCGGGCGGCCCGTGACTCGACGATCAGGAAGAGCAGGAGCAGCACGACCGCGCCGGCCAGGCGCAGCAGAGCGTTGGGGGCCGAGGCGTCCGCGGCGAACGCCCCGACGATCGTCCAGCCGAACAGGGCCAGGGCGCCGATCAGGCTCGCCGCGCCCGCCACGTCCAGCGGGCGGCCGGAGCGGGCGCACGGGTCGGCGGGCAGGACCGGCGCGAGCAGCGCGGCGGCGATCCCCACCGGGACGTTGACGAGGAAGACCCAGCGCCACCCGGGGCCGTCGGTGAGCAGCCCGCCCAGCAGGAGCCCGGCGGTGCCGCCGAAGGCGCCGATCACCGTCCACAGGCCGAGCGCGCGGGAGCGGGCCGGACCGTTGCCGAGGGCCAGCGCGAGCAGCGGCAGCGCGGTCGTCGCGACCAGCGCCGCGCCGGTGCCCTGGAGGGCGCGGGCCACGATCAGCACCCCGCCCGACCAGGCCACGGCCGACAGCAGCGAGGCGGCGGTCACCACCGCCAGGCCGGTGGTGAACAACCGGCGGCGGCCGAACAGGTCGGTCAGCCGGGTGCTGAGCAGCAGCACGCCCCCGAAACTGATCAGGAAGGCCGACATGAGCCACTGCACGGTCGCCGTGGAGAGCGTCAGCCCACGCTGGATGCTCGGGATGGCGACGTAGACGATGGTGCTGTCCACCGCCACCATCAGGAACGAGGCGCCGAGCGCGCCGAGGGCCAGCCGTTGGCGTCTGCCGAGCTGCGCCGCTGACGGTGACGGTCCGCTGAAGTTGTCCACCATCCCAGCCCCTTGGTTCCCGGTGATGCGGGAGCTAGCCGCATCGGCACGCGTCAGGCGTGCCGCGGGCTGTCACCGGCCCGCGGCGGCCACGGGTACGACGGACGGACCCGAGGTACGACGACCGGGTTGTGTCTGGGTGCGCCGCCCTGGCTGCCGCTCAGGCGGCGCCGCCCACAACCACTCGGTGCGGATTTGAAACTCACGTTGGGCAATGAAGATAGCAGCAGAGAGTCGCCAGCACGACCCTCCACACCCGAGTTGCGCGGCAGCGCCGCACATCCTGACAAGAGCAGGCCGCAGGGGTGGACGCCGGGTTGCCCGGCGTGCAGTCTCCACCACGCTCGGCGGGCCCGCGCGGTCACATCGAGCGGCTGCGGCGGCCTCGCGGAACGTCAGCGCCTCCGGAGCGGACAGTGGCGGGTCGCGCGGCCCGGTTGCGTCGGCGCGGTGGACGTTGCCCCGCCGGACTGCGCCGGGGGCGGGGTGTCCGGTTCGCGACGACCGTCGGCCGGTGGCGGGCCCGCGCGGCAGGCCCGGGACGCCGGGTCCGTCGGGAGGGGCGACCGTCCGGGTACGGCCGAAGGCGCCGGGAGGGCGACTGTCCGGGTACGGCCGAAGGCGCCGGGAGCAGGTGGTGACGCCGGGCCGCGACGCCGGCGGGCCGACCGTGACGGCTCACGCCGTGACGGCCGGCCCGGGTGGCTGCCGGCGGTGGCGCGGGCACCCGATCGGTCACGTGGTCGCGGTCGGCCCCCGCGCTCCGACCCCGTCGGGTCCGCCAGCGTGCCCGGGGACCCGGTCGACGGAGCGCGGTGGGGCGGTCAGGGCGGGGCGGGTCGGTGTGGAGTCAGTGGACGGGGAGGGCCAGCAGGATCGGCGGGTCGAGCGGGGTCATCCGCCGCAGGTGGAGGTCGGCCTCGATCGAGCCCGGCCGCCGGCAGATGGTCAGCGGCCCGTGCGCGCCGATCAGGGCGTCCTGGTCCTCGGGGTTGGCGCGCCAGTAGCTCTGCTTGTCGCGGGTCCTGGAGTAGGCGAGGACGTACCACTGCCCCGGCGGCGGGCTCTCCAACCGGTAGGCTCCGGGGCGTTCGAGGACGGTGCAGCGGACCGGACGCCCGAGCGGCACCGGGTCGCGGAAGAGTCCGACGAAGACCATCCGGTCGCCGGAGCGGTCGGAATCGGGCGCGTGCACGGTGCCCTGGATCGCCGGGACCGGCGGCTGGGGGACCGACCGGTGGTCGATGGGAACCTGCGGTGTCACCCCGCCCAGCCTGCGGAAGGTGCTCGGCGAGACGCCGACGCTGCTGCTGAACCGCGAGCTGAACGTGCCCACGCTGGCGTACCCGACCTCATGGGTGATCTCGGTGACGCTCAACGACGTGGACAGCAGCAGCTGTTTGGCGCGGTGCAACCGCATGACCATGAGGAAGCGTCCCGGAGAGATGCCGGTGGTCCGCTGGAAGATCCGGGTGAAGTGGAACTTGCTGAACATGGCGGTCTTCGCCATGCCGTCCACGGTGTGCTGTTCCGCTAGGTCCTCCCGGATGGCCTCGATGACCCGACCGACGGCTCTCTGGATACTGTCTTCCATCGCATCCCCCAATCCGATGGCTGGTGCGCGTGTGACGCAGGGTCTCGTGTCGGTGCCTCGACACGGTCAGATGTGGCGCGTGGCGATACGCCGGTCCCGCTCGCCTCCGGGCTCGTTAACCCGGAGGCAATTGCGTGTTAAGAAGCTGCAGGGATTGACGTAGAGCAATTACGTGGCGACGGTGTGTTTATGTTAGCCCTCACGTGCCTCCACAATCAACATGCATATTTACGCAGGTCGACATAGGGTTTCGTGTGGAGACTGGTCAGGGGTGGCGAAAATGGACGCTTGCCTCGTATGCGGTGACATTAGTATCTGTTGCCGGGCAATCTCTGGCTGTTCCATCCGGTTTGTCGGGTGTCCGCCGGCCGGAACGTCGGACAAGGGGCGATCCGGCGTCCCGGCCGGTGGACGGAACTGCGCCGGACAGATATCCGACCCGGTCCGGAGTGGAATCCGGTTGACGCGCTACTGCTTCCCGGCCCGGGTGAACTGGCCCGGGGCGCGACCCGACCCGGCCGGACCCCGGTACGCCTGGGCGATGTCCAGCCAGTGGTCGGCCTCGCTGCCGACCGCTCGCAGGGCCAGGTCGTCGCGGTGCCGGCGTCGGGTGACGAGCAGGCAGAAGTCCTCGGCCGGGCCGGTGATCCGCTGCGCGGCGTCCTCCGGACCGAAGGTCCACAGCGCGCCGGAGGGTGCGGTGATCTCGAAGCGGAACTCGACGTCCGGCGGGGTCAGTCCGCGCGCCAGGTACCCGAAGTCCCAGGTCCGGACGGCGAATCCGACCAGGTGGCCGAGGCGGTCGGTGGGGGTCCGGCGCACTCCCAGGGCGTCCGCGACGTCCTGGCCGTGCCCGAAGACCTCCATCATCCCGGCCGCCGCGAGCACCGGCGCCGGCAGTGCGCGCACCAGCCACGGCACCGGCTGGCCGGGCGGCACGGCGGCGAGCGCCTTCTCGGCCGTGGCCCGCTCGGCGCGCCAGCGGGACAGCAGGACCGGGGGCGGCTCGACGACGAAATCCGCCATGGCCGCCGCCACGTTGGCGTCGAAGTCGTCGCTGAGCCGGGAGACCACCTCCTGGAACGTGGCCGGCTGCGCGGCGGCCAACCCGGCGAGCCGGAAGGTCGCGGCGAGGTGGGCGATCTGGTGCCGGATCGTCCAGCCGGGCGCCGGGGTGGCCGTGTCCCACTGGTCCGCGTCCAGCTGTGCCACCAGGGCGTCGAGAGCCTCGCTCTCCGCGGTGAGATCGGCGATCACGTCGGGTGCCTGGGTCACGTCGGTACCCTCTTCCTGATAGGTCGTGACGGGCGGGGTGCCTGTTCGGCGCGCCGGCCCCGCGCGGTGTACCGACTCAATGTCGCGCACATATACCGATTGACGAACTTCGTCGTCCGATATCGGATTCGGAATGCTGTGACGGCGTTCCCGGCGATGCCGGAAAATTGCCTGACATGCGTCGGCACGCCCTGCGGGACGTGATCTACGTCGAATAGACTTTCCGAGTGTGCCCCAGTTGACGACCGCATTCCTTCTCTGTTCGTGCCGTCACTCGACCGGCTCTTGAGCAGCAATTACGACCGGCTCCCGTCGCTCTCACCAGCACAAACTCGTGATTTGCGGTGATCGGGGGATCACGCAGAGCAACCAGGAAGTAGGCGACCGCCGCGCGTCGGCCATAGCCTCGGCCCATCCGGATGCACCGGACGAGGACACGGACGCCGCCGGCGTCCGTCATCCGTGGGGAGAGCCCGATGGCAGGCCTGTGGCGCACACTCCGCGCGCAGCTCATGACGCCGGACACCGTCGAGACGACGATGAGCCGGCGCGGATTCCACGTCAAGGACGAGCCCACCCGGCGTCGGCTCGAGTCCGTCGGCGCCAGCTTCCTCACCGGCTTCCGGGCCGCGGTCGAGGCCCGCGAGGACACCGACATCGACCGCCTGGACCTGATCGAGCGGCAGTTCCGTGGCTTCGCCTACGAGGGCGCGGCCATGGGCTACGCCATCCTGGACGGGGTCGCCCCCGGTGGCGGGCGGACCGCCCGCTTCCTGACCGGCGCGGGCGCGCCGCACATCTACATGGCCTACGTCGGGATCGGCTGGGCGTACGCCAAGCTGCCCCGGTGGCGCTGGCGGGCCGTCCCGGCGCCGGACCCGCTGCTGCGCTGGCTGGTGCTCGACGGCCTCGGCTTCCATCGTGCCTACTTCGAGACCGACCGGTACGTGCGCCGCCAGGAGGTCGAGCCGGTCACCTGGCCCCCGGACGTGCCCGGCGACTACGCCCGGCACGCCGTCGACCAGGGCATCGGACGGGCCAGCTGGTTCGTCGCCGGGGCCGACCCCGACGTGGCGGCCGAGCTGATCGGCCGGTTCGACGAGTCCCGCCACGGCGACCTGTGGAGCGGCATGGGGCTGGCCGCCACCTACGCCGGCGGCGCCGACTCCGACGACCTCAAGAAGCTGTACGTCCACGCCGGCCGGTACCGGCCGCAACTGGCCCAGGGCTCGGCGTTCGCCGCCCAGGCGCGGCTGCTCGCCGGCCTGGCCACCGAGCACACGCCCCTGGCCACCGGCATCTTCTGCGGCTGCACCCCGCAGGAGGCGGCGGGGATCACCGAGCGGGAGCGGGACACCCTCCCGCCGGACGGGACCGAGCCGGCGTACGAGATCTGGCGTCGACGGATCCAGGCGCACTTCGCCTGACGGACGACCCGGCCGGGGAAAGGTGGGCACGGTGGAGCGGATCACGACGGCGTACCGCACGGCGGCGCTCGCCGCGCGCTTCACCACCTCGGTGCTCGTCCACGAGCCGGGCCGGCTGCTGGTGACGGGGACGACCCTGGGACCGGGGGAGGACCCGTACCTCGACGACCCGGGGGACGGCGGTGCGCCGGTGCTCCCCGTCGCGTGCGCCCTGGAGGCGCTCGCGCAGGCGTGGGCCGCGCTCACCGGCCACCTCGGACCGCCGGTGATCGAGGCGGTCGAGTTCGGCGCGCCGCTCGTGGTGCCCCGCGACCGCGCCGTCGAGCTGCGACTGACCGCGGTGGCCGGGTCGGAGGCGAGCACGGCCGAGGTGACGTTGCGCAGCGCGTACCCCGGAGGTCAGGTCGACCACGTCCGCGCCCGGCTGCGCCACCGCGGCGCCGGCGGGGTGCCGGACCGGGTGCCGGTCGTGCGGTACCCGGCGGCCACCGTGCCCGTCCCGGCGGCGCTGCCGGTGCCCCCCGCGCGGCCCGTCGAGCCGCCACCGATGTCGATCGACCCGGCCCGCGAGGTGTACGACGGGCTGGTCCGGCGTGGCCGGCGGCTGCGCCGCCTGCTGCGCTACCGCGAGATCACCGCGTCGGGCTGCGTGGCCGAACTGGCCGGGGCCGGCGCGACGTGGTGGTTCGCGGCGGCCCCGCCGGAAGCGCTGGTGCTCGGTGACCCCGGCCTGCGCGACGCCTTCCTGCACGCCCTGCAGCCCTGGGCCCCCGACGCGGTGCTGCAACCGCTCGGCGTGGACCGGATCTGGCTGGCCGGCGCCGGCCCGTACGAGCAGGTGACGCTGCACGCCCTGCGCCGGGACCAGGACCGTGACGTGCACCGGTTCGACCTGGAGGCGTTGGCCGGGGGACGGGTCGTCGAGCGGTGGACCGGCCTGCGGTTGCGGCTGCGGCCGGGCGGTCGGCCGCCCGGTCCGTGGCCGGCGCAGGTGCTCGGGCCCTACCTGCACCGCAGGCTCACCGAACTGGTCGGCTTCGACGCCGCCACCGTGCTCGAGCCGGGACTGCGCCGCGAGCGGCGTCGGCAGCACACCGCCCTGGCCGTGTCCCGGCTGCTCGGCGCCGGCACGACGGTGCGCTACCGCCCCGACGGGCGGCCCGAGGTCGGCGGCGGCTGGTGGGTGTCGGCCGCGCACGGCGCGACGAACACCCTCGCGGTGGCCGCGCGCACGCCGGTGGGCTGCGACCTCGAACCCGTCGCCCGGCGCGAGCGCGCCGAGTGGCGCCAGCTGCTCGGCGGGCACCTCGCCCTGGCCGACCTGATCGCCGCCGAGACCGGCGAGCCGTTGTCCACGGCGGCGACCCGGGTGTGGTCGGCGCTGGAGTCGCTGCACAAGGTCGGCGTCACGGCGGTCACCCCGCTCACGTACGACCGGGGGACCCCGGACCGGTGGGTGCTGCTCACCGCCGGCGGCTGGCGGGTCGCCACCTGCGTGGTGGGGCTGCGCGGCGGACCGGACGAACTGGTCGTGGCGGTGGCGTCGGAGGTCTGAGCCACCGTCGGCGGCGCCCCGGCGGCCGTCGCCGCCGGGGGAGGCGTCCGTGCCGGCCGAGGTGGGGGTCGTCGCCGGGAACTCCGCGGCTGTGCCGTCGCGCCGCCCGTCCGGCTCCCGGCCCGGACTCCGGCGATCGTGCGGCCCCCGCACATCCCTGGTCCCTGCCGTGCCCGTGTCCACCTGGCGGTCGCCCCGCGCCCGGAACCTCGTCCATTGTGGACACAGAAAGCAAAACGCGAGATGTGCCGGCGGCGGCCTCCGTACACCATTGGGGTACGCCATGACGGATGAATGTCGCGGGCTGCGGTGAGCCACTTTCGCAGCGACCTGAATTGCAGGCGTCCGCTGGCGCGTCACGCGTTTCCTGTCCATTCGCAATGATCGTCGGAGGTGATGCCCGTGCCCACGGAAATGGAAGTCGACCAGGCGCGGACGATGGCGCTGGAGGCGTATGCCGACACGATTCTGCCCGGCGAGAAGCGGTGGCCGGGCGACCGCGCCGTGGCCGGGGTGTCGCAGGGCGGCGGGGCCGTCGCCTCCGGCGCGCTGGAGGTGCTCCGCTCCGCCGAGGGGGGCATGGCCCCGGCGCTGGACGCGCTGGCCGACGGGCTCAACGAGCACGCCCGGGGGTACGCCGCCGAGGCCGGGATCGAGCTGGATCCCGAGGTCCCGCCGTTCGTCTCGCTCGACTACCCGCACCGGGTGCTGCTCGTGCAGCGACTGACCGACCGCGGGCACCCCGAGCGGGAGGCGTGGATCAGCCTCGCCATGTTCAGCACCATCGCCTTCGACGCCGGATCGCACACCAGCACGGTGGAGGCGCTCGCCGCCGGCCACGCGGGGCTGAACACCATCGGCTTCCGCCCGCCGGACGCCGACGGGCTGTGGCGCTTCGGCACCTACAGCTACGGCCGCCAACTGGCCCGGCCGCACCCCGACACCACCCCCTCCGGGAGCCCCGCATGACGAGTTCCGAGAGCACCGACGTCCTGGTGATCGGTAGCGGCTTCGGCGGCGCGATCACGGCGTACCACCTCGCGGCCGGCGGCGCGCGCGTGGTCGTGCTGGAGCGCGGGCCGTGGCTGTCCGGCGAGGACTTCCAGCACGACTTCAAGTTCGGCTCGTCGTCGACCCGGATCTTCGACTTCGTCATCGGTGACGGGATGAGCGTGCTCAGCGGCAACTGCGTGGGCGGCGGCAGCGTCGTCTACTTCGCCGCGATGCCCCGCGCGCCCCGGTTCGTCTTCGACCGGCAGGGACGCTTCGGCCACCGGATGTGGCCGGCCGCGATCTCCCGCGACTCCCTCGAACCCTGGTACGACCGGGTCGCCGAGGCGCTGCCGGTGACCCAGACGACCTGGGACACCGTGCCGTTCTCCGGCGGGCTGTTCGGCGCGGCCTGCGACCACGCCGGACGGACCGCGAACGCGGTGCCGGTGGCGCTCGACCAGGAGAAGTGCACCAACTGCAACTGGATGATGTCCGGCTGCCGCTTCGACGCCAAGCGGTCGCTGCTGCTGAACTACCTGCCGGCCGCGCTGGCGCACGGCGCGCAGATCCGCCCGCTGCACGAGGTGCAGCACCTGTCGCGCACCGACGACGGCGGCTACCGGGTGCACTACACCGTCCTCGACGACGTCGACTACCGGGTCGAGGTGGGCAGCGGCACGATCGACGCCAAGATCGTCGTACTCGCCGCCGGGGCCGGGGCCACGCCGGTCATCCTCCAGCGCTCGGAGCCGACCCTCGGCACCATGCCGCACGCCGTCGGCCGGTACTTCTCCGGCAACGGCGAACGGCTCAACACCGCCATCTTCGACGAGGAGCGTATCCGCGACGTGCTCGGTCTGAGCCGGCCGGACGGGGTGCCGTACGAGGCGTACCAGATCGGCAAGGGCCCCTGCGTGGCCACCTGGGACAAGCTCGACGGGTCCCTGCCCGAGTACGAGCGGTACTCCCTGGAGCAGCTCTACTTCCCGCCGGGCTTCGGCACCATCCTGGCCCAGGTGCCGGACGCCCTCGGGCCGACCTGGTTCGGCGCCGAGAAGAAGGAGCTGCTGCGCAAGTGGCAGTCCTGGCTGACGGTCTTCACCATGAGCGAGGACGACAACGAGGGCGTGTTCGGGGCCCCGCCGCCCAGCGGCAACGCGATGCGGCTGTCCCAGCAGATGCTGGCCCGGGGCTCGCTGCGCTACGAGCCGACCGAGAACACGTTGCGCGGCTGGGCGCTCTCCGACGCCGAGGTGCGCGACATCCTCGAACGCGACGGGCTCTCCCGGGTGATGCCGTGGACCAACGACGTGGTGGGCGCGTACACCGTGCACCCGCTGGCGTCCTGCCGGATCGGCGACGACCCGGCGACCTCGGCGCTCGACGACCGGCACGAGCTGCGCGACCATCCGGGCATCTTCGTCACCGACGGCTCGGCGGTGCCGGCCGGGCTGACCGTGAACCCGGCGATGACGATCGCCGCGCTCGCCGAGCGGGCGGTGCCGGGCATCGTCGAGGCCGCGCGGGCGCGCGGGGTGGACGTGCGGTACGGCGCGCCCGCGCCGGACGGGGCCACCAGCAGCCGCGACGCCGTGCTGCCGCTGGTGAGCGGCGCGCTGCGGCGGTGACCGGTCTGTACGCCAGGGTGGCCCGCCGCCCCTCCCGGGGGCACGTGCGTCGGGTCACCCCGGTGCCGGTCGAACGGGCCGAGGGCCTGGTCGCCTCGGTCTACGCGCAGGTGGAGCGGGACTTCGGCATGCTCGCCCCACCGGTCAGCCTGCACTCACCCGCGCCGGACGTGCTGGCCGCGTGCTGGGTCGTGCTGCGCGAGACGCTGGTCGCCGCCGGGCGGGTGGACCGGGCCACCCGCGAGGCGGTGGCCGCCGCCGTGTCGTCGGCCAACACCTGCCCGTACTGCGTGGAGGTCCACTCGGCGACGATGGCCGGCCTGGTCCGGTCGGGCGCCGACGCGGCGCTCGACGCCCGGCGGGCCCGGGTGGCCGACTGGGCCCGGGCCGGCACGGACCGGGCGGCGGCCCGGCACGCCGTGCCTCCGGTCGCCGCCGACGAGGCCGTCGAACTGCTCGGCGTGGCGCTGGTCTTCCACTACCTCAACCGGATGGTGAACGTCTTCCTCGACCCCTCGCCCATCCCGGCCGGCGTGCCCGAGTCGGTGCGCGGCGGCGTACGCCGGGTCTTCGGCCGGCTGATGGCCCGGGGGGCGCGACGCGAGCGGCCCGCCGGCGTCGCGCTGGACCTGCTGCCGCCCGCGCCGCCCGCGCCGGACCTGGGCTGGGCCGCCGGCCACCCGGTGCTGGCCGACGCGCTCGCCCGCGGCGGCGCGGCCGTCGACGCCGCCGGGCGCCGCTCGGTGCCGGAGTCGGTGCGCGAGCTGGTCGCCGCCCGGCTCGACGGCTGGGACGGCCGGCCGACGGGGCTCAGCCGGGCCTGGGTCGGCGACGCGGTGCGCGAACTGCCCGCCGCCGACCGCCCCGCCGGGCGGCTCGCCCTGCTCACCGCGTTCGCGGCCTACCAGGTCGACGACGAGGTGGTGCACGGCGTGCGCGCCGGCGGGGCCGACGACCGGGCCCTGGTCGAGTTGACGGCCTGGGCCAGCATGGCGGCAGCCCGCCGGGCGGTGGCCTGGGTCCCGCTCGACCCGGTCCCACCGGCTGCCCCGTCGTGACCCCGCGCCCGCCACCGGCACCCCGCCGGTGGCGGGCGAGCGTCCTGTCCGACTCCATCCGGGAGGAACCATGTCCACCGTTCTGGGCTCGTTGCGCCGTCTCGCGCTGGCCCCCGCGCTGAGCGAGGTCGGCTTCGTCCGCCGGGGTTTCCCCGGGCCTCCGTCGGCCGCCACCGCGCGGCTGGAGGCCATTCCCCGGGCCGTCGTGTGCGGCTTCGAGTGGGGGATCGACGCCCGGGACCTCACCGAGGTGCAACACCGGGTCGAGCTGGTCGACGAGGGCATGCGCGGGTTCGCGTACGAGGGCGTGACGATGGCCTTCACCGTGCTGGACGCGATGGGCGGCGGCCGGCGGCGACGCACCCGCGAGCTGCTGACCGGACCGGGCGCCCCGCACCTCTTCCTGGCCTACATCGGCATCGGCTTCGCCATGGCCCGGCTGCCCCGGCCGCTGTGGCGCAAGGTGGTGCCCGAGCTGGAGCCGGGGCCGTTCCACCCGACGATGACCTGGCTGGCCGTCGACGGCTACGGCTTCGACCTCGCCTACTTCGACGTGCGCAAGTGGGTCGACGAGCAGCGGGTGCCCGCGCCGTACGCCTGGCAGGGGCGGCCGGACTACTTCGGCCGGGCGGTGGACCAGGGCATCGGTCGGGCCCTGTGGTTCATCCACGGCGCCCGGGTCGCCGACGTGGACGCCGCCGTGCGCCGATTCGCCCCGGAACGCCGGGCGGACCTGTACAGCGGGGTCGGGCTGGCCGCCACCTTCGCCGGCGGGTGCGGTGAGGCCGACCTCGCGACGCTGCGCCGCTGGGCCGGCCCGTACGCGCCGGAGTTGGCGCTGGGCAGCGTGTTCGCGGTGCGGGCACGGGTGCACGCGGGTTTCGTGCCCCCGCACTCGGCGGTGGCCGCCGCCGCGCTCGCCGAGCTGTCCGTGCCGGCGGCCGTCGCCCTGGCCGACGACACCGCGCCGGGCGCCGACGACGGCGGGCCGAGGCCACCCTACGAGACGTGGCGGACCAACATCCGTCAGCATTTCGACAGGACAGCGCACGTTGCGACAGATTAATCCGCCGCCATTACCGTGGCCTGGCCAGTCTTTTTCGAAAACCCTGTCCCGGTGATCGGGAATCATATTTATATGTGTCATCAATTCGATGTACGACAATGCTCAGCAATTTTCGAGTAGCCCGGGTTTCTGGCGTCCTGTGAGGATCTGCTGACACGTCCCCCCGAATGGCGGGCGACACCACCGGTCCCCGTCCGGGCCCTCCGGCGCCGGACCCGGTCGCGTGTCGACCGCCTCCGGTCGGGGGCGGGCCACCGGCGACGCGTACGGCGCCGGCGGCCCGTGACCCGACCGGCCCGGGCCGGTACGCCACCGCGACGCGCGGTGGAGTCACCACCGACGAGTCCGTCACCAACGGGAGGTCTTGAGTTCATGTCAGCGACGTTTGGCTTGCTGCGCCGGCAGCTAGCCGGGATCATCGGCCTCGCACTCGTGGTCGGAATGTTCTTCGCCGTCCGGTTGCCCAGCGCATCCGCCGAGGAGCGGTCGGGGCTGGCGTCCCGGTACGCGTTCGAGCCCATGGGCATCGCACTGCCCTCCGGAGCCGTCCAGCAGTCCATCCGCAAGGTGAACAAGGCCTACACCAACATCGACGCCTGGATCTCCTCCGTGGGTGCCGGCATCGCCATGAACGACCTGGACGCCGACGGCCTGGCCAACGACCTCTGCGTGACCGATCCCCGCACGGACCAGACGATCGTCACGCCGACGCCGGGCAAGGGCGAGCAGCGGTACCAGCCGTTCGCGCTCGATGCCGCGCCGCTGCCGATCAGCCGGATCACCGCCCCGATGGGCTGCGCGCCGGGTGACTTCAACGAGGACGGCCGGATGGACCTGCTGGTCTACTACTGGGGCCGCACGCCGATCCTCTTCCTCGCCCGCGGCGGCGCGCTCGCCCTCGGCAACGCCGCCTTCCGTCCGGTCGAGCTGGTGCCCGGCGTCGGCGCCGACGAGTACAACGGCCCACTGTGGAACACCAACGCCGTGGCGATCGACGACTTCGACGGCGACGGCCACGTCGACATCTACGTCGGGAACTACTTCCCGCACAGCCCGGTCCTCGACGACACCGTCGACGGCGGGGTGGAGATGAACGACTCGATGTCCAACGGCATCAACGGCGGTGAGGACTACATCTTCCGGTGGACCGGCGGCACCCCGGGCGCCGAGCCGGCCGCCACCTTCCAGCGGGTCGACAACGTGATCCCCCGCGCTGTCTCCAAGGGCTGGGCCCTCGGCGCCTCCGCCGCCGACATCGACGGCGACCTGCTGCCCGAGCTGTACCTGGCCCACGACTTCGGCCCCGACCGGTTGCTCTACAACCGCTCCACCCCGGGCAACATCGAGTTCGTCCTGGTCGACGGGGTGCGCAGCGCGACGGTCCCGAAGTCGAAGGTGCTCGGCAAGGACTCGTTCAAGGGGATGGGCGCCGACTTCGGCGACATCGACGGCGACGGCCTGTACGACCTGTTCGTCAGCAACATCACCACGCCGTTCGGCATCCACGAGAGCAACTACGCCTTCATCAACACCGCCAAGAACCACGCCGAGGTGAAGACGAAGTTCAGCGGCGGTGACGCGCCGTTCTACGACCGCAGCGCCGACCTCGGCCTGGCCTGGTCCGGTTGGGGCTGGGACGTCAAGATGGCCGACTTCGACAACGGCGGCCGGCTCGCCATCGCCCAGGCCACCGGCTTCGTCCGGGGCGAGGTCAACCGCTGGCCCCAGCTGCAGGAGCTGGCCACCGCCAACGACACCGTGGTGCACAACCCGGACTGGTGGCCGAACGTGCGCGCCGGCGACGACGTCGGCGGCAGCCAGCGGCTGCACTTCTTCGTGCGGGGCGAGGACGGCCGGTACGTCAACATCGCCCCCGAACTCGGCCTGGACATCCCCGTACCGACCCGGGGGCTGGCCACCGGCGACGCCGACGGTGACGGCCGGCTCGACCTCGCGGTGGCCCGGCAGTGGGCGGAGCCGATCTTCTACCACAACACCAGCCCCAAGGCGGGCGCCTTCCTCGGCCTGCGCCTGACCCACCAGTCCGCCGACCCGGCCGGCCGCGGCTCACCCGCCGTCGGCGCCCAGGTCACCGTCACCACCCCGGACGGCCGCAAGCTCGTCTCCAAGGTCGACGGCGGCGGCGGGCACTCCGGCAAGCGCAGCAACGAGGTGCACATCGGACTCGGCGCCGACGTGACCGGCCCGGTGCAGGTCAGCCTCTGCTGGCGCGACCGCACCGGACAGATCCGCAAGCAGGACCTTCAGCTGACCCCGGGCTGGCACGACGTGCAGCTCGGCTCGCAGGCCAACGAGAGGTAACGGAGATGGCCGAGACCAAGACCAGCCCCGTCCGACACGACACCAAGACCACGACGGCCCTCCGCCGCTTCGCCATCTCGATCACGATCTTCAACATCGTCGGCTACACCTACCTCGGCTTCGAGCAGCCCTGGCTGTGGCCCTTCATCGCGCTCGCCACCGGGTACACCGTCGAGATCGTGCTCGAGGTGATCGGGGCCCGGGCCGAGGGCCGCGCGCCGCGCTTCCTCGGCGCCGGCCGGCGCGGGTTCGTCGAGTTCCTCTTCCCGGCGCACATCACCTCGCTGGCCGTCAACATGCTGACCTACGTCAACGACCGGGTCTGGGTGATGATGTTCGGCGTCACCGTCGCGATCGCCGCGAAGTGGATCCTGCGGGCCCCGGTGAAGGGCCGGCTGCGGCACTACATGAACCCGTCCAACTTCGGCATCGCGATCATCCTGATCCTCTTCCCGTGGGCCAGCATCGCCCCGCCCTACCACTTCACCGAGCACACCAACGCGTTCGGCGACTGGTTGATCCCGGCCATCATCGTCACCGCCGGGACCATGCTCAACGCCAAGCTCACCGGCCGGATGTGGCTGATCCTCGGCTGGCTGTCCGCGTTCGTGCTCCAGGCGGTGGTGCGCGGCCTCATCCTCGACACGGCCATCCTGGGCGCCCTCGGCATGATGACCAGCGTGGCGTTCGTGCTGTTCACGAACTACATGATCACCGACCCGGGCACCAGCCCGTCCAGCCCCGCCTCGCAGCTCGCCTTCGGCGCCGGGGTGGCCACCCTCTACGGGGTGATCACCGGCGCGGGGATCGCGTACGGGCTCTTCTTCGCCACCGCCGGGGTCTGCCTCATCCGCGGCATGTACCTGTGGGCGCTGCACATCTCCAACAAGGTCCGCGAGCAGCGTGAGGCCGCCACCGCCGGCGGAACCCCCGGCAGCGTGCCCGCCCCGGTCCCCGCCGGCGCCGACGCCCTCGCCGCGGGCCCCAACTCGCACAAGGAGGCGGTACCGGCATGAGTGCGATCGCCGTCGTCGGCCTGGCGTGCCGATATCCCGACGCCGCGTCGCCGCGGGAGCTGTGGGAGAACGTGATCGCCGGCCGGCGGGCCTTCCGCCGCCTGCCGGACGAGCGGATGCGGCTGTCCGACTACTGGGACGCCGACCGCAGCGTCCCGGACCGGTTCTACGCGCGCAACGCGGCCGTCATCGAGGGGTACGAGTTCGACCGGATGAAGTTCCGCATCGCCGGCAGCACGTACCGCTCCACCGACCTGACCCACTGGCTGGCCCTGGACGTGGCCGCCTCGGCCCTCGGCGACGCCGGCTTCCCGATGGGGGAGGACCTGCCCCGCGAGCGGACCGGCGTGGTGGTGGGCAACACCCTCACCGGGGAGTTCTCCCGGGCCAACGTGCTGCGGCTGCGCTGGCCGTACGTGCGTCGGACCGTCGGCACCGCCCTGCGTGAGCAGGGCTGGGACGACGAGCAGCTCGCCGACTTCCTCGGCGCGCTGGAGCAGCGCTACAAGGCGCCGTTCCCGGAGATCGACGAGGACACCCTGGCCGGCGGCCTGTCCAACACCATCGCCGGACGGATCTGCAACTACTTCGACCTCAAGGGCGGCGGCTACACCGTCGACGGCGCCTGCTCCTCCTCCCTGCTGTCGGTGCTGACCGCCTGCCGCGGCCTGGCCGACGGGGAACTGGACGTCGCCGTCGCCGGCGGGGTCGACCTGTCGATCGACCCCTTCGAGATCATCGGCTTCGCCAAGACCGGCGCGCTGGCCCGCGGCGAGATGAAGGTCTACGACCGGGGCTCCAACGGCTTCTGGCCGGGCGAGGGCTGCGGCATGGTCGTGCTCATGCGCCACGAGGACGCGGTGGCGCAGGGCCGGCGGATCTACGCCTCGATCGCCGGCTGGGGGGTGTCCTCCGACGGCAAGGGCGGCATCACCCGGCCGGAGGAGGACGGCTACCGGCTGGCGCTGCGCCGGGCGTACGACCGGGCCGGCTTCGGCGTCGAGACCGTCGCCATGTTCGAGGGGCACGGCACCGGCACCGAGGTCGGTGACGCGACGGAGCTGCGGGCGCTGACCGAGGCGCGTCGCGCCGCCGGGGCGTCCGGCACACCGGCCGCGATCAGCTCGATCAAGGCGATGATCGGGCACACCAAGGCGGCGGCCGGGGTCGCCGGCCTGCTCAAGGCCGTCCTCGCGGTGCACCACCAGATGCTGCCGCCGACCGTCGGCTGCGAGGAGCCGCACGACGTGCTCACCGCCGACGGGGCGAAGCTGCGGGTGCTGCCCACCGCCGAGCCGTGGCCGGCCGACACGCCGCTGCGTGCCGGGATCACCGCGATGGGCTTCGGTGGGATCAACACCCACCTGGTGCTCCAGGGCGAGGAGGGCACCCGCCGCTCGCCGGACGCCCGGACCCGCACGATGGCGGCCCGGGCGCAGAACGTCGAGCTGCTCGCCCTGGACGCGGACACCCCGGCCGAGCTGGCCGAGCGGGTCGGCGTCCTGGCCGGGCAGGTGGTCAAGCTCTCCTACGCCCAGCTCGGCGACCTGGCCGCCGGCCTCTACCGGGAGCTCGGTGACCGGCCGTACCGGGCCGCCGTGGTGGCCCGCTCGCCGGAGGACGCCGAGCGTCAGCTGCTGCGGGTGCACGCCGCCCTCCAGGCGGGGGAGACCCGGCTGTACGCCGCGGACGGCCGGGCCTTCCTCGGCCACGCCCGCGGCTCCGCCCGGGTCGGCTTCCTCTTCCCCGGGCAGGGCACCGGCCGTGGCCGGCCCGCCCAGGCGCTGCGTCGCCGGTTCACCCAGGCAGACCGGATCGTCACCCAGGCGGCGCTGCCCACCGGTGACGTGGTGGCCACCGAGGTCGCCCAGCCGCGCATCGTCACTGGGTCGGTGGCTGGGCTGAGCGTGCTCTCCGCGCTCGGCATCGAGGCCGACGTCGCCGTCGGGCACAGCCTCGGCGAACTGACCGCGCTGCACTGGGCCGGGGCGATGGACCTGCCGTCGGTGCTGCGGATGGCCGCCACCCGGGGCCGCACCATGGCCGAGCACGGCCGCCCCGACGGCGCGATGGCCGGCATCCCGGCCGACCCGGAGGCCGTACGCCGGCTGCTCGGCGACGACCCGGTGGTCATCGGCGGCTACAACAGCCAGCGTCAGACCGTGGTCTCCGGCCCGGTCGAGGCGGTCGACCGGGTGCTGGAGCGCGCCGAGGCGGCCGGCATCGCCGGCAAGCGGCTGCGGGTCTCGCACGCCTTCCACTCGCCCCTGGTCGCCGAGGCGGCCGAGGCGTTCGGCGGGTACCTCGCCGGTGAGCGGTTCCATCCGTTGGACCGGCAGGTGATCTCCACCGTGACCGGCGCCGAGCTGCCCGCGGACACCGACCTGGCCGTGCTGCTGCGCAACCAGATCACCGACCCGGTGCTGTTCGCGCAGGCCGTCGCGTTGGCCGCCAAGGAGGTGGAGCTGTTCGTCGAGGTCGGTCCCGGACGGATCCTGTCCGACCTGGCCCGCACCGACGTGTCGGTGCCGGCGGTGGCGCTGGACACCGACGACGAGACGATGGCCAGCGTGCTGCGGGTCGCCGCGGCGGCGTACGTCGTCGGGGCCGCCCGGGTGCACCCGCAGCTCTTCGACGGCCGGCTGGTCCGGCCGCTGAAGGACGTCGACGAGTTCACCTTCTTCACCAGCCCCTGCGAGACGGTGCCCGAGGTGACGCTGCCCGAGGCGCGGCAGCGGGCCGTCGAGGCCGACGCGGCGGCCGGCGCCGCGCCCAGCGGGGAGCCCGCGGCGCTGGTGCTGCGCCAGCTCGTCGCCGAGCGGGCGGAGCTGCCGCTGGACATGGTCGGCGAGGACAGCCGACTCCTCGACGACCTGCACCTGAGCTCGATCACCGTCAGCCAGGTGGTCAACCAGGCCGCGCAGCGGCTGGGCGTACCGCCGTCGCGGTTGCCCACCAACGTCGCCACGGCGACCGTACGGGAGGTCGCCGAGGCGCTGGACACCCTGGTCGGCACCGGCCTGACCGAGGACCTGGCGCAGCCGGAGTCGGTGGCCGGCGTGGCCACCTTCATCCGGGCGTTCGCGGTCGACCTGGTCGAGACGCCCGCGCCGGTGCCGGGCCCCGCCGGGCCGTCCGGGACGTGGCAGCTCTTCGGCGCCCTCACCGACCCGCGCGCGGAGCAGGTCCGGCAGGCGCTGGCCACCGGTGGCGTGGGCGGCGGCGTGCTGGTCTGGCTGCCGGCGGACTGCCCTCCGGAGCAGCTCGAACCGGCCCTGCAGGGAGCCCGGGCGGTGCTGGCCGGCGGGGCGGGCGACCGCTTCGTGGTGGTGCAGCACGGCCTCGGGGCCAGTGGCCTGGCCCGCACCCTGCGGCTGGAGGACCCCCGGATCCGGACCACGGTGGTGCACCTGCCGACGGAGCTGGACGCCGCCGAGCGGGTGATGGCCGAGGTCGCGGCTACCGACGGCTACCACGAGGTCCACTACGACTCCTCGGGCGGACGCCGGGAGCAGGTCCTGCGGGCCCTGCCGATCACCCCGGGCCGGACCGAGCAGCCGCTCACCACGGGCGACGTGCTGCTGGTCACCGGTGGCGGCAAGGGCATCACCGCCGAGTGCGCGCTCGCCCTGGCCGCCGACGCCGGGGCCAAGCTGGCCGTGCTGGGCCGCTCCGAGCTGGCCGGTGACGCGGAGCTGACGGCCAACCTGGAGCGCTTCGCCGCGGCCGGGGTCGAGGCCCGGTACTTCCGGGCCGACGTCACCGACCCGGAGGCGGTCCGGGCCGCCGTGGACGAGGCCCAGCGCCTGCTGGGCCCGGTCACCGCGGTGCTGCACGGCGCCGGACGCAACGAGCCGGCGGCGCTGACCTCCCTGGGCATGGACGCCTTCCACGGCGCGCTGGCGCCCAAGGTCGGCGGGCTCGCCGCCGTCCTGGCGGCGGTCGACGCCGACCGGCTGAAGCTGCTGGTCACCTTCGGCAGCATCATCGGCCGGGCCGGGCTGCGGGGCGAGGCGCACTACGCCACGGCCAACGACCGGCTCGCCGAGCAGACCCGGCGTTTCGGCGCCGCCCACCCGGACTGCCGGGCGGTCTGCCTGGAGTGGTCGGTCTGGTCGGGCGTCGGCATGGGCGAGCGGCTGTCCGTCGTCGAGTCGCTGACCCGCGACGGCATCACCCCGATCACCCCCGACCAGGGTGTGGCGGTGCTGCGCCGGCTGGTCGGCGACCCGGACACCCCGCCGGTGGTGGTGGTCAGCGGACGGGCCGACGGCCTGGACACGCTGCGCTTCGAGGAGCCGGAGCTGCCGCTGCTGCGCTTCGTGGACCGGCCCCAGGTCCGCTACCACGGGGTCGAACTGGTCACCGACGTCGAACTCACCGCCGGCAGCGACCTGTACCTGCCCGACCACCTGCTCGACGGCAACCTGCTCTTCCCGGCGGTGTTCGGGATGGAGGCGATGGCGCAGGCGGCCATGGCGGTCACCGGCCGCGAACAGGTGCCGGTCATCGAACAGGCCCGGTTCGCCCGGCCGATCGTGGTGCCACCGCACGGCAGCACCACCATCCGGATCGCGGCCCTGGTCACCGCCGACGACACCGTGCGGGCGGTGATCCGCACCGCGGACACCGGGTTCGCCGCCGACCACTTCGAGGCGCTGCTGCGCTTCGACGCGGATCCGGTGCCGGCCGGCCCGCCGGAGCAGGTCGCCGACGACCTGCCGCCGGTGCCCCTGGACCCGGCCCGGGACCTGTACGGCGACACCCTGTTCCAGGGGGCCCGCTTCCAGCGGTTGCGCGGCTTCCACCGGGCCGCCGCCCGCGACGTCGACGCCGACGTGGCGACCGTGCCCGGCACGGACTGGTTCAGCGCCTACCTGTCGAGCACCCTGGTGCTCGGCGACCCGGGAGTCCGGGACGCGCTGATGCACGGCAACCAGGTCTGCGTGCCGGACGCGACGCTGCTGCCGGTGGCGATCGAGCGGCTGTACCCGGCCGGAGCCCGGATGGGGGTCGACGAGCCGCTGCGCTATTGCGCCACCGAGCGGGAGCGCGACGGTGACACCTACGTCTACGACATCGCGCTGCGCACCGGCACGGGCGAGGTCGTCGAGCGGTGGGAGGGCCTGCACCTGCGGGCCGTACGCAAGAAGGACGGCCGGGGTCCCTGGGTGGCGCCGCTGCTCGGCTCCTACGTGGAGCGGACCCTGGGCGACCTGATCGGCGCCGCCGTGGCGGTCGCCGTCGAGCCGGACGGCGAGGCCGACGCCGGCGACCGGGACGCCCTGGCGGTCGGCCGTGCCCTCGGGCACGCCGTGTCGCTGCGCCGCGACCCCGACGGACGCCCGGAGAAGGTGGGCGACCGCGCGGTGGCGGTCTCGCACGGTGCCGGACTCAGCCTCGCCGTGGCGGCCACCGCCCAGGTCGGCTGCGACGTGCGGCCGGTGCCGGCGCGCTCGGCCGAGGAATGGTCGGCGGCGCTGGGCCGGCACGGCACGCTGCTCGACCAGGTGGTCGGCGGCCCCGGTGAGGACCGGGACACCGCCGGGACCCGGATCGAGGCGGTCCTGGCCTGTCTGCGTCAGGCCGGCCTGCCGGAGCACGCGCCGGTGGCGCTGACCCCGGCGCAGCACGACGGCTGGCTGGTCTTCGCCTCGGGCCCGGTGCGGGTGGCCACCCTCGCCACCACCGTGGGCGACGCGGCCGCGCCGGTCGTCCTGGCCGTCCTCACCGACGGGTGGTCCTGACATGGAGGACTACTACGAGTACCGGCACACGGTGGGCTTCGAGGAGACCAACCTCGTCGGGAACGTCTACTACGTCAACTACCTGCGCTGGCAGGGACGGTGCCGGGAGATGTTCCTGCACGACAAGGCGACGGACGTCCTCGACGACCTGCGCGACGACCTGAAGCTGTTCACGTTGAAGGTGGACTGCGAGTTCTTCGCGGAGATCACCGCCTTCGACCAGCTGGCCATCCGGATGCGGCTGGTGGAGCTGGCACAGACCCAGATCGAGTTCAGCTTCGACTACGTCCGGCTGCACCCCGACGGCGAGCTGCTGGTCGCCCGCGGCCGGCAACGGGTGGCCTGCATGCGCGGGCCGAACAACCGCACCAGCCCCGCCCGGGTCCCGGAGTCGCTGGCCCGGGCCCTGGCGCCCTACCGGGCACGGGTACGGGCGGCGTAGCGACCCACGGGAGGTACACGTGAACGTCCACTCAGAGTCCGTCGTCGAGCCGTCCGACCCCGTCCAGCTGCGCCGTGCGTTCGGCTCGTTCGCCACGGGCGTGACCGTGGTGACCGTCGGCGGGGACTGTCCACACGGGATGACGGCGAACTCGTTCACGTCGGTGTCCCTCGACCCGCCCCTGGTGCTCGTCTGCGTCGAGCAGCAGGCGATCATGCATCGCAGCCTCCAGGAGCGCGGCCAGTTCGGAGTCTCCGTGCTGGCCGCGCACCAGGAGCCGGTGGCCCGGCACTTCGCGAACCGGCGGCGCCCCCTGGGCGCCGCCCAGTTCGACGCGGTCGACTGGGCCCCCGGCCGGGTCACCGGCGCCCCGCTGATCACCGGGGCGCTGGCGCACTTCGAGTGCGAGCTGTGGCGGTCCTACGAGGGTGGCGACCACACCATCTTCGTGGGCAGCCTGCTCTCGGCGCGCCGGGAGCCCGAGGCCGACGGGGTGCTCTTCGTCCACGGCCGGTTCCGGCAGCTCACCCCGGACGGCGTCGACCTGGCCGACGGCGTGCCGGCGTGGCACGCCACGGCCCGGGGCGGGGTGACGGGATGACGGCCCCGCAGGTCCGCCGGGTGCCGGCGGGTCCGACCGGGCCGGCGATGCTGCGTACCCTCTGGCAGCTCGGCCGGGACCGGCTGGGCATGATGCGTACGGCGGCGAGCTACGGCGACGCGGTCCGGCTCGGGCCGAGGTTCAAGACGCTCTACTTCTTCAACCACCCCGACCACGCCAAGCACGTGCTGGCCGACAACAGCCAGAACTACCACAAGGGGGTCGGGCTGGCCCAGGCCCGCCGGGCCCTCGGCGACGGCCTGCTCACCAGCGAGGGCGAGCTGTGGCGCAAGCAGCGCCGGGTGATCCAGCCGGCGTTCCAGGCCAAGCGGATCGCGGCGCAGGCCGGCGCGGTGGTCGAGGAGGCCGCCCGGCTGGTCGACCGGCTGCGCGAGCACCGCGACGGCGCGCCGGTCGACATCGTCAAGGAGATGACCGGGCTCACCCTCGGGGTGCTCGGCCGGACCCTGCTCGACAGCGACCTCAGCGGGCACCGCTCGGTGGGGCACGCCTTCGAGGTCATGCAGGACCAGGCCATGTTCGAGATGGTCACGATGGGCTCGGTGCCGACCTGGCTGCCGCTGCCCCACCAGCTCCGGTTCCGGCGCGCCCGGCGGGAGCTGCAACGGGTCGTCGACGCGCTGGTCGCCGAGCGGCGGGCCCGGGGCGAGGAGGGTGACGACGCGCTGTCCCGGCTGATCGTCTCGACCCGGCAGGAGGCCGATCCCCGGGTCGGCCGGCTGCGGATGCGCGACGAGCTGGTCACCCTGCTGCTGGCCGGGCACGAGACGACGGCCAGCACGCTGGGCTGGACCTTCCACCTGCTCGACCGGCATCCGGAGGTCCGGGAGCGGGTCCGCGCCGAGGCGGTGCAGGTGCTCGGCGACCGGCTGCCGGTGTACGAGGACCTGGCCCGGCTGCGGTTCACCGCCCAGGTGATCAACGAGGCGATGCGGCTCTACCCGCCGGTGTGGATGCTGTCCCGCATCTCCCAGGGGCCGGACGAGATCGGCGGGTACCACGTGCCGGCCGGTGTGGACGTGCTGATCTGCCCGTACACCCTGCACCGGCACCCGGACTTCTGGGACGAGCCGGACCGGTTCGACCCCGACCGGTTCGACCCGGCCCGCTCCGGAGGCCGGCCCCGGTACGCGTACGTGCCGTTCGGCGCCGGACCGCGGTTCTGCGTCGGCAACAACCTGGGGCTGATGGAGGCCACCTTCGTCACCGCCATGGTGGTGCGGGAGCTGCGGCTCACCGCCGACCCGACGTACCAGGTGGTGCCCGAGCCGATGCTCTCGCTGCGGATCCGGGGCGGGCTGCCGATGCGGGTCACGGCCGTCTCCTCGGCGACGGTGTGAGCGCCGGACGTCTCCGGCGCCGACCGTGGCGCCGACCGCCGCGCCCCGGGCGCGCGACCGTACGGGTCGTCGCGTCCGGGGCGCCGCACACCACAGGATGCCCCCGCCCGGGGCGCGGGTCGACGATGGTCGCGACCGCGGATCGATGGACGTGCGACGGCACGGCCGGCACGTCGGGAAGGTGACGCATGAGCAACGCGGGATTCACCGAGGTCAAGCACGTGCCGGTGAACCAGGCGGTCCAGGACTACCTGACCCGCTCCAGCTCGCCGCCGGACCCGGCGTTGAGTGGGCTGGTCGACGCGACCCTCGCGGTGGGCGAGGCGGCGGGGATGATGGTGACGGTCGAACAGGCCGCGCTGCTGACCATCCTGACCCGGCTCGTCGGGGCGCGTACGGCGGTGGACATCGGGACGTTCACCGGGGTGTCGGCCCTGGCCATCGCCCGTGGGCTCGCCCCGGGCGGCCGGGTGGTGACCTGTGACGTCACCGACCGGTGGGCCGACATCGCCCGGGCCCACTGGGAGCGGGCCGGGGTGGCCGACCGGATCGACTTCCGGCTCGGCTCGGCGGCCCGCACGCTGCGGTCCCTGCCCGCCGACACGGTCGTCGACCTGGTCTTCATCGACGCCGACAAGATGAACTACCCCACCTACTACGAGGCGGTGCTGCCGCTGCTGCGCCCCGGTGGCCTGCTGCTGGCCGACAACGTGCTGCTCGACGGGTACGTCCTGGACCCGGAGCTGGCCGAGCCCGGTCTGCCCCGCCGCGCCGCGCAGACGCTGCGCGCCTTCAACGCCACCCTCGCCGCCGACGACCGCTTCGAGAGCGTCATGCTGCCGATCGCCGACGGGCTCACCATCGCCCGGCGCCGCTGAGGCGTCCGCACCGGACCCCGGGCCCGCCGGCCCGGGGTCCCGTCGTGTGCGCCGCCGGCGCGCACCCGCGCGCCGTGGATCCCGCAGTGCCCGCCGCCCTGCGCCGGAGCTTCACCCTGCGGTCCGGACTGCTGGCCGCGCCCGCCGGCCGACGCGGTCCCGCGTCGGTGGGCACGACCGTCGACGTGGTCCCGACGGCCCGGCCGCCGATCCGGGGCCGGACACGACGACGCGGACCCACCCCCGAGAGTGGATCCGCGACGTCGGATCGGGCGCGGGTCAGGCGGGGCTGGCCGCCTGCGCGTCCCGCCCGGGCAGCGCGGCGGCCACCACCGCCGCGGTGAAGGTGGTCAGGTCCGGGTCCTCGAAGAGGAGCCCGAC
Source organism: Micromonospora citrea (assembly GCF_049629545.1). Lineage (GTDB taxonomy): Bacteria > Actinomycetota > Actinomycetes > Mycobacteriales > Micromonosporaceae > Micromonospora > Micromonospora citrea_A. The sequence goes on from NZ_JBNADX010000001.1 coordinate 238,544, forward strand.
GTCCACCACCACACCGAGTTCGTCCTCGATACGGGTGACGATGCGAACCGCCGAGATGGACTGTCCCTGCAATTCGAAGAAAGTGGCGTCAGGCCGATCCTGCGGCATGTGCAGAACGTCGCGCCAGATCGCCTCGACACGCTTTTCGACCGCTGACTGACTCGAACCGCTCAGATCGATCTCCGTCATGCGCAGTGCTCCCCTCCTGGCCAGGTCCGGTACCCGTGGCCGGCCGGCCACCGCCGGACCGCAGCAGGCACGGCGTACCGCGCACCCATGCTCCGTGCGGCCGGTGGGCCCGCGCATCCTTGCGATTGCGCGGCTGAGGACGGTGTCGCGAGGCGGCGCGCGGGTATCTCTTCCCGCGTCGGGCCGCTCGGGGAAATCCGGGCGGGCAATTGTGCGTGCTCGCTTTCGAGATCGCAATTGTTGAGAAGACCACCCCATTGCTGCGTGCCACGATTCGACCGTGGCAACGAGCGGAGACACGACGCTGGCCGGCACATCCGGAACGGATGCCGGTCCCGTCCGCACGTCCTGGGCGCAGGACGGCGTGTGGCTGCTCGACCACCTCGCCCCGTACCGGGGCGTGCACCGGATCGTCCGTACCTGGCAGGTCGACGGGACGGTCGACGCGCCGGCGCTGCGGGTGGCCTGGCGGACGGTGCTCCGGCGGCACGAGGTGCTGCGTACCCGGCTCGCCGAACGGGCGGGCCGCCCGGTGCCGGTGGTCTCCGCCGACGTCGAGGGCGCCTTCGTCCACGTCGACCTCACCCACCTCGCCGACGCCGACCGCGACCGAGACGCCGACCGGGTCTGCGCGGCGGCCGCCACGGCCCCGGAGCACGCCACCGACGGCCCGCTGGCCCGGCTGACGCTGGTGCGCACCGGTCCCACCGCGCACCGGCTGGTGCTGGCGCTGCACCGCGCGGTGGCCGACGACCGGTCGGTCTCCGTCATCGTCGACGAGCTGTCCACCTGCTACGCCGCGGCCGTGCAGCCCGCGACGGCCGGCCCGCTGTCGCTGCCGCCGGCCCTGCGCTACGCCGACTACGCCCGCTGGCAGCGCGACCTGGTCGCCGCCGCGGCCGGACGACGGCTGCGCGACTGGTGGACCGCCGCGCTGACCCCGCCCCCGCCACCGGTGGCACTGCCGGCCGACCACGACCCCGCCACCAGGCCGTCGGCCCCCGCCGGCCTGGTCCCGTTCGACTGGGGTACCGAGCTGGCCGACCGGCTCGCCACGTTCTGCCGGGCCCGCCGGGCCGACCCGACGGTGGTGCTGCTGGCCGCCCTCCAGGCCGTCCTGCACCGCTACGGCGACGACGACCGGGTCAGCGTGGTGATGCCCGTACCGGTGCTCCCGCCGAGGTTCACCGGGCTCGTCGGCCCCTGCGACAACCTGCTGGTGCTCTGCGCCGACCTCGGCGGCGGCCCCACCTTCACCGAGACGGTCCTTCGCGCCGCCGCCGCCTTCCGGGCCGCCTGCGCGCACCGCGAGCTGCCGTTCGCGCGGCTGGTCGAGGAACTGCCCGTCGACCGGGACCCGGGCCGGGTGCCGCTCTGCGACGTGGTGCTGGCCGTGCCCGGGCCGGAGGCCGAGCTGCGGCTGGCCGGCGCCGAGACGCGCCCGGCGGAGATCACCGACGGCGGGCCGACCGTCGCGGACCTGGTGGTCACCGTACGCCGGACCTGGCCCTCGGTCACCGGCACGCTCGGCCACCGGGGGGACCGGTTCGAGGAAGCCTCGGCGGCGGGCCTGCTCGGGCAGGTCCGGACGCTGCTGTCGGCCGCGCTGGACGCCCCGGACACCCCACTGGACCGGCTGCCGCTGGACGCCCCGGCGGCGGCCGACCCGGCGCCGGACGGCCCGACGGCCGAACCCCCGCCGGTGCACGAGACCATCCGTGGGCACGCCGACCGGATCCCGGACGCGCTCGCCGTGGCCGGCGTGCCCGACCGGTGGACGTACGGCGAGCTGGAGCGCCGGGCGGCGGCGGTGGCCGGGTACCTGCGCGGGCTGCCCGTCGACGGCGCGCCGGTGGCGGTCCGGATGGCGCCCGGCCCGTGGCAGCTCGCCGCGTCGCTGGGCATCCTGCGCGCCGGCGGGCACCTGGTCTGGTTCGGCACCGGCGACGCGGGGGAGCGGGGCCGGGCGGTCCTGGCCGAGCTGCGCCCGGCCTGCCTGCTGCGGGCGGGCGAGGACCCGGCCGACGACCTGGCCCGCTGGTTCCGCGACGAACTCGACGGCCGGCTGGTCGACGTGACCGCGCTGCCGCAGCTGCCGGCGGATCCGGGCGGGCCGGCGGTCGACGACCCCGGGTCGCGGACCGCCTACGTGGCCTACACCTCGGGCTCGACCGGGCGGCCCAAGGGCATCGCCCAGACCCACCGGGCGTTCGCCCAGTTCGTCGGCTGGATGGCCGACGCCATGCGGCTGGGGCCGGGCGCCCGGGTGGCCCAGTGGGTCACCCCGGAGCACGACCCGAGTCTCTGCGAGGTGTTCGCCACGCTGGTCGGCGGGGGAACGCTGCACCCGGTGCCGGAGCGGATCCGGGTGCACCCCGAGAAGTTCACCGACTGGCTGGTGCGGGAGCGGATCACCTTCCTGCAGACCGTACCGAGCTTCGCCCGGGAGCTGCTGGCCGTGATCGCGGCCCGGCAGCCGGCCGACCGGCCCACCGGCCTGACCCGCCTGGTGCTGATGGGCGAGGCGCTGTCGGGCCCGCTCGTCGACGGGTTCCGCCGGGTCCTGCCGGACACCCGGCTGGCCAACATCTACGGCCCGACCGAGACGATCGCGGCCACCTGGCACGACATCACCGGCCCGGTGCCGGCGACCGTGCCGATCGGCCGGCCCATCCCCGGGCGGCAGGTGCTGGTCCTCGACGAGGCGGACCGGCCCTGCCCGACCGGGGTCACCGGCGAGATCGTCATCCGCAGCCGGCACGTCTGTGACGGCTACGTGGGCGGCGGCGCGGGCGCGCCGGCCTTCCGGGCCCCCGTCGGCCACCCCGACGACGGGACCGGCCCGCGGTGGTACCGCACCGGCGACCTCGCCCGGCGGCGGTGGGACGGCCTGCTCGAGTTCCGGGGCCGCCGCGACCACCAGGTCAAGCTCCTCGGCACCCGGGTGGAGTTGGCCGACGTCGAGGCGGCGCTGACCGCCCACGACGGGGTGGCGGAGTGCGTGGTGGTGCCGGTCACCGACTCCGACGGCCTGGTCGTCCGGCTCACCGCGTACGTCGTGCCGCGTCGCGGACCCGACGGCGGCCCGCTCACCGGCGCGGGCGAGTGGCGGGCCCACCTGCGGCGACGGTTCGGCACCGCGATGGTGCTCGTCTCCTTCGAGACGGTGCCCGACCGGCTGCCCCGCACCGTGGCCGGCAAGGTGGACCGCCGTCGGCTGCCCGCGCCGAGGTCGGCCCCGGTGCGCCGGGCCCCGACCGGCCCGGTGGAACAGGGACTGGCCGAGATCTGGTCGGACCTGCTCGGTGGGGGGCGCTTCGACGCCGAGGCGACGTTCTTCGCCGCCGGTGGGCACTCGTTGCTCGTCCCCCCGCTCGTGGCGCGGATCCGGCGACGCTTCGGCGTCACGGTGGCGCTGCGGGAGTGCTTCACCCACAACACGTTGGCCGGCATGGCTGCCCTGGTCGAGGCGGCGGGCGCGGCCCACGACAGTTCGGTACCAGCGGATTCGGCAGACCTGAGAGCTGTCACGGACGCGATGGAGTGAGTGCATTGACGTTGGCCAAGACCGCGCAGGCGGTGGAAATCACGGGCGAGGACCTGGACATCCCCGGGGTGCGGCGGGTCGCCGAGGAGGGCGCGCCCATCGAGGTGGCGTCGTCGTCGCTGGCCCGTGCCGGCAAGAGCCGGATGCTGTTCGAGGACATCGTGCGCCAGGACGTCCCGGTGTACGGCGTCACCACCGGCTACGGCGAGATGATCTACATGCTGGTCGACACCGCCAAGGAGGTGGAGCTGCAGACCAACCTGGTCCGCAGCCACGCCGCCGGGGTGGGCCCGCTGTTCGCCGAGGACGAGGCGCGGGCCGTGGTCACCGCCCGGCTCAACGCGCTGTCCAAGGGGCACTCCGCGGTCCGCCCGGAGCTGCTGGAACGGCTGGCGCTCTACCTCAACCTCGGCCTCACCCCGGCCATCCCGGAGATCGGCTCGCTCGGCGCCAGCGGTGACCTGGCTCCGCTGGCGCACATCGCGTGCACCGTCATCGGCGAGGGGTACCTGCTGCGCGACGGCCGCCGGGTGCCCACCGGCGAGGTGCTGCGCGAGCACGGCATCGAACCGATGCAGCTGCGCTTCAAGGAGGGGCTGGCGCTGATCAACGGCACCTCGGCGATGACCGGCCTCGGCGCGCTGGTGGTGGGCCGGGCGATGGACCAGGTCCGGCAGGCCGAGATCGTCACCGCCCTGGTGATCGAGACGCTGCAGGGCTCCACCAGCCCGTTCCTGGCCGAGGGGCACGACGTGGCCCGGCCGCACCAGGGGCAGATCGACACCGCGGCGAACATGCGGGCCCTGATGCGCGGCAGCGCGCTCACCGTCGAGCACCGGCAGCTGCGCAGCCAGCTCGCGGAGGGCAAGCAGGACGGCGTCGACGTCCAGCGCACCGACGTGTACATGCAGAAGGCGTACTCGCTGCGCGCCATCCCGCAGGTCCTCGGGGCGGTACGGGACACCCTCTACCACGCCACCAACAAGCTCAACATCGAGCTGAACTCGGCGAACGACAACCCGCTCTTCTTCGAGGGGCAGGAGGTCTTCCACGGGGCCAACTTCCACGGCCAGCCGATCGCCTTCGCGATGGACTTCGTGACCATCGCGCTCACCCAGCTCGGCGTGCTGTCCGAGCGGCGGACCAACCGGCTGCTCAACCGGCACCTCAGCTACGGCCTGCCCGAGTTCCTGGTCACCGGCGACCCGGGCCTGAACAGCGGCTTCGCCGGCGCGCAGTACCCGGCCACCGCCCTGGTCGCCGAGAACCGCACCATCGGCGCGGCCAGCACCCAGAGCGTGCCGTCCAACGGCGACAACCAGGACGTGGTGAGCATGGGGCTGATCGCCGCCCGCAACGCCCGCCGGGTGCTCGGCAACAACCAGCACATCCTCGCGGTGGAGCTGCTCGCCGCCGCCCAGGCGGTGGACATCTCCGGACGGCGCGACGGGCTCAGCCCCGCCGCCGCGGCGGCGTACGAGTTCGTCCGGGGCATCGCGCCCACCCTGGACCGGGACCGCTTCATGTCCGACGAGATCGAGCGGGTCGCCGACGCGCTGACCCGCGGTGAGCTGGTCGCCGCCCTCGGACAGACCGATGTCGAGCTGCGCTGAGCTCCGGCGGACGCCGGGTAGGGAGGTCCGATGATGGACAACGGGTACGACTACGACGTGGTGGTGGTCGGCGGCGGCCCCTGCGGCTCCACCATCTCCACCCTGGTGGCCATGCAGGGCCACCGGGTGCTGCTGCTGGAGAAGGAGCGGTTCCCGCGCTACCAGATCGGGGAGTCGCTGCTGCCGTCGACCGTGCACGGCATCTGCCGGATCCTCGGTGTGGAGGAGGACCTGCGCCAGGCCAACTTCATGCCCAAGCGGGGCGGGACGTTCCGGTGGGGGGCCAACCCCGAGCCGTGGACCTTCTCCTTCGGCCTGTCGTCGAAGTTCGCCGGCGACGCCGCCACCGCCTACCAGGTGGAGCGGATGCGCTTCGACCAGATCCTGCTGGACAACGCCCGGCGCAAGGGCGTCGAGGTCCGGGAGGAGACGTCGGTGGTGGACGTGCTCGTCGACGCGGACACCGACCGGGTCGACGGGGTGCTCCTCAGCGGCCCGGACGGCGTCCGGCGCGAGGTGCGCAGCCGGTTCGTCGTCGACGCCTCCGGCAACAAGAGCCGGATCCACACCAGGGTCGGCGGCCAGCGGCGCTACTCCGAGTTCTTCCGCAACCTGGCCCTGTTCGGCTACTTCGAGGGCGGCAAGCGGCTGCCCGCGCCGAACCGGGGCAACATCCTCGCCGTCGCCTTCGACGCCGGGTGGTTCTGGTACATCCCGCTCACCGACGAGCTGACCAGCGTCGGCGCGGTGCTGATGCCGGAGGCGCTGGACCGGGCCCAGGGCGACCGGGAGAAGGCCCTGCTCGACCTGATCCAGCAGTGCCCGATGATCGCCGACTACCTCTCCGACGCCCGCCGGGTGACCGAGGGTCCGTACGGCGAGATCCGGGTGCGCAAGGACTACTCGTACATCCAGGAGAAGTTCTGGCGGCCCGGGCTGGTCCTGGCCGGCGATGCCGCGTGCTTCATCGACCCGGTCTTCTCCTCCGGCGTGCACCTGGCCACCTACAGCGCGCTGCTCGCCGCCCGGTCGATCAACACGGTGCTGCGCGGCGGGGTCGACGAGACGACCTGCTTCGAGGAGTTCGAGGTGCGTTACCGGCGCGAGTACGCCCGGTTCCACGACTTCCTGGTCGCCTTCTACGACATGCACCAGGACGAGAACTCCTACTTCTGGAAGGCGAAGAAGGTCACCAACAACGTCGCCTCCGAGGTCGAGTCATTCGTGGAACTGGTCGGCGGCGGCTCCTCCAACGAGGCCGCGCTCGTCTCTCCCGCCAACAGCGGGCGGCGCGGCGCCGCGTACCAGGAGCTGGCCGAGATGGTGGCGCAGCCGGTGCAGGAGGCCGGGGAGGACCGTGACCTGCTGCGCTCCACCCTGGCCCGGTCGGTGTCGAAGGAGGGCACCCGGATCCAGATCCAGGCGGAGCTCGGCGAGAGCACCGACGAGAACATCCCGGTACGCGACGGGGGACTGGTGCCGTCCACCGACGGTCTGCACTGGTCGACGCCGTCGCAGCCGGCCGGCTGACGGAAGGGAGCCCGATGACCGACACCCTGCTGCCCCCACCGACACCGGCCGGTGATCCGACGGGGGCGACGGAGCAGACCGGGACCCGCGTCCCGCTCTCCCTGCAACAGCAGTTCCTGCACCACATCGACCACGGCGACGAGACCGGGCCGTTCGGGCCGCGGTACACCATCGTCGGCGGCTGGCGGGTCACCGGCGAGCTGGACGTCGACACGCTGCGCCGGGCCCTCGACGACGTGGTGGTCCGGCACGAGACGCTGCGCACCTCGATCGTGCGCGACGGGGAGGAGGCGTACCAGCTGGTGCGCCCGCCCGCCGCGGTCCCGCTGGAGGTACGCGACCTGCGGGCCGGACCGCAGCGCGACCGCGACCTCGTCGCCGAGGACTTCGCCAACGAGATCGAGGCCGGTGTGTTCGGCATCGACGAGATGCCGCTGCTGCGGGCCGTGCTCGGCCGCTTCGACGCCCGCGACGGCGTGCTGGTCCTCGCCGCCCACCACACCGCGGTGGACGGCTGGTCGGTGCACCTGGTGCTGCGCGACGTGGCCGAGTTCTACTCCGCCCGGCGGGAGGGCCGGGCCCCGGAGCTGCCCCCGGTGCGGCAGTACCGGGAGTACGTGCGCTGGCAGCAGGAGAACCTCTCCAGCGAGAAGGTCCGCCGGGCGCGGGAGTTCTGGCGGGAGAACCTGCGCGGCGCGCAGGTGGTCGCCGTCCCGACCGACCGCACCCGGTCCGAGGAGCCCTTCGTCACCTCCTGGTACCGCTTCCTGCTCGACGAGGAGTTCCGCCGGGCCACCGCCGACCTGGCGGCGCGTACCCGCAGCACCCCGTTCATGGTGCTGCTGGCCGCGTACCTGACCCAGCTGCGCGAGCAGACCGGACGGACCGACCTGGTGGTGCCGACCTTCACCCCCGGACGCCATCCGGCCTGGGTGCAGAACACCGTCGGCTCGTTCTACAACTTCCTGCCCATCCGGGTCGACCTGACCGGCGCCGACGACTTCCCGGACGTGATCGTCCGGGCCCGGGCGGCCTGCCTCGCGGCGTACGCGCACGAGCTGCCGTTCATCCAGATCCTGGAGGAGGCCCCGGACGTCATGAACGAGGCCATCGGCCCGAACGCGGCGGCCTGCGTGCTCCAGGTGACCCAGTCACCGGACATGATGTTCGGCCAGCAGCACGGCGACCTGCACTTCGCCGCGATGCGCCGGCGGGTGGTGTCGGCCTCGGTCGGCTCGCAGATCCCCGACGGGGTGCTGTTCGGGCTGGAGGCGTCCCCCGAGGGCGGCCTGGTCGGCAGCATCGGCTTCACCACCAACCTGTTCGTCGAGAGCACCGTCCGGTCGATGGTCACCACCTTCCGGCAGACCCTCGTCGAGCTGCTGGGCGGGCCGGACCGCCCCTGACCCGGGTACGACGACGCCGGCGGTGACCCGTGCAGGGCCACCGCCGGCGTCGTCGTACGGCCGGTCAGTCCGGCTGCGCGGCCCGGCCGGCCTGCCGTCGGGTGATCCGACCGGTGCGGTGCAGCCACGCGACGGCGTCCCGGATCGTCTCCTCGACCGGGCGGGACGGCGCCGGCACCTCGCCGCCGGTGCGCAGGTCGCAGTGGCAGGTGTAGACAGCGCCGTACTCCACCGGGATGTGCCAGGGCCAGACCCGCTGCACCGCCGAGGTGGCGGCCCCCACCGGCAGCACCGCGGCCGACGGCAGGTAGGCGACCGGCAGCCGGCGGCCGGTGACCTCGCGTACCGTCGCGACGAACTCGCGGGTGGACAGGTGCCGGCCGGGCGCCAGCAGGCGGCGCGCTCCCTGCCCGGGGCGCAGCGCGTCGACGTGCAGGTCGGCGACGTCGCGGACATCGCCGACCGGGAACCCGCCGCCCGGCCAGACGGGCAGCTGCCCGCGCAGCAACGCCCGCAGCCGGCCGAGCTGGTCGCCGAGGTGCGGGTCGTGGGGGCCGAGGGTGGCCATCGGGTACGTGACCACGACCGGCGCCCCCGCCTCCTGGTACCGGCGGGCGACCTCCTCGGCGGCGGCCTTGGTGGCCATGTACCGCTCCCGGGGCCGGCCCACCGGCAGGTCGGTGGCGAGGGGACGTCCCCCGGTGGGCGCCAGGGCGACGAACGACGACACGTGCACGACCGGATCGACGCCCGCCTCGATGGCCGCGTCGAGCACCACCTCGGTGCCGCCGACGTTGACCTCCCGCATCCGGGCGTGCCGGCGGGTGTCGAATGAGTAGACCGACGCGGCGTGCAGCACCGCCGTACAGCCGTCGACCGCCCGTCGCACCGACTCCTCGTCGGTCACGTCCCCGACGACGGCCCGCACGTCCCGTCCGGACAGCCCGAACGGCTCCAGCGCGCGGTCCACCGCGGCGGGGTCGCGGACCAGCAGCCGTACCTCGTGTCCGGCGCGGCACAGGGCCGCGACCGAGTGCGACCCGATGAAGCCGGTGCCGCCGGTGACCAGTACACGCACGTCCGCTCTCCTTGTCCTGCTGGTGGGGGTGGGGTCGACACGTCGACGGCGCCGGTCGGAGGGGACTCCGACCGGCGCCGTGGGACGTGCCGGGTCAGCCGGCGTCGCGCGGGCTGTTCTGGTACGCGGCCAGTCGCCAGCCGTCGTCGGTGCGCACCAGCAGCCAGGAGGCCCGGATGGCGCGCTCGGCGGCCACCTCCGTCTCACCCGGGGCGAGGACGCCGCCCTCGGTGAGCAGGAGCGCCACGTCGGAGCTGAGGAAGCGGACGTCGAACGGCTGCCCGGTCACCTGGGTGCCCTTGTATGGCCCGGCGAAGCCCTGGGCCATGAAGGCGCGGATGTCGTCGCGACCCTTGCGGGTCAGGCCGGGCAGGATCATCGTGCCGTCGGCGGTGAACACGTCGGCGAAGGCGTCGGCGTCGTTGGCCGCCCACGCCTGCACGATGCGCCCGGGCACTGCCGCCACGGCGGCCTGGTCGTCGGCGGACACGTCCGGTGCGAGGCTGTTCGTGGTCACGGGAGGGATCCTTCCGTCGTGGAGGGGACGCTCAGATGTAGAGGGTGTTGGGGGCGAGGCCGCAGAGGATCCGCCCGTACAGCTCCGCGTTGGTGGTGGGGTTCATCAGCGCGTGCAGGTTGATCGCCTGCACGTCGCGGGCGATGCGCTGGATCGGCACGTCGTTGTAGACCGACGAGCCGCCGCTGGCGAGGGCGAAGACGTCCACCGCCTCCTTGCCGCGCCGGCACACCGCGCCGAGTTCGGCGCGGGCCCGGGCCCGCTCCTCGACGGTCCACTCCGCACCGTCGGCGGCCTTGCCGTCGACCAGGGCGGCCAGCCGCTGCGCGTGGAACTCGGTCTCGTCGCTCTTCATCACCGCGTCGGCCACCTGGTGGTGGGTGATCGGCGCGTCCTGCTGGCTGCCGTAGTCGGTGTAGGTGATCTTGCGCTCGGGCAGCCGCTCGAAGAACACCTCCCGGGCGGCGCGGGTCAGACCGACGACGCTGCCCACCGAGGAGGCCGAGGCGACCGGCAGCAGCGGGGCCCGGTGGATCGGCGACCCCGCGTTGGCCACCGAGGCGCCCTGCCCCTGCACGATGGCGCCCAGCGGCAGCACCCGGTCGGCGGGGACGAACAGGTCCTGGGCGACGGTGCTGACACTGCCGGTGCCGCGCAGGCCGCTGGTGTGCCAGTCGTCGATGATCTGCAGCTCCGACATCGGCACGAGCGCCAGGATCGGCATCGGCTCGCCCTGCGGGCTGATCTGCACCGCGACGATCTCCTGCCAGTGGGCGTGCAGCGCGCCGCTGATGAAGCCCCACTTGCCGTTGACCACGACGCCGCCGTCGACCGGGGTGGCCTGGGCGGTGGGGCTCAGCGTGCCGCAGACCCGCACGTCCGGGGTGGCGAAGACCTCGTCCTGCACGTGGTCGGGGAAGAGGCCCGTCATCCAGGTGGGGATCCAGTAGACCGAGGCGACCCAGGCGGCGGAGCCGTCACCCCGTCCCAGTTCCGAGGCGACCTCGACCAGCGTCCGGGTGTCGGCCTCGTAGCCGCCGTAGCGGACCGGCCGGCGCAACCGGAAGATGCCGGCGTCGGCCATCGCGGCGATCGTCTCGTCGTGGACGCGGCGGTTCTCCTCGGACCAGGCCGCGTGCCCACGGAGCACAGGTACGAGGTCGGAGGCGCGGCGGACGAGGTCCTCGCGCGTCGGGACATCGGTGGTGAGCAAAGCACCCTCCTTGGACATGTCGGCTGGGCGGTACGGACGTCCCCCGTCGCCCCCATCGGGCGCGTACGGTGCGGGGCTGCTCCGCCGAGGACGGGCGCCGGTCGGCGCGGCCGGTCAACCCCGAGGATCACAGAGGCCGGACGGGCCCCGCATCTCCCCGAATGCGTTGCGGCGGGCGGTACTCCGCCGCACGTCAGAGTGCTCGCCCGACCCGCGACGGCGGCCGGTCGTCGCCCCGGCGGCGGGGCGAGCGGTCACAGGGCCGCCGGCAGGCCGAACGCCGGGAACAGGTCCGGCTCGAAGGCGGTGATCTCGACGATCTTGCCGTCGGCGATCCGGAGCACCTCCAGCACCTGCGGACGGAAGGCGGTGTCGCCCGGACGGCGCACGTAGTGGGCCGCCGCCGGCTGCCGGTTGGCCCGGGTCGGCACGCTGCGCCACTGGCCGAGGTAGGCCGGCGAGCCCGGGTCGAGCACGTCGCGCAGGCTGGACAGGAAGGAGGACCGGTCCCACCAGGCCGGGTCGGGCATGCCCGGCACGCACGGCACCGGCATCGGCATGGTGATCCGGATGTCCTCCCGCAGCAGCTGCGCCATCGCGCCGGTGTCGGCGCGCTCCAGCACCCCCATGTAGCGCTGCAGGAGCGCGCGCTCCTCGTCGGTCGGATCCTCCGTGGGCGCCCACTCGATCCGCCGGGGCGGCAGGTGGTCCTTGAGGTTGGCCCGGGCCCGTTGCAGCGCGCTGTTGGCCGAGGCGACGCTGACCTCCAGCAGCTCGGCCGCCTCGGCGGCGGGCCAGCCGAGGACGTCGCGCAGGATCAGCACCGCGCGCTGGCGGGGCGGCAGGTGCTGGATGGCGACCAGGAACGCCAGCTCGATGGTCTCCTTGGCGACCACCGCCGCGTCGGGCTCCGCGTCGGCCGGCGCGGCCGGTTCCAGCAGCCGGTCCGGATAGGGCTGCAACCAGTACACCTCGTCCGAGGTGGTGGGACGGGGGCCGGCCTCGGTCGGCAGCGGGCTGCGACCGGCACGCGGCTGCCGGGGATGGCGGCTGAGGAAGTCCAGGCAGGCGTTGGTCGCGATGCGGTAGAGCCAGGCCCGGAAGGTGGACCGGGCCTCGAAGGTGTCCCGCTTGCGCCAGGCCCGCAGGAACGTCTCCTGGACCAGGTCCTCCGCGTCCTCGAAGGACCCGAGCATCCGGTAGCAGTGGACCTGCAGCTCACGGCGGTGACCCTCGACCAGACGGCCGAACGCCACCTCGTCGAGGGGCGTCGACGGGCGTGCCTCGAACTCGATGGAGTTGACCTTCACACGGCTCACTGATCGTGCCCCGCTCCCGACAGCAACTGATCGATGACGGTCGGCCAAAACCGTAGCACGGATGCGGTGCCGCTCAGCTCACCTTTCGTCGTGGCGGCGCCACTCGGCGCACCCGGCCGTCACCCGCACCGCACGGCAGAGGATGCGACCGGCACCGGGTGACCGTGACGCTGGCCGTGCGACCGCCGCGGCGACGCCCGCCCCACCGTCGACGGCGACCCGCCGGGGACGCCGTGCCGGTCGGGGGCGGAGGTGCTCCGGTGTGCGGCGGCGACCGCCGCGGCGTCACGGGCCGCGTCGTCGCCGGTGGGTGGGAACTGGTCGTCGTCAGGGAGGTTGCGGCAGTGAGTGAGATCGGTAGACGCGCCGTCGTGCTGGGCGGCAGCATGGCCGGCGTCCTCGCCGCCCGGGTGCTGGCCGAGTCCTACGGCGAGGTCCTGGTCGTCGACCGGGACACGCTGCTGGGCGTACGCGAGCCCCGGCGCGGCGCGCCGCACACGGTGCACGCGCACGGCCTGCACGCCCGCGGTCACCTGAACATGGAGGAGCTCTTCCCCGGCATCACCGACGAACTGCGCGCGGCCGGCGTGCCGACCGGGGACCTCGGCGAGATGCGCTGGTTCTTCAACGCCCGCAAGATCCGCCCCGCCCACACCGGCCTGGTCTCGGTGACCGCGCCCCGCCCGGTGTTGGAGCACCACGTCCGCAGCCGGGTGGCGGCCCTGCCCAACGTGCGGTTCCTGGAGCAGCACGACGTCCTCGGCCTGGTCACCACCGACGACCGGGAGCGCGTGGTCGGCGTACGGGTCCGTCCCCGCGCCGACGGCGCCGCCGCACAGGAGTTGGACGCGGACCTGGTGGTCGACGCGACCGGGCGCGGCTCGCGTACGCCGGCGTGGCTGGCCGAACTGGGCTACCAGCGGCCGGAGGAGGAGCGGGTCAAGGTCGGGCTGGCCTACACCACCCGGCACTACCGGCTGCGTCCGGAGATGTTCGACGGCGTGCAGTCGATCAACCCGGTCGCCTCGCCCGCGCACCCCCGCGGCGCGTTCTTCGGCCAGGTCGGCCGGGACGTCTGCATCCTGTCGCTGACCGGGGTGCTGGGCGACCACCCGCCGACCGACCCCGAGGGCTTCCTCGCCTTCGTCCGCTCGCTGCCGGTGCCGGACGTCTACGACGCGGTGCACGACGCCGAGGCGCTCGACGACCCGGTGTCGTTCACCTTCCCGGCGAGCGTCCGGCGTCGCTACGAGCGGCTGACCCGGATGCCCGACCGGCTCCTCGTCATGGGCGACGCGGTGTGCAGCTTCAACCCGGTCTACGGGCAGGGGATGAGCGTCGCCTCCATCGAGGCGCTGACGTTGCGGGAGCACCTGCGCCGGGGCCGGCCGCCGCAGACGGGGGCGTTCATGGCCGACGTGTCGCGGGTGATCGACACCCCGTGGGACATCTCCGCCGGTGGCGACCTGGACTTCCCGGGCGTCCAGGGTCGGCGCACCCTCCAGGTGCGGGTCGGCAACGCCTACATGGCCCGGGTGCAGTACGCGGCGACCCGGGACGCCCGGGTGACCGAGGGCTTCATGCGGGTCGCCGGGCTGATCGACCCGCCCCAGGCGCTGATGCGCCCGTCGATGGTGCTGCGGGTGCTGCGGCACGCGCCGCTGCGCCCGGCCGCCCCGCCCGCCAACCCCTCGCTCGCCGCGCCCACGGCCGGTACGGTGGCCCCGCCGGCCGCCTGACCCGCCCCACCTGCGCACGCCGCCCCGGGCCGACCATCGGCCCGGGGCGCCGCACGTCCGCCCACCGCCCGGACCCGGCCCCGGGCCGGGGTTCCGTCACGTCCGCCACCGCTCGGGGACGGCCCTGGGGCCCGGCGCGCTCACGTCCAGCCATTGCTCAGCGGGGCACGTGCGGGTGGGCGGGGCGGCGCCGCCGCCGCACCGGCGCGGGACCCACGTCCCCGGGAACGGCACCGGCCGCCCCGGGCACCCGCAGGGGGTGACCGGAGCGGCCGTGGTGTGGTGGTGCGCTACCCGTCCACCGCGGTCAGTGCACCGGCTGCGCCGACCCGGCCGCGTCGGCCGCCGGCTTCGGCTCCTTCGGCGGCATGCCCGGCATCGGCATGTCCCCGAGCGACGGCACGTGCCGCAGCCCGACGAACGCCACCACGGCCAGGGCGACGAAGACGAAGACGCAGACGAGCGCGACGGTGTTCAGGCCGCTGGTGAACGCCTCACGGGCCGAGTCGAGCAGCGAGCCGGCGGACGGGCCACCGACCTGCTCGGCGACCACCGTGGCACCCGCGATGCTCTCCTTGGCGGTGGCCGCCGCGTCGGCCGGCAGCTCGCCCGGGACGTCGACCTGACCCCGGTACGTCGCGGTGCCGATGAGGCCGAGGATGGCCACACCCAGGGCGACGCCCAGCTCGCCGACGGCCGAGGAGAGCGAGCCGGCGGCGCCGGCCTTCTCCGGTGGCGTGTTGGACATGACCAGGAACGGCGTCATCGGGCCGACGGAGGCGCCACCGACGTAGACGACGCCGAGACCGACCAGCAGGGTGGTCAGCCCGGCGGTGCTCTCGACCTGGGTCAGCACCACCATGCCGATCGCCGCGATCAGCGAGCCGGCAGCGAGCACGTAGGCGGGGCGGACCTTGCGGGCGATCGCCGGCGCCAGGTTGCCGACGACGATCATCACGATGGACGGGATCAGCAGCAGCGTGCCGACCCGGACCGGGCTGAGCCCCTCGACCATCTGCATGTAGAGGCTGGCCATCAGGCCGGCGCCGCCCATGACGAAGGCGATCATCAGGGCCATCGCCAGGGCCGTCGAGAGGGCGCGGATCTTGAACAGGCTCAGGTCCATCAGCGGGTGGGCCAGGGTGGCCTGCCGGCGCAGGAAGACGACGAGGAAGACCAGCCCCGCCACGAGGGCGACCACCGGCAGCGGCTCCCAGCCGTTGCGCGCCAACTCCTTGAGGCCGTAGACGAACGGCAGGATGGCCAGCAGCGACAGCGCCACGCTGAACAGGTCCAGCCGGCCGGCGTTCGGGTCCTTGGACTCGGGGATCAGCGCCGGGCCGGCGATCAGCAGCAGGCCCATGATCGGGACGGCGAGCAGGAACACCGAACCCCACCACCACGCGCCGAGCATCAGACCACCGATGACCGGGCCGAGCACCACACCGGCCATCAGGGACGTGCCCCACAGACCCATCGCGGCGCCCATCTGCTTCGGGTCCTTGAACATGGTCCGCAGCAGGGCGAGGATCGACGGGATCAGCGTCGCGCCGGCCACACCGAGCAGGGCGCGGGCGATGATCAGGACGATCGTGGAGGTCGCGAACGCGGCCAGCAGTGACGACGCGAGGAAGGCCGCGCCGCCGAACAGCAGGACCTTCTTGCGTCCGACGCGGTCGCCCAGCGTTCCCATGGTGACCAGGAAGCCGGCGATCATGAAGCCGTAGATGTCCGAGATCCACAGCTGCTCGGTGCTGCTCGGGCCCAGGTCCGCCGTGACGTGTGGCAACGCCAGGAACATGACGTTGAGATCCACCGTCGTCAACATGGTGGGCAGGCACATCGCGGCCAGCCCGAGCCACTCCCGCCAGGTGGCCTTGGGAGCCACGGCCGGGGCAGCGGCTGCGCCCGCCTGCCCGTCGACTGTAGTCATGCTCTTGGTCCTCTCGATATCGGCCGCGCTGTCCTGCGGCTCACTGTTGAGACGGCACGGCTCCGGGAAAGTCATCGCTCTATGCGACTCCGGTGTCACGGAAGTCCCACCGGGGGTGGCGACCGGGCGTGACGTCGCACCCGGCGTCTTCCCGGTTGCGCTCTGCGGCGTACGGCCTTGTCCCGCCCTCCGGCGCTCACCATGCTGAAGGCGGACCAGGGCCGGCATGCCGATCGCCCGGTCCGTTCCGCCCCGACGGCCTGCCCGGCCCGGCGAAAGGCGATCCATGACCGAACTGGCAGACCGTCCGGCGACCGGCGTGCGCCGGACCCGCCCGATGACCGGTGACGAGTACGTCGAGTCGTTGCGCGACGGCCGGGAGATCTACCTCTACGGCGACCGGGTGCGCGACGTCACCAGGCACCCGGCCTTCCACAACCCGGTGCGGATGACCGCCCGGCTCTACGACGCGCTGCACGACCCGCAGTCCCGTCCGGTGCTGACCGCGCCGACGGACACCGGCAGCGAGGGCTGGACGCACCGGTTCTTCACCACCCCCCACTCCGCCGAGGACCTGGTGGCCGACCAGCAGGCCATCGCCGCGTGGGCCCGGCTGAGCTACGGCTGGATGGGGCGCAGCCCGGACTACAAGGCCTCGTTCCTCGGCACCCTCGGCGCCAACGCCGACTTCTACGAGCCGTTCGCCGACAACGCCCGCCGCTGGTACCGGGAGGCCCAGGAGAAGGTCCTCTACTGGAACCACGCCATCGTGCATCCGCCGGTGGACCGGTCCCGGCCGCCGGACGAGGTCTCCGACGTCTTCGTCCACGTGGAACGGGAGACCGACGCCGGGGTGGTGGTCAGCGGCGCGAAGGTGGTCGCCACCGCCTCGGCGCTGACCCACCACAACTTCCTGGCCCACTACGGCCTGCCGGTGCGCAAGCGGGAGTTCGCCCTGGTGGCGACCGTACCGATGGACGCGCCCGGGATGAAGCTGATCTGCCGGCCGTCCTATTCGGCCAGTGCGGCGGTGATGGGCAGCCCGTTCGACTACCCGCTCTCCTCACGGCTGGACGAGAACGACACCATCCTGGTGCTGGACAAGGTCCTCATCCCCTGGGAGAACGTCTTCATCTACGGCGACCTCGGCAAGGTGCAGATGTTCGCCGGCCGGTCCGGCTTCACCGAGCGCTTCACCTTCCACGGGTGCACCCGCCTCGCGGTCAAGCTGGAGTTCATCGCCGGCCTGCTCGCCAAGGCCCTGGAGACGACCGGTACGGCCGACTTCCGCGGCGTGCAGAGCCGGCTGGGGGAGGTGCTGGCCTGGCGCAACCTGTTCTGGGGGCTCTCCGACGCCGCCGCCCGCAACCCGATCGCCTGGCACAACGGCGCGGTGCTGCCCAACCCGGCCTACGGCATGGCGTACCGGTGGTTCATGCAGGTCGGCTACGCCCGGGTACGGGAGATCGTGCTCCAGGACGTGGCCAGCGGCCTGATCTACGTCAACTCCAGCGCCGAGGACTTCGCCAACCCGGACCTGCGCCAGTACCTCGACAAGTACGTGCGGGGCTCGGGCGGCGTCGACGCGGTGGAGCGGGTCAAGCTGATGAAGCTGCTCTGGGACGCGGTCGGCTCGGAGTTCGGCGGCCGGCACGAGCTGTACGAGCGCAACTACGCCGGCAACCACGAGAACACCCGGGTCGAGCTGCTCAACGCCCAGATCCTCGGCGGCGAGCTGGACGGCTACAAGGCGTTCGTCGACCAGTGCCTGGCGGAGTACGACCTGGAGGGTTGGCGGGTCGACGACCTCTCCTCGTTCAAGGACCTGCGCGGACTGCGCGACGTGCTGCGCGACCAGTGAGCCACGCCGGCGGCAGGTCGGGCGCCCGCCGCCGGCCGGCGGGTCACCGGAGCACGTGACGCAGCGCCCCGACGGCCTCCCGCTCGGTGTCGTGGACCGCCTGGATCTGCTCGGACAGCCGGGTCAGGTCCGGCTCGGCGGGGGGCTTGCGGTCGTACTCGGCGATCAGGTCCCACAGCGTGTCGGCGGCCTCGGCGCGTTCGGCGACGGCGGAGTCGCCGGCCGCGACGCCGGCGGAGATGGTGGCGACCAGCTCCCGGATCCGGGCGTACTCGGGCACGTCCCAGGGCAGCGCCGTCTCGGCCACCTCGTGCCACAGCTGCGCCGCCTGCCGGAACAGCGCCGCCGCGTCGGCCGCCGCGTCGGCGGAGTCGCCGAGCAGGGGCGCCGCCTCGTCCAGGAAGTCGGCGTAGAGGTCGCGCAGGTTGCCGCCGGTGAGCCCGGCCGGCTCGACGTGCTCCCAGACCGACAGCAGCGTGGTGGCCATCCCGCCCTTGCCGTACAGCTTGGGCCAGCCCTTGGCGTTGCGCTGGTCGGTCACCAGTCGGCTCCACTTGCTCCACGCCGGCAGCGCCACCGTGGCGGCCTTGGCGTCCAGCTGCGCGATGCAGTCGGCGATGCCGGCCCGTACGGCGTCGGCCAGCGCGAACTCCTCCGGCACCGTGTGCACCACGATCATGCGGTTCTTGGTGGAGCTGACCCGGGCGCGGGCCTCGGCGAGGGTGTCCGCGTCGACGGTGAGCGGGGCGAGGTTGCGGTCGTCGAGGCGGATGCCGTCGTCGGTGGCCGCGTACGCCACCACCGGGCTGCGCCGGGCGCCGGAGAAGACCGGACGGCCCCGGCCGGCCAGCGCGGCCTCCGGAGGCAGGTGCCAGTAGCCGACCACCTGCCGGTCCGGCGCGACGAGGACCGGGGTGCCGTCGGCGAGCTGCTCGTGCAACGCGCCGGCCGCGGTCTTGCTGCTGCCGGTCGTCTTCACCTGGTAGCCCACGCCGAGCCGGTCCATGGTGCGCTCGGCCCAGTCGTGGAAGGTCCAGCGGTACCGGAAGCCCAGGAACAGGTTCGGCGTCTGCCCCTTGATCTCCCACAGCATGTAGCCGGCCCCCAGGCCGCCGCCGACGCCGAGCAGCATCGCCTCGCTCAGCCGCGCCGGGGTGGCCCCGCCCAGGTGGGCCAGCACGTTGGTCACGTTCGAGGTCTCGGCGTGCAGGCCGCCGCGCAGCGCCCAGCCGGCGTCGGTCACCGGCTTCGGCGACGTCCGGGCGCCGGAGAGCCCGGCCCGCGCGGTCGCGTAGCTCTCCCCGGTGCGGGCCATCCGGGTCCGGATCCGGGACTCGCTGGGCTTGCGGGTGGTCATGGTCCCCCTCGGGCGCGCTGTCGCTGGTGGCCGACGGGGCGGCCGGGTACGCCGCCGGGCGCCCCGGGCCCGGCCGTGCCGGCGCTCCGGTCGACGCCTCGTCGGAGGATACGTGCTCCCGGTGACCGCCGGGGGTGATTCGACGCGGCGCGGCGACACGGACGGACCCCGTCCCGGGCGGGGACGGGGTCCGTCGGGTGGTGCGTGCCGGCGCTGTCCGGCCGTCCCGGGATGCGACCAGGTCCCGGGACGGCGGCGGGTCAGAACCGTCCGCCGAGCAGCGGCATCTCGGCACGCGAGAGGCGCATCACCCGCCAGACCGTGCTCGGGCGCAGCAGGGCCTCCAGCGGGTCGACCAGCCCGGCGGAGCGCATGAACGCCTCGGTGAGGCTGGCGTCCTTGGTGGCGGCCAGCTGCAGCCGCTTCATGTAGGCGTGCAGCACCTGGACCTTGCGGGTACGCCGGCCCTCGACGTCGGGGAAGGTGAGGTTGATCGCCTCGGTCATCTCCCAGGCCGGATCGATGATCCGTCCGACCGTGCGCATGAACTCCTTCGACCGGGGCGCCTGACCGGTGCGCAGCAGGTCCCGCAGCGCCAGCGCCTGCAGGGAGGCCAGCGTCTGCGCCTGCGCGAACACCGGGTTCGGGGTGCAGACCGCGTCGCCGAGCACCAGCAGGCCGTCGGGGAAGCGGGACATCAGCTCGTACCGCCGGCGCAGGGTGGTGGGGAACTTGAACAGCACCGGGTCGTCGAGCGGCTCCGCGTCGGAGATGCCCTCGTAGATCTCCGGGGCGGACAGCGACTTGACGAACTGGTTGAAGCCCTCCGGGTCGGTGGGCGGGTGGTCGCCCATGATGCCGTACGTGGTCAGCTCGACCTTGTTGCCGTCGGACTTGGTGAAGATGGCGCCCCGGGGGTTGTCCGCCGACGCGACCGAGATGATCGAGTGGCTGGTGCCGAACGGGTCGTGCCGCAGCTTGTAGTGCCGGGTGGCGTAGCCGAGCCCGATCTTCGTGCCCTCCTCCGGCACCCGCGGGTAGCCCTGCGCCTCCAGCCAGACCGGGGTGCGCGAGCCCCGGCCGGTGGCGTCGACGACGAGGTCGGCGGTGAGGATCTCCTCGCTGTTGCCCTCGCCCTGGCGCTGCACCCGCGCGCCGATGACCCGCGACTTGTCCGGGCTGAAGACCAGGCCGGTGATGTCGGTGCGCTCCATGAAGGTGACGTTCTTCAGCGCGGCGACGCGCCGGCGCACGTGCGCCTCCATGACCGGCCGCCGGGCGGCCACGCAGGTCAGCCCGGCCCGGGTCTGGGCAAGCGGCCTGCCGTTCATGTACCACTTGACCGTGCCGGCCAGGTCGGTCAGCGGGCACCCGGCGGCGACCATCTGGGCGGTGATCTCGGGGAACAGGTCCTCCATCGCCCGCGCGCCACGGGCGATCAGGCCGTTGATGTGCCGGCCCTGCGGCGCGCCACGGCGCGCGTCCCAGACGTCGATCAGCTCGTCGCGGTCGACCAGGACGACCTCCCGGTAGCCCTCGCTCAGCGCGCTGGCGGCGAACAGCGCGGTGATGCTCCCGCCGAGCACCACCACGCGATTTCCAACTTCGGAACCCACGGCGACCATCTCCTGCCTGTCGAGCGAAACCGGGGACGCTGTCAGCGGTTCTACGAATCGTGGCCGGCGACCCTCGCACCCCCGGCCAACGCCGTTCCGGAAGCTGTCGACAACGGTGCCGAATTGATTTGCGAGGTGAACTCCGGGTCGATCGAGGTCATTGGTGGCGAACCATCGACCAGCAATCTCCGAAACTGTTACGCGGACTGATTTTCCGCCTTTTCGGCCACGAGGTAATGGTGGCATTCGATGGTGGGGCGGGCATCTTCTGTGTTGCCCCGGTCCGCTCGTTCGCGCGGAAGAGTGCCCGCTCGTCGCCGGCGACCGGCTGCGGACACGACCGTGCCCACGCCCGCAACGGGCGTGGGCACGGGTGGGGTGGGGTCAGGCGATACCGCGCGCGGTCGCCAGCCGGTGGAAGTTGGCGGCCATCTTGTTCGCCGTCTCGGCGTCGGTGACGATGCCGTAGTAGAAGACGTTGCCCATCACCACCATGACGATGTGCTTGGGGCGGTCGACCCCGCCGTCGGGGTCGACGTGGCCGTAGAAGGTCTGGAGCACCTTGGCGGCCGCCTTGTCCTTCTGCGGCGGGAAGGTGATCCGCTGGCGCAGGCCCATGGTCTCCGCGCCGGGCAGGGCCGGCGTCTGGAAGTCGACGTTGCTCAGCTTGCCCGGGACCTTGCCGTCCAGCGTGATGTCACCGTTGGCGCACTCCGTCGCGGCCTTGTGCATCTCCGCCAGCTTCGGCCCCTCCGGCAGCTCGACCACGAACTGGGCGAAGAAGTTGTCGTGGCCCAGGTTGTGGTCCTTGCCCACCGGGCTGGCGGTGTTGAACTGCATCCAGCCGTTGAGGCCGGCGATCGTGGCGGCCGGCGCGGTCTGCAGCGGGGTGCCGGCGGCGTCGCCCAGGGTCACGTAGTTGACGCAGGAGTCCGGCGTGAAGGCCATCCCCTTCGGGGGCGCCAGCAGCGACTTCTCCGCGACCTGCTTGAAGTCGAAGGTCAGCACCTCGTCCTTGCTGGGATCGGCGTGCGGGTTGGTCAGCAGGTCCTTCAGGTCGGCCGGCGCCTTCGGCGACGCCGGGGCCGACGCCTCGGCCTTCGTCTCCTTGGCCGCCGACTCGCCGTCGGCGCACCCGGCGGCGAACACCAGCGTCACCGCAGCCAACGCGGTGGCTATCTTGCTGCCCCGTACGGGCATATTCTCCCCCATCCTGGTAAACGCGGCGCCAATTCCGTTCTTTGCCGCTACTGCCCGGTGTGGAAGGTGCCGCTGCACGCTGTCCCAGCCGCCGCCATTCCCACCTCGAACGCGTACCGTAATCAGCGGCGTACCGTCCGGGCATCTTCCAGAATGCTTATTTGGCGGGGTCGGCGCCGTCACGAAGTGACGTGGTGCCGGAACGGTCCGTGATCAGGGCTGCGCACGCCGGAAGATGTTCCCGCGGCGGCCGGCTGCCATTGTTTCGGGGAATCCACCAGCAGGGGCGCAGGTACGCCCGGCCGTCCACGCCCCGGCCGGCGGGTCGGGCGGTGGACACGGTGGACGCCGCCCACGCGGCCGTCGTCACCGGCGACGGCGCTGCGGCGCGGGTCGCCCCGGCGTCGTCCGCAGTGGTGGGTCACCGTGCCGGTGATCCCGGGCCGCACACCACGTACCGGCAAGCCCGCATCGTCTGCAAACGAGGGAGTGGTCACGTGACGATTTCTACGACCAGGGCCGGGCGCGCCGTGTCCGGCGCCGAACTGGGGGAGTTGGACAAGCGCTACGTCCTGCACTCGCACCAGCGCGACCAGCGGCCGTTCCGCCGGATGATCGTCCGGGGCGTCGGCTCCACCGTGTGGGACGCCGAGGGGCGGGAACTGCTCGACATGCTCGGCGGTGGCATCTGGGTCGCCCAGGTCGGCCACGGCCGCCGGGAGCTGGCCGAGGCCGCCGCCGCGCAGATCACCGAGCTGGCCCACTTCACCAGCTTCTTCGAGTTCGGCAACGACAAGTCCGCGCTGCTCGCCCAGCGCCTGGCCGACCTCGCCCCGGGCGACGTCAACCGGGTCTTCTACACCTCCGGCGGGTCGGAGGGCGTGGACACCGCCATCAAGCTGGCGCGGTTGTTCCACCACCGGCGCGGGCAGACCGAGCGGAACTGGATCATCGCCCGGCACTTCGGGTACCACGGCGCCACCCTCGGCGGCGGCACCGCGACCGGCATCCCGGACATGCAGGTCGGTGTCGGTCCGAACCTGCCGCACGTGGAGAAGGTCACCCCGCCGTACCCGTACCACAGCGAGATGTACGGCGGCGAGGACCCGACCGACTTCCTCCTGCGGGAGTTGGAGGCGACGATCGAGCGGCTGGGGCCGGAGAACGTCGCGGCGATGATCGGTGAGCCGATCCTCGGTGGCGGCGGCGTCATCGCCCCGCCCGCCGACTACTGGCCTCGGGTGCGTGAGCTGCTCACCGGCTACGGCATCCTGCTGATCGCCGACGAGGTGATCACCGCGTTCGGGCGCACCGGCGCCTGGTTCGACTCCGCCGAGCGCGGCATGGACCCGGACATCATCGTCACCGCCAAAGGCCTCACCAGCGGCTACCTGCCGCTCGGCGCGGTGCTGATGCGGGACCGGGTGGCCGACGTCATGGCCGCCGGGGACGCCAGCTTCTTCCACGGTCACACCTACTCCGGTCACCCCACGGCCTGCGCGGTGGCGCTGGCCAACCTGGACCTGCTGGAGAACGAGGGGCTGCTGAAGCGGTCCCTGGAGATCGGCGACTGGCTGCGGGCGGGGCTGGCCCCGGCCGCGGCGCTGCCGGTCGTCGGCGAGGTCCGGGTCGAGGGCGCGACCGTCGGCATCGAGCTGGTCGCCAACCCCGAGACGCGCGAGCCGGTCGCGCCGGACCTCGCCCTCGCGGTCGCCGACGAGCTCTACGAGAACCACCGGGTCATCACCCGCAACTACGGTCCGACGCTGGTGCTCTCCCCGCCGCTGGTCCTCGACGACCAGCAGGCCAAGCGGGCGTCCTCGGCGATCGTGGACGTGCTGTCCCGGCTCGACGTCAAGGCCGGCAAGGTCAACCCCAGCTGACCGGCCCCGATCCCCGGTGCCCGGCAGCGGCCGTCCCCGCCGCTGCCGGGCACCGGCGTGTGCGCGCGGCCCCGCCGCCGCACCGGCGGTGGGCGCGGTGCCGCGGTCGCCGCAGTACCGGGCGGTCCCGCCACCGCGGATGCCCGGCGTGTGCGCGCCGTCGGGCCGCCCGCCGCGCCCTATAGTGCCGGCATGGACGAGGTCGCGGACCGGTACCTGCGCCGCTCGGACGCCTTCGCCCGCACCGTCGCCTCGGTGCCGGAGGACGGCTGGGACGGCCCCACGCCCTGCGGGGACTGGACCGTGCGGGACCTGGTCGCCCACGTGGCCGAGATGAACACCGTCCACCTCGGACGTGCCGGGGCGCCGCCGCGTGCCGTGCCGTCGGTGGCCGAGGACCCGCTCGGGGCGTGGCGGGGCATCCGGGAGCAGGTGCTCGCCGCGCTCGCCGACCCCGCCGTCGCCGGCGCGCGGGTCGGCGGCCGGCTCGGCGACTGGACGTACGCCGAGGTCATCGACCGGGCCATCGGCATGGAGCTGGTGGTGCACCACTGGGACCTGGCCCGCGCCCTCGGCCGGCGGGCCCGGATCGACCCCGCCGACACCGACCACCTCTGGCGCACCATCGAGCTGGTCGGCGAGGAGGAGGTCCGGTTCGGCTTCGGGCCGGCGGTGCCGCCGCCGGCCGACGCGGACGAGCAGGCCCGCCTCCTGGCCCACCTGGGCCGATACGACGACGGCTGCTGACCCGGGTCACCGGGCCGGCGGCCGCCGGATCCGCTCCGGCCCGCCGCGGCGGGCCGGAGCGGCTCAGGGCCGTGCGGTGAAGGTGACCGGCAGCCGCTCCAGCCGGTGCAGGACGAAGCTGGCCTTCCAGGTCAGCTCGTCGGCGGGCACGGCCAGCGCGAGACCCTCCAGCCGGCGCAGCACCGTCTCGAACGCTACCTCGCCCTCCAGCTTGGCCAGCGGCGCCCCGAGGCAGAAGTGGATGCCGTGGCTGAAGCTGAGGATCTGCCCCTTGTTCTCCCGGCGCAGGTCGAGCCGGCCCGGGTCGTCGAAGACCGCGGGATCGTGGTTGGCCGCCGCGGCGGCGATGACCACGTGCTCGCCGGGACGGATCTCGAAGCCGCCGATCTCCAGCCGCTCCCGGGCGAAGTGGTAGGTCACGCAGGAGACGGGGCTGTCGTAGCGCAGCAGCTCGTCGACGGCGTTCGGCATCAGCGTCGGCTCGGCCCGCAGCAGGTCGATGGCCTCGGGGTGCCGCAGCAGCGCCAGCAGCCCGTTGGCCACCAGGTTGACGGTGGTCTCGAAGCCCGCGCTGAGCAGCAGCAGCGCGTTGGAGCGCAGCTCCAGGTCGCTGAGCCGGTCACCCTGCTCCTGGGCCGCGATCATGGCCGAGATCAGGTCGTCGCGGGGATCCTTGCGGCGCAGCTCGACCAGTTCGGTCAGGTACTGGTCGAACCAGGTGCCGGCGGCGATGATCGAGTCGAAGCTGGCCGAGGCGTTGATCCCGGTCAGTGTCTCCGCGTGCTGCTCGAACTCGTCACGGTCCTCGAACGGCACGCCGAGCATCTCGCTGATCACCGCGATCGGCAGGGGCAGCGCCAAGTCGCGTACCAGGTCGGCCCGCCCCTGCGCGATCACCGCGTCGAGCAGCCGGTCGGTGATCTCCTGGATCCGCGGCTTCATCTGCTCCACCCGGCGTCGGGTGAACGCCTTGGACACCAGCCGACGCAGCCGCGCGTGGTCGGGTGGGTCCGCGAAGAGCATGTGCCGGGAGAGCGGGTAGTCGTCACTGGCCAACGGGTGGTACTTGTGCAGCTCCGGGTCGGCGGCCTCGACGCTGCGGACCAGCCTCGGGTCGGACAACGCCTCCCGCGCCTCGCGGTTGCCGGTGACCAGGACGGACGGCATCCCGTCCGGCAGGGTCACCCGGTGGACCGGGCGCCGCTCGCCCAGCTGGGTGAGCAGCGCCAACGGGTTGGCGAACACCTCGGTGCTCAGCGCGACCGCGCCGTCTACGTTGTGCATCGGACTCCTCGTGGGCTACGGCGGGGTGGGCAGGTCGCCGGACGGGGCGTCCGGCGCGGCGGTCGGGGCGGCACGGATCACCAGACGACGGGCAGGCAGGCCAGGCGCTGCACGTCCCCGCTCTGGTAGGTGGGGATGTGCGCGGCCGGCACCGCGAGCTGGAGCCCGGGCAGCCGCCGCACCAGGGCGCGGAAGGCGATGTCCAGCTCCAGCCGGGCCAGGTTGTGCCCCAGGCAGTGGTGGATGCCGTAGCTGAAGGCGAGGTGGTTCGACGGCGGCCGGGTGATGTCCAGGGTGTCGGGGTGGCTGGTCACGCTCGGGTCGAGGTTGGCCCCGGCGAAGCTGACCAGGATGCCGTCGCCGGCCCGGATCACGTGCCCGCCGATCTCGATGTCCTCGGTGGCCACCCGGGCGAGCTGCTCGACCAGCGAGATGTAGCGGAGCATCTCCTCGACCGCTCCGGGCACCAGGTCGGGGTCGGCCACCAGGCGCTGGTACTGCTCCGGGTGCTCCAGCAGGGCGAGGGTGCCCAGCCCGATGATGCTCGACGTGGTGATGGTGCCGGCGACCAGGATCGCCATCGCGAAGGAGACCAGCTCCTTGGGGGTCAGGGTGCCCTTGGCGACCTGGCCGGCGAGCAGGTCGTCGATAAGCCCGGTGGCCGGCTGCGCCTGCCGCGCCTCGACCAGATCGGTCAGGTACGCGGTCAGCTTCTCCATCGCCTCGTCGGCCCGCTCCGGCTCGAACAGGTCCCGGGCCAGCGGCTCGAAGATGGCCCGGTCGGCGTACGGCACGCCGAGGTAGGCGCAGACCACCCGGGTCGGCACCGGGGTGGAGAAGGTGGACACCAGGTCGCCGGGCGCGCCCTCGTCGATCAGCGCGTCCAGGCACTCCTCGACGATGCGTTCGATCTCCGGGCGCAGCACCGCCACCCGTCGTACGGTGAACCGCGGCACCAGCATCTGCCGCTGCCGGGTGTGCTCCGGCGGGTCCACCCCGAACAGGGCGCCGGCGAAGCCGCCCTCCTCCTCCTTGGCCATCTCCCGGGTCGCCCGCATCCGGGTGTGCCGCTCGTCCATCACCGGGTAGTTGGGGAAGTCCGAGCGGTTGGAGACCCGCCGGTCGGCGAGCAGGGCGCGGGCCTCGGTCGGTCCGGTGACGAACCAGGCGACCTTGCCGTCGTAGAGTCGTACCTTCGAGATCGGCCCGGGCTCACGCAGCCGGGCGGTCTCCGGCGACGGGTGGTACGGGCACTCCCGGGGAATCGGGTAGCTGGGCAGTTCCGACGAGCCCGGCTCCGATGTGGTCTTCGTTGGCACGGCCATGGCCACCCCTCGAACGTCAAAGCGGAACCGTCGTCCCGCGTTCGGCGCGCACCGCCGCGGCACGGCCGACCGGTGACCGGCGTCTGCGACGCCCGTCGCGGTCGCGCCACGGCCCGGCGGCGCTGCTGACACGACGCGTCAACGGTCGCTTTCCACGGTTGGCCTGCGCATCCTCCCGATTGCGATGGGCCGTGCGGGCATCCGGCCGGACCGGTTCGCGGGCCGCAACCGGGCGCGCGGAAATCCGCAATTCCAGAGAACTGGCGGGGGATCCACGTTGCTAGATTGCCGGCAACGCAAATGGCAATCGCATCAGCCGTGCACACAGCCCCTGGCGCCTGGAAAGGACGGCCGCGAATATGACAGCGATAGACGGGGCGGCGACACAGGCCAAGGAGTCCGTTCCGACGAGACTTCCGTCCCTGACCGCACTACGCATCATCGCCGCGAGTCTGGTGTTCATCGGACACGGGCTCATCTTCCCGCTCTTCCGGAACGACGACGTCAACGAGGTGTACGGCATCCTCGCCCACAACACCGGATCCGTCGGCGTCGCATTCTTCTTCGTGCTCAGCGGTTTCGTCCTCACCTGGTCGGCCCGCTCGGCCGACAGCACCGGGGCGTTCTACCGCCGGCGCTTCTTCAAGATCTTCCCCAACCACGTGGTGGTCTACCTCGGGGTGCTGGCCCTGATGCTGGTCGCCGGCCTGCCCGTCATGCTCGGGCCGACGCTGGCCAGCCTCCCGCTCGTCCAGGGCTTCCTGCCGGACCCGAACTACCACCTGTTCGCCGTCAACGGCGTCACCTGGTCGCTCTCGGTCGAGCTGCTGTTCTACGCGCTCTTCCCGGTGCTGCTGCCGCTGGTGAACCGGATCCGGCCGCAGCGGCTCTGGCTCACCGCCGGGCTGTTCACCGCCGGCGCCATGCTGCTGCCGGTGATCGCCCGGGCGGCCCTGCCGGACGCGCCGCTGAGCCCGATGTCGACCACGCTGAGCTGGACCGAGCAGTGGTTCGTCTACTTCTTCCCGCCGGCGCGGCTGTTCGAGTTCCTGGTCGGCATGGTCATGGCCCGGATCCTGCTCTCCGGACGCTGGATCGGGCTGCGCGCCATGCTGCCGGCGCTGCTGCTGGTGGTGGTCTACGTGGCGACCGTGCCGCTGAGCCTGATGGACGGCTACCAGTCGGTGCTGCTCGTGCCCATGGCGCTGCTGATCACCGCCGCCGCCGCGAGCGACGTGGCCGGCCGCCCCTCGCTGCTGAACAACCGTCCGATGGTCTGGCTCGGTGAGATCTCCTACGCCTTCTTCCTGGTCCACGTGCACGTGCTCTTCCTGCTGCACGCGGCGGTCAACGGGCAGCTCGGCGTGCGGGCCGCGTACCAGCCGTACCAGTTCGACACGGTCACCGGCATCGCCTTCCTCGTCGGGGTCTACCTGGTCTGCATCCTCGTCTCCTGGGCGCTCTACGCCCTGGTGGAACGGCCCGCGATGCGGCTCTGGGCGTACCCCCGGCGGGCGTCGGCCCCGGCCGTGCCCCGCTGACCTGCCGCCGGCTCCGGGCCGGCCGGTGGACGATCCCCGGTGGGCGGCAGCGTCGCCGCCCGCCGGGGATCCGGGCTGTCCGGAGCCGGCGCGCCCACCGTCCACACGCCACGGCGCCCCCGCCCGATCCGGGCGAGGGCGCCGACTGCGTAGTGGTCAGTCCGCCGGAGCCGACGCCGGGGCGACCGTCACCGGGACCCCGCTGAACACGGCGTTGCCGGAGAGCACGTCCACGACCGTCTCGTCGGTGAGGGCGTTGGCGTTGACCCCCGGGTCCTGGGCGGCCAGCCGCTGCCCGGTACGGCGATGCCCCCAGCCGTGCGGCAGGCTCACCACGCCGGCCATGACGGTGTCGTTCGGCTCCACCGGTACGACCACCTCGCCGGCGGCGGAGCGGACGACGGCGTGCCCGTCGAGCCCGAGCCGGGCCACGTCGGCCGGGTTGACGTGCAACGTGCACCGGTTGCTGCCGCCCACCAGCGTCGGGGTGTTGTGCAGCCAGCTGTTGTTGGACCGGAGCTGGCGGCGGCCGACGAGCAGGAACTCCGGCTGCGGCCCGGCGAAGCGGGCGCGCAGCCGCGCCACGTCCGCGGTCAGCTGCGGCGGCGCCAGCTCGACCCGCCCCGAGGCGGTGCGCAGCAGCTCCGGCAGGCGTGGCTCCAGCGGGCCCAGGTCGATGCCGTGCGGGTTGGCCCGCAGCTTCTCCAGCGACAGGTCGTACGGGCCGAGCCGGAGCATCGCGTCGAGC
Organism: Micromonospora citrea; assembly: GCF_049629545.1. Classification (GTDB taxonomy): domain Bacteria; phylum Actinomycetota; class Actinomycetes; order Mycobacteriales; family Micromonosporaceae; genus Micromonospora; species Micromonospora citrea_A. The sequence continues at coordinate 268,190 of NZ_JBNADX010000001.1, forward strand.
ATCAGCTCCGGCCCGCTGTCGCCGGTCAACTCGGCGCGCAGCTGCGCCACGTCCGCGCCGGCCAGCGGCGACCCCGGGATCGACGTGCCGCCCCGCAGCACCGCGTCGAGGATCGCCTCGTCGGCCAGCGACGGGTCGGCGTCGGCGCCCTGACCGGAGATGATCAGCAGCAGCCGGGCCATGATCTCGGCCTCGGACGGCTGGCCCGGCGCCAACGGCAGGATCTGCGGGGAGAACCGCGTGTAGTTGCGGACCGTCACGATCAGCAGCAGGAAGTCGTAGTGCGGCATCTGCAGGATCCGCGGCGGGGGCAGGATGACGTCCGCGTGCCGGGTCGTCTCGTTGAGGTACGGGTCGACGGCGACCATGAAGTCCAGGCCGGGCAGCGCCCGGTCCAGCCGCGGCCCGTTCGGCGCGGAGAGCACCAGGTTGCCGGCGAGACAGACGAACGCGCGGACCTGCCCCTCGCCCGGGGTCTCGATCTCGTCGGCGAGGGTCGCCACCGGGATCTCCCCGAGCACCTCCGGCAGCTTGCGGACCCGGCTGTGCCAGCGTCCCGTCGCGAACGGCTGCCCGGTGCGGAAGATCTCCAGCGCGGCGGTGCGGGTGAACATCACCCCGCCGGGGCGGTCGAAGTTGCCGGTGAGGATGTTCACCACGTCGACCAGCCACTGGGCCAGGGTGCCGAACTCCACGGTGGACGTGCCGACCCGGGTGTAGACGGCGGCGGTCGGCGCGGCGGCCAGGTCGCGGGCCAGTCGCCGCACGTCCTCGGCGGCGATGCCGCAGACCGGCGCCACCGCGTCGGGGCTGAACTCCTCGGCGAGGGCGCGCAGCTCGTCGAGGCCCTCCACCTCGAGGTCGACCCGGGTCAGCTTCTCGGCGAAGAGGGTGTGCACCATCCCGAAGAGCAGGAACGCGTCGGTGCCGGGGCGTACCGGCAGGTGCTCGTCGGCGAACGCGGCGGTGCGCGTGCGTCGCGGGTCGACCACGACCACCCGGCCGCCCCGGGCCCGCAGCGCCCGCAGCCGGGCGGCGAAGTCCGGCGCGGCGCAGAGCGAACCGTGCGACTCCAACGGGTTCGCCCCGATGATCAGCAGGTGGTCGGTGCGGTCCACGTCGGGCACCGCGATGGCGAACGGGTCACCGAACATGTACCCGGTCGAGACGTGCTTCGGGATCTGGTCGATGGTGCTGGCGGAGAAGACGTTACGGCTGCCGAGCGCCTGGGTCAGCGGCTCGCGGTACATGAAGCCCGCCATGGTGTGGTACGTCGGGTTGCCGAAGTAGACGGCGAGCGCCTCGCGGCCGTGCTCGGCGACCACCCGGCTCAGGCCCTCGTCGACCCGGCGGAACGCCTCCTCCCAGCTCACCTCCCGCCACTGGTCGCCGTCGCGCACCATCGGTGCGCGCAGCCGGTCCGGGTCCTCGTCGAGGCGGCCGAGGCTGGCTCCCTTCGGGCAGACGTACCCGCCGCTGAACGGGTCGTCCGGGTCGCCCCGGACGGAGGTGACGTGGTCGGCCTCGTCGAGGGTGAGCCGCAGGCCGCAGACGGCGTCGCAGATCGGGCAGGTCCGGTGCGCGGTTCTCATGGTGCTCCTGAGGGGTCGGGCCCGGCTGCCGACGGCGGTACGCGGGACGGGCCGGTGACCCCTCCCGCGCGTCGGCCGGGGAACCCCCGAGGGTCCCCCGGCCGTGGTGCCGGACGCCGACGCGGCGGGCTGCGGTGACGGTGGTGCCGGGCCGGACGGTGACCCGCCCGGCCCGGACGCTCAGCGGCGCGCCGCCTGGAAGCCGAGGTGCGCGTAGTGGTCGGCGATGGCGTGGAAGGACTCCTTCGGCTCGACCCGGTAGGTCGAGGCCGGGTCGGCGAAGTCGTCCCGGATCGTCTTGACGATCGCCATGCTCGCGGTGTCCAGGTCGAGGCGGGGGTCGGGGGAGTGGGGGTGGGTCGGGTGGATGAACTCCGAGACCCACGCCCCGTTCACCCCGGCCTGCTCGAACAACTCGAACATCCGCAGGTGGTACGCCGCCTGGCGACCCTCGTCGCGGACCACGCCGTCGAACACGAGCGGCGTGTCGCCGGCCCGGTCCACGACGTCCCAGAAGAAGAACGCCTTCTCCTCCGCGCCCTGGTAGGTGGCGGTGCCGAACTCGGCGATCTGGATGGGCAGGCCCCAGCGGCGGTAGCCGTCGAGCACCGCCCGGTGCTGCTCCGGCGTGTGGTACGTCGGCAGGTACTGCCACATCAGCGCGATCCGGTCGAACAGCGACCAGTCGACCTGCTCGAACGGCGCGGCCGAGTAGCTGACCGGGCCGGTGAACATCTGCCGGGCCACCCCGTTGGCCTGGGCCAGGAACTCGTTGAGCCGGGGCGCCGCCTCGGCGAAGTCGATCCGCCCGGTCGGCTTGAGCAGGTGGTGGTCCGCGTCGGCGTACGCGTTGGCCATCCGCTCGTGGTACTGCTCGCCGTCGGCGATGCCGGGAGTGAACAGCAGGTGCACCGCGCCGACCGTCAGGTCGATCCGGGCGTCCTGCCGGCGCAGCGACTCGGCGAGCCGGGCCGCCTCGGCCAGGTGGTCCAGCACCTCGCCCTGCGGTCGGTCCGCCAGCCGGGGCTGCAACCGCACGTGCAGGTCCCGCTCGACGGCGGCCTCCGCGGTCTCCCGCAGCCGATCGAGGTCACTGCCGTAGATCGTGATCGAGTTGCAGTTGAGCTGGTCGCTGATCAGGCTCAGCTCCTCCAGCATCTGTCGCCTGCTCCACGCCGTGCGGGAGAGGTCGCCCTGACCGGTGGCGAAGTTCGTACCGGTGTCGTAGGCGACGCCGCGGTACTCCAGGACCTCGCCGGTCGCGCCGCCGGCCTGGTCGGTGCGGGGCTGTGCCATGCTGCTCCTTCTCCTCGTAGCCGTCGGGGCCGGTCACCACACCACGGGCAGCTCGTACAGCCGTTGCAGGGTGCCGTCGTTGTTGTTGCTGGGCAGCTTGTCGAGGTCGGCCGCCGGGCGCAGGTTCGGCATCCGCTCGACCAGCGTCCGGAAGGCGATCTCCAGCTCCAGCCGGGCCAGGTTGTCGCCGGGGCAGCGGTGGATGCCGTGGCTGAACGAGAAGCTGGGCTTGGCCGGCCGGCGGATGTCGAACGTGTCCGGCTCCGCCACGTGCGCCGGGTCGAAGTTGACCCCGGCGCAGCTGATCAGGATCCCCTCACCGCTGCGGATGACGTTGCCGTCGCCCAGGTCGATGTCCTCGACCGCCACCCGGGCGAACGCCTCGACCAGGGAGACGTAGCGCAGGATCTCCTCGACGGCGGCGGGCACGATCTCCGGGTCCGCCCGGAGCGCCTCCCACTGCTCGGGGTTGTCCAGCAGCGCCATCGTGCCCAGCGAGATCACGTTGGTGGTGGTGTCGGTGCCGGCCACCAGCATCGCCATGGCGATGTGCACCAGTTCCGAGCGGGTCAGCTCACCGGTGTGCAGGTGGTTGGCGATCAGGTCGTCGAGCAGGCCGACCGCCCCGGCGCCCGGGTCGTTCTCCTTCTTCTGGATCAGCCGGTCGAGGTACTCGCCCAGCTCCGCGGTGGCCTCCTCGGCCAGCTCCGGCACGAAGAGCTTGTGCGCCGGGGTCTCGAAGTCCTCGTGCTCGTCGTACGGCACGCCGAGCACGGTGCTCATCACCATCGACGGCACCGGCTGGGCGAACATGCTCACCAGGTCCGCCGGCGCGCCGTGGCGCATCATGTCGTCGAGCTTCCCGTCGACGATGCGCTGGACGTCGTCGCGCAGCAGCGCGGTGCGCCGCAGCGTGAAGCTCGGCATGATCATGGAGCGCTGCTTGGTGTGCTCCGGCGGGTCGACCCCGAACAGCACGTCGGCGTAGCCGCTGTCGACGACCTTCTCGAACTCCTCGTTCAGCAACGGGTAGTTGCCGTGGTACGGGCGGATCGACACCCGGCGGTAGTCGGAGAGCACCGCACGGGCCTGCGCCGCGCCGGTGACCAGCCAGGCGGTCCGTCCGTTGTAGAGCTTCACCTTGGTCATCGGGCTGTCCGCCCGCAGGCCGACGTGTCGGGCCGACGGCCGGTACGGGCATTCCCGTGGGATCGGGAAGGCCGGCGGGTCGGCGGCTTCGGGCATCGCCATGGGTCACCCCTCACTCACCACGGGTCGCCACGCGTGATGGCACACACGTCGCCCGCAGGATCCGATGTCGTCCGGCGCTCATCGTCCAACCGGCCGCCCGGCGGCGGCATCTTCCTGATTGCCCACCGCCGAGCGGCCGTCCCCGCCCGCCGGTCGGCCCGGCGGGGCCTGCGCATGGCAGGAGAAGCCGCCACGGCGCGGGATCGGCATCCTGATCTCCAGGCCGACACGGCGACACGCCGTGCCGGCACGACCCGTCGTCCGCGCCTGCCCCGGCGGCGACCCGCCGGGGGTGCTCCGCGCCCGGACGCCGGGGGACCGGTGCCACCCCGTGTGCCCAAGGAGGACCCCTGTGCGTGTGCTGATCACCGTCTATCCCGCCGTGGCGCATCTGTATCCCGTGGTGCCGTACGCCTGGGCGTTGCAGACCGCCGGGCACGAGGTCCGGGTCGCGTCCCACGCCGGCTTCGCCGACACCATCGCCAGCACCGGCCTGGTCCCGGTCGCGCTGGGCGACGCGGGCTCGCCGGAGCCGCGGCTGCGCGAGGACGCCCGGCAGCCGCCGGCCCCGGAGGAGGTCAACGCGTACGTGCGGGCCATGGGCCTGAGCCCGGAGGAGGCCGAGCACTGGATCGCCTTCTACCAGTGGAACCTCAACCCGGCCTCGGACTACGTGCGCGCCGACCTGCCCGACGCCCCGGACCTGGTCGAGTTCGCCCGCGCCTGGCGGCCGGACCTGGTGCTGTGGGACCTGGTCTTCCCGGCCGGGGCGGTGGCGGCGCGGGCCGCCGGCGCGGCGCACGGTCGGCTGCTCGGCAGCAATCTCGACTACTTCGCCTACAGCCAGGAGCGGCTGGCCGCGCACCGGCAGGCGGTCCGCGCCGCCGGCCTCGCCGACGACCCGCTGGCCGACCTGGTCCGGCCGCTGGCCGACCGGTACGGGGTGCCCGTCGACGACGAGCTGCTGCTCGGGCAGTTCACCGTCGACCCGCTGCCCAAGGGGCTGAGTCTGCCCACCGCCACGGTGAAGGTGCCGGTGCGCAAGGTCCCCTACACCGGCGCGTCGGTCTTCCCGCGCTGGCTGCACACCCGGCCGCAGGGGCGGCCCCGTATCGCGCTGTCGCTCGGCGAGTCGACCCGCCGCTACGTCGCCGGTGACTGGGGTCGTACCCCGAAGCTGCTCGCCGCCCTGGCCGGCCTCGACGTCGAGGTGGTCGCCACGCTCAGCCCGCTTCAGCTGGCCGCGGTGGACATGCTGCCGGACAACGTGCGGGCGATCGAGTGGGTGCCGCTGACCCAGCTGCTGCCGACCTGTGACGCCCTCGTGCACCACGGCGGTATGGGCACGTTCAGTTCCGCCGTCGCCGCGGGCATCCCGCAGCTGGTCTGCGACACCGACGACTCGCTGCTGTTCCGCCCGGCGACGGCCGCGCCGGCCGAGGCCGACAGCGGCACCTACCGGGCCGGCCGGGAGTTCGGGGTCCAGGACGAGGACGTGGCCGAGGAGGCCGCCGGCTGGTTGCACCCGGAGAAGAACCTGCTGGCCACCCCCTGCGCCGGCTACGTCACCGAGCAGGGCGCCGGGGTCCGGCTCGACCACCAGAAGCAGAGCGTCGAGGAGATCCGGGCGCAGATCCGGCGGGTGCTCACCGAACCGGCCTTCCGGGAGGGGGCGAGCGCGCTGCGCGAGACCTGGCAGGCGATGCCCAGCCCCAACGAGATCGTCCCGGCGCTGGAGGCGCTCGCCGCCCGCCGGTCCTGACCGGCCAGGAGTCGACCCGTCGGCCGTGCGGCAATCGCGAGGATGTCCGGCCGGTCGGGGCAGGGCGAGCATGCAGGGGCGGCGCGGGCGGAGGAGCATCCGTCGGCGCCGCCCGTCCCGACGCCGTGGCGTCCGGGGCGGATCCTCCTTCGAGTCGTGCACAGGACGGTGGTGGTCGGTGATGAGAGCGGCGGTCGTGCCGGGAGTCGACGTTGCCTGGGAGCTGCGTGAGGTGGCGACGCCCTCGCCGGGTCCCGGTGAGGTGCTCGTACGCGTGCGGGCCTGCGGGGTCTGCGTCAACGACGTGCTGGCCACCCGGGGGATGCTGCCCTTCCCGGCGGTCGACCCGGCCGTCACCGGGCACGAGCCGGTCGGCGAGGTGGTCGAGGTGGGCGCCGGGGTGACCAGCCGGCGGCCCGGTGACCGGGTCGGGGTGACCTGGGTACGGTCCGGCTGCGGCCGGTGCGACTACTGCCTGCGGGACCTGCCGGTGACCGGCCAGACGGCGCTGAACTGCCCCGCGCCGACGACCACCGGGTTCACCGCGCCGGGCGGGCACGCCGAGTACCTGGTGGCCGCCGCCGAGTCGACCGTGCTGCTGCCCGACGGGCTCGCCTGGGAGCTGGCCGCCCCGGTGATGTGTGCCGGCTACACCGCCTGGTCGGCGCTGCGCGCGGCGGAGCCCCGCCCGCACGACCGGGTGGCCGTGATCGGCATCGGTGGCCTCGGCCACCTGGCCGTGCAGTACGCGAAGGCCTGCGGGCACGAGACGATCGCGATCACCGGCTCGGCGGACAAGCACGAGGCGGCCCGCCGGCTCGGCGCCGACCTGGTGGTCGCCGACGGGGAGCAGCTGCGCGCCGCCGGCGGCGCCGACGTGGTCATCCTCACCGCGCCGTCGCACCGGGCCGCCGCGGCCTGCCTGCCCGGCCTGCGCGTGCAGGGGCGGATGGTGCTCGCCGGCATCGACGGCGTCGAGCCGTTCACCATCCCGCCGGCCATGACCTACCCGTTCTTCTCCCAGGGCCAGCGGATCACCGGCGCCACCCACGGCGGCCCCCACCTGTTGCGCGAGGCGCTGGAGCTGGTCGCCGCGGGTCGGGTCACCCCGTGGGTGGAGACCTTCCCGGCGACCCGGGTCGCCGAGGCCGTCGACCGCGTCGCCAAGGGCGAAGTGCGGTTCCGGGCCGTCGTCGAGTACTGAGCGCGGGCGGCCGTCCGCCGCCCGCCGACCGGGTCCGCCCGGCCCCTGTCCGCCGTGTCGTCGCAGGCCAGCGCGGTGCGCGACACGCCGGGCCGGGCGCTGCGGCGATGACTTTCCCGCTGCCCACCCGTCGTACAGGTAGGGCCCCGGTGGCGCCACGACAGGCGTACACCGGGGTCACCTGACGTCGAGTGGCAGGAGAACGGTTATGTCAACGGTGAAGCCCGGACGGACGGCCGGTCCGTCGGTGAGCGGTGCGGGGCTCACGGCGGAGGAACGAGCCGTCGCCGACCGCTTCGCGCGGCTCGGGGCCCAGTTCGCCGACCGGATCGCCGCGGTCGGCGCGGACGCCTGGTCGGGGCCGACGCCCTGCACCGAGTGGAGCGTGCGCGACCTCGTCGCGCACGTCGTCGAGATGAGCGAGATCCACCTCAACATGGTCGGCCTGCCGGTGCCGCAGGGCCCCGGCGTGGACGTCGACCCGTACAAGGCGTTCGTGCGGGTCCGCGACCAGATCGAGTCCAGCCTGAACGACCCCGAGCAGGCCCGCGCGGAGTTCGACGGGCGCTTCGGGCTGCGCAGCTTCTCCCAGGCGATCGACAGCGCGGTCTGCACCGAGCTGGTCGTGCACGGCTGGGACCTGGCCCGGGCCACCGGGCAGGACGAGCGCATCGACCAGGCCGACATCGACAAGGCGTGGGAGGCGCTGCGGATGGTCGGCGAGGAGGTGGTGCGCAGCCGCATGGTCAGCGGGCCCGCCCTCGAGCCGCCGCCCGGCGCGGACGAGCAGACCAAGCTGCTGGCGTACCTGGGGCGCCGGGCCTGACGTGCCGCACCGCCGGCCGGGACACCCCGGCCGGCGGTGCCTCCACCGTTCCTCGACGCATCCTCGACCGGCGCCGTTGACCATGGGCGTACGCAACGTGGAGCGGAGGGGGCGCGAATATGACGTCGCTGAAGGCGCTGGTGCTCGAACAGACCCGCAAGTACCACCGGGAGCAGGAGCCGGGAGACTTCGTCCCCGGGGTGACCCCGATCCTGTCCTCGGGTGCGGTGCTCGACGAGGACGACCGCGCGGCCTTCGTGGAGGCGGCGCTGGACATGCGGATCGCCGCCGGGATCAGCGCCCGGCGCTTCGAGAGCGCGTTCGCCGCCTACTACAAGCTGCGCAAGGCGCACCTGGTCAACTCGGGCTCGTCGGCCAACCTGCTGGCACTGACCGCGCTGACCTCGCCGAAGCTGGGAGAGGCGCGGCTGCGCCCCGGCGACGAGGTGATCACGGTGGCCGCCGGCTTCCCGACCACGGTCAACCCGATCCTGCAGAATGGTCTGGTGCCGGTCTTCGTCGACGTGGAGCTCGGCACCTACAACACCACCGCCGAGCGGGTCGCCGAGGCGATCTCGCCGCGTACCCGGGCCATCATGATCGCGCACACCCTGGGCAACCCGTTCCCGGTCGCGGAGATCGCCGACCTGGCCACCGAGCACGACCTGTTCCTCGTCGAGGACAACTGCGACGCGGTCGGCTCGACGTACCGTGGCAAGCTGACCGGCACCTTCGGCGACCTGACCACGGTGAGCTTCTACCCGGCGCACCACCTCACCGCCGGTGAGGGCGGCTGCGTGCTGACCGGCAGCCTGGAGCTGGCCCGCATCGTCGAGTCGCTGCGCGACTGGGGCCGGGACTGCTGGTGCGAGCCCGGCACCGACAACACCTGCCTCAAGCGGTTCGACTACCAGCTGGGCACCCTGCCCGCCGGCTACGACCACAAGTACGTCTACTCGCACGTCGGCTACAACCTGAAGGCCACCGATCCGCAGGCCGCGCTCGTGCTCAGCCAGCTGCGCCGGCTGCCGGAGTTCATCGAGACCCGGCGGCGCAACTTCCGCCGCCTTTACGAAGGCCTGGCCGACCTGCCCGGCCTGCTGCTGCCGCAGGCGACCCCGGACAGCGACCCGAGCTGGTTCGGTTTCCCGATCAGCGTCCGGCCCGAGGCGCCGTTCACCCGGCAGCAGCTGGTGGCGCGTCTCGAGGAGCGCAGGATCGGCACCCGCCGGCTCTTCGCCGGCAACCTCACCCGGCACCCGGCCTACCAGGACGTGCCGTGCCGGATCGTGGGGGACCTGGCCAACTCGGACTTCGTCACCGAGCACACCTTCTGGATCGGCGTGTACCCCGGCATCACGCTGGAGATGGCCGACTTCGTGATCGACACCGTCCGCACCTTCGTGACCGGGCGGCACTGACGCGGCGACCACGGCGGGAGTCCGCTCTCCCGCCACCGGCGTACCCGTGCCGGCGGCCGGTCACCCAGCCGCCAGAACAACCATTTTCCACCCTCCTCCCCAAGCGCCCCGATCGGCACACCCGTTGTCAGCCCTGCTCCCAGAGCGCCTCGATCGACTCCCGCACCCCGGCCCGGGGCCGCCACCCCAGCAGGCGTCGGGCCCGGCCGATGTCGGCCCGGGTCCACGCGCCCCCGTTGCTGGGCACCGGGGCGTCGACCAGGGGCACGGCGTCCGGCCGCAGCCCCGCCGTCTCCAACAGCACCCGGACCAGCTCCCGCACGTCCTCGGCCACACCGCGTCCGATGTTGATCACCTCTCCGGTGACCGGCGCGCGGCCCGCCAGCACCACCGCCTCGGCCAGGTCGCGGGCGTCGACGAAGTCGCGGCGGGCCGCGGCGACGGTCACCGTCAACCCCTCCGGGCCGGCCCGTCGCAGCCGGTCGCGCAGCGTCCCCAGGAAGCTCGCCGGGGTGGTGTACGGGCCGTAGACGTTCACCGCCCGCAGCACCACGGCGTCCACCGACCCGGCCTGCGCGGCCCGCAGCACGATCCGGCTCCCGGCCAGTTTCACCCGGCCGTACGCGGTGTCCGGGCGGACCTCGGCGGTCTCGCTGACGCTGGTGCCCTCGGCGATCGGGCCGTACTCGTGGACCGAGCCGACGTGCACCAGCCGGGGCCGGGTCCGCGTCGCGCCGACGGCGGCGACGAGCCGGCGGACGAGCTGGACGTGTCCCCGGTTCAGCTCCTCGGTGCGCGCCCAGCCGCCGGCGGCGTTGACCACCGTGTCCACCCCGGCGTCGCCGAGGATCCGGGCCAGGTCGGCCGGGGCGGTGTCGGCGACGTCCAGGGCGAGGAACGGGTGGTCGCCGCCGGGCGGCGCCGTCCTGGCGATGGCGAGGACCCGGTCACCCCGCCGGGCGTACGCGGCGCAGACGGCACGGCCGACACAGCCGGTCGCGCCCAGCACCGCGACCGTCGTGCCCGGCCGGTCGCCGGCGCCCCGGCCCGGCCGGTGGCCCGACCGCGCCCGGCGGCTCGTCCCCTCGGTGCTCGTCCCGTCGGTCATCGGCACACCCTCCTCTCGGCCCCGGTCGGCCGGTGGGCCGGGCCGCCGCCCGGCGCGCCACGGCCGGGCCGGGCGGGGCCACGACGTCCCGGTGAGACCGGACCGACGGCGGTGCGAGGGGACTGCCGGCGCGGGCCGGCTCGGGGCCGTCCCGGCCCACTTCCGCGGCGCGCAGGTGGGCGGCCGGCGGCCACCTCGGGTACGCCGACGGGCCGACCGGTGTCGGCAAGCGTAGGAAGGCCACGCTCGACGGCCGGTCGCATCTCGCTCGAGGCGTCCTGGCACGGCACGGCGGCGGCCGGCACGGTAGAAGATGCAGGCGCGACGGGCCGCCGATGACCATAAGGATCCGCTCAAGTCCAGCCGATCAGGGGCGCGCGTGGAAGCTACGGGTCAACTCATCGACATGGCCGTGCTCGGGCCGCTGTCCGTACGGGTGCGGGGCGTCGCCTGGACGCCGACGGCGCCGAAGGTGCGCAACGTCCTCGCCGTGCTGATCGCGCACGCCGACCAGGTGGTGCCCGCGTCCTCGCTGAGCACCGAGCTGTGGGGGGACGAGCCGCCGGCCAGCGCGTCGACCACGGTGCAGACGTACATCCTCAACCTGCGCAAGCACTTCGCGGCCGCGACCGGCCGGTCGGTGGCGGAGGTGAGCAACGACCTGCTGGTCACCCGGGCCGGCGGGTACCTGCTGCGCAGCCGACTGACCGGCCTGGACCTGCGCCGCTACGAACTGCTAGCCCTGCGGGGGCGGCAGGCGCTGGCCGACGGGGACGACGACGGGGCCGTGCGGCACCTGGCCGAGGCGATGCGGGTGTGGCGGGGCCGGGCGCTGGTCGACGTGCCCGTGGGACGACTGCTGGAGGCGCGCCGCCGGCAGCTGGAGGAGTCCCGGCTGGTCACCCTGGAGTACCTGGTCGACGCCGAGCTGAGGCTGGGCATGCACCGCGAGGTGCTGACCGAACTGGCCGCCCTGACCGTGGAGAACCCGCTGCACGAGGGGCTGCACGCGCAGTACATGCGGGCGCTGCACCTCAGCGGCCGGCGGGCCCAGGCCCTGGAGGTCTTCCACCGGGTACGGGGCAACCTCGTCACCGAACTGGGCCTCGAACCCGGCCCGCCGGTGCAGCGCCTGCACCAGGCGATCCTCAACGCCGACAACGACGTCGACGGCTGGTCGTCGGAGCGTCGGCCCCTCGTCGGGCCGCGGCCGTCCCCCGCCGGCCGGCCGTGACCCGCCGCGCCGCGGCGGTGGCCGAACCGCTGCCGGACCGACGGGTGGGTGGGGACGCGTCGGTGACCGGATGCGCCGGCCGGCCCGCTGCGCACGGCGGAAGAAGCGCCATCCCCGGGTGGCGTCCACACTACCGGGGAGATCGACAGCCGTACCCGGCGCTCGGCGGCCTCGCCCGTCGACGCCACGCGACGCCCGGTCGTACCCGCCGGTCGACCTGACCTGTCGCGCCCGGACGGACGTCCGGTGGCGGGGTGGCCGGGTCTCCGGCCCATCGTGTTCGTCTAGTCAAAGGGGAGGAGATGGGCATGCGTGCAGTCGCACGGGGCCGGCGTGGCCGGGCCCGATCTGCCAAGGCGGCCCAGGCCGCGGTCGTCGCCCTCGTGGTGGCTGCCGGTGTGGGGTTGAGCGGTCCGGCCAACGCCGGCGCCGCCCGCCCGGACCGGATACTCGGCCTCTGGGAGGTGCAGAGCATCGACGGGTCCGGCAACAACCGGGCGAATCCCAGCTGGGGAAAGATCGACACCATCTACCCCCGGGTCGGGCCGGCCTGGTACGCCGACGGGCTCAACGAGATCGTCGACCTGCCGCCCGAGCGGTACGTCAGCAACCGGATCTTCAACGACGTCGACCAGAACATCTACTCGCCGAACGGCGTCAGCCAGTGGGGCTTCGTGTGGGGCCAGTTCGTCGACCACACCATCGCCCAGCGGCTCGGCCGGCGGCTGGTCAGCCCGCCCGGTGAGACCCGCAACATCGTGTTCGACAACGCCGATCCGATGGAGTCGTTCCGCAACGACATCGGCATCGTCCCGTTCGACCGGTCCCGCCCGGCCGACGGCACCGGTATCACCACCCCCCGGGAGCAGATCAACACGGTCAGCTCCTACCTCGACGGGGCCGCCGTCTACGGCAACGCCACCGACCGGCTGGACTGGCTGCGCGAGGGCACCGTCGACGGCGACCCGCGCAACAACAAGGCCACCCTGCTGATGCCCGGCAACTACCTGCCCCGGCGGGACACCCGGGGCGACGCCTCCACCGCGCCGAACATGGTCGCCGGTGGGCAGCTGTTCAACACCCCGGAGAAGGCGGCGGTCACCGGCGACCAGCGGGCCAACGAGAACCCGGCGCTGCTGGCCATCCAGACCCTGTTCGCCCGGGAGCACAACCGCATCGTCGCGCAGCTGCCGAAGTGGCTGTCCGAACAGGACAAGTTCGAGATCGCCCGGGCGGTGGTCGTCGCCGAGCAGCAGTACATCACCTACACCCAGTTCCTGCCGTCGCTCGGCGTCGACCTGCCCCGCTACAAGGGCTACAAGTCCGACGTGGACGTCTCGGTGAGCAACGAGTTCGCCACCGTCGGGTACCGCGCGCACAGCCAGATCCGCGGTGACTTCCGGCTCGAGGCGGAGGTCGGCCGCTACAGCGAGGCGACCCTCGACCGGCTGCGGGAGCTGGACGTCGAGGTGACGGTCGAGGGCGACACCGTCCGGCTGATGATCCCGCTGGGCGAGGACGCCTTCTTCAACCCGGACCTGCTGGAACTGCTCCAGCTCGGGCCGATGCTGCACGGCGTCGGGCTGCGCCCGCAGACCCGCAACGACGAGCTGATCAGCAACATGCTGCGCAGCTTCCCGTTCTTCGTCCCCGTGCCGGGCAACCCCGGCTGCTCGGACGACCCGGCCCTGCCGCCCTGCCTTCCGGGTCGCAACGACCTGGGCGCGATCGACATCGCCCGCAGCCGCGACCACGGCATGCCGAGCTACAACGACCTGCGGGCCGCGTACGGCCTGCCGGCCAAGCCGTCGTTCGCGGCGATCACCGGGGAGCCGTCGGAGTCCTTCCCGGCCGACCCGGAGCTCACCCCGGGCGCGGAGATCGACGACCTGGACAGCCTGGACTTCACCGCGTTGTACGACGCCGAGGGCAGGCGCACCACGGCAGCGGCCGACAACGCCGTGCGCGCGGAGCGCCGTACCCCGCTCGCGGCCCGGCTCAAGGCCGTCTACGGCAGCGTGGACCGGCTCGACGCGTTCGTCGGCATGATGGCCGAGCCGAACCTGCCGGGCAAGGAGTTCGGTGAGTTGCAGCTGGCGATCTGGCGCAAGCAGTTCACCGCGCTGCGCGACGGCGACCGGTTCCACTACGGCAACGACCCGTTGCTGCCGCTGATCCGGGCCGCCTTCAAAATCGACTATCGGAAGTCGCTCGGTGACATCATCGCCCTGAACACCGACATCCCCCGCGACCACCTGTCGGCCGACGTGTTCCGCACCCCGCAGGCCCAGGACCGGGCCGTCCCGCCGGCCACCGGCGCCGAGCGGCTGCTGCCCGGTCGCTCCGGCACACGTGCGCTCGTCATCGGCAAGGCCGGCCCCGCCAAGCTGCCGGCGGACGGCGCCGCGCTGCTCCCGCCGGGCCTCGCCCCGTCCGGGTCGGCGTCGCGTACGCCCCGGCGGGCGTCGCGCCGGCACAGCCGGCCGTAACCACCGCACCGATCACGATCGGGCCGGGTGCCGCGCGCACCCGGCCCGATCCGTGTGCCCGGCGGATGCCGCCTCGGCCCTCGTCGGTGCTGCCGGTTCGCGCCGTCGGGTCGGGCGGCGCGTGCTTCCGCGGACCGACCCTCGGTGCGGTGTGCCGTCCGGGTGGCTGTCGGCGGACCAGTGGCACCCCTGTGGAGGAGCTGTATGCCGAGATCAGCTCGTCATGGGCCATAGGTGTGCGGTCCACCGGGGCGACGGCTCAGGTATGCGGATCGGATCTCGCCGGTGAGGAGGCCGACCAGTGCTGCGGAGAATCCGACTCGGTGGTGCTCCCCATACGCGGCCGTGCTCGCAGCAGGCACGGTCGAAGCGGTCACCCGGGCGAGCCCGGTGCCACGGGTGATACCCCGGCTCACCCTCCAGCTGCCGGCCGCCCGGCACTGCCTGGACGGACTCGACGGAGAAGCCCAGACGCTCGGTACGCACGGACAGCATCGTGCACGGCTGGCGGGACACCCGTCATCCGGCCCCACCGTCGTATCCGGAGGGTGCCGGAGGGGCGACGTCGGGGTGAAGGGGACGGCGGTCCGGCGGCCGCCGGGGGAGCGGGCCGGCGGCCGCCGAAGACGGACGCCGGTCAGTCGCCCAGCGGCTCGGACGGCCCTCGGTCGCGGGGCCCGGACGCGGTCGGGCCGGCGGGCGTCGGTGTGCCGACGGTGGCCGGGTCCGGTGTGCCGGACGGGCGTCGGCGCAGCAGCAGGACGAGGACGGCGAGCAGCACCAGTCCGTCGACGACCAGCAGGGTGGCGCCCACCGGGTCGACGCCGTGGGCGTGGTCGGCGCTGTCCGTGATCGCGTCGGGGATCTCGCCCGTGGACCGGGGCGCCACGCCGGTGCCGACACTGAACCGCAGCACGCCGGTGTCGTCCTGCCCGTTGGCGAAGGTGATGTGGTAGGCGACGCTGTAGTCGCCGGGCCGGGCGAGACGGACCGGCTGGCGCAACCCGCGCTCCCCGTCGGCCCTGACCCGGCCGTCGTTGACCGTGGCCCCGGCGCTGTCGCGGACGGTGACGTGCGACAGCACCGGGTCGGCGCCGGTCGAGAGCCGCAGGGTGACCTCGTCCGGGGTGCTCGTCAGGGCGGCCCCGTCGGCCGGGGTCACCGCCAGCACCCGGGCCGGCGTGGCGTCCGACTGCCGGGCGACCGCCCCGACTGCGACGGCGATGCCGATGGCGGCCAGGGCGGTGGCGACGGCCAGGGTACGGCGTCCGGCGGACAAGACGGCCCCGGTCAGCCGGCGGACGGGGCGAGGGTCAGCCGCCGACGGCTCTCGTGGGTGCAGCTGCACTGCATCTGCCGCAGCTCGCCGTCGTTCGGCCGCAGGTGCAGGTACATCGCGATCAGCATCGGGAGGAAGACGACGGAGTTGTAGAACAGGTGCAGCTCGACGCGGGGCACGACGAGCTGGGCCAGGCTGGTCGGGACGGTCGTCCCGGGCAGCAGGAAGCCCATCTGGACCTGCGCCAGCAGCAGCAGGTGCTCGACGTGGTGCCAGAACTGGATCACCAGGGCGACCGTCCACCAGGTGCGGGCCCTGCCGACGAAGCCGGGTCGCAGGGCGAACAGGCCGATCAGCATGACGATCGCGTACCCGTAGTGCAGCCACTCGGAGCTGACCAGCCACGGGAACGGCATGCCCAGCACGCCTCGTGCCTGGGGACGGGCCCAGCCCAGACCCCAGATCTGGAACGCCTGGACCAGGTGCTCGGCCCAGTGGCCCAGCACGATGACCATGTACAGCCCGAGAACCGCGCGATGGTGCCTCTCGTTGATCGCGCCGATCAGACCGCGCCGCGAGGTGTGCCCCTTGGCCACTGTCATGTGTGCACTCCATCCAGAAGGGCCGGACAACTCAGCGAACACACTAGGTGTCACCACGTGACGACGCTTATTCGTCCGTGCGCAGTTGCGGTGACCGGAATCGACCATGCCCACCCCGACGTCCACGTCGACGGGACGGGCGGCGCGGCGATGAGTTTTCCGGCCCCCGGCCGTCATACCACCAACGGAGTCGGACGCGGCGCCAGGCCGCCAGTCGAAGCGGAGAGCGGTCCGTGACTGTGGTTCAGGCGGGGCGGCCCCCGCGCGCTGGTGCCCCCTGCCCGTCCGGCCCGTGCGCCGCCCGCTGATGGACGACGGCGAGGGACCGCTCTCCTTCCTGCACTCCCGGCTCGGGCCGGACATGGAGATGCGGGTGGTGGCCCTGCCGCCGGGCGGCGCGCTCGACTACGACGAGGCCGACTGGCGCGACGCCATCGTCGTGGTCGAGCAGGGCCAGGTCGAGTTGGAGGCGGTGGGCGGCACACGCCAGATCGTCGGGTGCGGCGACGTGCTGTGGTTGGCCGCGTTGCCGCTGCGGGCGCTGCACAACCGGGGCGCGGTGACGGCGACGCTGGTGGCGGTCTCGCGCCGGGCCCATTCGGGTCCCCCCGGCGGCGAGCCCCCGCCGGGCTGACCCGCGCGACGGCGGACGCCGTCGCGGCGGCGGGCGACACGACGCCCGCCGCCGCCGACCGGAGTCGGGTCAGGCGGTCGCGCAGGGCGATCCGTTGAGGGTGAACGAGGTGGGCCGCGCGGTGTTGCCGGTGTGGGTGGCCTGGAAGCCGATGGTCACCGACGTGTTCGGCGCGATGGTGCCGTTGTAGGAGACGTTACGGGCGGTCACCGCTCCGCTCGTCGGGGCGTACGTCGCGTTCCAGCCGTTGGTGATGGTCTGCCCGGCCGGCAGGGTGAACGCCAGGCTCCAGCCGTTGACCGTGATGGTGCCGGTGTTGGTGACGGTCACCGACGCGGTCAGCCCGGTGTTCCAGGCGTTGACCGTGTAGTCCACCCGGCACGGGCCGGACGTCGGCGGGGTGGTGGGCGGCGGGCTGCTGGGCGGCGGCGACGTGGGCGGCGGGCTGCTCGGCGGCGGCGTGGTGGGCGGCGGCGAGGTGGGCGGGGTGCTGGTGTCGAGGCCGAAGAAACGGATCGCCTGGGCGGCGTCGACCGGCAGGTTGTGCGACACGCCCTGCATGCTGATCGCCTCGACCGGCGCCTGGCCGCCGCTGCTCCCGTACCGGGTGCGGGTGTAGCCGGACTGCGGGGTGTCCGTGTACGTCGGCGTCTGGCTCAGGCCGTGCACGTCGGTCCACTGCTTGATCTCTTCGGTGAAGTTCTGGTAGCGCAGCACCTCGTCGTTCGTGCCGTGCCAGAGCTGCATCCGGGGCCGCTTGCCGGTGTACCCCGGGTACGCGTTGCGGACCAGGTCGCCCCACTGCTGCGGGGTCCGGACGACCTGACCGTTGGCGCACTCGCTGTTCCACTCCGAGCCGTTGGTGGTGGCGAAGCACCCGAAGGGGACGCCGGAGAAGGCGGCGCCGGCCGCGAACACGTCGGGGTAGAGCCCCAGCAGCACGTTGGTCATCATCGCGCCGGACGAGATGCCGGTGGCGAAGATCCGGTTCGGGTCTACGGGGTACCGCTGCCGGACGTGGTCGATCATCGACTTGATGCCGACCGGGTCGCTGCCGCCGTCGCGCCGCAGCGCCTGCGGCGAGGAGACGTCGAAGCACTGGCTGCTGCGGGTCACCGACGGGTAGACCACGATGTAGCCGTACCGGTCGGCCAGTGCCGCGTACTGGGTGCCGGAGTACATGGCCGGGCCGGTGCCGGTGCAGTAGTGCACCGCGACCAGCAGCGCCGGCTGCGGCGCGACCCGGTCCGGGACGTACAGGTACATCCTGAGGTTGCTGGGGTTGGCGCCGAAGTTCGTCACCTCGGTCAGCGCGGCCGCCGATGCCGGCGCGGGGACGGACACGGCGGCCAGCGCGGTCAGCGCGGCGGCGGCCAGGGCGGCGCCGATCAGTCTGAGCCTGGATCTCATGGGATGGGGTTCCTCCGGATAGGCCGATGGGTCGGGGTTCCGATCGAGGCTGCCCGGCGCCCGATCATGTCCGGCTCAGGAACATCAACAAGTATGGATAGGCCCGGATTGGGGTGGCAAGGCTGCCCGGCGCTCCGGAACTTTCGGACATTGATCTGGATGGGCATGCTGGAATCGTGGCGATCCCGAGTGGACGGAGCCGCCCGGCCCGCCGGCCGGGTGACGCCACCGGGCCGACGGACCGTGGTCCCCGGAGCCGGCGCCGGCGAGGGAGGCAGGGGGGTGGTGGGGATGGAGCAGGTCGACACGTCCGCCGTGGCGGGTGTGTGGCGGGAGCACCGGCGGTGGTCCCGGGCGGCGGGCGCGGTCAAGCGGAGCATCGTGATCTGGCGCGGCGCCGCGCTGGCGGCCGGGCTCTGCGGCGCGGTGCTGGCCACCGCCGCCGTGCAGGTCGGGCCGGGCAGCCCGGTGGGGCGGGCGATGGCCCTGCTGAGCGCGGTGGCGCTGGCCGTCGTCCCGGTGGTGCGGGTGTCCCGCCTCGGTAGGGACCGGGTCGAGGCGTGGACCCGGGTCCGGGCCACCAGCGAGGCCCTCAAGGCGCAGGTGTACCTCCACCTCGCCGGTGCGCAGCCGTACGACGGGCCGGACCGCGACCAGCGGCTCAGGGCCGTGGCCGGGGCGGTCGAGGACGACGTGGCGGACCTGGCCGGCCTGACGCTGACCGTCGCCGACGCCGACACCCCGCTGCCCGCCGTGCGCGACGGTGACGACTACGCCGCCCGCCGGCTGCGCCCCCAGATCGACGGCTACTACCGTGCCGGAGCGGCTCGGCACCAGCGCCGGCTCACCCGGTTCCGGACGGCGGAGTTCGTCGTCGCGGCCCTCGGCGCGGCGCTCGGGGCGGTCGCCGCCACGACCGGAGCCGGTGGCGTCGGCGCGTGGGTCGCGGTGGTGACGGTGGTGGGCGCGTCGCTCACCGCGCACGTCTCCGCCGCCCGGTACGAGCACCTGGTGGTGTCGTACCTGGCGACCGCCCGGCAGCTGCGCGCGCTGCTCGAGGGATGGGAGGCGACGGCGGACCGGACGCCCGCCGCCGCCGGGGCGTTCGTACGGGCCTGCGAGGAGGCGATCGCCCGGGAGAACCAGAGCTGGCTGGCCGCCTGGACGCACGACGACGAGCCGAGGTGAGCGCTCAGCGCAACGGCAGCCCCAGCCGCCGACCCGCCTCGCGCAACCCGTCGCGCGCGTCCGGGTGGGCGGCCCGGTCGACCAGCTCCTGTGCCTGCGTGACGGCGTCCCGACCCCACAGCGCCGCGCACCCCTGCTCGGTGACGATCGCGCTGTGCTGGAACGACGTCACCGGCCCGGAGAGCAGCGGGACCACGGTGGACACGTCCGCCTTCGGGTGCCAGGACCGCAGCGCCACGATCGCCTGCCCGCCGGGGGAGTGCAGCGCGCCGACGATGAAGTCGGTCTGCCCGCCGAAGCCGGAGTAGACCCGGGTGCCGATCCGGCTGGCGTTGGCCTGGGCGAACAGGTCCACCTCCAGGGCGCTGTTCACCGACACCAGGCGGGGGTTCCGGGCGATCCGTCCGGGGTCGTTGGTCTGCTCGGTTCGCAGCATCCGTACCCGTGGGTTGCCGTCGACCCAGTCGTACAGCTCGTCGGAGCCGAAGCAGAAGGAGGCGGTGACCGGGGCGTCCGGGTCCAGGGCGCCGGCCTTCTCCAGGGCCAGCACGCCGTCGCTGAACATCTCCGACCAGATCCGCAGCCCTCGCCGGCCGGTCAGCGCCAGCAGGGTCGCGTCGGGGATGCCGCCGATGCCGAGTTGCAGCGTGGCCTGCTCGGGCACGAGGGTGGCCACCCGCGCGCCGATGGCCGCGCTGACCGGGTCGCGCTCGGTGGCGGCGGGCACCGGCAGCGGCTCGTCGACCTCCACCACCAGGTCGACCGCGTCCAGGGGCAGCATCGCGTCCCCGTACGTCACCGGCATCTGCCGGTTGGCCTGCGCGACCACCAGGGCGCCCCGGGCGTGCGCCGCCTCGATCGCCGCCGGCAGGATGTTGACCTCGACGCCGAGGCTGAGGGTGCCGCCGTGCGGCACCGTGGTGTGCAGCAGCACCACGTCGGGCGCGAGCCGGTCATGCAGCAGCGCCGGCACCAGGGACAGCCGGCTCGGCAGGTACGACAGGCGGGGGTGCCCGCGCATGCCGGCGCCGACGAAGGACGTCTCGTAGTCGACCCCCTCCCGGTCGGGGATGCCGCGCGGGGCGTTGAGCATGTACAGCCGGTACCGCTCGACGGCGGCGTCCAGCAGCCCGAGGGCCCGCATCGGCGCGGCGTGGTTGCCGCCGGCCACCACCCGTGGCCGGTCGGGCAGTCGCCCGAACGCCGCCGCCAACTCCGTTTCCGACACCACGCGCATGACACTCCGCCCGTCGAATTCCTGTTCCGACGGGAGCATGCCGCCGGGGAAGTCCCGCCGGACAGGGCCGGAGGTCCGTGAGCCGGCTCACCGGGGGGCCGGTCCGCCGGTGGCGCCGGTCGATGCGCAGGTCAGGGAGCCGCCGGGCCGGAGTCGGAGCCAGGTACCCCCAGGGGGTACTTGCGGCATACCCCCTAGGGGTATAGCGTCAGGTGCGGAGGTGGACGGCATGACTGACGAGCACACGACTCACCGGCACGGATCCCACGACCACGGCACCCACGGCGCGGCGGTGGCCACGTCCTCGCACGACCCGCACGACTCCGGATCCCACCCGCGCCGCGACGGGCCCGACTCGGCGTCCCACGCCGCAGCCGGCGACCACGGTCACGCGGACGGGCACGGCCGCCCCCGCGGCCACGGTCGAGCGGGTGCGCACGGCGGCCACGGCCACGCCGGGCACCACGGTCACGCGGGTGGGCACGGCCACGCCGGCCACGACAAGCACGCCGGGCACGACCCGGAGCAGTTCCGCCGCACGTTCTGGCTGAGCCTGGCCCTGACCCTGCCGATCGTGGCGACCAGCCACATGGTCATGGACTGGTTCGGCTACTCCCTCGACTTCCCCGGCATGGCCTGGGTCGGCCCGGTCCTCGGCACGGTGGTCTTCGGCTACGGCGGCTGGCCGTTCCTGGCCGGCGGCGTCCGCGAGGTCCGCGACCGGGCGCCGGGCATGATGCTGCTGATCTCGATGGCGATCACGGTCGCGTACGGGGCCTCGCTGGCGACCAGCCTCGGCGCGTTCGACCTGGACTTCTGGTGGGAGTTGGCCGCCCTGGTCACCATCATGCTGCTGGGCCACTGGCAGGAGATGAAGGCGATCGGCCAGGCGCAGGGCGCGCTCGCCGCGCTGGCCGCCCTGCTCCCGGACGACGCCGAGCGGGTCGAGCCGGACGGCGCGGTGCGCCCGGTGCCGGTGGCCGACCTGGGCATCGGCGACGTGGTCCTGGTCCGCTCCGGCGGGCGGGTCCCCGCCGACGGCCGGATCGTGGCGGGCGCCGCCGAACTGGACGAGTCGATGATCACCGGCGAGTCCCGCCCGGTGCCGCGGGGCGTGGGTGACCGGGTGGTCGCCGGCACCGTCGCCACCGACTCGGCGCTGCGGGTCCGGGTCGACGCCGTCGGCGAGGACACCGCGCTGGCCGGGATCGGCCGGCTCGTCGCCCAGGCGCAGGCGTCCAGCGGCCGGGCCCAGGCGCTCGCCGACCGGTTCGCCGCGATGCTCTTCTACGTCGCGACCGTCGCCGCGCTGGTCACCTTCGTCGGCTGGTGGGCGTTCGGCGACGTCGACGAGGCGGTGGTCCGGACCGTGACGGTGCTGGTGATCGCCTGCCCGCACGCCCTCGGGCTGGCCATCCCCCTGGTGATCGCGCTCTCCACCGCGGTGTCGGCCCGGGCCGGCATCCTGGTCAAGGACCGGCTGGCCCTGGAGCGGATGCGCACCGTCGACGCCGTCCTGTTCGACAAGACCGGCACCCTGACCATGGGCGCGCACACCGTCACCGGAGCCGTCGGGGCCGACGGCCTCGACGAGGACGACGCGCTGCGGATCGCCGCCGCGGTGGAGGCCGACAGCGAGCACCCGCTGGCCCGGGCGATCGTCACCGCCGCCGAGGCGCGCGGGCCCGTCCCGGCCGCCGGTGACTTCCGCTCGATGACCGGTCGCGGCGTCCGCGCCGTGGTGGGGGACGAGGCGTACGCCGTCGGCGGCCCTGCGCTGCTGCGCGAACTCGACGTGACCGTGCCGCAGGACCTGGTCGCGGCGACCGAGGGGTGGTCCCGTCGGGGCGCGGCGGTGCTGCACCTGCTCCGGCTGCCGACGCACGGCCGGCCGACGGCGGTCGGCGCGTTCGCCCTGGAGGACGAGGTGCGCCCCGAGGCCCGCGAGGCGATCGCCGAGCTGCGCGACCAGGGCGTCCGGAAGATCGTCATGATCACCGGTGACGCCCGGCCGGTCGCCGAGGCGGTCGCCGCCGACCTGGGCTTCCGCCCCGGCGTGGACGAGGTCTTCGCCGAGGTGCTGCCCGCCGACAAGGACCGGGCGGTGGCCGACCTGCAGGCCCGGGGACTGACCGTGGCAATGGTCGGCGACGGCGTCAACGACGCCCCCGCCCTGGCCCGCGCCGACGTCGGGGTGGCCATCGGCGCCGGCACCGACGTGGCGATCGAGTCCGCCGGGGTGGTGCTCGCCTCCTCCGACCCGCGCGGCGTCACCGGGGTGATCCGGCTGTCCCGGGCGTCGTACCGGAAGATGATCCAGAACCTGGCCTGGGCCGCCGGGTACAACGTGGTGGCGATCCCGCTCGCGGCCGGTGCGCTCGCCTGGGCCGGCGTCGCGCTCAGCCCCGCCGTCGGGGCGGTGCTGATGTCCGCCTCCACCATCGTGGTGGCGCTCAACGCGCAGCTGTTGCGCCGGGTCCGGCTCACCCCGGGCCGGCGCTGAGACGGACCGCACCGCGCCCCGACCGCCGCCGCGACGCCCCCGCTCAGCCGAGGGCGTCGCGGCGGCGCCGGTACTCCTCCTCGTCGATCTCGCCGCGTGCGTAGCGTTCGTCGAGGATCTGCCGGGCGGAGCGGGCTTTCGGCTGCGGACCTCCCGCGACGGCCCGGACCACCAGCACCGCGAGGACCACCAGGGCGGCCACCACCAGCAGCGGCCAGATCCACATCCAGCCCGCCATTCCCGTGCCGTGCATCGTCGGTCCCCTCCCACGGCGTCCCGGCTCCCCCCGCGTCCGTCCACGCTACGGCCGTCCGGACCCGCCGGGCGGTCGTCCGGCTCCGGTCCGCCCGGACGGGTGGCCGCTCGCAGCCTCCGGACGACCGCATCCGGCATGGCCTCCGGCCGGTCGGGTACGGCATCGGAAGGAGATTCCACGAGACGAGCAGGAGGCCGACCATGACCACGACCATGCCGATGCTGGAGACCTACCCGCGGACCATCGACCTGGACCGGGCGAAGCTGGCGGCGGCCATCGAGGCGATCAACGCCTGCGCGCAGGCCTGCACCGCCTGTGCCGACGCCTGCCTGAGCGAGGAGATGGTCGCCGAGCTGACCAAGTGCATCCGGACCAATCTCGACTGCGCCGACGTCTGCGCCGCCACCGCCCGGGTGCTGTCCCGACACACCGGCTATGACGCCAACCTGAGCCGCGCCCTGGTGGAGGCGTGTGCCACGGCCTGCCGCTCCTGCGGCGACGAGTGCGCCGCCCACGCCCAGATGCACGAGCACTGCCGGATCTGCGCCGACGCCTGCCGCGCCTGCGAGCGGGCCTGCCGGGACCTGCTCGCCACCATGAGCTGACCGGGCCCGCACCCCGCCGGCCGTCCGAGGCCGACCTGCCCCGGCGCGGGCTCCCGGCCGGCGGGACGGTCGGGACGCCCCGACGACGACTGTGGCAGGCTGGAGCGGTGCGCGTGTCGATGACCGGGGTCGTCGTGGTGGTGGCCGTCCTGATGGCCGCCACCGCCTTCGGCGTGTGGCGTCGGCGTCGCGACGGCCGGCTCCGCGCCGCGTCAGCCGCCGCGCCCGGCCACGCCGCGCTCGACACCCTCGGCGTACGGTCCGGCGAGGTCACCCTGGTGCAGTTCTCCGCCCCGGTCTGCGCGCCCTGCCGGGCCACCCGACGGGTGCTCGAACAGGTCACCGGTGACGTCGGAGGGGTACGCCTGCTGGAGGTCGACGCCGAGCGGCACCTCGACGCGGCACGGGCGCTGGACGTCTGGCGTACCCCCACCGTGCTGCTGGTCGACGGCGCGGGTCGCGTGGTGCGCCGCGCCGCCGGGGTGCCGGCCCCCGACGAGTTGACCGCCGCCCTGCGGCCGCTGCTGACGCAGGCCCGGCGATGACCGGCGTGCGGTTGACCCGCCGGCGCACGGTGGACCACGGCTGGCTCTCGGCCAGCCTCTGTCCGGGCTTCCGCTCCGCCTGACGTCTCCGCCCCCGCGCGCCCGCCGGTCCAACCGGTCCGGGCGGTCGCGCCCTCGTCGCCGAACGGAATCCCCGCATGCTGCTCGATCCTCGCGCGCCCCGGTTCGCCGCGGCCGTCACCACCGTCGTCCTCGCCGCCGCGCTGGTCACCGGCGCGGTGCCGGTGCTGCTCGCCCAGGCGGCAGTCTTCGCGCTCACCGCCGCCAACCCGCGTCTCGGCCCGTACTCGCTGGCCTGGCGGGTGCTCGTCGCGCCGCGGCTCGACCCGCCGACCGAACTCGAACCCGCCGCTCCGGTGCGCTTCGCGCAGCTCGTCGGGCTGGTCTTCACGCTGCTGGCGATCGCGGGAGCGCTGACCGGCGCGCCGGTGCTCGCCCTGGCGGCGACCGGCGCGGCGCTCGCCGCCGCCTTCCTCAACGTCGCCTTCGACCTCTGCCTCGGCTGCGAGGCGTACCTGGCGTTGCGCCGGGTGACCGGCCGGCCGGTCACCGCCCGGGTGCCGGTCGGTCCCTGACCGCCCGACCCCGATCAGAGGTGCCCCGGGCCGGGACACCGCCCGTAGCCGCGACGGCGTCGGTCAGGCCCCGGCCCGGCCGCCCCGCAGCCGGCGGAGCGCGTAGATCGCCCCACTGGCGGCGAAGAGTACGGCGGTGAGCGCCAGCCAGCGGTCCAGCAGCGGGCTGGGCGTCAGACCCGTCGCCGCCGCATAGGTGTCGCCGCCGAGCCCGAGCACACCCGGCAGGTACACCAGCAGGAGCAGTCCGGCGGCGAGCGCCGGGACCCGCACGTGGTTCAGCGCCGACGGCCGCCCGCCGTCCCGCACCGGCGCGTCGCCCGGCCGCCCGGCCACGCCGGGCTCGTCGCCCGGCGTGCGGGGCGCGTCGTCCGGGCGTAAAGCACGCCGCAGGGCGCGGTCCGCCAGCGCGTACGCCGGGAACAGGAGCAGGTCGTGGGCGACGACCGCGCCGAGGAACCAGAGCAGCATGCGCCCGGCGGTCGGCTCCCCGGCCAGCCGCAGCGCGATCCCGCCGGTGACCGCGAAGCAGCCGAACAGCAGCAGCAGGTGCCAGGGGGCCGCGCCGTAGCGACGCCGGAACTCAACCACCGCCGGCCCCCTCGAAGGTGATCTCCCGGACCCACTTGGTGCAGTGCACCCCCGGCAGCGCCGGCACGATGATCCGCGCCGGCCAGCCGTGGTCGGGGGAGAGGTCGACCCCGTTGACCCGCAGCGCGAGCAGCGAATCGCCGTCGAGGACCTGGCCGGCGGTGAGCGCGGCCCGGTTGAACAGGCCGGCGCGTTCCAGCGAACGGACCCGCGCGGTGTCCGGCGCGGGCACGCCGGCCAGGGCGGCCAGGTCACGCAGCCGTACTCCGGTCCAGGTCTGTGTGGTCGACCAACCCTCCACGCAGGCGATCGGCAGCCGGGCGGTGTGCTGGGCCATCGCCAGCAGCGCCGGCCGGTCCAGCTCGACCGTCCGCCCGGCGGCACGCAGCGTCAGCCGCCACCCGTCGCCGGTCTCGTCGGCACCGACACCGGCCGCGGCGGCGGTCCGGTTGACCGGGAAGCCGTTCGGTCCCTCGCCGGGCTGCCGGCCCCGGGGCAGCAGCAGGGCCGTGCGGCGCAGCGGGCCGTCCAGGCTCTGCCCGACGGTCAGCACCGCCAGCAGCGCCGCGCCGCCGCCGGTCAACGCCAGTACGCCGCGCCGGCTCATCGTCGCCGGGCCGGGCCGTCGGGCCACCAGACCGTCCGGATCCGCCGGCTCCGGCCCGGTCCGTCCGACCGGGGTACCCGTGAGGCCCGGCCCGCGCAGCGCGGCGACCAGCCGGGGCAGCTTGATCGCCACGTGGGTGACCAGGGCCGCGGTGAAGACCCAGGCGCCGTACCAGTGCGCGGTGTAGAAGTCGAACCCGAACAGGTAGGCGTACTGGACGTTGAGCAGGCCGGTGGCCGTTTCGAAGAGGATCCCGCCGACGAGCAGGAGCAGCGACAGCCGCTCCAGCACCTGGGCCGTCGAGCGGGCCGGCGGCCAGGCGAACAGCTTCGGCACCACCGACCACAGCTTCGCCAGCACCACCGGGACCAGCACGATCCCCAGCGTCACGTGCAGCCCCTGGGTGAGCCGGAACAGCCAGGCCGGACGGGTCGGCCAGTCGAAGACGGGCGGTCGCAGCCAACCCACGTCGCGCGGGAACGCCTGGTCGAGGCGGGGGCCGTAGGCGATCCAGTCCAGCAGGCCGGTGAGCATCACCAGCGGCAGCGTGGCGAGCAGCACCGCACCGAGCACCGAGGTCAGCCACTCACCGCGTACCGGGCTGCGCCAGGCGTCGGCGACGGCGTCGGCACCGGGCGGACGGCGTCGGTCCAGCGCCCGCCACAGCCGCGCCGGCACGGCGTACCCGGTGGGCGCGTCCGGTCGGCCGGACCCGGCGGCGCCCGGACCACCGGGATCGCCTCGCCGGGCGGACCCGCCGTGGCCGGCGGTCGGCGGTGGATCGGGCGGCGGCGTGGACACGGGACCTCCTGTCGGTCGCCGACTCCCGCCTCTCGTGGGCAGGACGTCATCCCGAACGCTAGACGTCGCCGCCGCCGGCGGATCCGCTTCGCCGCATTACCGAAGGCTTACCGGCGGTGCCTTACGGAGTGCTGACGTCGTCGCCGAACCGGCCCGCCGGGCACCGCGGCCGGCCTAGCCTGACCGGCATGCGGGTACTGGTCACCGGCGCGGCCGGCTTCATCGGATCGCAGGTCGCGGACCTGCTCGTCGCCGAGGGGCACGAGGCGGTGTGCCTGGACGCGCTGCTGCCCCAGGCACACGGGGGCGGGCTGCCCGAGTGGTCCCGCCGGCACGCCCCGGTCGTCGGGGACGTCCGCGATCCCGTGCTGCTCGACCGGCTGCTGTCCGGTGTCGACGCGGTCTGCCACCAGGCGGCCATGGTCGGACACGGGCTCGACCCGTCCGACGCCCCCGACTACGCCAGCCACAACGACTACGGCACGGCGGTGCTGCTCGCCGCGATGCACCGGGCCGGGGTGTCCCGCCTGGTGCTGGCCAGTTCCATGGTGGTCTACGGCGAGGGGCGCTACGAGTGTGGCCGGCACGGGGCCGTCCGTCCCACCGCCCGCCGCCCCGCCGACCTGGCCGCCGGCCGGTACGACCCGACCTGCCCGCACTGCGCCGGCACCCTCGCCCCCGGTCTGGTCGGCGAGGACGCCCCGCTGGAACCGCGCAGCACGTACGCGGCCAGCAAGCTGGCCCAGGAACACCTGGCCGCCGCCTGGGCCCGGCAGACCGGCGGCGGGGTGTGGGCGCTGCGGTACCACAACGTCTACGGCCCCCGGATGCCCCGCGACACCCCGTACGCCGGGGTGGCCTCGATCTTCCGCTCGGCCCTGGCCGACGGGCAGCCGCCCCGGCTGTACGAGGACGGCCGGCAGCGGCGGGACTTCGTGCACGTCACCGACGTGGCACGGGCGAACCTGTTGGCGCTCACCGCGCCGCCGCCGGACGGCCTGGTCCCGGTCAACGTCTGCTCCGGTGAGCCGCACACCGTCGGCGACCTCGCGGCAGCGCTCGCCTCGGCGATGGACGGCCCCGCCCCGGTGGTGGTCGGCGGGGCCCGGGCGGCCGACGTGCGGCACGTGGTCGCCGACCCCCGCCGGGCGCGGGAGTTGCTCGGCTACACCGCCGTGGTCGGCTTCGTCGACGGGGTGACCGCCTTCGCCACCGACCCGCTGCGCGACCCGGCCGCCGTGGCCGGCTGACCCGGCCTGCTTGGCCGGCCGATCCGGCCGGCGGCGCTCAGGAGACGGTGAACAGCAGGTGGTTGACGGCCAGCGCGGTGGCCGCCTGCCCGGCCAACCACCAGCGCCGGGCCGGTGCGGGCAGGTGCGCGGTGGCGACCAGCGCCCAGACCACGAACGGCAGCCAGATCCGCTCCACCTCGGCCTTGCTCATCCCGGACAGGTCCGCCGCGACGACCGCCAGCGCGGCGGCCGCCGGCAGGGCGACCGTCGGGCCGAGCGCCCGGACCCGGTCGGCGGGCACGGACCACCGCCACCGACCTGCCCGCGCGCCGTCGGCCGTGGCGCCCCACCGGCCCGCCCGGGCGGCCAGCAGGGTGCGCCGCACCGCCGGCCCGAGCACCGGCCCCGCCGAGAGCAGCAGCGCCGCCAGGTTCGCCCAGATCCAGTAGACGTACGGCCGGTCGGCGGCCCAGCCCTGGTAGTAGCGCTGCACCACCCGGTCGTACCCCTCCCACCAGGCGAAACCGCCCAGGGTGAAGGCCACCACCACCGCGCCGACCCCGACCGCCCCGGCGAGCAGGGCCCGGGCCCGGCCCGTCGGGCGCAACGCCAGCGCCGCCAGGGCGAGCGGTCCGACGAGCACGAAACCGTACGACAGGTACAGCGCGCAGCCGAGCAGCAGTCCGCCGGCCAGCGCCGCGCCCGGTCCGCGCACCACCAGCAGGGCCAGCCCGGCGGCGACCACGCCGGTGAAGAGGCCGTCCGCCGAGGCGCCCACCCAGACCGCGCCCGGCAGCAGCACCAGGAACGGCAGCACGCTGCGGGCCGCGTCGGCCGCGCCCAGCGCCCGCAGGGCGGCCGGGACGCTCACCGTCACCGTCGCCCCGACCAGGACGCAGGCCAGCGCGGCGGCCGTGCCGCCACCGAGGCCGACCCGGTCCAGCCCGACGAAGACCAGCAACGCGCCCGGCGGGTGCCCGGCGGTGTGGGTCGACCAGGAGTCCGGCTGGAAGTCGAGGATCCGGTCGGCGAAACCGGCCAGCATCCGGGGCACGTCGGTCACTCCGGGCACCTCGTGCAGGTACTCCGCCTGCACGGTGAGCCGCCGGGTGAACCCCGCCGACCAGCCGTCGACCAGCGCCAGCGCGAGCGTCCAGGCGGTCGCCGCCAGCCAGCCGGCGGCCAGCAGCGGCCCCCACCGGGCGGTCCGCGCCCAGCGCGTGCCGGGACCGAGCACGGCGAGCGCCACCAGCACCGCGGCCGGCGTGCCCCAGCCGGCGTGCGGCTGCCAGGTGGCGTAGAGCGGAGCGGCGTCGGCGTGCAGGCCCACGCCCCGGTGGTTGAGCACCGCGCCGACCGCCACGGCGGCGAGCAGCAGCGCCGCCTCGACGCCCAGCACGACCAGGTCGCCCCGGTCCCGTCTCGGCTGCCGGTCGGCGCTGCGGCGGTCGGCGAGGGTGGCGGGTCTCATGTCGACCGGACGGTACGCACCACCGGCCGCGCCCGTCAGCGGAACCGCCGGTCCGTCACCGGATGGTAAGGAATCCCTGGTCGGTAAGGGTTCCGTAAGGCAGATCAGGACTCCGGCGGCCCGGCGTGGACCTAGCGTCGGCGGCATGCCGACTCAGATCGACGTGGTGCTGCCCTGCCTGGACGAGGCCGCCGCCCTGCCCGGCGTGCTGGCCGCGCTGCCGCCCGGCTACCGGGCGATCGTGGTGGACAACGGCTCCCGGGACGGCTCGCCGGAGGTGGCCGCCCGGCACGGCGCCCGGGTGGTGCACGAACCCCGCCGGGGGTACGGCGCGGCCGTGCACGCCGGTGTCGAGGCCGCCGGTACGGAGCTGGTCTGCGTGCTCGACGCCGACGGCTCGTTCGACCCGGGGGAGCTGCCCGCCCTGGTCGCCCCGGTCGCCGCCGGCGTCGCCGACCTCGCGGTGGGCCGTCGCCGGCCGGTGCGGGCCGGAGTCTGGCCGTGGCACGCCCGGGCCGGCACCGCGCTGGTCGCCGCGCTGCTGCGGCACCGGGGCGTGCCGCTGCGGGACCTCAGTCCGATCCGGGTGGCCCGCCGCGAGGCGCTGCTCGGGCTCGGCGTCACCGACCGGGCCTTCGGCTACCCCCTGGAACTGCTGATCCGCGCCGCCGCCGCCGGCTGGCGCATCCACGAGCGGGACGTCGCGTACGCCCCGCGGGCCGCCGGCACCCGCTCCAAGGTCTCCGGCTCGGTACGCGGCACGCTGCGCGCCACCCGGGACTTCGCCGCCGTGCTGCGCAGCGTGGACGGCCCCCGGTGACCGTGCTGCTGGTGGTGGCGAAGGCGCCGGTGCCCGGCGCGGTGAAGACCCGGCTCTGCCCGCCCGCCACGCCCGACCGGGCGGCCCGGATCGCCGCCGCCGCGCTGCGCGACACCCTGGACGTCGTCGCCGCCACTGCGGGGGTGACCCCGGTGCTGGCGCTGGCCGGCCGCCTCGCCGACGGGGTGGACGCCGCCGCGCTGACCGCCGCCACGGCCGGGTGGACCGTCCTGCCGCAGCGCGGCGTCGACCTGGCGGAGCGGCTCGCGTGCGCCCACGCCGACGTCGCGGACGCGTTCCCGGGGCGGGCGGTGCTCCAGGTCGGCATGGACACCCCGCAGCTCACCCCGGCGTCGCTGGCCGGGGCCGTACGCCGGCTGGCCGACGTCGACGCGGTGCTGGGCCGGGCCGCCGACGGCGGCTGGTGGGCGCTGGGCCTGCGCGACCCCCGGCGGGCCGCCGTGCTGCGGGCGGTGCCGATGTCCACCGCCGACACCGGCCGGCTCACCCGGGCGGCGCTGACCCGGGACGGGGTGCGGGTCGCGCCGCTGCCGGTGCTGCGCGACGTGGACGGCTGGGCCGACGCGCTCGCCGTCGCGGCGGCGACCCCGGGCGGCCGGTTCGCCCGGCAGGTCGCCGCGGTCCGGCGCGAGCTGGTGGTGGGAGGCCGACGGTGAGCATCGACGGCTTCGCCACCGCGCTGCGTGACCGTGACGCCGGCAGGCACTGGCTGGTGGGGCCGGACGGGGTCCGCCGCCGCCTGCCGGTCGACCGGTGGCACGGCCCGGCGGAGCCGGCGACCGTCCCGGTGGTGGCCCGCTGCGCCGGCCCGACGCTGGACCTGGGCTGCGGGCCCGGCCGGCTCACCGTGGCGCTGACCCGGGCCGGGCTGACCGCGCTCGGCGTCGACGTCTCGGCGCGGGCGGTGGCGCTGACCCGGTCCCGTGGCGCGGTCGCCGTGCGGGCAGACCTGTTCGATCCGCTGCCGGCGGAGGGCCGCTGGGCGCACGTCGTGCTGCTCGACGGCAACATCGGCATCGGCGGCGACCCGGTGGCGCTGCTGGCGCGCTGCCGGGCGCTGCTCCGTCCGGCCGGCACCGTGCTGGTCGAGGTGGACCCGCCCGGCGCGGGGGCCTGGCAGGGTCTGGCGCACGTGGTGTCGGGGCGGGGCCGGGGGCCGGTGTTCCGCTGGGCGCGGCTGGACGCCGGCGCGACGCCCGACGCGGCGGCGTCGGCGGGCCTGGCGGTGCGTGAGGTGTTCCGCGCCGGCCGGCGCTGGTTCGCCGAACTGACCCGTCCCTGACCGGGCCGGTGCACCGGGCGCGGCGGGCGGCCCGGTCAGGCGTGCGCCAGCGGCAGCCGGACCACGAACCGGCACCCGCCGGAGACGTTCTGCACGTCCACCCGGCCGCCGTGCGCCTCGACCAGCCCGCGCACGATCGCCAGGCCCAGCCCGCCGGAGCCCTCGACGCCGCCGTTGCCCGGCCGGGGGGTGCGGGCCGGTTCGCCCCGGAACGCCACGTCGAACACCCGGGGCAGGTCGGTCTCCGGGATGCCGCCGCAGGTGTCGGCGACGGCCAGCCAGGCGTCGTCGCCGTCGCGGCCGGCGTCGACCCGTACGGTGCCGTCCTCCGGGGTGTAGCGGACCGCGTTGAGCAGCAGGTTGCCCACCACCCGGGCCAGTTCCGGCTCGCTGGCGCTCACCGTGGGCCAGCCGGAGTCGGCGGCGACCAGGTGGATCCGGCGGGCCGCGGCCAGCGGCGCGGTGCCGGCGAGGGCGTCGGACACCACGTCCCCCAGCGGCACGGCGGACAGCGACAGCCGCAGCGCCCCCGCGTTGATCCGGGACAGCTCGAACAGGTCGTCGACGAGGCGGGTCATCCGGTCGGTCTCCACCCGGATCCGGCGGTGGTACTCGTCGACCGTGCGCCGGTCGGCGACCACCCGGTCCTCCAGCGCCTCGGCCATCGCGCGTAGCCCGGCCAGCGGCGTGCGCAGGTCGTGCGACACCCAGGCGACCAGATCACGGCGGCCCTTCTCGATCCGCCGCTCCCGCTCCCGCGCCTGGTCGGCCCAGACCGCCGCCGCGGCGAGCCGCCGCCCGAACAGCCAGCCGACGCCGAGGCTCACCACCGCCGCCGCGGAGACGGTGATCAGCACGACCTCCAGGTCGTGCGGGGAGAGGAACATCGCCTCGGCGATCACCGCGACGCCGGCCACCACCGCGCTGACGGTCATCGCCAGCAGCACGGTGATGTGCACGGTGATCGACCGGCCGCGCAGCAGCCGCAGCGCGCCCGCCCCGAGCAGCCCGACGGCGCAGGCCGCCGCGAGGGCCGCGCCGAAGATCAGTGCGAGGTCAGCCATCGACCGGCTCGTACCGGTAGCCGACACCCCAGACCGTGACGATCCGGCGGGGATCGGCCGGGTCCGCCTCGACCTTCTCCCGCAGCCGGCGCACGTGCACGGTGACCGTGGACTGGTCGCCGAACTGCCAGCCCCACACCCGCTCGAGCAGTTCGGCGCGGCGGAACGCCCGCGCCGGGTGCCGCATCAGGTGGGCCAGCAGGTCGAACTCGCGTAGCGTCAGGGACAGCTCACGGCCGTGCAGCCGGGCCACCCGGGGGCCGGTCTCGACGGTCAGGCCCCCGTCGGAGAGCACCTCCGGCGCCACGCCGGCCGGCTCACCACCGGCGCGGCGCAGCACCGACCGGACCCGCAGCACCAGCTCACGCGGGGAGAAGGGCTTGCTCAGGTAGTCGTCCGCGCCCAGTTGCAGGCCGAGGATCCGGTCCGCCTCGTCGCCGCGCGCGGTCAACATCACGATGGGTACGCCGTCCGGCCGCTCCCGCAGCCGCCGGCAGACCTCCAGCCCGTCCAGCCCGGGCAGCATCACGTCGAGGACCACCAGGTGCGGCGGGGCGGCGGCCACGGCGGCCAGCGCGGCGAGGCCGTCGGCGACGTGCTCCACCCGGTAGCCGGCGTGCTCCAGGTAGCGGCAGACCACGTCGCTGACCGTCCGGTCGTCGTCGACCACCAGCACCCGTTGCGTCATCGCCCCGCCTCCCCACGTGCCGGGTCAGCGTAGCCGCGCGCGGCCGGCGCGGCGGGACGCCTGATGCTTGCGAACTCCTTACGCCCGCCGCGCGGGCGGCGTCAGGCGGCGGACCGGTCGGCGTCGGCCTGCTCCGCCGGGTCGGCGACCGGTGCAACGGCGACCGCGGCCCGCGCGCCGTACGGCGGGGCGGGGCGGGGCCCCACCGCCGGCTGCTCGGCCTCGTCGAGGCGCAGCCGCCACCGTGACCGTCCGGCCCGCCCACCGACCGGCGGCGGCCGGCCCGCGCGCAGCGCCGGGTGGGACAGCAGCGCCGTCACCACCCAGCCGCCGAGCAGGAGGGCGTGGCTGACCAGCCGGGACAGGTCCACTCGCGCGGTGAGCAGGTCGTTGACCGACAGCAGCACCAGGGTGGCGACGAACGCGCTGAGCGTCGGCAACAGACCCGCCGGTGGGGTCCGGCGCAGCGCCACGAAGACGAAACCCGCCCCCACGGCGACGTTCCAGGCGGCCGCCTCGTGCCACAGGTGCTGCCCGGCCGGGTGCAGGTGGTCGGTGAGCGCGCCCCGGCCGGCCTGCGCCAGCCCGAGGACCAACTGCCCGGCGCCGAGCACGCCGAGCGCCACCCGCAGCGCGGCCACCAGCCGGACCCGCCACCCGGCCAGCCGGCGCGGTGGCGGCGCGGCGGCGAGGATGGCGTCGGTCAGGTCGGGCAGCGGGGTCGCCGCCCGGGTACGCACCCGCCGGTTGACCGCCGCGGCCCCGTCCAGCCAGTCCCGGCAGT
Organism: Micromonospora citrea; assembly: GCF_049629545.1. Taxonomy (GTDB): domain Bacteria; phylum Actinomycetota; class Actinomycetes; order Mycobacteriales; family Micromonosporaceae; genus Micromonospora; species Micromonospora citrea_A. Next base: position 302,589 of record NZ_JBNADX010000001.1, read on the forward strand.
CGGCGCAGCCGTCGAGGTGCCGCTGCGCGGCGGTGGCCTCCTCGGCGCTCTCCTCACCGTCCAGCCGGGCCGACAGGATCTCCCGCCAGCTCGCGCACCGCACGTACCGGAGGTCGTTCATCAGGTCCCGCCGTCAGCCGACGCGTCCCGCGCGCCGGCCGGTACGCCCCTCGACGGCCGCGACCAGGTCCTCCCGGGCGCGGGCGACCCGGGACCGGATGGTGCCCACCGGGCAGCCGCACACCTCGGCCGCCTCGGCGTAGGACAGGCCGAGGACCTGGGTGGCGACGAACGCCTCCCGCCGCTCCGCCGGCAGCTCCCGGAGCAACTGGTCGAGGACGACCCCGTTCTCGAACCGCCCGTCCGCCGGCGGCTCCCGGCCGTCGAGAGCGGTGACCTCCGGCCGGGCGCGGGCCGCGCGCAGATGGTCGGCGGCGACCCGGCGGGCGATGCTGAAGAGCCAGGTCCGGGCCGAGGAGCGGCCGGCGAAGCGGGGCAGCGAGCGCATCGCCCGCAGATAGGTCTCCTGCACCAGGTCGTCGGTCTCCGCCGAGGCGAGCAGGTGGCGCAGGAAGCGCCAGGTCTGCGCCTGCGTGGCCCGGACGAACGCTGCCAGGGCCTGCCGGTCACCCTGACCGGCGGCCAGCGCCCAGGCGGTCACCTGGCCGTCGTCCTCCTCCGCGATCACCCTGACCTCCGTCCACCGGCAGCCCGTCGTCCGACGGCTCGACTGTACGACGGACAGTAGTAGATCGTCGGTCGGCTGCGCCCGATGGTACGGACGGACACGCCTGGTGGTTCAACCGCGACGAGCGGTCACCCGCGGTAACCTGCGTCACTCGCCGTCGCAGCGCTCCGAGAGGGCGTACCGCACCAGCACCACGTCGCCGATCTGGCGGACCTCGGCCACCCGGGCCCGCCGCCCCGGGTGCCAGGGGAACCGGCCGTCGCCGACGAAGCGCGGCGCCCGGCCGTCGCCGACGAAGAACGGGGCGACGACCAGGTGCAACTCGTCGGCGAGCCCGGCGCCGAGGAACTGGGCGTGCACCGTGCCGCCGCCCTCCACCATCAGCCGCCGCACCCCCCGGGCGGCCAGGTCGGCCAGCACGACGTCGTGCGACAGGGGATCTCCCGCGTCGATCACGGTGGCCAGGCCGTCCAGCAGCTCGGTGGTCTTCTCCACCGCCGGCGACGCGCAGTAGACGAGCTTGTCGGCGTCGCCGACGGTGAAGAACCGGGCCTGCGGGTCGAGATCGCCGCGGGCGGTCAGGGTGACCTTCACCGGCGACGGCGCCAGCCCCCGCGCCACCCGCGCCCGGCGCAGCCCCTCGGAGCGGATCACCAGGCGTGGGTCGTCGCAGCGGACGGTGCCCGCGCCGACCAGGATGGCGTCGCAGCCGGCCCGGACCGCGTCGATGCGCGCCAGGTCCTCGTCGTTCGACAGCAGCAGCCGCTGCTCGGTGGCGTCGTCGATGTAGCCGTCGATCGACGTGGCGCAGCTGAGCAGCACGTACGGCCGCCCGGTCGACGCCGGGACCGCGGCGACCGCCGCCGGGTTCGGTGCCGCGTCCATGTCAGGTCAGCGACGGCGCGTCGACGGTCCGGGCAGCGGCCCGGTTCGCCTTCGCCGCCAGGTAGTCGGCGTTGGCGGGGGAGAGGAACACCCCCGTCGGCACCACCTCGGTCACCGTCACCCCGAGCCGGCCGAGCTGCTCGGCCTTCTCCGGGTTGTTGCTGAACAGGGCGATCTGCTCCACCTCCAGCACGGCGAGCATCTGCGCGGCGGCCCGGTAGTCCCGCTCGTCCTCGCCGTGCCCGAGCGCCACGTTCGCCTCGTACGTGTCCAGGCCGGCGTCCTGCAACGCGTACGCGTCCAGCTTCGGGTAGAGGCCGATGCCCCGGCCCTCCTGCCGCAGGTAGAGCAGGAACCCGCCGGCCTCGGCGATCCGCTCCACCGCCTCGCGCAACTGGGGGCCGCAGTCACAGCGCTGGCTGCCGAAGACGTCCCCGGTGAGGCATTCGCTGTGCGGGCGGACCAGCGGCGCGACGCCGCCCGCCGCGTGACGCCGCAGCGAGCCCGCCCAGTCGCCCAACCCGAACGCCAGATGCTCCCGGCCGTCCACCAACCCGTCGAACGAGAAGACCCGGGCCGTCGTGGCGTACCCGTCGGGGAAGCGGAGGGGGACCGTGACCTGCGTGCGGACCGTCGCGACCGGCAGTGCTTCGTACATGTGTCTCCTCCGTCAGACGCCGCCGGCCAGCCCGGCAGCGGGTACCGCGGCAGAACCACCCTGGTTCACCGTACGAGCCGTGGACCGATCCCGCCGACTGGCCGGACGGCGGCGCAGCAACAGCACGGCGGCGCCCGGGAGCGCGGCGAGCAGCACCAGCGCCCCGTACACCAGCGCGGTGGACACCCCCTGGGCCGCGCCGAGGCCGGCGGCCCCGAACGCCCAGGCGGCCGTGCCCTCGCGCGGGCCGAAACCGGCCATGTTCGCCGGCAGCCCCATCGCCAGCAGCGCGAGCAGGGTCAACGGCACCAGGTGCGCCACCGGGGCGGTGGCCCCGGCCACCCGGGCCGCGAGCACGAACGTGGCCAGGTGGCACAGCACCACCACCACCGAGGCCAGCAGCACGCCCGACGCCCTCCGGCGACCCAGCAGGCCGGCGCGGACGTCGGACGCGGCGGCGCGCAGCGCGCGGGCCCGGCGCGACGGCCCGGAGCGGGGCAGCGCCCGGACCAGCAGCACCAGGGCCAGGGCGGCGGCCACGGCCAGCCCGACGGCGGCCGGCAGGTACGGCCGCACCGGTGAGGGCAGCGTCAGCAGGATCACCGCCGCCAGGGCCACCTGCACCACCTGCCCGGCGCCGCGCTCCCAGACCACGGCCCGCACCGCCCGGCCGACGTCCCCCGCCTCGCGCCCGTGCCGGACGGCCCGGTGCACGTCGCCGAGCACCCCGCCGGGCAGCGTGGCGTTGAGGAAGACCGAGCGGTAGCAGTCGGCGACGGCCGTGCCCAGCGGCAGCCGCACGCCGAGCCCTTCGGCGACCAGCCGCCACCGCCAGGCGCAGCAGAGGGTGGCCACCGCGCCGAGCAGCAGCGCCGCCACCACCGTCGGGGCGTCGATGCGGCGCAGCGCCGCCAGCACCGGTCCGGTGCCCAACCCCCACAGCAGCGCCGCCACCAGCGCCACGCCGCCCAGGTTGCTCACCCACGCCCAGACCGGGCGGGCGGACGCGGGGGATGTGTCGCCGGCAGCCTGTGGCACGCGGAGCCTCCTAGCGCGAAGATCGTCACCTCCTTGCACGTACCAACCGGCCGGCCGGTTCATTCCGCCCCGGCGAGCAGGTCGTCGTGCCCCACGGTCACCGTCAGCTCACCCTCGGCGGCCGCCGCCAGCCGGCGGCGCGCGTACCCGACCGTCCGGTCGGCCAGCTCGGGGCGCTGCTCGACGGCGGCCTCCAGCCAGCCGGTGAACCACTCGGCGGTCAGCGCGGCCTGCGCCGGGCCGAGCCGCCACGGGGTGGACCGCACCTCGGTGGGCACGCCGTGCCGGGTGAACGCGGCGACGGTCGCCGCGGCGGCGTCCGGCCCGAGCAGCGTCCGGCCGTCGACGGTACGGCGCTGGTGGTCGTCGAACGCGGCGGCGACCTCGGCGTCCAGCGGGTCGGCCGGGTCGAACGCCACCCGCCCGACGACCGACAGCACGAACAGCGCCGGGCAGCCGGCCCCGGCGCAGGCCGCGACGATCCGGTCGATCTCCTCGCCGGTCAGCATGTCCAGCAGCGCGGACGCGGTGACCAGGCCGGCCCCGGACAGGTCGGCGGCGGTGAGCCGGGTGATGTCGGTCTGTCGGGTCCGCACCTGCACCGGGCTGCCGTCGGCCGCCACCGGCGGCCGTGCGCGGGCCCGGTCGAGCAGGCCGGGGTCGCGGTCGTACAGGATCCACTGCTGCGGTCCGGGCAGTCGCGGGGCCAGCCAGCGGGCCATCGAACCGGTGCCGCTGCCGAGGTCGTGCACCACCAGCGGCCGGCCGGGGGTCAGCCGGGCGCGGACCCGGTCGACCAGGTCCTCGGCGCGGGCGGCGGCGTCGGCGGGCTCGCGCAGCGCGAGCCAGTCGGCGAAGGGGTCGGTGGCGGGCAGGGTCATGTCGTCACTCCGTCCAGGACGTGGGCGATCAGCGTCGCGGTGGCCGGCCAGCCGGCCAGCGTGCCGCGCCGGGCCAGGGCGGCCCGGCGCAGCCGGTCACGCAGCCGCGCCTCGCCGAGCCAGCGGCGCAGCGCGTCGGCCAGGGCGGCCGGATCGTCGGGCGGCACCAGCAGGCCGGGCAGGTCGCCGTCGGGGGCCCGGCCCAGCGCCTCCGGCACCCCGCCCACCGCCGTGGCGAGCACCGGCAGGCCGCGGGCGAGGGCCTCGGTGACCACCATCCCGTACGTCTCGGCGCGTGAGGCGAGCACCAGCAGGTCGGCGTCGGCGTACGCGGCGTCCAGGGCGGCGCCGGTACGCGGGCCGGTGAACCGTACCCGCCCGGCCAGCCCCAGGTCGCCGGCGAGCCGGCGCAGCCCCGCCGCGAACCGCGGGTCCCGGGTGAGCGCGCCGACGCAGTCCAGGGTCCACGGCGCCGGCACCTCGGCGAGGGCGCGCAGCAGCACGTCGTGTCCCTTGTGCGCGACGACCGCCGCGACGCAGAGCAGCCGGGTGCCGGCCGCCGTGCCCGCGACCGCCTCGGCCGGCGTCACGCCGGGGACGGCCACGTGCACCCGGGCGGGGTCGAGCCGGTACCGGTCGAGCAGCCGCCGCCGGGTCCAGTCGCTGGTGGTGACCACGGCGGCGGCGCAGGCCAGCGCGGCGTCCTCGGTGTCGCCCTCCATCGGCATGTGCACCAGCACCACCAGCCGCAGCCGCCGGGCGTGCCCGGCCAGGACCTCCGGCACCACCGAGGCGACCAGCCCGTCCAGCAGCACCGGCGTGCCGTCGGGCAGGCCCGCGAGCAGCCCGGCCAGCCCGGCGCGCGCCGGGCCGTCCGGACGCGGCCAGTCCGCGGGTACGGCGTGCTCGCGCACCGTCCAGCCCCGCTCGGCCAGCCCGTCGCAGACCCGCCGGTCGTAGCTGTTGCCGCCGCTCGGGGTCGCCGGGTCGTCGATGTCGCCGGGCAGGACGACGTGCACCACGGGCACGGGCTACAGCGACCGCTCGTAGGCGGCCCAGGCCACGTGCGACTCGTGCAGCGTGACGGTGATCCCGGCCAGCCCGTGCGCGCCCTCGCCGAGCGAGCCGGCGTGCACCCGCTCGGCCAGCCGGTCGGCGATCGTCCGGCAGAGCACCTCGGTGGTGGTGTTGACCCCGGCGAAGGCCGGCTCGTCGTCCAGGTTGCGGTAGTTCAGCTCGGCCAGCACGGCCTTCAGCTCGGTGGTGGCCAGGCCGATGTCGACCACGATGCCGTCGGCGTCGAGGTCGGCCCGGCGGAACGTCGCGTCCACCACGAAGGTGGCCCCGTGCAGCTTCTGCGCCGGCCCGAAGACCTCTCCCCGGAAACTGTGGGCGATCATGATGTGGTCCCGTACGGTCACGCTGAACACGGTCACTCCCCGTCGTAGGTGATGAGGTGGCACAGCGCGGGGAGGGTCCCCGCGGCCAGTCGGTCGAGCACGTCGGGCAGGTCGTCGAAGCGTGACCGGCCGGTGAGCAGGGCGTCGAACGCCGGGTCGGCGAGCAGTTCCAGGGCGAGCGCGAGGCGCTCGGCGTAGCTGCGCCGGGCCCGGTTCGGCGAGACCGTGCCGACCTGACTGCTGCGGATCGTCAGCCGTCCCGAGTGGAACGGGCCGCCCAGCGTCACCTGCACCGGCCGGTCGCCGTACCAGCTCAGCTCGACCACCGTCCCCTCCGGCGCGAGCAGGTCCAGCGAGCGTTGCAGGCCCGCGCCGGTGGCGCTGGCGTGGACCACCAGGTCCCGCCCGCCGGTGGCGTCCTGCGGGGCGGCGAACCCGACGCCGAGCGCGTCGGCCACGGCGGCGCGCGCCGGGTCGGTGTCGACCAGTTCCACCCGGACGCCGGGGAAGCGGGCGAGCAGGGCGGCGACCGCGCAGCCGACCATGCCGCCGCCGACCACGCTGACCCGGTCGCCGACCATGGGGGCGGCGTCCCAGAGCGCGTTCACCGCGGTCTCCACCGTGCCGGCCAGCACCGCCCGCGCGGCCGGCACGCCGTCCGGCACCGGGGTCACCGCCGAGGCGGGCACCACGTACGCGGTCTGGTGCGGGTGCAGGCAGAAGACGGTACGCCCGTGCAGCCGCGCCGGCCCGGCCTCGACCACCCCGACGCTGAGGTAGCCGTACTTGACCGGGGCGGGGAAGTCGCCCTCCTGGAACGGGGCGCGCATCGCGGCGTACTGGCCCTGCGGCACGCCGCCGGTGAACACCAGCGTCTCGGTGCCCCGGCTGACGCCGGAGAAGAGGCTGCGCACCAGCACGTCGTCGGGTCCCGGCCCGGGTAGCGTCACCGGTCGGATCTCGCCCTCGCCGGGGGAGCGGAGCCAGAAGGCGCGGGCGTCGCGGATCACGCGGTCGTCTCCCATCCGGCGGCGAACCGAACCGATCGGCCGCGCGCTGCGTACTGCTCTGTCGAGGTCGTCGATCATAAACACGGAGGCAGCGTGTCCAGGGTTCGAACCGGTCCGGTGCTCGGACTGACCGCGCAGCTCGTCCTGCTGGCCGTGCTGGCCGCGACCGTCGGGCTCGACGTCGCCGGGTGGCTGGCCGGCGCCGGGTACGGGATCGTCCTGTGCGTCGTGCTGGCGCGCGGCCTGCGCCGGCACGGCGGCCGGCTCGGACCGGCCGACCGGGTGACGTTGACCCGGGCGGTGCTGGCCGGCGGGGTGACCGCGCTGGTGGTGGACGCCGTCGACTCCCCGGCCCCGCTGGCGGTGCTAGTGCCGCTGACCGCGGTGGCGCTGGCCCTGGACGCGGTGGACGGCTGGGTGGCCCGGCGCACCGGCACCGCCAGCGCGCTCGGGGCGCGGTTCGACATGGAGGTCGACGCGTTCCTCATCCTGGTGCTGAGCCTGCACGTCGCCCCGGTCGTCGGGCCCTGGGCGCTCGCCATCGGCGGCATGCGGTACGCCTTCGTCGCCGCGAGCTGGGTGCTGCCCTGGATGCGCGGTTCCCTGCCGCCGCGCTACTGGCGCAAGGTGGTCGCCGCCGCGCAGGGCGTCTTCCTGTTGACCGCCGTCGCGGACCTGCTGCCCCGGCCGGTGACCGCCGTGCTGGTGGCGGTCTCGCTGGCGCTGCTGGTGGAGTCGTTCGGCCACGACGTCGGCTGGCTCTGGTGGCACCGTCCGGCCCGCGCCGCCACCGTGCCCCCGGCGCCGCAGCCCGTCGGGACGCCGCAGCCCGTCGCGGGTGGACGGTCCCGGCGGGAGGCCGCCGTGCCCGAGCGTCCGTTGGTCGCGCACCAGCCGGTCTGAGCCGTACGCCCGCCCGGCGAGCGCCGGGACCTGCCCAGGAAGGGACACCACCGTGTCAGTGCCGTCGCGTTCCGAGCCCCGACCGGCGGCGGACGACCCGTCCGGCATCGGGGGCGACGCCGCCAGCCCCGACCCGTCCCGGGACACCGGGCCCGAGCGGGACGCGTCGACGGCGGACGCCGTCCGCCCACCCGCCGGCCCGGACGCTGCCCCGACCCCGGCCGGCGAGGGCGGTTCCACGTCGGTGCCCGCTCCGGACGGTGACCCGGCCGGCGTGCCGCGGGAGGTCGCCACCGACGCCGCCCGCGTCGACGGCGGAGCCGCCACCGCGCGCGGTCGGCTGCGTACCGTGGCCGGGGCGGTGACCAGCGTCCTGGCCGGGCTGCTGGTCCTCGCGGTGCTGGCCGCGCCGAACCGGCTCGACCAGCTCACCCCCACCGCGTTCCTGCGCGTGCCGGTGGAGGCGCTGGCCGCCGGTGTGCTGCTGCTGGTGCTGCGCGGGTGGGCCCGGCGGGCGGCGGCCCTGCTGCTGGGTGCCGCCCTCGGGCTGCTCGCCATCGTCAAGCTGCTCGACATGGGCATGTCCGCCAGCCTGGCCCGCCCCTTCGACCTGGTGCTCGACTGGGTGCTGCTCGACGACGCGTACGGCTTCGTCACCGACTCGGTCGGCCCCGGTGGCGCGGTCGGCGCCGCCGTCGGGCTGGTCGCCCTGGTCCTCGCGCTGCTGGTGCTGACCATCCGGTCGGTGCTGCGGCTGACCCGGCTGGTGGCCCGGCACGACCGGGCGACGGTCCGGGTGCTCGCGGCCCTCGTGGCGGTCTGGGTGGCCGGGGCGACGATCGGGGTGCCGGTCGCCGACTCCCGCTCGTCGGTCCTGGTCGGCCAGCACGTCGGCCAGGTCGGCGCCGGGCTGCGGGACCGGCAGGCGTTCACCGACGAACTCGCCGCCGACGCCTTCCGGGACGTCCCGGGCGACCGGCTGCTGACCGGCCTGCGCGGCAAGGACGTCGTCCTGGCCTTCGTGGAGAGCTACGGCCGGGACGCGGTCGAGGACCCGCAGTACGCGCCCCGGGTCGGTGCGGTCCTCGACGGCGGCACCCGTCGGCTGGCGGCGGCCGGGTATGCGGCCCGCAGCGGCTTCCTCACCTCCCCGACGGCGGGCGGCGGCAGCTGGCTGGCCCACGACACGCTGCTGTCCGGACTCTGGGTCGACAACCAGCAGCGCCACCTGACCCTGCTGGCCAGTGACCGGCTCACCCTCAACGGCGCGTTCCGGCGGGCCGGCTGGGACACGGTGGGGGTGATGCCGGCGGCGACCGCGCCCTGGCCGGAGGGGAAGTTCTTCGACTACGTGCGCTACCACGACGCGGCCGGTCTCGGCTACCGGGGCCCGAAGTTCAGCTACGCCCCGATGCCCGACCAGTACACCCTGGCGGAGTTCCAGCGCCGCGAGCGCGCCACGAAGGACCGCGCCCCGATCATGGCGGAGATCCCGTTGATCTCCAGCCACTCGCCGTGGGCGGCGATCCCCCGGATGCTCGACTGGGACCACGTCGGCGACGGTTCGATCTACCGGCGGCCCACCTCGGTGGCGGCCAACCCGTCCGACGTGGTGGGGCGCAGCGTCCCGGAGGTGCGCACCGGCTACCGGCGGGCCGTCGAGTACTCGTTGAACAGCCTGATCTCCTACGTGGAGACGTACGGCGACGACGACCTGGTGCTGGTCTTCCTCGGCGACCACCAGCCCGCCCCGATGGTCACCGGCGAGGACGCCGGCCGGGACGTGCCGGTCACCATCGTCGCCCGGGACCCGGCGGTGCTGGCCCGGGTGGACGGCTGGGGCTGGCACGAGGGGCTGCGGCCCGGCCGGGACGCGCCGGTGTGGCGGATGGACGCCTTCCGGGACCGTTTCCTCACCACCTTCGGACCCCAGCCACCGGCCCACGCCACCCCGCCGTCCCGCTGACCGGTCCCACCGCCGGTCGCTGCGGTGCGCCGCCCGGACGGCGGTGCCGCGGGACCGGTCAGCCGTGGGGCAGGCCGAGAGCCTCGTCGACCCGACCCAGCACGGCCGCGTCGTCCACGCCGACGCCGCGCAGCAGGTCGATGGCGGTGGCCCGGATCTGGCCCACGATCATCACCACCGGCAGCGGCGGGTCGGTCCGCAGCAGCCCGGCAGCGATCCGGACCGCCTCCATGGCGTGCTCGTCGGCCCGCTGGGCGTGCCGGTCGGCGTCGGAGCGTCCGACCAGGTCGGTGGAGAGGGCGTCGGCGGCGGCGCGGACCGCCCGCGCGAGCGCCCGCAACGCGGCGCCCAGCTCCGGCGGGGTCGCGGTGTGCAGCCGGGTCAGGGTGACCGCGTTGCGGGCCAGCACCCGGATGTTGCGCACGGCGTAGTCGAGCTGGCGGCAGGTCGCCTCGACCTCCTCCACCTGGCCGAGGTGGCGGCGCTTGCGCACCCGCAGCCGCAGCGACTCGGTGCAGGCCCGCACGGCGGTGCGGAACCGGTCCACGCAGCCGTCCACCTCGCGGGCCCGCTCCAGCGCCGCCCGCGCGGCCTGCTCGTCGCAGCGGCACAGCGCGTCGTCGAGCCGGGTGAGCAGCTCGGCCAGGTCGCCGTAGGTGCGGCGGGCCTCGGCGACGAGCGGGGCGAGTGGGTCGCGGGCCACCATGAGCTGGCTGGCGGCCAGTGCCACCGCGCCGCCGATCAGCGCGTCGACGAAGCGGAACGGCACCATCGTGCCCTGCGGCGCGGCCACCACCACCAGGTAGAGCGCGGAGATCGCGGCCTGGACGGTCAGGGTGCTGCTCGCCCCGACGCCGACCATCAGACCGATGGTCAGCAGCAGGACGAGGAAGATGGTGCCGGTGCCGGTGGGCAGCGCCTGCACGGCCAGGTCGGCGGCGAGCACCCCGGCCGCCACCCCCAGCACCATCTCGACGGTCTGGCGTACCCGCTTGCCGCGCGCCTCGCCGAGCACGATGAGCGCGGCGCTCGGCGCGAAGAACGGGTCGGGATGGCCGATCAGCCGGGCCGCCACCACCCAGGCGATCGTCGCGGCGACGGCCGCCTCCAGCGCGGGCCGCCAGCCCTGCCGCAGCCGGCCCGCCGCCGTCCCCGCCCACTGCCGCACGCGCGTCATCCCCGACTCTCCTCCGGCTGTCCACCGGATCGTGCCGCCCGGCCCCGGGGCCGTGACTACCCCGAGCGGCGCGTGGCGCAAACGGGGTACGGCGCGCCGGGTGGACCGGACCGCCGCTCGGATGACAGTTGGGTGACAAATTTCGCGTCCGGCCGACACGGTTGGCCGTCCCCGCCCCGGCCCGGGCACGATGCGGATATGGCGGGCGTACTGGTGATCGAGGACGACGACCGGATCCGTCTGGCGCTGCTGCTGGCCCTGGAGGACGAGGGCTACGTGGTGCGTGGGGCGGCCACCGCGGAGGAGGGGCTGCGCGCGCAGCGGCAGGACCCCGCCGACCAGGTGCTGGTCGACCTGATGCTGCCCGGCCTGGACGGCTTCGAGTGCATCCGGCAGCTGCGCCGCGACGACGACGTGCCGATCGTGGTGGTCAGCGCTCGTGACGACACCCACGACATCGTCGCCGCTCTGGAGGCCGGCGCCGACGACTACGTGGTCAAGCCGGTGGCGATCAAGGAGCTCTCCGCCCGGCTGCGCGCGCTGCGCCGCCGGGCCCGCACCGCCGCCGCGCCGGTGCCGGTGTACGCCTTCGGCAGCCTGGAGATCAGCCCGGAGGAGGGGGAGGTACGCCGGGACGGCCACCCGGTGTCGGTCACCCGCACCGAGTTCCGGCTGCTGTGCGAGCTGGCCGAGCACGCCGGCCGGGTGCTGTCGCGCCAGCAGTTGCTCAGCCGGGTCTGGGGGTACGACACCGGCGACGAACGGCTGGTCGACGTGCACGTGGGCCGGTTGCGGCAGAAGATCGAGGCCGATCCGGCCAACCCGCGGCACCTGGTCACCCTCCGCGGTCTCGGCTACAAGCTGCAGCGATGAGGCGTCTCGGCCTGCGGGCCCGGGTGACGGCCGCGTTCGCCGTGGGCGCCCTGCTGCTGTCGGCGCTGATGGCCCTGGTCTCGTACGAGTTGGTCCGGCGCTCGCTGCTGGAGGAGCGGGAACGCACCGCGGTGCGGGCGGCGTACTTCGACGCGGCGGTGGTGCGCACCGGCCTGGACACCGACACGCCGGACGTGTACGAGGTGCTGCGGTCGCTGGACACCGGCGGCAGCCGCCGGGCCCTGGTGCACCGCGAGGGGCGGTGGTACGCCCGCACCGCCGACGAGGGCCCGTCCGGGGCGGTGCCGGCGGGGCTGGTGGCGATGGTCGTCGGGGGCGAGCCGGCGGTGCAGCGGGTACGGGTCGACGGCCAGCCGGCGCTGCTGGTCGGGCTGCCGCTGTCGGAGTCGACCGGCTACTACGAGATCACCTCGTTGCGCGAGTTGGAGCAGACCTTCCAGGTGCTGGCGCTGGCGCTGACCGTCGTGGCGATGACCGTGGCCGGCTCCGGGGCGGCGCTCGGCTGGTACGCCACCCGGCACGGCCTGCGGCCGCTCACCGCGGTCGCCGACGCGGCGGAGAAGATCGCCGCCGGGGACGTCACCGCCCGGCTTGCCCCAGGCACCGACCCCGACCTGGCCCGCCTCTCCACCTCGTTCAACCGGATGGTCGACCAGGTCGCGGAGCGCATCGAGCGGGATCGCCGGTTCGCCGCGGACGTCAGCCACGAGCTGCGCTCGCCGTTGCAGACCCTCTCCGCCGCGGCGAGCGTGCTGGCCCGCCGCCGGGAGCACCTCGACGGGCGCACGGCGACCGCCGCCGGCCTGGTCGTCGAGGAGGTGACCCGCTTCGAGCACCTGGTCGACGACCTGATCGAGCTGGCCCGCAGCGACCGGCCGGCGCAGCGGGAACCGGTGGACGTGGTGGCCCTGGCCCGCCGGGTGTGCCGCGGGCAGGGGCTGCCGGAGTCGCTGGTCCGGCCGGAGCCCGCAGCGACCGAGCTCTGGTCGGTCGACCCGCGCCGGGTCGAGCAGATGCTGGTCAACCTCCTCGACAACGCGGTGCGCTACGGCGGTGGCCCGGTCGCGGTGCGGTTGTCCCGGGTCGGTGGGTTCGGGGTGGTGGAGGTCGACGACGCCGGCCCGGGTGTGTCGCCGGCCGACCGGGAGGTGGTCTTCGACCGGTTCGTCCGTGGCCGTGCGGCGCACGCCCGCGCCGGTGGGGACGGCACCGGGCTCGGCCTGGCGCTGGTCGCCCAGCACGCCGCCGCGCACGGTGGCCGGGCGGCGGTGGGGGACCGGCCCGGTGGTGGGGCGCGGTTCCGCGTCGAGCTGCCGGGAGCACTGTCGTGACCGGGAGCACTGTCGTGACCGGGGGCCACGGCGCGACCGCGGGTCGTCGGTGGCGGACGGCGTCCGCCCTGCTCGCGACGCTGGCGCTGGGGCTGGCCGGGTGTGGGGTGCCCGCGGAGGACCGGCCCCGTGGGGTCCGCCCGCCACCGGGGATGGGCCTGCCGCCGGTGGCGGCGCCGAGCCCGGCGGCCGGCCGGGTGGCGCAGCCGATCTGCCTGGTCCGCGACGACCGGCTGGTCCGGGTGGTCCGTCAGGTCGACGTGGCCGGCGACGTCGACCTGCACCTGCGCCGGCTGCTCGCCGGCGCCTCCGCGGCCGAACGGGAGGCGGGCCTGGGCAGCGCCCTGCCCGGGGCGGTGGGTGTCACCGGGGCGCGGCTGGTGGACGGCCGGGTCGAGGTGTCGGTCGCCCCGCCGTCGGACGAGTCGGGCCGCGCCGACGAGGTGTTGGCGTACGGGCAGGTCGTCTGCACGCTGGACGCCCGCGACGACGTCAGCGGGGTGTCGTTCGTCCGGGACGGGCGGCCGCTGGGCGTGCCCCGGGCCGACGGGTCGCTCTCCCCGGCCCCGCTGACCGCCGCCGACTACGCCGCGCTCACCGTCCCGAGTTGACCGGTCCGCGCGTCGTGCCGGCGGTTCGTTTCCGGCCGGACCGAGAGCGAGCAGGACGTCACGGACGCGGTCCGGGCACGCGGGCGGCCGACGGGCGGGCGGCGGGGACGACCAGCGGGGTGCCGGTCTCCGGGTCCTCGACGATCCGGCACGGCAGCCCGAACACCTCCCGCACCAGGTCGGCGGTGACCACCTCACGCGGGTCGCCCTCGGCCACCACCCGGCCGTCGCGCATGGCGATCAGGTGGGTGGCGTAGCGGGCCGCCTGGTGCAGGTCGTGCAGCACCGCGACCAGCGTGCGGCCCTGTTCGTGCAGGCGGGCGCAGAGTTCCAGCACCTCGACCTGGTGGGCGATGTCCAGCCAGGTGGTCGGCTCGTCGAGCAGCAGCAGGGGGGTGCGCTGGGCCAGCGCCATGGCGATCCAGACCCGTTGCCGTTGCCCGCCGGAGAGTTCGTCGACCGGCCGGTCGGCCAGTTCGGCGACCCCGGTGTCGGCCATCGACTCGGCCACCACCCGCTCGTCCTCGGCCGACCACTGGCGCAGCAGCCCCTGGTGGGGGTACCGGCCCCGGGCCACCAGGTCGGCCACCGTGATGCCGTCCGGCGCGACCGACGACTGCGGCAGCAGACCGAGGGTACGGGCCACCGCGCGCGACGGCAGGGAGTGGATGTCCCGCCCGTCGAGCAGCACCGTCCCGGCGCGTGGGCGCAGCGTACGGGCCAGGGCGCGCAGCAGGGTCGACTTGCCGCAGGCGTTCGGCCCGATCACCACGGTGAACGAGCCGTCCGGCACGTCGACCGTCAGCCCTTCGGCGACGACCCGCCGGTCGTACGCCAGGGTCAGCCCGACCCCGCCCAGACGTGGGTTTCCCGACACGTGAACTCCTCAGCTCCGTCCGGCCCGCCGCTGCGCGGCGAGCAGCCACACCAGGTACGCCCCGCCGAGCACGCCGGTCACCACCCCGACCGGCAGTTGCCGGTCGGGGAACGCCCGCTGCGCCACCAGGTCGGCGGCGACCAGCAGCACCGCCCCGACCAGCGCCGAGGCCATCAGGTTCGGCCCCGGGGCACGGGTCAGCCGGCGGGCCAGGTGCGGGGCGGTGAGCGCGACGAACGAGACCGGGCCGGCGGCGGCCGCGGCGACGGAGGCGAGCAGCACCGCCGCGGCGAGCAGCGCCTGCCGGACCCGGGGCACCGGCACGCCCAGCGCGGTGGCGGTGTCGTCGCCGAGCTCCACCATGGACAGCGCCCGCGCGCCGGCGAGCAGCACCGGGGTCAGCGCGGCCAGCACGGCGAGCAGGGGCAGCGCCTGCGACCAGCCGCGGCCGTCGAGGCTGCCGGTGAGCCAGAGCACCGCCCGGGCGGCATCCATCAGGTGGGCGCGGGTGAGCAGCCAGCCGTTGACCCCGGTGAGGATCGCGGTGACGCCGATGCCGACCAGCACGACCCGGTAGCCGGCCAGTCCCCGCCCGCCGGTGACGGCCCGGATCAGCAGGCCGGTGGCGAGTCCGCCGGCCAGCGCCGCGCCGGCCAGGGTGAGGCTGCTGCCGCCGCCGACGACCACGACCAGCGCGCCGGTCGCCGCCCCCTGGGTGATGCCGAGCACGTCGGGGCTGCCGAGCGGGTTGCGCAGCAGCGACTGCACCACCGCGCCGGCCAGGGCCAGCGCGCTCCCGACGCCGAGCGCGGTGACCAGCCGGGGCAGCCGCAGTTCGCCGACGATGAACTCCTCGGCGGCGGTGCCGCCGCCGGTGAGGGTGCGCAGCACGTCGGCGGGGCTCATCGGGTAGTCGCCGCCGCCGACGGCGAGCACCCCGAGGGCGAGGGCGGCCAGCACGCAGCCGGTGACGACGGCCAGCGACCGGGCGCGCCAGCGCAGCGAGATTCCGCCCGGGGCCCGCAGCACGCTCATCGGCGGGCCACCAGGCGCAGGAAGAGCGGTCCGCCGAGGATCGCGGTGACCAGGCCGACCTGGAGTTCGCCGGGCCGGCCGAGCACCCGGCCGAGCACGTCGGCGCCGAGCAGCAGGACCGGGGCGTAGAGCGCGCAGGCGGGCAGCAGCCAGCGCAGGTCCGGCCCGGTCAGCGGCCGGACGAGGTGTGGCACGAGCAGCCCGACGAAGACGATCGGCCCGCAGGCCGCGGTGGCCGCGCCGCAGAGCAGGGTGACGGCGGTGATCGCGCCCGCGCGGACCAGGGCCGGTCGGGCGCCGAGCGCCCGTGCCGCGTCGTCGCCGAGTGCCAGGGCGTTCAGCGAGCGGGCGCAGGCCAGGCCGGCGAGCAGTCCGGCCAGCATGAAGGGCGCGACGGTACGCACGGTGCCGAAGTCGGCGGCGGCCAGCGAGCCGACCGTCCAGAACCGCAGCCGGTCCAGCGAGGCGGAGTCGAGCAGCATCATCGCGCTGACGTACGAGTAGAGCACCGCGTTCAGCGCCGCCCCGGCCAGCGCCAGCCGCTCTCCGGTGGCGTGCCGGCCGCCACCGACGGCGTACCCGAGGGCGGTGACGACGGCGGCGCCGAGCAGGGCGAACCAGATCCAGCCGCCGACGGTGGCCACGCCGAGCAGCCCGACGGCGGTGGCGACCGCGGCCGACGCGCCGGCGTTGATGCCGAGCAGTCCCGGGTCGGCGAGCGGGTTGCGGGTGAGTGCCTGCATCAGTGCCCCGGCCATGCCGAGTGCCGCCCCGGCGAGCAGGCCGAGCAGCGTGCGGGGCAGGCGCATGCGGTGCACCACGGCGTGCTCGGGGGAGGCGGCGGAGACCAGGCCCTGCCAGACCTCGGCGGGGGAGAGCGGGCGCGCGCCGACCGCGACGCTGAGCAGGGCGACGGTGATCAGGAGCAGCAGGCCGGCGGCGAGCACTCCGGCGCGCCGACGGCGACGGGTGACCGGCGCCGAGGGTGGCGCGTCGACGAGTGTGGTGACGGACAGTGTCGGCTCCGATGTGGGGAGAAACCGCACGGCGGCTCTTGACGGCTGGTTAGGTTAGGTTAACCTAACCCCGTCATCGCGGATCACCGCAGTCCGCCTCTGATCGAAAGACGTCAACGATGCTTCCATCCTCGTCCGCACGCGGACTTTCCCGGCGGGGCCTGCTGGCCGCCGGCGGTGCCACCCTCGCCTCCCTCCTGGTCGGCTGCGGCGGTGCCGACAAGACCGGATCCACCAGTGAGAAGGCGGCGAGCGGGCCCTGGTCGTTCACCGACGACCGCAACCAGAAGGTCGAGCTGAAGACCGCCCCCACCCGGGTGGTCGCCTTCACCGGGGTGGCCGCCGCGCTGATCGACTTCGGTCTGGATTCGCAGATCGTCGGGGTCTTCGGGGAGACCACCCGGGCCGACGGCACCCTCGACCCGCAGGCGGGCGCGCTCGACGTCGACAAGGTGACCGTGCTCGGCAACGTGTGGGGCGAGTTCAACCTCGAGAAGTACGCCGGGCTCCGCCCCGAGCTGCTGGTCACCCACATGTACGACCCCGGCGCGTTCTGGTACGTGCCGGACGAGAGCAAGGACAAGATCCTCGCCCTGGCGCCGAGCGTCACCGTCACCACCGCCCGGGTGCCGATGACCCGTCCCATCGAGCGGTACGCCGACCTGGCCCGCTCCCTCGGCGCGGACCTCAACGCCAAGAAGGTCACCGACGCCAAGGCCCGGTTCGAGGCGGCCACCGAGTCCGTCCGGCAGGCGGTGAAGGCCAACCCCGGCATCCGGGTGATGGCCGCGTCCGGCAGCCCCGACCTGTTCTACGTCTCCAACCCGAAGGTCAGCACCGACCTGATGTACTTCGCCGAGCTGGGCGTCGACATCGTGGTGCCGACCAAGCTCTCCGGTGGCGACTACTTCGAGAGCCTGAGCTGGGAGAACGCCGGCAAGTTCGCGGCCGACCTGATCCTGCTGGACAACCGCTCCACCGCGTTGCAGCCCAAGGACCTGGCCGCCAGGCCGACCTGGCAGGCGCTGCCCGCCGTCCGCGCCGGGCAGGTCACGCCGTGGGACGCGGTGCCCCGCTTCTCGTACGCGGGCGCGGCCCCGCTGCTGGAGAACCTGGCCACCGCCATCCGGTCCGCCAAGCGGCTGGGCTGACGCCGGTGAGCACCGCGACCGTCACGTCCCCGCTGGTCTACCGCTTCTACCGGGCCCGGGTGCGGCGCGTCCGGCGGGTGGGCGCGTCGCTGATCCGGGTCACCCTCACCGGCCCCGAGCTGGCCGGCTTCGCCGGCGGCGGGCGGGACCAGAGCGTCTCGCTCTTCCTGCCGCATCCCGGCCAGCCGGAGCCGGTCGTGCCGCTCGACGCCGGCGAGGACTGGTACGCACGGTGGCGGGCGACCGACCCGGCCGTGCGGGCGGTGATGCGCTCGTACACCATCAGCGCCCAGCGTCCCGAGGTGGCCGAGGTGGACGTCGACTTCGTGCACCACGGCGACGTCGGTCCCGCCTCCCGCTGGGCGGGCCGGGCCCGTCCGGGTGACGCGGTGGTGCTGCTCGGTCCCGCCACGCCGGACAACCGCAGCGTCTGCTTCCGGCCGCCGCCCGACACCGAGCACGTGCTGCTCGCCGCCGACGAGACGGCGTTGCCCGCGCTCGCCGGCATCCTCGCCTGGCTGCCCGCCGGCACGTCCGTCCGGGCCTGGATCGAGGTCCCGGACGCCGGGGACATCCGCCGGCTGCCGACCGCCGCCGACGCGGAGCTGCGCTGGCTGGTCCGGGGCACCACCCCGCCCGGCAGCGGCCTGCTCGTCGAGGCGGTCCGCGCCGCCCGGGTCCCCGCCGGTCTGCCGTACGCCTGGATCGCCGGCGAGTCCGCCACCGTGCGGGCGCTGCGGCGGCACCTGGTCGCCGAGCGTGGCCTGGACCGGCGGCGGGTGACCTTCGCCGGCTACTGGCGGCGCGGCGCCTCCGAGGAGGACCTGCGGGCGGAGGTCGTCACCGCCGCCGCGGCGCAGCTGTCCTGACCGGGTCACGCGTCGCCGGCGTCGTCCGTGGGGCGGCCGGACCGTCCTGACGGGCGCCGGGTCGTCGGCCTCGTGCCGGCCCGGTCGGCGGCGGCTGGGGGATCAGGCCGCCTCGGCGGTACGCGAGCGGCGGTGCGGCAGGGTGGGCAGGGACCGCTCCGATTCCGCCCCGCGCGGCGCGGGGAACTCCTCCGTCGTGGCGCCGGACATCTCCAGCGCCCGTCGGGCGTTGCGGGCGGCCTGGCAGGGCCACTCCTGGCGGTCGCAGAGCAGGTTGTCGCAGCGCCCCGCCTGGTCCGGCCGGTGTGCCTGCGCCACGTCGGCGGCGAGTCGCCACAGCAGCGGGTCGGTCACCTCGGCGGGCGCTGTTCGCGACTGCGCTCGGGTCTGCTCGGACACGGTTTCCCCCTTTGTTCGCACCGGTGGACAGTGTCCCGGCGTGCCGTACGACAAACCTCCGCCGCGGGTGGTCCTCGCCACGCTGCGCCGTTCGTGCCCCTCGCGTACCCTCGCGGCCCCGGTGGCCGGACGGCCCGTGCGGTGCAGTGCCGCCGTCGACGGGAAGCCGGACGGACGGGACGAGGCGCCGGCATGCTCGGCCCGCTCCGGGGTAGATGGGTGCGCACCGGCAGCGGCGGAGGGACCACCGACGCGGACGATCCGCCGGGGCGGACGCCGTTTGCGGCGTACCGGGCGGGGGATCCCGTCCGCACCCGGTCCTCGACGGAGGTGACTGACATGGTGAATCGACCCGGACGGGGCGCCCCGGCGGGCGACGCGTCGCCGGTGCGCCGCGCGGCGCAACTCGTCGGCGTGGTCTTCCTGCTGGTGGGGGTGCTCGGCTTCATCCCCGGCATCACCACCGACTACGACACGATGGGCTTCGCCGGCCACGAGTCCGAGGCGAAGCTGCTCGGTCTGTTCCAGGTGTCCGTCCTGCACAACATCGTGCACCTGCTCTTCGGCGTCGCCGGGCTCGCGCTGTCGCGCACGGTCTCCGGCGCGCGGACGTACCTGGTCGGTGGCGGCGCCCTCTACCTGGTGCTCTGGCTCTACGGCCTGGTCGTCGACGAGGACAGCGCGGCGAACTTCGTGCCGCTGAACACCGCCGACAACTGGCTGCACCTCTTCCTGGGCGTCGGCATGATCGCCCTCGGGCTGGCCCTGACCCGCCGACCGGCCGCCCGCCACTGACCGCAGTCCCCTGTCCGACGACGCCGCGCATCCCTCGCCGGGAGCGCGGCGTCGTCGTGTGACGGACGCCCCTGGCACCTTGCCTATGCAACTCGTTGCATAGCAGGATGCCGGCATGGCCCTCGAACACGCGATCCTGGTCGCCCTGCTGGAGCAGCCGGCCTCCGGATACGAGCTGGCCCGGCGCTTCGACCGCTCCATCGGCCGGTTCTGGACCGCCACCCACCAGCAGATCTACCGGGTGCTCAAGCGGATGGAGGCCGACGGCTGGGTCATCGCCGAACAGGTCGGGCAGGAGGGCCGGCCGGACAAGCGGTGCTGGTCCGCCGCGCCGGCCGGGCGAACCGCCCTCGCCGAGTGGCTGCACGCGCCCGTGCAGCCCGAGGCGGTCCGGCACGAGCTGGCCGTCAAGATCCGTGGTGCGGCCTTCGCCGGCCCGGCCGGCCGCGCCGCGCTCGTCGCCGAGGTCCAGCGCTACCGGGCCGACCACGAGGCGGTCCTCGCCCGCTACCTCGCCGGCGAGCGCCGCGACTTCCCCGACCCCGACGACCCCGACGCCCGCGCCGCCCTCCAGCACGTCGTGCTGCGCGGCGGCATCGCGTACGAGCGGATGGTGCTGGCCTGGCTCGACGACGTCCTGGCCACCCTGCGCGACCTCGACCGCCCCACCTCCTGAGGAAGGACACCCCCATGTCCGTGTTGCTGAACCCCCGCACCTACGACCCCGCCCACCTCGACGACGAGTCCCGGCGGCTGCTGCGCGCCACCGTCGACTTCTTCGAGCAGCGCGGCAAGAAGGCGCTGGTCGACAGCTACAACCGGCACGACTGGTACGGCGACTTCCTCGACTTCGCCGCCAAGTCCGGCCTCTTCGCCGCCTTCTGCACCCCGGCCGCCGACGGCGGCGGCGACCCGGCCAAGCGCTGGGACACCGCCCGCAACGCCGCGCTCAGCGAGGTGCTCGGCTTCTACGGCCTCGGCTACTGGTACACCTGGCAGGTCACCGTCCTGGGCCTCGGCCCGGTCTGGCAGAGCGACAACGCCGCCGCCCGCGCCCGCGCCGCCGAACTGCTCGACGCCGGCCACGTGATGGCCTTCGGCCTCTCCGAGCGCAGCCACGGCGCCGACATCTACTCCACCGACATGCTGCTCACCCCCGACGGCTCCGGCGGTTTCCGGGCCACCGGCGGCAAGTACTACATCGGCAACGGCAACGTCGCCGGCCTGGTCTCCGTCTTCGGCCGCCGGGCCGACGTCGAGGGTCCCGACGGGTACGTCTTCTTCGCCGCCGACAGCCGGCACCCGGCGTACCGGCTGGTGCGCAACGTGGTCAACGCGCAGATGTTCGTCAGCGAGTTCCGGCTGGAGGACTACCCGGTGCGCGCCGAGGACGTGCTGCACACCGGCAAGGCGGCCTTCGACGCCGCGCTCAACACCGTCAACGTGGGCAAGTTCAACCTCTGCACCGCCTCCGTCGGCATCTGCGAACACGCCATGTTCGAGGCGGTCACCCACGCCCACGACCGGGTCCTCTACGGCCGGCGGGTCACCGACTTCCCGCACGTGCGGCGGGAGTTGACCGACGCGTACGTGCGCCTGGTGGCGATGAAGCTGTTCAGCGACCGGGCGGTCGACTACTTCCGCTCGGCCGGGCCGGACGACCGCCGCTACCTGCTGTTCAACCCGATGACCAAGATGAAGGTGACCACCGAGGGCGAGAAGGTGATCGACCTGCTCTGGGACGTCATCGCCGCCAAGGGCTTCGAGGCGGACACCTACTTCGACAAAGCCGCCCGGGACATCCGCGGCCTGCCCAAGCTCGAAGGCACCGTGCACGTCAACCTGGCCCTGATCCTGAAGTTCATGGCGAACTACCTCTTCGCCCCGGCCGAGTTCCCGCCGGTGCCGACCCGGCACGACCCGGCCGACGACGAGTTCCTGTTCCGGCAGGGCCCGGCGCGGGGCCTCGGCGCGATCCGCTTCCACGACTGGCGGGCCGCGTACGACGTACACGCCCACGTGCCGAACGTGGCCCGGTTCCGCGAGCAGGCCGACGGGCTCTGCGCGCTGCTCGCCGCCCACGCCCCGAGCGAGGAGCAGCAGCGCGACCTGGACTTCCTGCTCGCCCTCGGGCAGCTCTTCGCGTTGGTGGTCTACGGCCAGCTGATCCTGGAGCAGGCCGAGCTGACCGGCCTCGACGCCGACCTGCTCGACGAGATCTTCGACGTGCTGGTCCGCGACTTCTCCGGCCACGCCACCGAGCTGCACGGCAAGACGGCCACCACCGAGGCGCAGGCGGACTGGGCGCTGGCCCACGTCCGTCGCCCGGTCGCCGACCCGGAGCGCACCGCCCGCGTCTGGAGCCAGGTCACCGCCCTCTCCGGCGCCTACGAGATGAACCCCTGACGGACCCGGTCCCGCCGGGCTCACGGTTTGCGGCCGATCAGGCGTCGATCGCGGGCTCCGCTCCGGCCAGGGTTCTGGTCGTTGACGTGGCACGGCGCTCGGGCT
>NZ_JBNADX010000001.1:324693-599704 GCF_049629545.1 Micromonospora citrea
TTGCCCCTCCGGTCTCACGTTTTGCGGTGTTTCGTGGTGCCCGCCTGCGAGGACACCGCGACACGCCGCAAACCGTGCGGCCGATCAGGCGTCGATCGCGGGCTCCGCTCCGGCCAGGGTTCTGGTCGTTGACGTGGCACGGCGCTCGGGCTCGTCGCGGCGGGCCCAGGCCGTGGTGATGAGGTAGAGCGCGGCGACGTACGTGATCATCACCAGCAGCCCTCGCCCGGGCAGTTCGGCCCCGGCCGCGCCGACCCCGATCAGCAGGTCGGAGACGAGGAAGAGCGCCCCGCCGACCGCCGCCCGCCGGGACACCCCGGCCGCGGCGGCGGCCATCAGGCACAGCGCCAGGCTGTAGCCGAGCACCGGCAGCCGCAGATCGCCCAGTCGCCCCCAGAGCAGGGCGTTGGCCGCCGCCCAGAGCGCCAGGTAGCCGGCGAAGACCGCCAGCGGCGCCCGCCGGCGACGCAGGAACGCGGTGAGGAAGCTCAGTTGGGTGCCGAGGAAGCAGCCCATCCCGACCAGGAACGCGGTGGTGCCGGGCAGCAGCAGCGCCACGTCGCCGGCCGTCGCGAACACCAGCCCGGTCGCGACCAGGTCCCACCTGCGGCGTACGCCCAGCAACAGGATCAGCAGCAGCGGCGCGAGCAGCGGCTTCGCCGCCCACTGCAACGCCGGCACGTCGAGCGCGACGCCGGTCAGCTCGACGGCCACGACCAGCCCGAACAGCCCGGGCCAGAGCCGCCTCATCGGCTGACCGCCGGCTGCGGCGAGGGCGAGGCCGGCTGCCAGCCGGGCCGGCCGAACAGGTAGCCCAGCCGGTGCCGCCAGCAGGTGGCCGAGCGCAGGTCGGCCAGGATCGCGGCGTACTCGTGGGTGGCCACCCGCAGCGGGTTGTACGTGGTGATGTTCTTGGTCAACCCGTACCGAACGGCGGCGCGTTCCGGCTCGAAGCTGCCGAAGAGCCGGTCCCAGATGATCAGGATGCCGCCGTAGTTGCGGTCCAGGTACTCGGCGTTGGCGCCGTGGTGGACCCGGTGGTGCGACGGGGTGTTGAAGATGAACTCGATCGGCCGGGGGAGCCGGTCGATCCGTTCGGTGTGCAGGAAGAACTGGTAGAGCAGGCTGATCGACTGCTGCAGGAAGATCATCCACGGCGGGATGCCGAGCAGCGCCAGGCCGAGCCAGAACGGCAGCGAGGTCATCGGCGTCCAGCTCTGCCGCAGCGCGGTGGAGAGGTTGAAGAACTGGCTGGAGTGGTGCACCACGTGGCCGGCCCAGAAGAAGCGCACCTCGTGGTGGACCCGGTGGAACCAGTAGTAGGCCAGGTCGTCGGCGAAGAAGAGCAGCACCCAGGTCCAGACGCTGGTGGGGGAGAGCTGCACCGGCGCGACGGTCCAGGCCGCCGCGTAGAGCCCGACGGTGAGCAGCTTCCACGGGAATCCGATCACCTGGCTGCCGGCGCCCATGGACAGGCTGGTCGTGGTGTCACGTAGCTCGTAGCCGCGTTCGTCGTCGTCCGGGGCGAACCGGTACGACAGCGCCTCGACGACGATGAGCAGCAGGAACGCCGGTACGGCGTAGAGCACGGCGGGGATCATGCTCGGCATTGCCTCTCTGGTCCGGTGGTGGGGGTGGTGAGGTCGGCGGTGAGCAAGGTGTGCGCCTCGGCGGCGGCGTCGGCTCCCCGCCCCTCGGCGATCGCCGCGCCGAGGCGGCGGTGCCCGGTGACGTCCAGCAGCTCGGCGGCGCGTCGCTCTGGCGGCACCTCGCCGACCGCGACCGCCCCGGCCACCAGGCTGTTGAAGGCCAGCAGGTACGCGGTGTTGCCGGAGCCGTCGACGACGTGCCGCCAGAGCGCGATGTTGGCCTCGCCCATCCGGTGCAGGTCGGGCACGAGCGCGGTGAACTCCGCCACGGCCCGGACGACGGTCTGCCGTACCTCGGCGGTGGCGCGCTCGGCGCAGAGCCGGGCGGCGTCGACGCCGATGCAGGCCCGCATCTCCATCATGTCCCGTACCAGGTTGTCCACCGGGAGCACGTCGCCGGACTGGGCGAGCGAGAGCGCCAGGTCAAGACCGGCGTGCGCCCGCCAGTCGAGCACCCGGGTCGCGCCGCCCTGGCTGACCCGCAGCAGGCCGAGCTGCTGGAGCCGGCGCAGCGCCTCCCGGACGGCGTGCCGGTTGACGGCGAACGCGGCGGCCAGCTCCCGCTCGCCGGGCAGCGGGTCGTCGGGGCGGTAGCGCCCGCTGACGATGGCGTCGCGCAGCTGCGCGAAGACGTGGTCGGAGACGGAGCTGCGGGGGACGGGGACGAAGGTCACGGCAGCAGTGTGACGGCAGACACATCAACCCGTCAACTGGTTGGACCAGTTTTCGTACCGAAAGAACGGCGGCCGGGTCGTGGTGACCCGACCGCCGTCCCCGCGTACGCCTCAGGCCCGGCCGCGCTCCGCGCGGTAGCGACGGATCAGCGCCGCCGTGGAGGAGTCCACGTCGGACAGGTCCGGCGCGTCACCGGTCAGCTTCGGCGCGAGCTGGTTGGCCATCACCTTGCCCAGCTCGACACCCCACTGGTCGAACGGGTTGATGTCCCAGATCGCGCCGGAGGTGAACACGATGTGCTCGTAGAGGGCGATCAACTGGCCCAGCGTTGACGGGGTGAGCTTCGGCGCGATGATCGAGGTGGTGGGGTGGTTACCCGGCATCACCCGGTGCGCCACCACCTCCGGCGCGGTGCCCTCCGCCTCGACCTGCTCCTTCGTCCGGCCGAACGCCAGCGCCGCGGTCTGCGCGAAGAAGTTCGACATGAACAGGTCGTGCATGTCGCCCAGGTCGTGGTTGGGCCGGCTGAACGCGATGAAGTCCGCCGGGATCAGCACGGTGCCCTGGTGGATGAGCTGGTAGAAGGCGTGCTGGCCGTTGGTGCCCGGCTCGCCCCAGAAGATCTCCCCGGTGGCGTGGTCGACGGCGGTGCCGTCCAGCGTCACCGACTTGCCGTTGCTCTCCATCGTCAACTGCTGCAGGTACGCCGGGAACCGGTGCAGGTACTGCGAGTAGGGCAGCACGGCGTGGGTCTGCGCGTCGAGGAAGTTCGTGTACCAGACGTTGAGCAGGCCCATCAGGGCCGGCACGTTGCGCTCCACCGGCGTGGTCCGGAAGTGCTCGTCCACGGCGTGGTACCCGGCCAGCAGCTCACGGAACCGGTCCGGGCCGATCGCCAGCATCACCGACAACCCCACCGCCGACGGCAGCGAGTACCGGCCGCCCACCCAGTCCCAGAAGCCGAACATGTTCTCCGGGTCGATGCCGAAGTCGGCGACCCGTCGGGCGTTGGTGCTGACCGCCACGAAGTGCCGCGCGATCGCCGCGTCGTCGTCGGCGTCGAGCCCGGAGAGCAGCCAGGTCTTCGCCTGGTTCGCGTTGGCGAGGGTCTCCTGGGTGGAGAAGGTCTTCGAGACGACCACGAACAGGGTGGTCGCCGGGTCCAGGTCGTGGGTCTTGTCGTGGATGTCGGTCGGGTCGATGTTGGAGACGAACCGGCAGCTGATCCCGCCGTCCCGGTACGCCTTCAGCGCCTCGTACGCCATCACCGGCCCGAGGTCGGAGCCGCCGATGCCGATGTTGACCACGGTGGTGATCCGCTCGCCGGTGTGCCCGCGCCACTGCCCGGAGCGGACCCGCTCGGCGAAGGCGGCCATCCGGTCCAGCACCCGGTGCACGTCGGCGACCACGTCCTGGCCGTCCACGGTGAGCGAGGCGTCGCGGGGCAGCCGCAGCGCGGTGTGCAGCACCGCTCGGTCCTCGGTGGAGTTGATGTGCTCACCGGCGAACATCGCGGCGATCCGGTCGGTCAGCCGGACCCGCTCGGCCAGCGCGGTGAGCAGCGTCAGCGTCTCGTCCGTGACCAGGTTCTTGCTGTAGTCGACGTGCAGGTCGGCGACCTCGCCGGTGAGCCGCTCACCCCGGCGCCGGTCCGCGGCGAACAGTTCCCGCAGGTGGGTGCCGCGCATCGTCTCGGCGTGCTTGCGCAGCGCCTGCCATTCGTCGGTGGTGGTCACACTCGCTGCCATCGGGTCGATCTTCTCCTTCACGACGTTCGCCCGGCGGCGGGCCTCGCGCCGGCCGCCGGCTCGCCGTCCAGCCTGCCACCCGTGGGGGACCCGCGCGACGCGACGCGTCGGACCCGTCCCGCAGGGTGGTCGCCGACACGCCGTTGCGACACGTGTACGACACGCCGGTCACGCACTGACATCGGACGATCGCCGACAGTAGGCTCGCCCCTGCCCCGCTCCTCGACCCCGGGAGGACCCCATGGCGACGGTGACCGGCTCCCGCCCCGCGGCCGGCACGGATTCCCCGTCCGGTGACGAGGACGGGCTCGACCTGCCGGAGCTGGAGGACGGCCACTGGATGCACCATGCCACCCGGTTCGCCCACACCAGCTTCCGGGCGGTCGCCCGGCGCCTGCCGTACCTGGTCCGCGAGGCGGTCACGCTGGCCTGGTCGACCAGCCGTCGGGACACCTGCGCGGCGATCGGCCTCAACCTGGCCGCCGGGGTGATGACCACGCTCGGGCTGCTGGCCACCACCGGGGTGCTGCGGGAGTTGTTCGCCGCCGGGCCCACCCCGGACCGGGTCCGCGCCGCGCTGCCGTCGCTGGCCCTGGCCGCCTCGGCGGTGACCGCCAAGGGCGCCCTCACCGTCGCCGCCGGGTGGGCGCAGGCCCGGCTCATCCCGCAGATCAACTACGCGGTGGAGCTGCGACTCTTCGAGGCCACCACGGCGGTCGAGCTGGCCGCCTTCGACGACGCCGGATTCGCCGAGGAGATGGACCGGGTCCGGGACCGGGGGATGGCCGAGGCGGCGTCCATCGTCGACCACACCGTCAACCTGCTCACCGGGGTGGTCGGCGTGCTCGCCACCGCCGTGGCGGTGACCGTGATCCAGCCGGTGCTGCTACCCTGCCTGCTGCTCGCGGCGGTGCCCGAGGCGGTCACCGCCGTGAAGATGGCCCGCCGGCAGTACCTGCACATGCTGGCCCGGATCACCCGCCGCCGCCGGATGTGGATGCTGGCCCACCTGATGGCCAACCGGCACACCGCGGCCGAGGTCCGGGCCTACCAGATGCGCGGCTTCCTGCTCGCCCAGTACCGCCGGATGATGACCGTCGAGACGCGCGCCCTGCTGCGGCTGGCCCGCGCGCAGAGCACCACCCGCGCGCTCGGCATGTCCGTCGGCGGCGTCGCCGCCTTCGCCGTGTACGCGCTCCTCGGCGGCCTGCTGCTCACCGGGGTGGTGGCCCTGGCCGCCGCGGCGACCGCCCTGCTCGCCCTGCAGTCCGCGCGCTCCAGCCTCGGTGTCGCCGTCTTCGCCACCAACAACCTCTACGAGGACGCGCTCTACTACCAGGACTACCGCGACTTCCTGGACCGGGCGCGTGAGCGGGTCGCCACCGGCGCGGACCGGCCCACGAGCGGGTTCGACACCATCGAGCTGGACCGGGTCACCCTGCGCTACCCGAACACCGACGCTCCGGCCGTGGACGAGGTCAGCCTCACCCTGCGGCGCGGCGAGGTGGTCGCCCTGGTCGGTGAGAACGGCTCCGGCAAGACCACCCTGGCCAAGCTGATCGCCGGCCTCTACCGGCCCACCGGCGGGACGATCCGCTGGGACGGGGTGGACACCGCCGAACTGGACCCGGAGCAGACCGCCGCCCAGGTGGCCGTGATGACCCAGGACTGGTGGAAGTTCCCCTTCACCGCCGGGCAGAACATCCGCATCGGCCGGTACGACCGCCAACCCGGCCAGGGCGGCCCGAGCGTGGAGGAGGCCGCGCGGGCCGCCGCCGCGCACGACATGATCGCCGACCTGCCGTTCGGGTACGACACCCTGCTGGACCGGGAGTTCAAGAACGGTCAGGACCTCTCCGGCGGGCAGTGGCAGCGTCTCGTCGCCGCCCGCAGCCTCTACCGCGACGCCCGGCTGCTGATCTGCGACGAGCCGTCCGCCGCCCTCGACGCCCGCGCCGAGCACGCGCTCTTCGCGCACCTGCGCCGCCGGCCGGAGCGCGCGGTCGTGCTGATCACCCACCGGCTGGCCAACGTCCGGCACGCCGACCAGATCTTCGTGATGGAGCACGGCCGGCTCGTGCAGCGCGGCACCCACGACGAGTTGATGGCTGTCGACGGCCTCTACCGGGAGCTGTTCCAGCTCCAGGCCAGCGGCTACGTCGCGCACGCCACAGGATTCGGCGGCGCCCACCCGGCCGACGCCTGATCCTCGCCCGACCGAGCCTCGAAAGTTTCGACACTGGGCGGTCGATCCTGCCGGCGCTGCCGTCCCCGACGGGCGCGGAGGTCCCGCCGGGGTCGCGCGGTGGCCGGTCGGAGGAGGGGAGTCCATCGACTTTCGTTGAACTATCGAAAGCATTTCGATACCGTGGCGGCGGGAACGCTTCGACCCTCGCGGTGGCACCGCAGCACAGCGGTTCCCGACGTGGCCTCCGGGCGGGCGCGTCGGCGACGGCCACCGCGTCGGGCGCGGTCGAGGCGACGGTCCCCCCACCACACCTGTCGAAAGGCGATCTGCCATGAACCATGTCCCCGCCCGCTCCAGCGGGCGTCCGACGACCCGGGCCCGGCTGCGCGCCGCCCTCATCGCCGCCGTCGCCGGGGTCGCCGCCGTCGGCACGACGGTCGCCCTGGCCCCCAACGCCAGCGCCGCCACGACCCTGGGCGCCTCCGCGGCCCAGACCGGCCGGTACTTCGGCACCGCCGTCGCGGCGAACAAGCTGAGCGACTCGGCGTACACGACCCTCCTGAACCGCGAGTTCAACCAGGTCACGGCCGAGAACGAGATGAAGATCGACGCGACCGAACCGCAGCAGGGCGTGTTCACGTACGGCAACGCCGACCGGATCGTCTCGCACGCCCGTGGCCAGGGCATGAAGGTCCGCGGGCACACGCTGGCATGGCACTCGCAGCAGCCCGGCTGGATGCAGAACATGTCCGGCAGCGCGTTGCGCAGCGCGATGCTGAACCACGTGACCCAGGTCGCCACCCATTTCCGTGGCCAGGTCGCCTGGTGGGACGTGGTGAACGAGGCGTTCGCGGACGGCGGCACCGGCGCACGTCGCGACTCGAACCTGCAGCGCACCGGCAACGACTGGATCGAGGCGGCGTTCCGGGCCGCGGACGCGGCGGATCCGAACGCACAGCTCTGCTACAACGACTACAACATCGACAACTGGAACGACGCCAAGACCCAGGCCGTCTACCGGATGGTGCAGGACTTCAAGAGCCGCGGGGTCCCGATCGACTGCGTCGGCCTGCAGTCGCACTTCACCGGCGGGTCGAACTACCCGAGCAACTACCGCACCACGCTGTCCAGCTTCGCCGCCCTCGGCGTCGACGTGCACATCACCGAGCTGGACATCCGCAACGCGCCGTCCGACGCGTACCGCAACGTCGTCAACGACTGCCTCGCGGTCGCGCGGTGCAAGGGCATCACCGTCTGGGGCATCCGCGACTCCGACTCGTGGCGCTCCGGGGAGAGCCCGCTGCTCTTCGACGGCGGTGGCAACAAGAAGGCCGCCTACAACGCCGTGCTGACCGCGCTCAACAGCGGCGGGACGACCACCCCGCCGACCACGACGCCGCCCACCACCACGCCGCCCACCACCACGCCGCCCACCACGACCCCGCCGACCACCCCGCCGCCGGGCAACGCCGCCTGCGTCGCCAGCGTCCGGCTCGACTCCTGGAACGGCGGTTTCGTGGCGAACGTGACGGTCACCGCGGGGTCGTCGTCGCTCAACGGCTGGACCGTCGGGCTCACCCTGCCCGCCGGCGCGGCGATCACGAACACCTGGAGCGCGCAGCCCAGCGGCACCAGCGGCGCGGTGACGTTCCGCAACGTCAGCTACAACGGCAGCGTCGCCGCCGGCACCAGCACCACCTTCGGCTTCCAGGGCACCGGCGTCGGCCCGTCCGCCACGCCGACCTGCTCGGCGAGCTGACCCGGTGCCCGGCGCGGCGGAGCACACCCGCCGCGCCGGGCACCCCGCGCCGGCTGCGCCCGTGAGGCGCGGCCCGGAGACCATGACGTCGGCGGTACGGCTCGGCGTGCCGTACCGCCGACATCATGCCCGAGCGCCGCGCTGCCCGGCGGGTCAGCGGTGGCGGGCGAAGAAGTCGGCCATCGCGCGGGTGTGGGTGGAGAAGGCCAGCTCGACCGGCTCGGTGAGGACCAGCCACTCGGTGGCCTCCTCGGTGGGGGCCGACGGGGGCAGGCTCGCCGCCGGCCGTTCCGGCAGTTCACCGAAGATCATGATGGTGCCGCCGGCCGGGGCGCCGTGCACGGCGAACAGCCGCGCCCGACCGGCGTCGTCGACCAGGCCGGTCTCCTCCCACAACTCCCGCACCAGCGCCTGCGACCACTCCTCGCCGTACTCGATGAAGCCGCCGGGCAGGGCGAGCAGCCCGCGCGCCGGCTCGATGTCGCGGCGGACCACCACCAGGCCGAGCCCGACATCGGTGCGCACCGGCAGCAGCGCCACCGCGACCGGCAGCGGGTTGCGCCAGACCGTCTCCCCGCAGGCCGCGCAGACCCGGGGCCAGGTGACGTCCGCCGGATAGGCGGCGCCGCAGAAGGAGCAGTACGAGAACGGTACGCCGGTCATGTCGCCGCACGTTACCGCCCGGTGCACCACCCCGCTCGCGTCACGCCGCCCGCAGCGTCTCCCGCGCCCGCATCAGCGCGAACCCGAGCAGGTTGAGCCCGCGCCAGCGGGTCGGGTCCTCGGCGCGCGGGTCGTCGGCGGCCAGGCCGACGCCCCACACCCGGTCGACCGGGCTCGCCTCGACCAGCACCCGGTCGCCGCTGCCCAGCAGGTACGCCCGCAGGTCGTCGTGCTGGCCGAACTTGGCGACGCTGCCGGCGACCACGATGTCGTAGCGGCGGGCCTGCCAGACGGTCTCGTCGAAGCCGCGCACCTGACGGCCGAGCGCCTTGGCGCGCTGCGGGTGCCCGGTGGCGAGGATCCGCCAGCCCACCGACAGTCCGCGCTCCGATTTCGCGCGCCCGCGCCGGAGCGGACGGCAGGGGCGACGCCGGGCCACGCCCTTCGCGCGGCCCGGCGTACCCCCGATCGGGCCCCGTGGGGGCACGGCCCGGCGCCGTCGCGTGACGATCAGGCCGGCGCGCCGGTGTAGGCGGCGATGGTGCGGGCGGCGGCCGCCCGCGCGGCCTCCGGGTCGGTGCCGCCGGCGATGTCGGCCTCGCACCAGCGCTCGCCGGAGAGCGTGAAGAACTGCCGCCCCTCCTCGGAGGCCATCCAGGCGGCGGCCTGGTCGGGGGTGATCCCGCTGCCGTCGGCGGCCAGGTGGGAGGCGAGGCCGAGCAGGCCGGAGTCCCAGCCGATGCCCACCGCGCCCGGGCCGAACTGCAGCCAGCGCTCGTCGTCGACGTGCGCGACGTGCTCCAGCTCGAACCGGGTGCGTCCGCCGCCCTCGGGGGTCAGCCGCACCTCGATCCAGCTCACCTCGTCGCCGTACTCCCAGGTGGCCGAGAAGCTCTTGGGCGGGTCGCAGCGCTGGATCACGCCGCCGGCGTTGCCCTCGAACTGGTAGCGGCCGTGCAACCGCAGCTCGCCGGAGATGGGCAGGAACCAGCGGGGGATCCGTTCGGCGCTGGTGCAGGCGTCCCAGACGTCGTCCAGCGGCGCGTCGTACGTCTGGCTGATGGTCAGCACGCGGGCCTCGCCGGCCTCCAGCGTCCGGTTGCCGATGCTGCGTCGTACGGCGTTGATCTGGTGGGTGACGTCGGTCATGGGTGCTCCTCGGGTGTGCTCGTCGGTGGACGCACACGCCGTTCGCGCCGGCCGCGGGCCAGTTCGGTGCCCAGGGCGTCGAGCTTCGGGCCCCAGAACCCACGGAAGCCGGCCAGCCACTCGTCGACCTCCCGCAGCGGTCGCGGGTCCACGGCGTAGAGGCGGCG
Organism: Micromonospora citrea; assembly: GCF_049629545.1. GTDB lineage: Bacteria > Actinomycetota > Actinomycetes > Mycobacteriales > Micromonosporaceae > Micromonospora > Micromonospora citrea_A. The sequence continues at coordinate 334,692 of NZ_JBNADX010000001.1, forward strand.
GGTGCCCTGCGGGCGCACCGTGGTGAAGCCGTTGTCCCGCAGCACCCGCAGGTGCTGCGAGACGGCCGGTTGAGAGATGCCGAACTCCTCCTGGATCACCGCGCAGACTCCACCGGCGCTCCGCTCACCCTCGGCCAGCAGCTCCAGGATGCGGCGGCGTACCGGGTCGCCGAGGACGTCGAAGGCGTGCACAGCTCTTTCTATCAAGACCGACTTATATAAGCAACGACTTAGCCGAGGCGCGCGGCGACGGCGGCGCGCAGTTCGGGGAGCCGGCCGTGCAGCAGCCCCGGGCACTGGGTGGCGTTGAAGTCCTTGTGGCCGTAGATCTCGCTGGCCGGGATGGCGTATTGCTGGCAGGTGAAGGCGCAGAACCGGACCAGGCTGTCCCAGAGCGCCTGTGGCGGCTGCGCGTCCAGGTAGATGCCCTCGTTCTCGATGCCGATCGCCTGGCTGTTCTGCCCCACGCAGTGCGCCCCCTGCACCATGGTCTGCCCGTGCAGCAGCGCGTACAGGCTGCCGTGCCGGCCCTCGGTGAGGTGGCCGCCGCGGCTGTTGGTGAAGTGCTGCCCGGAGTCGAGCCAGCCGTTGGTGTCCATGTGCAGGTCCTGGATGTCGCGGGAGTTCGCGTACGCGTGGGCCAGGCTGTAGTCGGTCGAGTTCGGGAACGCCGTGTGATGCACGATGATCTTGTTGGGGCGGTTCTGCACCACGCTGACCCGGGAGGCCGGCGGCCGGGCGCCCCAGGTGGCGCAGTTGGCGATGGTCGGCTGGTCGACGCGGGTGGCGGCGGCGCGCACGCCCCGGTCGCCACCGAGCTGGCCCAGGGCCGAGACGCCGGCGGCGGCGCCGAGCAGGACCGCGCCGCGCAGCGCGGTGCGGCGGGAGACGGGTGCGGACATTCTCGTCCTCCTCATTGTCCGAGGTCAGCAGGGTCCGTCGCAGGCGAGCACCTTGAGCCGGTCGAGCGAGCCGTTCCAGACGTTCTGGTCACCGGGCAGGACGCCCGAGGACGACCACTGCCAGAAGGAGTACGTCGGCCAGCCCGCCGGCAGCGTGCCGACGGCGCCGGCGTACCGGGCGATCCAGAGCGGGTTGGTGGCGGCGAACCCGCTGTAGTTGCCGGTGCAGGTGCTCCACCAGTCCGTGGTCGTGTAGATCGTCGCCCAGCGGCCGGTGCGGGCGCGGTACTGGTTCACGAAGGAGGTGATCCAGCTGCGCATGCCGCTCTGGCTCAGCCCGTAGCAGGTCGCGCCGTACGGGTTGTACTCGATGTCGAGCGCGCCGGGCAGCGTCCGGCCGTCCCGGGACCAGCCGCCGCCGTGGTCGACGAACCAGTTGGCCTGAGTGGCGCCACTGGACCGGTCGGGCAGGGCGAGGTGGTACGCGCCCCGGATCATCCCGACGGTGTAGGAGCCGTTGTACTGCTGGGCGAAGTACGGATTGGTGTAGCCGGTGCCCTCGGTCGCCTTGACGTACGCGAAGCGGGCGCCGTTGCTCCAGGCGGCCGACCAGTTGACGTTGCCCTGGTAGCTGGAGACGTCCAGGCCGGGCAGCCCGGCCGGGGCGGCGTCGGCGGAGGTGGGGCGGAGGGCGGCGGCGCCGGCGAGCACCATGACGGTCGCCAGCAGGGCCGCCGCGCTCGCGCGCAGACGGTTCATCTTTCCTCCCTGGGGGTTGCCGCGCGGGCGGCGGGGAGTGGCGAAAGGAACTGTCAGTATTAGGGCACGAGACGTAGATAGTTTTCAATAGGCGTAATCAAGATTGTCTATGTGGGCCAGCCGTGTGCGGCCAGCACCTCGGCCGCCGACCGCTCACCGGCCAGCACCGCGCCCTCCAGGTAGCCGGCCCACCGCGTCGCCGTCTCGGTACCTGCCCAGAACACCCGGCCGGTCGGGCGACGCAACTCCGGGCCGTACCCGGTCCACGAGCCGGGGGTCAACGCGCCGCAGAAGCAGCCCCGGGTCCACTCGTCGGCCGACCAGTCGTACTCGACGAGGTCGTCCGGTCGCGCGGCGGCCGGGCCGACGAGCGCCACCAGCGCGTCCAGCAGCGCCTCCCGCCGCCGCTGCGGGGACATCCGCCGCAGCTCGCGGGCCGCACCGCCGTACGCGAACGCGGTCAGCACCCCGCGCGACGAGCCCGGCACGCCGTTGTCCACCGTCTCCGTCACCGGCCCCTCGGCGGCGGTCGCCACCCCGGAGCGGCCGTCGGCCCGCCAGAACGGCTCCGGGTAGACCGCGTGCGCCTTCAACGCCGAACCCATCGGCATCCGCTGGGTCAGCCCGTCGCGCAGCGCGGGCAGCGGCGGGTCGTACCCGATCCGGCCGGCCAGCGCCGGGGCCACCGCGACCACCGCCGCGTCCGCGCGGTGCGCACTCCCGTCGGTGTACGCGACCACACCGCCACCGTCCTGACCGATCGCGCGCACCGGCGTGCCCGTGACGACGCTTCCCGCCGGCAGCGCGCCGGCCATCCGCTCCGCCAGCGCCGCCGGACCGCCGACGATCCGGTCCTGCTGTGCCCCGCCCGCCATCGCCAGCAGCAGCCCGCTGCCGCCCCCGCTGCGCAGGTAGAACAGCAGCTGCAACAGCGACACCTCCGCCGGGTCGGCGGCGAGCAGGCCACCGGCGAGCAGGCGTCCGACGTACCGGGCCGACACCGGGTCCGGCGCCACGTCGGCCAGCCAGCCACCGAGCGTCGTACGGTCCCACTCGGCCGCCCGCGCGGCCCGCCACGGCTCCGCCGGATCCACCTCGGCGGCATCGGCGTCCAGCAGGGCGACCAGCCGGTGCGCCGACTCCGGCGCCGCGTCCCGTCGCCGGCCGTCCCAGAGCACCGTGGCCGCGCCGACGGACGCCGACGGGAAGGTGACCAGACCGTGCTCGGCCACCAGCGCCGCCATCCGGTCCTGGGTCGGGCCGATCCACTGCGCCCCCAGGTCCAGCGCGGTGCCGTCGGCCAGCCGGCGGGTGAGCACCCGGCCGCCCACCCGGTCCCGGGCCTCCAGCACCACCACCTGCGCGCCGGCCCCGACCAGCGCGGACGCGGCCGCGAGTCCGGAGAACCCCGCACCCACCACCACGACCCGCACGGCGGGCGGTTACCCGCGCCACCGCCGGGCACACCTGCGCCGCCGTCCGTCGTCCGTTGTCCGTCGTCCGTCGTCCGTCCGGACGTTCCCGGCGCCGGAGTGTCGATCCGCCGGGCCGCCGTTCGTGTGGAAGGTGGAAGCTGACCCACATCCACCAGGAGGCGTGACGTGAAGCAGTACCTGTTGAGCATCTACCAGCCCGAGGGCGGCACGCCCGACCCGGAGTTCCTGGCCGGGGTGATGCGCGAGCTGGGCGCGATCCGCGACGAACTGGAGGCCGCCGGCTGCTGGGTCTTCGGGCAGGGCCTGCACGGCCCGGAGACCGCCACCGTGCTGCGCGCCGAGGGCGACCAGGTGCTCGTCACCGACGGACCGTTCGTCGAGGGCAAGGAGCACCTGGGCGGCTTCACCATCCTGCGGGCCCCCGACCTGGACGCCGCCCTGCACTGGGGTCGCCGCTACGCCCGCGCCACCACCCTGCCCATCGAGGTCCGCCCCTTCCAGGGCGACGGGTGACCGACCCCGTCGAGCGGGTGTTCCGCGCGGAGTACGGCCGCGCGGTAGCCGTCCTGGTCCGCCTCCTCGGCGACATCGACCTCGCCGAGGAGGCCGTCCAGGACGCGTTCACCGAGGCCGTCCGGCGCTGGCCGGCCGACGGGCCACCCCCGGCCCCGGCCGGCTGGATCATCACCACCGCCCGCAACCGGGCCATCGACCGGCTGCGCCGGGAAGCGTCCCGGGCCGACCGGCACGCCGAGGCCGCCCTGCTGCACGCCCCGCAACCACCCGCCGAGGAGGGACCCGTGCGCGACGACCGGCTCCGCCTGATCTTCACCTGCTGCCACCCGGCCCTCGCCCCGGCCGCCCGGGTCGCGCTCACCCTGCGCCTGCTCGGCGGGCTCAGCACCGCCGAGATAGCCCGCGCCTTCCTCGTCCCCGAGCCGACCATGGCGCAGCGGCTGGTCCGCGCCAAGGCCAAGATCCGCCACGCCGGTATCCCGTACCGGGTGCCGTACGACGCCGACCTGCCCGACCGGGTACGCGCCGTGCTCGCCGTCGTCTACCTCGTCTTCAACGAGGGACACACCGCCACTGGCGGGCCGCACCCGGTCCGCGCGGACCTGTGTGCCGAGGCCCTGCGTCTCGGCCGGCTGCTGGTCGAGCTGATGCCCGACGAGCCGGAGGCGTCGGGCCTGCTCGCGTTGATGCTGCTCACCGAGGCCCGCCGCCCCGCCCGGGTCGTCCCCGACGGGTTCGTGCCGTTGGCCGCGCAGGACCGCACCCGATGGGACCGTGCCCTGATCGCCGAGGGCCAGGCGCTCGTGCGCCGCTGCCTGCGGCGCGGGCGTCCCGGCCCGTACCAGATCCAGGCCGCGATCAACGCGGTGCACAGCGACGCCGCGACGGCCGCCGACACCGACTGGGGCCAGGTCCTGGCACTGTACGACCACCTGCACGCGCTCGCCCCCGGCCCGGTCGTGGCGCTGAACCGGGCCGTCGCCGTGGCCGAGGTGCACGGTCCCGCCGTGGCGCTCGCCCTCGTCGACGCCCTGCCGTTGACGCACTACCACGTCTTCCACGCCGTCCGCGCCGACCTGCTGCGCCGCCTCGGCCGTACCGACGAGGCGGGTGCGGCCTACCTCGCCGCCCTGAGCCGTACCGCCAACCCCGCCGAGCAGGCGTACCTGCGGCAGCGCCTCGCCCCCCGCTGACCGCCCCGCCCCGCCCTCATGATCGGGTAGCAATTTCGAACACGACACGCCGGTGAACGTGTCCCGAATTGCTACCCGATCATGAGCGGCCATAGCAGAGTCGGGGCGGATGCGGGGGTTGTGCACAGGCGGGGTGGGTGTCCACAAGGCGGCGGCGTCGAGAGCGGACGATGGCGTGTCGTGGTCCATCCTCGCGGGTGTGCATCCGGCGCTGCGATCCCTTGTCGAGCGGGGCGGCGGGGTGGTGACCCGTCGGACGGCCACCCAGGTCGTACCCGGCTGGGTCCTGCGGCACAGCTGCCTCACCGGCGCCCTCCGCCCGGCCCTGCCCGGCGTCTACGTCGACGCCGCCCTGCTGAGCAGCACGCCGCTCGTCCCGCCCGCGCCGCGGAGCCCGCTCCACGAACCGGCGATCGGCGACGGGCCGCCGGACGAACCCCGCCATCCCAAGACCCGCCGGGCCGGGACGGACACCCGCGAACCCGTCTTCCGACACCTCGACCTCCACACGAGGCGGCGGGTCGCCCTGGCCCACGCCGACGGGCGGGTGGCGCTGAGCAGTGTCACCGCGCTGGACGTCTGGGGTCTGCGCCGGCAGTTGGCTGACGAGCCGACGCACCTCGACACGCCGCGCGGGTCAGGGCTGCGTCCCCGCCCGCTGCTGGCCGTGCACCACCGGCACGGGCTCACGATGGGCCCGCCCGACGTGGTGGTCCGGGGCGGAGTGCCGGTGGTACGGCTGGAGCGGGCGCTGGTCGACGCCTGGCCGCTGCTCCCGCCCGTCGACCGCGCCGCGCCGGTGATCAGGGCGGTCAACGACCGGCTGACCACACCCGAACGGATCCGGGCCGCGCTCGCCACCGCCCCCCGGCTGGCCGACCGCGCGCAGCTGCGTGCCCTGCTCGCCCGGCTCGACGCCGGTTGCCGCAGCCCGCTGGAGGTGTGGGGCCACGACCACGTCTTCACCGGCCCGGGGATGCCGGTGTTCCGGCGCCAGGCTCGCGTCGTCGTCGGCCGTCGCGTCATGTACCTCGACGTCTACGCCGAGCGGGAACGCGTCGACTTCGAACTCGACGGCGCGACGACCCACGGCGATCCCCGGCAGCGGGAGGTCGACCTGCGTCGCGACGCGCTGCTGGCCACCGTCGGTGTGCTCGTCGTGCGCTTCGCCCACCGCCGCCTGGTGCACGAACCCGAGGCGGTACGCCGCGAGGTCTTGGCGATTCTCGCCAGCCGCCGGCGGGATCGACGAGAAAACCTGATCCCGAACACGTGATTCGTCGATCGTCCATGGATAGAGTGGCGCGGTGCAGAGTCGAGTGCAGGCGCAGGTGCCGGTGCTGTACGTCGCGGACGCCGACCCGGCGCGACGCTTCTACGAGCACTTCGGCTACACCGAGGTCCGCACCGGCGGCGACGGCGACTCGCGGTGGTCGTACCTGCAGTGCGGTGAGCTGACCCTGCTGCTGGCCGCGGTCACGCCGCGTTTGGTCACGGTCGAGTTGCCCCTGCTGGTCTACCTGTACGTCGACGACCTCGAGGCGACCGTCGCGCAGTTGACCGAGGCCGGATGTCAGGTGGAGCGGGTCGGCTATCCCGAGCACGCCCCGGGCGGTGAGTGCCGCGTCGTCGACCCGGACGGCAACGTGGTGCTCTTCGGTCAGCGCCGGGCGGTGCCGGAGCAGGCCCGGGTCGAGCGGACCGGCAGCGAGGCGCGGTTCTCGCTGATCAGGGAGGCCGCCGAGGCCGTCAGCCGCCGGGGTGGCGCACCCGCCCGGTGCCAGATCGGTGGTCCGCGCGGCGAGCCCTGCGCCGAGCCGGCCGAGGTGAAGCTCGCCGACTCGTGGGGCGACACGGTGTGGGGCTGCCTGACGCACGCCGACGAGACGCTGCTCAACGCGCACGGGGCGTTCCTGGCCAGCGAGGACGGGCAAGGGCTGGGGCGGTACCTGCGGGCGCGGCAGAGCCGGCCGGAGCAGGCAGCCCTGAGCTGAGGGTGCTCACCGTCCTGCTCACCTGGTAGTGCCCGTTCCCCGGGCGTCCGGCAACTATTGTTCGTAGAGGTCGGATGGCCTGGAGTGCGCCGATGGCGAGAGGAGCGGACATGGCGGTGGACCTGCGCGCGCGCTCGGCCGCCGAGGTCTTCGACGAGCACCTGCGGCTGTCCGCCGAGGGGCGCTTCGCGGAGGACATCGCCCGCAACGTCTCGCCGTCCTGCGTCGTCCTGGACCGTCGGGGTGTGTTCCGGGGGCACGAAGGGGTGACGCTGCTGGCGCGCTGGCTGGGCGAGGAACTGCCCGGCGCCCGGTTCACCTACCTGACCCGTCTGCTCGAGGACCGCGTCGCGTTCCTGGAGTGGACCGCCGAGGCCGACGGCGCGCGGGTCCGTGACGGCGCCGACTCCTACATCATCGAGGACGGGTGGATCGTCGCGCAGACCATCCACTACACGGTGGAGAGCACGCGGTAGGCCGTCGTACCGGTACCGCCGCGACCAGCAGCTCCGGCCCGCCGTCACCAGCGGGAACCGCCCTGACTGTCCGCAACCGGCGGGGTCGGCATCGGCGCGCAGGCGGGGCCTAGGATCGTCGGCATGCAGGAGGGCCGGTGGACGACGATCACGCCGTCGCAGTTCACGCACGAGCGGGAGGCGCTGGCGCACGTCCAGGCGTTGCTGCCGGACACCGAGCCCTACCGGGCCTGGTCGAACTTCACCTTCACCGCCCAGACCGGCCACCCGTACGAGGTCGACCTGCTGGTGGCGGCCCCGGGCGGGCTGTACCTGATCGAGGTCAAGAGTCTGACCGGGCGGCTGGTCTCGAGCGGCTCGAACTGGATCCAGTCCAGCCCGAGCGGCACGCGCACCTTCGACAACCCGTTGCACCTGGCGGACCTTAAGGCCAAGAAGCTGAAGGCCCTGCTCCAGGTCGCCGCGAGCCAGCGTAAGGGGCCGCCGGTCAGGATCCCGTTCGTGCAGGCGGCGGTGTTCCTGTCCAAGCCGGGCCTGCACGTCGGGCTGTCCGACCACCACCTGCACGGCCTCTACGGGCCCGAGCCGGCCCCGGGGCATCAGGCGGGCACGCTTCCCACCATCACCTCGCTGCTGCACCGTCCGCCCCAGGACGAGCGGCACCGGGTCACCAAGGAACTGTCGTCGGCGCTGCCCGATCTGCTCGACGCGGTCGGTATCGCCCGCAGCCGCAAGCACTACCAGGTCGGTTCGTGGGAGCTGGAGACCCGCCCCTTCGACCTCGGCCCGACGTGGCAGGACCACCACGCCCGGCACCGGGACCTGGAGCGGGAGCACCGCCGGATCCGGATCTACCTGGTCGAGCGCAATGCCGTGCAGGACGAGCGGGCGAGCATCGAGCGGGCCGCCAAGCGCGAGATGCGCGCGTTGCACGGCATCAACCACCCGGGCATCGTGCGGGTCGACTCGATGGAGTCGCACGAGGCCGGTCCGGCGCTCATCTTCCGCCACGACCCCCGTGCGATCCGCCTCGACCACTACATGGCCCAGTACGGTAACCGCCTCGACGCCCTGAGCCGGCTGGCCATGATCCGCCAGCTGGCCGAGGCGGTCGCGTACGCGCACCGCCGCCGCCTGCACCACCGCGCGCTCTCGGCGCGCAGTGTTCTGGTCAGCCCGGGGCCGAAGCGGCGCGGCGGCACCGACGAGGAGGCGTGGCTGGTCCCGCAGTTGCAGATCAGCGACTGGCAGGCCGCCACCCGTGCCGCCGACTCGGCCGGCGGGAGCAGCGGTGACCCGGTCACTCTCTCCTCCCACGCGGCCTCGCACATCGAGTTGTCCGCCGAGGCGTACCTCGCGCCGGAGCTGACCGCACCCCGGCCGGACCCGGTGGCGATGGACGTCTTCGGGCTGGGCGCGTTGGCGTACCTGGTCCTCACCGGCCAGCCGCCGGCGGGGAAGCGGCAGGAGTTGCTGGCCCGGATCGCCCGCGACAACGGCCTGCGGGCTTCGTCGGTGGCGGACGGCATCTCCGAGTTCGCCGACGCACTGATCAAGGAAGCCACGGCGCCGGTGCCGACGCAGCGGCTCACCACGGTCAGCGAGTTCGTCGAGATGCTGGAAGAGGTCGAGAACGAGCTGACGGCGCCGCCGCCGGCCTCGGTGCACCCGGAGGAGCCGGAACCGGAACCGGTCGACCCGCTGGAGGCCCGCGCCGGCGACCAGGTCGCCGAGTGGACTGTGCGCAAGCGGCTCGGCACCGGCTCGACCTGCCGCGCGTTCCTTGCCCACAACGAGCGCACCGGCAAGGACGAGGTGCTCAAGGTCGGCCTCTCCGACGAGAAGGGCGCCCGGCTCGCCCACGAGGCACGGGTGCTCCGCCCGCTGACCGACTCCCGGGTGATCCGGCTGGCCCGCCCGGAGCCGCTGCAGATCACCAACCGTACGGTCATCGTCCTGGAGCACGCCGGCGAGCTGACCCTGGCCCGCAAGCTGCGCGACGACGGCCGGCTGACGGTCGACGAGCTGGAGACGTACAGCGACTACCTCTTCGGCGCGCTCGACTACCTGGAGGGCGAGGGTGTCTACCACCGGGACATCAAGCCGGACAACATCGCCGTCCGGGTCCGCCCCAACCGCACCCGGCAGCTGGTGCTGTTCGACTTCTCCCTGGCCGGGGTCTCGGTCAAGGAACTCACCGCCGGCACGCCCCGCTATCTCGACCCGTTCCTCGGCACCGCCAGCCGGCAGGTCTACGACAAGCACGCCGAGTGGTACGCCCTCGCGGTCACCCTGCACGAGATGGCCTCGGGTGAGCTGCCCGTCTGGGGTGACGGGGGCACCGAGCCGCAGCTGACCGAGGGCCCGCCGGTGCTGGCCGTGGAGGCGTTCGACCCGGCGATCCGTGACGAGCTGGTGGACTTCTTCCACCAGGCCCTGCACCGTGACCACCGCCGCCGGTTCGCCTCCCTGAAGGACCTGCGCGACGCCTGGCAGCAGGTGTTCCGCCGCTCCGACGCCAGCACCCCGGTGGGCACCGACCACCCGGACGCCGAGGCCGACGAGCCGGACGTCGAGGTCGCCGACGCGGCCCGCGAGGAGGCGGCCGGCAAGGCCACCCGGGCGACCGCCCTGGAGGCGGCCGGGCTGACCCCCCGCGCGGTGTCTGCCGCGCACCGGCTCGACGCCAGCACCGTCGGCGAGTTGCTCGCCGTCGCCAACAAGTTGGCCCACCTGCCCGGCCTCGGCGCGAAGACCCGGCAGGAGTTGCAGCGCCGGGTCAAGGAGTGGCGCACCCGGCTGGGTGAGCGGGAGACCATCCCCACCTCGCCCGCCGCCCGCAAGGCCGCCGCAGCCGAGGCGGCCGCCGAGACCACCGCCGGGGACGGCGGCCCCGATCTGGTAAACGTCGGGCTCGACGCGATCGCCACGCTGCTCGTGCCGGCGAAGAACGGCCGCAACGCCGCCGAGGTGGAGGCGACCCGGCTGCTCCTGCGCCTCCCCGACGACACGGGGGCCCTGCCGGCGCTGCCGCCGTGGCCGCAGCAGCCGCAGGTCGCCGCCACCGTCGGGGTGACGCCGGGCCGGGTGGCGCAGATCCTCGGCAAGCAGCGCAGACGCTGGCAGGACATCCCGGTGCTGGGCAGTGTGCGTACCCAGATCATCGAGCTGTTGCGCGACGGCGGCCGGGTGATGGGCGTCGGTGAGCTGGCGGCGGCGCTGCTGGGCAGCCGAGGTTCGGTGCGCACGGGCGACGAGCTGCGCCGGGCGGTGGCGCTGGCCGCGGTGCGGGCCGCCGTGGAGACCGACGCGCTCGCGGACGAGCCGCGGCTGCTGCTGCGCCGGCACAGCCGGCCCGACGTCGACGGCAGACCCGACCCGAGGGGCGACCGCCTGCTGGTGGCGTTGGAGGCCGGCGACGACGACGCGCCGGACACCCCGGCCGCCCCTGCGCTGCTGGACTACGCCGACGCGCTCGGCAAGGCCGCCGACAAGCTCGCCGCCAGCGAGGTGCTGCCCAGCGCGGCGACGGTGCTGCGTACCCTCGCGGCGGTGAACGCGCCCGGCGGCGCGGCCGACGCGATCGACGAGCGGCGGCGGGTGCTGCTCGCGGCGGTGGCCTCCGAGCGGGCCGCCGCGACCGCCCGGCTGGAGCTGTACCCGCGCGACCTCGATCCGGTCCGCGCGCTGCGCCTGGCCCAGGCGGGTGTGGTGCCGCCGGCGACCACGGCGGAGGGGCGGCGGGGCCTGACCCCGGACCACGTCCAGCAGCGGGTGACCGCCCGGTTCCCCGAACTGGCACCACTGCCGCCGCATCCGAAGCTGGACCGGCTGCTCACCGAGGCCGGCTTCGACCTGCGTTGGGAACGCGACCGGTACGTCCCGCCACCGCCCCGCGCCGGCTCGTCCTCCATGTCGATCATCCAGCGGCGTCCGTCGGCGACGAACGTGCCGAGCCACTGGGCGGCCGAGTCGCCCGAGCTGGCCGAGGCGATGCGGGCCGAGGAGCGGCTGACCGGCGCCCGGTCCGCCGGCGGCTTCCGGGCCCTGACGGTACGCCTCAACCGCTACGCCCTGGCCCGCGACGAACTGGTCCGGCGCTTCGACGCCCGGCCGGTCAACGTGGCCGCCCGCTTCCTGCACCACCTGCACGCCCTGGTCGACGCCCACCCGAAGCCGACCTGGGAGACGGTGCTCGGCGCGGACAACGCCGAGCCGAACACCCGCCCCGCGATCAAGCTGGGCGAGTACGTCGAGCGGGCCTGGCAGCTCGCCGCCCCGGAGTTGCGCACCGAGCTGTCGGCCGACGCCGGGCCGGTGCTGCTGCACGACGCGGCGGTGCTGGGCCGCTACCGGGCGATGTCCCTGCTCGACGAGCTGGTCGACGCGGCGCGCGGCGGGCAGGGTGGCGTGTGGCTGCTCTGCCCGATGGAGGACCCGGGGCTGCTGCCGAAGCTGGACGGGACGGTGGTGCGCGTCGGTGACAACGAGTGGATCGGGCTGCCGGACGCCTGGGTGGTGAACGCCCACCGCAGCACGGTGCATGCTTGACCCACCTCCGCGTAGCACCCCCGCTGCATCTTGATCCTTGTCGTCAGAGCCGCTCGACACGCCGCGCTCCGCGTCGCCGAGCTGCCAGCCAACGATCCGATCAGCACATCGCGTGGGTGGGGCGAGGGTTGTCCACAGAAGCCGCGGTGTCCACAGATGGGTGCGGTGGCGGTTGCGGGAGGAGTGGGTGGGGCGACACGGTCGGAGGCGTGAACGGGGTTCTCCAGGAGCTGGTGGAGCGTGGCGGCGGGCTGGTGACCCGTGCGGTGGCCCGGCAGGTGGTGCCGGAGTGGACGCTCGAGCGGGCGTGCGGTAGCGGCGGCCTGGTGCGGGTGCTGCCCGAGGTGTTCGTGGCGGCGCACCTGCTCGGCGGTCGACAGGGGGTCGGCTCTGGCGCTCCCGCCCTCAGCAGACTCGACCCTGCCCTGGGTCGCCGCGCTGCTCTCGCCTGGGCCGACGGGCGCGGCGCGCTCAGCCACCTCAGCGCACTCGTGGTGTGGGGGCTGCGCAGGCAGCGTGCCGGTGACCTGTTGCACCTGAGCGCCCCGGCCGGCGCCGGTCTGCGCAGCCGACCCGGAGTGACGGTGCATCGACGTCAAGGGCTCGTCCTCGAGCCACCGCAGGTGGTGGTCCGGCAGGGACTGGCCGTCACCCGCCTCGAGCAGGCCGTCGTCGATTCGTGGCCGCTGCTGCCGCCGGCCGAGCGGCGGGCACCGGTCATTCGGGCGGTCAACGATCGGCTGACCACACCTGAGCGGTTGAGGTCGGCTCTGGAAGGCGCGCCGAAGCTCAACGACCGAGCGACCTTCCGGACGCTGCTGACGAGGCTCGCCGAGGGCTGCCGCAGTCCGCTGGAGATCTGGGGCCACGAGCACGTCTTCACCGGCCCGGGAATGCCGACGTTCCGCCGCCAGGTGCGGGTGTGCGTCGGGCGGCGCACCATGTACCTCGACATGTTCGCCGAGCGGGAGCGGGTCAACGTCGAACTCGACGGCGCCACCACGCACGGCGACCCACGCCAGCGGGAGATCGACCTGCGTAGGGACGCCCTGCTGGCGAGCATCGGGATCCTGGTGGTCCGCTTCGCCCACCGCCGCCTGGTCCACGAGGGTGACGACGTCCGCCGGGAAACCCTGGCCATCCTCGCGACGCGCCGGGCGGGGACGCGCGTCTGATCCGGTGCGGTGTGTCGGCGAGACTGGAGCGCATGGCGGTGACCGGACTTCCCGAGCAGGACGTGGCGCAGGTACGGAGCTGGTGCGACCAGCGCGTGCCGGAGCGGGTGCGTGACCAGGTGCGGGTGGAGTGTGAGGAAGCTCCCCGGCACCTCACGGTCGTCGAGCGCCGACCACCGTGGAGCCCGCAAGTCGGCCCGGACTGGACGAACCTGCCGGTCGCGCGATTGAGGTACACGAAGGCCAGCGGCACCTGGACGCTCTACTACCGGGACCGTAATCTCCGATTCCGCCGCTACGACCTTGTCCCTCCCACCGTCGACGTCGGCGATCTGCTCGACGAGATCGCCCGGGATCCCACCGGCATCTTCTGGGGTTGACGTCTCCGATCACGGCCACTGTCCCGGCCCCGCCCGGCACTCCCGCGCCGCCCGCCGTTCAACTCGTGCCGAACAGGGACAGCAGCGCCTGTTGCTCGGGCGTCAGGCGTAGTGGTGGTGTCGGATTGGTGTCGGGGAAGATCCGTGCCGCGTCGAGGTCGGCCTGACGGATACTCGTGGCGATGCCGATCTTGACGCCTCGGGCGTGCAGGGTGTCGAGCAGGCGGCGGGAATCGAAGAGATACACCGCGGAGATCCGCCACTGGTGATGGATGACGGCGCCGGGGAGTCGTCGTGGCCCGCTCAGGACCAAATAGAACTCGCAGGGATGTGGGCTGATGTCGATGCCGGCGTAGGCGTCTCCGTAGGTCTTCACGTTGACGGTCCGGCCGGCATGCGGACCGGATCGGAAGGTCCCGTCGTGGCCGGCCTGGTTGGCGGTGGCGGCGAGTGCGATGTCGAAGACCCGCGCGGCGACGAACTCGCCGATGTCGCCCTGCCGGGCCGAGCGCCCGGTCAGCCTCGCGATCCTGGCGTCCAGGTCGTCGCGGGCCCGCAACAACTTCGCCAGCTCGTGCAGATCGGTGCTCACGCGAGAATCGTCCGTCTCGCGGGCTGACCTCGCCACGGTCCCGAGGCTAGATTCTGGCGTCATGACGACCAGTGAGCGGCAGCGTGTCGCGGCCTTCTGGGACGACCACGTCGCGGCATGGCTGGATGGTGCCGACCCGCTGCCCCCGCCGCTGGGGGCATGGTTCGACTCCTACCAGGGCGTCGGCCCCGGTCAGGTGACTCGGGACGGCTTTCCCGAGCCGTACCACGGTGACCTTCTCGGCCTGGTCCACACGCCACGCATGGTGGTGCTCGGACTCAATCCCGGCGAGTTCCGTCCACAGTTCCAGGCGCGCGACGGCATCTTCGCCGAGGAGATCAAGCAGTTCGGGTCGTACAGCAGATGGGCGACGACCTGCCCTTACGACCGGACACCGTGGACCGACGTGATGCGTTCCAACCGCTATTACCGGGCTCGGCTGCGGTTCACCCGCAACTGGCTGCAGGACGCTGACGCGGACCACCGCGACCTGCTGATCTTCGAGTGCTATCCGTGGCACTCGAAATCCATCACGGCCCCGCTGCGGCCACTGCCCGAGATCATCGACGAATTCGTGTGGCAGCCGATCGCGGAGCTACCCGTCGAGGAGGTGTTCGCGTTCGGCCGTCCCTGGCACGACCTGGCGCAGGCACTCGGGCTGCCGCTCACCGACAGGTTGGGTGCCGGCGGGTCCCGCTACGGGTCGGCGGTGCCCGGCCGGGCGGTACGCGGTTACCGGCTGCCGACGGGACAGCGGCTGATCGTCGAGTGGCATCCTGGCGCGGCGGGGCCACCGAGCGCCCAGGAGACCGCTCTCCTCCGGAAGGCGCTGGTCGGAGCATGACCTTCGCCAGCGACACGGTCGCCACCACCCGGCGCATCCAGAGGTTGCGCCAGTACATGGCGCAGAACGTCCTCGCGCCGTCGGGCCAGTGCATCTGTCGCAAGCTCGGCAGTTGTCGGCAGAGCGTGCTGCCGAGCCGCCGTACCGCATCGGGTGCTCGGGCGGCGTTCGCCGCCGGGCAGCTCTCGCATGTGGGGCACCACTACGACCTGCTGGTCGACGGCCGACCGATGCGCATCCTGGTCATCGCGATGGAGACCGGACGGTCGCGGGAGGGTGTGACGCTCGAGGAGCGCCACGCGGAGGTGATGCACTCCGCCGGTCTGCCGTTCACCGGCCGGAACCCGCACATGCAGGGTGTCACGAGCGCTCTTCGGACCGCTGTCGGACGCAGGCCCGGCGCCGATCGAGAGGGTGAGCACCTGCCGGTGCACGGCCTGCGGAAGGCCGTGCACCTTTTCGACGCCTTCGCGATGGCGAACATGCGGCTCTGCTCCGCGACCGACCCGGGCACGACGAGGTCGCGGGGCAACGCGACGATGAGCCGCAACTGTTCCCCGCACATGGCGGCGACCATCAAGCTCCTCGAGCCGACCCTGTGCATCGTCCAGGGCGCCGCAGTCCACTCGGCGCTGGCCACGCTGATGACCCACCGTCGGCAGCTCGGCCCGCGACTGGAACAGGTGCGGATCGCCGGCGTCGACACGCTCGTCGCCGACTTCACCCACCCGTCGGCCTGGGGCAGGCACCGCTGGGCGGGGCTCACCACCGTCCCCTACCTCTACGACACGGTCGTGCCGACGCTCACCGAGGCGCACCGGCTGATGAGTCGGGACCGACGCGCCATCGGTGTCGCCACCGTGCCAGGGCAGCCGGACCGGCGGCGGAGGTGACCCGGAGGCCGGCGAGCTGGACGTAGATCTCGCGCTTGGCGACCGCCCGGTCCCGCTGGTCCAGCACGTACCCGGTCAGCCAGAGCCAGCCCGGGTACGGCTCGTCCGCGCCGACCGACACCACGCGGAGCCGCAGCGCCCGGTCCCCGGCGAACTGCACCGACGCCGCGCCGTCGACGATCAGCAGGTCGCCGGGGGAGGGACGTTCGTTCACCAGTGCCCCGCGTTCGGCAGGCGGCAATCGTGGGCGCGCCGCGTCTGCCAGTCACGCAGCGCCCGCTTGAGCCGGTCGTTCTCCTGGGCGAGCTGGGCGTACCTGCCGGTGCAGGTCGGCCAGCTCGTCGGCGACCTGGGCCTGGAACTGGCGTACCTCGTCGGAGTCGACGCCGCGCCGGCGCGGCGCGAACGTGCGGGTGCGCACCTCGTGCGGGGTGATCCGGGCCGGGCGGCCGGTCCCGTAGAGCCGGCCGGATCGATACACCTGGGCCACGTCGGTCCTCTCCTGAGCGTCGATGTGCCGTGCGCCGCCTGGAAGGCGGGTCGCACGCACGCCGGCCGCGCGCGACCCGCCGGCCCCACCGCCGCAGCCTGAGATCAGCGGTACGACAGCGGAGCGGTCCGGTGGGTCGGGACGGGCACGCGCACCCGCCCCGACCAGGGGGATGAGCCGTACTCGTTGCCACGCGAGAAGCGGCTCAGGAGCAACTTAACTAGGGAACACAGGGAAGTCAAAGGCATTGTTCAACCGATCTCAGGTGTGGTCGAATTCGGGTTGCCACGCGAGGAGTGTCATGCCCGAATCAGCCGAATATCTCCGCATCGCCGACGACGTGATCAACGACGTGAGATCGGGGAAGCTCAAGCCCGGCGACCGACTGCCGTCGGTTGCTCAGACACGCACGGACTACGGCGTCAGCTATGGGACCGTGCAACTGGCCTACGTTCGCCTTGAGGCGCTGCGCGTCATCCGACGACAGCAGGGCAAGGGCGTCTTTGTCACCGATCCGAAGCTCTGGATGCGGGAGCCGTAGGTAGCGGACTGGTCGCGGGATCGGTACTTACGGGTACCCCCGTCCCGTCCACGGGACGGCTAGAGTCGTCGCGTGATCGACCGGAAGCTGCTCTTGCCCGACCTGCAGAAGCAGGTCAAGAACCTGGAAAAGGACCTGCGGGAGCAGGCCGAATCGGTCGAGGAGGTGCGCCTCAAGCTGCGTGGCGAGTACGACCACGCCTTCAAGGTCGGGCGTACCGCCGCCACCTGGGCGGCCTGGCGCGATGAGCGCGTAACGCAGGTAGCCGTCGCCTGGGTGCTCGGCACCGTCTTCGTGCGCTTCTGCGAGGACAACGGGCTGCTGCCCGACCCCTACCTGGCCGGCCCGGGGGACCGCCTGGTGCTCGCCGAGGAGGCCGAGGCGCAGTTCTTCCGCGACCAGCCTGACAAGACGCTGCGTGACTGGCTGCACCAGGGCTTCGACGCCATCGCCAGCACCCAGGCCGGCAGGTCGCTGTTCGACAAGCGGCACAACCCGCTCTACCAGATCCCGCTGTCACACGACGAGGCCAAAAACCTGATCGCCTTCTGGCGGCGGCGTGGCGAGGCCGGCGGCCTGGTCCACGACTTCACCGACCCGGATTGGGACACCCGTTTCCTCGGCGACCTCTACCAGGACCTCTCCGAGGCGGCCCGCAAGACCTACGCCCTGCTCCAGACACCGGAGTTCGTCGAAGAGTTCATCCTCGACCTCACGCTGACCCCGGCGATCGAAGAGTTCGGCCACGACGTGGTCAAGATGATCGACCCGACCTGCGGCTCGGGCCACTTCGTCCTCGGCGCGTTCCATCGCCTGCTGAAGGAGTGGGAGCAGCACGCCCCCAACCGCGACCCCCACGAGCGGGTACGCCTCGCCCTCGACGCCGTACACGGCGTCGACATCAACCCCTTCGCCGTATCGATCGCGCGCTTCCGCCTCCTGGCCGCCGCCCTCCGCGCGTGCGGCGTCAAGACGTTGGTCGATTCAGCTGAATACGTCCTTCCCATGCATCTCGCTGTCGGTGATTCGTTGATCAAGGATCGCCAACTCCTGCTGTTCCACGACGAGGTGTCCGATCTCCAATACAGCACTGAGGATGTGCACGAACACCGCAGCATTCTAGGGGACGGCCAGTACCACGTCATCGTCGGCAACCCGCCCTACATCACGGTGAAGGACAAGGCCCTAAACGAGCTTTACCGCGAGATTTACAGTACCTGCGCCGGCACCTACGCACTTTCGGTGCCGTTCGCGCAGCGGTTCTTCCAACTGGCAAAGCCGGCCAACGAGGACGGCCGAGGGGCCGGCTACGTCGGCCAGATCACCGCCAACTCATTCGCAAAGCGGGAGTTCGGTAAGAAGCTCATTGAGACCCTTTTCGCGCACGAAGTTGACCTGACGCACGTGCTTGACACCTCAGGTGCGTACATCCCAGGCCACGGGACGCCCACGGTCATCCTGGTGGGTCGCCATCGTAAGCGAAATCGATCTGCGGCGGTGCGGGCCGTCATGGGTATCCGAGGTGAGCCAAGCGTCCCGGCGGATCCAAGGCTGGGCTACGTATGGCGGGCGATTGTTGATCAGGTAAACCGGCCGGGATCGGAGAGCGATTGGGTAAGCGTTGATGACCTTGACCGCCCCCGCCTCGAACGTCACCCGTGGAGTCTGGGAGGCGGCGGAGCCGCTGTCCTGACGGAGGCGATCCAACGTGCTACTGGCAAGGTACTGACCAGGCAGATTGAAGCGCCCATCGGACGGGCTGTCCGGGTAGGGGCAGATGAGGCGTTCATGCGTCCAGCAAATCGCAAGCTTAGGACGATCGCCGACCCTGCCGCCCTGCGTCCGCTGATGACGGGCGACAGCAGGCGAGATTGGAATTCAAGGGCTGAGGAGCAGATCTGGTATCCGCACCACCGAGGGCTGGCTGGGGATGGCCTTGCGTCCGAGCTTTGGCCTTGGAAACGGTTGCTGGAGGAGCGCCGAACCTTCCAAGGCAATATGGCTGATGCCGGCCTCCGTTGGTGGGATTACATGCAGCACACTGCTAGCGCCTACGCCACCCCCCTCTCTATAGCCTTTGCCTTCGTTGCGACACACAATCACTTCGTCATGGACCGCGGCGGCAACATCTTCAACCGAGCCTCGCCCGTCATCAAACTTCCAGGGGGAGCATCGGAGGACGATCACCTGCGGTTGCTCGGGGTGCTCAACAGTTCGATCGCCTGCTTCTGGCTCAAGCAGGTCAGTCACGACAAGGGCATCCGTGGCGAGGGTGGCGGTTTCACAAGCGACGATTGGGAACGGTTCTACGAGTTCACCGGTACCAAGCTGCAGGAGTTTCCGCTGCCGTCGTCGTACCCCCTCGAACTGAGCCGGCAGATCGACGGCGCGGCGCAGCGGCTTGCCACGGTGACCCCGGCGGCGGTCGCGGCCTCCGGGGTGCCCACCCGTGACCGGCTGAGTGCCGCCGCCTACGAGTGGCACGTCGTCCGGGGGATGATGATCTGCCTGCAGGAGGAGTTGGACTGGCAGGTCTACTCGCTCTACGGCCTCCTCGATGACGACCTGACCGCGCCGGAGAGCGTCCGGCCGCCGATGCTGGCGCTGGGGGAGCGGGCCTTCGAGATCGTGCTCGCCCGCAAGATGCGCGACGAGGGCCTGGAGACGCAGTGGTTCGCCCGGCACGGCTCGACGCCGATCACCGAGCTGCCGGCGCACTGGTCGGACGAGTACAAGGCGGTCGTCCAGCGGCGGATCGCTCTCATCGAGTCCAACCGCAACATCGGGCTGATCGAGCGGCCCGAGTGCAAGCGGCGCTGGGCCACCGAGGGCTGGGACGCCATGCAGCGCAAGGCGCTGCGGGACTGGCTGCTGGACCGGTGTGAGGCGCGGGAGCTGTGGTACCACCACGTCGACGGACTGGAGCAGCCGCGCCCGCTGACCACCGCCCAGCTCGCCGACGAACTGCGCCGCGACGACGAGGTGCTCGCCGTCGCCCAGATCTACGCGCCTGGTCAGGATCTCGGCAAGGTGATCGCCGACCTCGTCGCGGACGAGCACGTGCCGCACCTGGCCGCGCTGCGCTACAAGGACTCCGGCCTGAGTAAGCGGGCCGACTGGGAGCAGGTGTGGGACCTGCAACGGCAGGAGGACGCGCTGCCCGACGAGGCGGCGAAGCGGGAGTTCCGCAAGCAGATCCCGGTGCCGCCGAAGTACACGTCGGCGGACTTCCTCAAGGGCAGCTACTGGAAGCACCGGGGCAAGCTCGACGTACCCAAGGAGCGGTTCGTGTCGTACCCGGGTGCCAGCCGCGACGGTGACCCGTCGCTGCTGGTCGGCTGGGCCGGCTGGGACCACCGCGAGCAGGCCCAGGCCCTCGCCACCCTGATCGTCGCCCGCGAGCAGGAGGACGGCTGGGCCGCCGACCGGCTGTTGCCGCTGGTCGCGGGGCTGCGCGAGATCCTTCCCTGGGTACGCCAGTGGCACGGCGAGTTCGACCCCGAGTGGGGTTCGTCGCCGGCGGAGATCTACGACGGCTTCCTCGCCGAGACCGCCAACCGGCTGCACCTCACCGACGAGGCACTGACCTCGTGGCGCCCGCCGAAGGCCACCCGTGGCCGTAGAGCGAAGCAGTGAACAGAGCAGAGGCGTCGCCGCCCACCCCGCCCGCACGTCAGGAGCCGACAATGGGTAACGAGATTCAGCTGATCAGTGACGGCGACGGGCTGGCGGTCATCGGGGATCCGGCGGCTGTCGAACGCTTCCTCGTCTCCGAGGGACTGCCGTCGAAGGACCTCGGGCTGCCACGGCTCGGCTCCGTCCTCAAAGCCGGGTCTACCGCCGCGCAGGTGGGTTCCGAGATCGCCGCCCACTCAGGTCGGTGGGTGCAGCTGACCAAGGAGTCCGCGGAGGCTGTCCAGAAATTTGGCCTGATGCCGAGCAAGACGCCCGGCGTCAGCCATGCGATGGTGGGGCAGCCGGGCTCGATCCAGTCATGGCTCCAGATCTCGAAGGGGCCGGCGGCGATCGCGGGCAACCCGGCGGTTCTGGCCGGCGCTGCGGGGATCATGGCGCAGCTTGCCATGCAACAGAGCATGAAGGAGATCACCGACTATCTCGCCACGATCGACGAGAAGGTCGACGATGTGCTGCGGGCCCAGAAGGACGCGGTGCTGGCCCGCATGATCGGCGTCGGCTTCGTCATCGAGGAGGCCATGACCATCCGGGAGCAGCGGGGCCGGGTCGACGAGGTCACGTGGTCGAAGGTGCAGGGCGCGCCGACGACGATCGCGGAAACCCAGGCGTACGCGTTGCGCCAACTCGACGCGCTCGCGGAGAAGCTGGAGCGCAAGTCCGCGATCGGTGATCTCGCCAAGGCGGCCAGGGAAGCAGAGGCGAAGACACAGGAGTGGCTCGCTGTCCTGGCGCGCTGCTTCCAACTGCAGGACGCGATCGCCGTGCTCGAACTCGACCGGGTGCTGGACGAGTCACCCGGGGAGTTGGACGGGCACCGTCTCGGGCTGAAGGCTGCCCGGCAGAACCGGCTGGAACTCATCACACGATGCACCGAGCGCCTGATGGCCCGCATGGATGCGGCTGCCGGCAGGGCCAACACGAAGGTGCTGCTGAATCCGATGGACTCCCCGGCCGTGGTGCAGTCGAGCAACCATGTCTCGATCGCCGTCGTCGACTTCCACGGGCGGCTCGGGATCGAAGGCGCTCGCCAGTCATCGGAGGCGAGACGATGGGCGGACGCGGCCAAGGAGGTGAGGGACAAGGCGCTCGAGACAGGAGCAGACAGCGTGGGCGTCGCCATGCGCCTCGGCAACGAGACCCTCGGCCGGGCCAAGTGGGCGACGGGCAAGCTCTCCAGCCGGATCGCCGAGCGAACGCTCCGTCGGCGCGGGGACGACGAGAAGGAGTGAGCTGCTGGAGGCGGCGGAGTGAGGCCCACGCACACCCTCCACTGCGGTCAGCCTGACAACTGAACTACCGGTTTCTGGGTCTCTGACCCGTTCTGCTTGGGAGCGCGGGCCAGGGACACCCGTACGTGAGAAGTCTCGTTGCCGAGGAAGGCAGGATGGCATCACGACCCCCCTCCGGGTACCAGATCAGGAAAGTGCACGCCACGCTGGGCAAGCTGCAGCGGTACACCCTCAACAAGCCGCTGACGTTCCGCTGTGTGACCTGCGGGCGCACCAACATGTCCAGCTCCGTCGTGACGATCTCGGGCGACTGGTCGCAGTTGCTCTGCGGCGGCTGTTACGGACGGCGGGCAGGCCCGCAGGCGAGCACGACTCGGACGCCGGCGCCTCGGGAACCCGCTCGGACACCTCCGGAGGCGCAGTGGAGCGCCGCCAGCCCGCTGCCCCGAGACATGGTCTGGCTCGCCGCCATGCACCGGTCCGTTGCCGAGGGCAAGCAGCTGTCCCCACCCGAGCGAAAGCTTCACCGCCGACGTGCCGGTGAGCCTCCGTCCATTGCCGCGATCAGGTACGCGGAGCTGCTTGTCGACGTGGAGGCCCGGATCGCCCCGCAGAGCGGCGGTGCCGCCGGGGAGCTGATCGCGACCCGGGAGGAGCTCGCGCTCCGCGGCGAAGAAGCGGTCGCCACGTTCCGAGCCGCCTGTCATGCCCGGAGTCAACCGGCACCAGGTGGTCCAGTCGAGGAACCGGTGGAGGCGCGGGTCATCCGGCAGGTCGCGCCGCACGCCTTCGACAAGGCGTTCACGAAGGCGCTGCGTCGTCGAGGTGTGCGGGTGGGTGCGCTCGAACCTCCGACGTCCGATGTGTGGGCGTGGCTGCAGACGCACGACAAGCAACCTTCCGAGCTGCCTGCCGAGGTGAAGCGCCTCAGAGCGCTGGACCGGGCCGACTTCACGCGCGAAGCCGTGGCGGAGGTCAACCGGTGGGAATGTGACCAGTCGATGGCGCACCCAGCGGTCGCGGAGCAATGGGCGGCATGCACCGAGGAGATCGTGACGGAACTTGCGCGCGCCCGCCGGTCACTGGAGGCCGACCTGTCCGCCGGACGGGGCAAGGGCGTGGTGCCGCGCTTGCGCCGAGCCGGCGAGGCGTATGCCCGGGGCAGCGCCCGCTGCCTGGAAGCCCAGCTCATGGTGGCGGATCTGCTGGCTCGAGCGAGCCAGCTCCACCGGGCCCGCACAGTGCCGAAGGCGCGCGCCGAGGCCGCAGCCGAGGCGACGATGGCCGTGCGGCAGGCCGACCCTGCTCTGGCACGGTGCGTCGACCGGGCGATCGAAGAGCATCGGCAGAGTTGCCCGAATCGGTTCCCCGAGGAAGGCCATGCCGGCTGCGCGTCGTCTGTCGCCCGAGTTGTGCGCTCACGCCTTCAGCCAGTGGACCTGTCCGAGAATGCCACAGGCGCGCCCCGGGAGCCCGAGTCCCAGGAACGTTCTGCCGAGGAACCCCGACCGACTCCGCCACCGCAGAGCACCCATGAGGCCGAGCTGCCCGAGCAGGTGCCGACCGACGGGGCGCGCGTCGTCGACACGGTGGACGCCTCCCACAGCGACACCGACGATCGGTCCGAAGCGTTTGTCTGCGAAGCGGTACGGCGGCAGGTCCCCCGGGACTCCGCTCACCTTGTCGCAGTAGCGGCCGTCGACTTCGACCAGAGCACCGGAATCTTCGGGTACGCCTGGCTGACCGAGGAAGGCGAACTCCGAACCGGCACCGACCGGGCGGTCGATGTGCAGGATTGCGGCGTCCAGGCCATCTGCCGTACGGCGCTCGATCTTGTCACCGGCACGTCATATGTCCAGGTCGTCTGTCGGGACGACAGGGCTGCCAAGGTAGTTCGCCACGTCCTGCGTGCGGGGCTCGTGCCCGAGGCGCTCGGGTTCCCGGTCGCGGGGCACACGCGGCTCCTGCTGGCGGAGGTGATCAGGCATCGGAAGCGAATCTTGGTCTCCACCGACTCCTGCCTGGAGCGTCACCGCGGAGCGGCGGCTGCCGCGAGCCTTGCCGACCTCGCGTCGCAGGCCGGTCGAGGCTCCGCACCGCGCTCGGCAGTGCAAGCCGAAGCTGACCGGATCTCTCAGAACTTCGGCCGAGCGGTCGGCCCCCGACTGACGGCGCCGACGGAGGAAGATGACCACGCCTGGTGGCTGCCGGACCAGTCGAGAAACCAAGATCTGGTGTGGCAGACGGCCCTGTACCGGATGCATCTGCAGGGTGGTTGGTGCGTGCTTCCCGATGGTGGGCCTTCACTGACGGAGGACCGACGACTACGGCTTCGGATCGAACATCGGGAGCGAGGGCCGGCCCCGACCGCTGCCGTACAAGAAGTGGTCTTGCGTCGGCGCGGTGGGCAGTGGGAGATCGGCGGCATCCAGTGGCCGAAGGGTCTCCTGCCAGGAACAGTGGTCACCTTCAGGTGGCCGTGCGGCAGCGCCCACATCACGGCCCGTACTGCTCTGTTGCCGCAGCCCGAGCGGGTAGACGATCTGGAGTTCCGGCACCGATACGACCGTCAGGTCGTCACCCGCGAGACCGCCCCGGGCGCTGAGCAGGACCGGGATGTTCCGGACCTCTCCGATGCGAGCTGGGTGATGCGGACGTTGCGCAAGCTGGGCTACCTCAGCGTGGACGGCGAAGCCATCCTCGCCGAGGACGCCTTGGTGCGGAACTGCCTGGAACTCGGTCTGCCGCCGCATCGCGCCGATCGGATACGTCCAGCCGTGGAACAGCTCCTCCGGGCCAGCCGTCTGCACCGAGTAGAAGGCAGTGTCGACCACGACGGTCGCCCCTGGTATCCGCCCAGACCCGGCCATGTCCACACCCTGCTGCTGCGGTACGTCCCGCAGATTCAGTCCGTGACGCCCCAGCGAGACATCACCCGCGAATGGCACCCGCACCGTCGAGGTCACTGGGTAACGGGCTTCGTGCGGCGCCTCCCGCCCGGGGCGCAGGCGTCTGCTGAACAGATCGACGCCCACCGGGATGCCGTTCGTGCCTCGGAACTGGTGGACCGGGACCTTCCTGAGGGCTTCACCTACGTGCGGCGTCACCGCCGTGCGCGCTGATTGCGACGAGTCGTGGAGGTGGTCGTGTTGTCCGATCTGACGGAGGCGCAGCCCGGCACGAGCTGGTGGACCCTGGCCGACGTGGACGAGGTGACGGAGATGCTGGCGTCGCGCCGCTCCCGGCTCTGGCAGCTCGTCGCACCCGCCGACCTGGCCGCCTGGGTCTTCGCCGACCATGCTCCCGCGCCGCTGGACCCGCCGCCGGTCGGCTTCGAGGAGGACTGGGCGAGCGGACTGGACGAGTCAGGACGTCGGGCATGGGCGCTGGCTGGCTGGGTGGCGCGGACGGTGGTGCCCAAGGCGGCCGACACCGCGGGCAGGTACTGGATCCTCTCCCACCTGGACGACGCCGCTCCTTCGGTGCTGCGGCTGACGGTCGGCGTGCTGGAGATCCTCGGTCTGTACGAGTCAGGTGAGGCGGTGTGGTTGCGGGTGCACGCGGCACCCATTGGCCTCGCCATGGATGCCGGCGCGGTCGATCTCGAGGAGTGGGAGCGGCGTGGCGTCGAGGTGCTGGAGGACGGCACGAAGACGCTCGCCGAGGAGAAGTTCCTCCTCCGCTGCCCGGACCTGGACACCGCTCTCTGGCTGTTGCGGCAGCCACCGGTCATCGCCGGTCTACGGTTGCTGAGCTGCTGGGTGGCCGCCGGCCCCTACTCCTTCGAGGGCCGTTACCGGCCGGAGGTCGTGGGACGGGCATGGCTGGCGTCAGAGTTCCTCTTCGGCGACGAATTCGCGGGAGAGGTCGACGGTGACGTCGGCTTCGACCGGCCGTATGTCGGCTCCAGAGTCGCTGAAGACCTGCCAACGCAGCGTTCGTTCGACGCGGACCGGTACCGCGCCGGCGTGGACGAGCACGACCGGCTCTGCCTGCTGCTGATCGACCACCTGGCCCGGTCGGGGATGTCGGTCGGGGCAGGGCTCGCGGGCATCGACGTCGACCTGGCCTGGCGGGACGCAGTCGGACGGCAGTTCGTCGCCGAGGTGAAGAGCGTGGTCGACGGCAACGAGGTGGAGCAGCTGCGGCTCGGCCTCGGCCAGGTGCTGGAATACCGGCACCGCTTGGCCGTACGCCAGATTCCGGTGACGACGGTGCTGCTGGTGTCCCGCTGCGGCGATCCGGCCTGGCGGGATATCTGCGCCGGCAGCGACGTGCTGCTGCTCTGCGCCGATGACCAGCTGATGTGGACGGTCGACGGCTTGGTGGCGGAGGCGGCTCCTGGGGTGTCCTGAAGTTGACCTGTGGAGGGATGGCCGTGTGTCGATCTGCCTCGTTAGGGTCGGTGCTTCGACAGGGGGAGGGGCGGCGACGTGGCCAAGCCGGGTGGTGTGTTCTGTGTGGAGGGTGAGTGGCACGACGATCTCGCTGAGCGAGGATCTGTGCTACCGACACTGGAGCTGCTCGAACGGCTCGGAGCGATCCGCTTCATCCATCGGGACACCGCCACGCCGCAGGAGTTGCGGTACTTCCTCGAGCGATGGCTGTCGAGGAAGTACGCCAGTTATGAGGTCGGCTTCTTCGCACTGCACGGCGCACCGACCCAGCTCAAGCTGTCCGAGTCGAACAAGGTCGGGCTGGCCGAGATCGCGAGCTGGGCGTCCGGCCGGTGTGAGGGCAAGCGGCTGTATTTCGGCAGCTGTTCGGTGCTGCGGGCTCCCGAGGCCACCCTGGCGGAGTTCCTCAGGGAGACCAAGGCGTCGATGATCTGCGGGTTCACCAAGGACATCGACTGGATCGAGTCCGCCGCGATCGAGACGGTCATCCTCAACCGGCTCGTCAACGGTGGCAGGGTCAACAGCGTCGAGCAGTTGATGAAGTCGGCGCGCTGGGCGCCGCTGGCTCAGAACCTCGGTTTCAAGGTGGTGTACCGCAACGGTGTCTCGCGGTAGGGCGTGGGGGCGAGCGCCCGAACCCGCAGCGTGACGGATATCTGACTCGTTGCTCAGGTCGACGGTTGCCGGTCAGCCACTATTGTCACTTAGAGCGTTGACGTGGATTCGTGTGGTGACGACCCGACCGATCGCCTCCGGGGGTGCGATGGCGCCGAGCAAGCGACAGGCCGTCCTTATCGGAGTCAACCAGTGCGGCTACGACCGGCAACTACCGGACCTGCGTTACGCGGAAAGTGATGCGCAGGCCCTCCGGGCGGTGCTCCTCGACGAGGACTACGGCACCTTCGACGACGGCAACGTCACGGTGTTCCCCGGTGCCGAGGCCACTTCGCGGGACATCAAGGCATTTCTGCGGGAGGTCGTCCTCACGTCCGGACCCTCGGACGTGCTGCTGGTCTATTTCGCCGGTCACACGCTCGTACCGGAGTGGAACGACCAACTCGACGCCTACCTGGTCACCGCCGATCTCGACCCTGAGCGCCTGCCTCGTGAGCCCGACAACGGGCTGCGGATGTCGTTCCTCCAGCGCGACGTCTTCGAGGCGTTCGCGGGTACCTCGTTCCTGGTGCTCGACTGCTGTCAGGCGGGCATCTACGCCGACGCCGACCGGCGGCACGCCGCGGCGATGCAGACGTATCGCACCCAGGTCGACCGGCACAGCGCCCTACTGGCCTGTCCCAGGGGCCAGGTGGCGCGGGAGAGCACCGAGCACGGGCACGGGATGCTGACCCACCATGTGCTGCGGGCGCTGCGGGGGGAGGCGGCCGACGAGGCCCGCCGGGTGTCCTTCGCGCAGATGGCCGCCTTCGTGGCCGACCAGGGCATCGATCCGCCGCCGGTGCAGTGGGTGCGCACGTACGGGCCCAGCACCGTGCTGACACAACCGCCGCTGTCCCGCCACGAGCGACAGGCGCTCAACGCGCCGGCGAACCCCGGCACCACCCGCCCCTGTAAGAATCCGCTGGAGGACCAGAGCAACTCGATCACGCAACTGCTCGGCCGGATGTTCCGGATGGAGAACCGGCGACCGCACCACGTCGAGCAGGGTGGCCACGCCGATCGGGTCGAACTCATCCGCTACGCCCTCGACGCGGACTCCGTGGCGGTCGTCGAGTTCACCGGCACCGAGTTCGCCGTGCTGAACGCGACGATCCGGTTCGACAAGGAGACGCTGCGGCCGATGCTCGAAGCCGCAGCAGTGGAGGCGCTGCAGCACCGCACCTCCATGCCCGGGCACGTGGTCTCCCACGGTGCCCGACGCCGGATGCTCTGCGTCCCCCTCTCCTACGCCGACGAGCGGACGCTCGCCCTCGCGATGGTCGACCCGGGCTTGGCCCAGCTCGACATGGGGGAGCCGTTGGCGGTGATGCTGCGCGCGGTCTGGGACTCCGATCCGTTCACAGATCCGGTGCAGGCGGAGATGGCGGTGCTCACCGCGCTGCGCACCGCCTTCGGGCGTTTGCCGACGACGCTGTACGAGTACGCGTACAGCCTCTACCAGAAGCTCGTCGAGTCGATGATCATGGTGTTCCAGCCCGTGGTGCAACTGGACCTACGTGCCTCCGGGGTGAGCATCCAGAGCTTCGAGGCCCTGGCCCGCCGCAACGACCGGGAACTCCGCGCGCCGCTGGCGGCGCTGCGCATGGCGTACGACTGGGGCGACCGCTTCATCATCGAACGTGACGCGTTGCTCGTGTCCAAGGCGATCCACTCGTACGCCGAGGCCGACGCCGCCGCCGAATGGCAGGGCATCAAGCCGCTGTCGGTCAACGTCGCGGTCCGTTCGCTGCTCAGCGACTCGTACCTGCATCAGGTGCACAAGGCGCTCGTCGAGGCGGAGGTCAATCCGCGGACACTGACGCTCGAGATCTCCGAGCAGGACCCGATCACGCCGGGGCCGGGCGAGCGATGGCCGCAGGAACCCCTGGTGTACTTCCATCGCCGGCTCACCGAGCTCTCCCGGGAGTTGCGCATCAACTTCGCGGTGGACGACTTCGGCGTGGGGCACGCGTCGCTGGCCCGCATGGCGGAGCTACGGCTCACTCAGATCAAGGTCGACCGGGCCGTGCTGCACCACCCCTTGGCAGTGGAGGAGCTGGCGCTGGTGGCGCGGGTGGCCCGGTACGCCAGCGACCAGGGGCACGCTCCTCAACCGCGCGAGGTCATCGTCGAGGGCTACGACGACGAGGCGCCGGTGAGCCTGCGGCAGATCTACGACCTCGGCATCCACCACGTGCAGGGGTATTTCTGCGGCGCAGTCGCCTCGACGACCCTGCGTCCGTTGGACCGGGCTGTTCAGGACCGGATCGCATCGTTGACGAGAGGCGAGAAATGACCAGTGTCAAGCTGCTGCTTCCACCGGACGTGATCGACGAACTCGCACTGCCGTACGAGGGTGTTCGGGATGTCTCCACCGTCACGCTCGCCATCGAAGGCGTCGGCGTGCTGGCGAATCTCGCCACCCTGGCGACGTTGCAACCGCACTTGGGTGCGCTGGCCACCGCGATCAGGAACTGGCGACTCCGCGACGAGCGTCAGTCCGTCCTGCTGACCGTCAAAGGACCGGACATCGATCTCAAACTCGATCTGCCGCGCAACGTGAGCACAGCGGCCCTGCTCAGGCAGCTCGCACCGCTGTTCGACGAGGAAGGCGGACATGGCCACACCGCACGACGCCGGTGACTTGACCCTCGTCGGGCGTTCGGGAGAGCATTCCTTCATCGACCAGCCTGGGCGTCGTACGTCGCCGAGTTCGAGTTCCGCGGAGGTCGGCATGGCGGAAGCGGCGCCTGTCGCGGCCGACCCACCGCTGTTGGCCAGGTCGTACCGAATCGTGAACGTCGGAGCTGACGCCTTCGCGTTCACCGACCTGACGCGGACCGCACTCGGCGGAGTGCA
The DNA here is from genome assembly GCF_049629545.1 of Micromonospora citrea. GTDB lineage: Bacteria > Actinomycetota > Actinomycetes > Mycobacteriales > Micromonosporaceae > Micromonospora > Micromonospora citrea_A. The sequence goes on from NZ_JBNADX010000001.1 coordinate 364,272, forward strand.
GAATCGGCAGTTCCGGCTCTTCACGCCGGTCAAACGCGAGCGGATGCGGCTTCCGACTTCACTACCCGAGTTCGCCGGCCTCCGGCACGTGGCCAATCTGTCGGACAGCCCGGTCACGGTGGCAGCCGAGATCGGCGGCCACTGGAGCGAGCACAATCTGGCTGCCATCACCCACGTAGCCGCCTGCAATTTCCGGTGTGCCTACTGCTACGTCGACTTTCGTCACCTCTCCGGTCAGGATGCCTTCCTCGCTGCGGCTGCGGACGTGGTGGACGAGTTCGTCAAGCTGCGGCAGGCGGCGGGCAACGCCGGGCGAAGGCTGAGCCTGCTGCGGATCAGCGGCGGCGAGCCCTTCCTGGCACCGGCACTCGTGCTCGGCATTTACCGCCAGATGCTCCGGCGTGATCTTCTTGATGTCGCGGTTCTCAAGGTGGAGTCGAATCTGTCGACACTGCCGTACGCGCTGGAGCAGAGCCGACTGACGCTGACCCCGGACGAGCGCGGGTCGTTGCGGCGGGTGAAGGTGCACACGACCCTGCACGCCCCGCCGGGCACCACGTCCTGGCCGGCGATCCGGCGCGGGCTCGAAACCGCCATGGAGCTCGGGTTCGACGTCTTTCCCGCCGTGGGTGCCAACGACTGGACGACCGAGCAACTGGAGCAACTGTTCGGCGAGTTGCAGGCAGTCAACACCGCGCTCCCGCTTCGGCTGGCGGTGCGGCCCTTCCACCTCGACTATCCGGTACTCGCCGACCGCCGTGGTCTGCCCACCCCTCGCGAGTCCGAGGCGCCCTCGATGATCTGGGAGCGGATCCTGCTCGAGCGCCTGGGTGTGCGGTATCTGGAACGCCCACGGCATCTGGTGCCGGTGGAGTGAGTGACCCTGATAAAGATGGTGGAGGGCGCATGATCGGTGCGGTGACGGTGTGCAGCAGCTCGAAGTTCTACGACGTGGCTCAGCGTGCGGAGAAGGCGCTGCGTGCCACGGGCCTGACCGTCCACACGCCTCGCTTCGACTACAACGAGGAACAGCGGGTGGTCGGCGAATCGGACAAGATCCGGCTGACCCACGATTTCCTCGCCAAGGTGGAGCGGTCCGACGCGATCTATGTCATAGCCAGTAATGGATACGCCGGCGTCAGCGTCTGCATCGAGGTGGGCTATGCGCACGGCCTGGGAAAGGTGGTGATCTTCTCGGAGGAGCCGACCGAGTTCGCGTTACGAGCCCTCGTCGACGCCGTCGTCCCCGTCGAACAGATCGACGAGAAGTTGCGGAGATTCGGGAAGGCGCCCGGAGACCGGACGGCACCGTGAGAATCGCCGCGCCAGGTCCGTCGAGCCGGCTGCACGCGCCGGTAGCGGGCCTCCTCGCCGACCTGTTTCCCGGTCTCGCACGGCAGCATTCCCGAGCCCTGTGGCATTCGGCCGCCGGAGATTCGCTCGTTCTGTGCCGTGGGTTCGACGTACCGCAGTTGGTGGCGTCGGGTTTTGCCGACATCGGCATCTGCGGGTACGACGTCGGCGTGGAATGGTCGCTCCGCCACGGCCGGCCGCTGTTCATGTGGGCTCTGCCGGAGGTCCGGACGTCGTTCGTGACGTACTGCACGGTCAGCGGTCGGGAGGTCAGCACCATCTACACCGAGTATCCGGCGATCACCGAGGCGTGGACCCGGAGCACCTCCCAGCTGCGGGATGTCCGGGTCGTGACACTGCACGGCTCGACGGAGGGTGTGATCAGGTCTGACCCGGCCGGCGCGGGTGTTCTTCTGGTCACCTCAGGTGACACGTTGCGTGCCAACGGGCTCGACCACGACGTACCCCTCCTGGCGACGGATGTGTGTGTCGTCTCGCGCACCCCCGACGTCACCGATCCCCGTCTCATCGACGTCGCAGCGCTGCTCGACGTCGGTATGCCGAGCTTCGGCAAGCTTGCGGCGAATGGAGCCGGTCGGCGTGGGTGAGGCGGTGGCGTCAGTTTCCTGGGATTCCGGGGAGCCCTGGCCCGACATCACCCGACCGGGCCACCTGGGCAGTCGGCGACAGCACCGACTGTCGGGCTGGGACGCGGAGTTCGGGCCGGGCAACTGGCGGCTCGTCTGGCGGGTCGGTCCCGCCACCCACCCCTGGGAGGCGGCGCTCTGCCTGTACGAGGATGCCTATCACCGGCGGCTCAGCGACGACCCGAAGCTGCTCCGGCATCTGGTCACCACCGCGCGTGACGTCTTCGACCGGCAACCGTCCGACGTCCGGTCGGGGCTCGACTATCGCCACCAGACCGACCCCGCCCAGCATCTCCAAGACGTCGCGGTACGCCGCACGCTCGTGCGTCTCGGCACCTGGTTCGCCGGCGCTGAACTGGTGCAGCTGAGGCGCGAAGGGATCAATTCCGCCGGAGCGCTGGGCGGTGAGCTCGACTCCGCCGTGGTGCCCTTTCACCGGCGAGATCTGATCGTTCTGCCCGAACTCGACGGGTGGTGGGAGAAGGGCAGCGTGGAGTCCTTCTACCAGTCCAACAAGTACCTGCAACGACGGGCCGGTACAGCGGCGATGGGAGGCTGAGCGTGGAGATCGAGGTGTCCACGGTCGCGTCCGGCTGGCACGACGTCATCGCACTGTTCGCCGGGCAATTGCAGACCAGGGTGGCGAGCCGGCACGGAGTCTCGTTCGACATTCCGGGACTGACCGTCTGGGTGCGCAACCCGGCGGATCTCACGCCACCCGAGGGGTACCAGTATCCCGAGCTGATCAAGGACTACCGGGACCGGATCTTCGGTGACCAGAGAGAGACGTCTCTGCTCTACCAGCGGCTGCGGCGCTGGGACGGCGGGGACAACTCACCAGTCGACCAGTTCGCACGGGCGGTGGAGGTGCTCCGTCAGGATGAGCACAGCCGATCGGCGGTCTTCTCCGTCTGGCGGCCCGACGAGGATCTCGGCGGTCGCTTCCCGGTGTCTCCGGTCGGCGGCGCCCTTCGCATCGTCGATGACGATCTCGTCCTCTTCCTGACCGCGCGTAGCGTCGACGTGTGGGTCGGCCTGGTCCCGGAACTGCTCAGCTTCGGCCAGCTCGCCTCCAACGCCGCCCTCGATCTCGGTCTCACCGGCAGTCGGCTCTGCTACCACTCGTGGAGCGCCCACCTGTACGAGGTCGACTACCTCACCTACCTTCCGGGGTGACATGACACGCTCTCTCACCTTGCTGGACAGCGGGCTGATCGATGCCCACACCCTCGACAAGGTCCTCCAGTCGGTCGTCTTCTTCTCCGACCAGATCGTGCTCAGGGCGTCCTTCGAGATCGCCGCGTCGCACCGCCAGCGGGCCACGGAGATCAACCGGCGGGTCGACGAACTGCACGAGGCCGGCCTGCTCAAGCTCTGGGGGCACGAGTACGAGCTCGACGACGCCGGCCGGGTTCGCGTAGGACGCGGCGCCGGACGCGGACGGAGAGCTGATCTCGTCATCGTTCAGGGCCAGCTGCGGGAGAGCCTGACCCGGATGGACGAGGTGATGAGGGGGATCCGAGAGGAGGCGTACCGCAGTGTCGAGGCCGGTCGAGTGACGCTGCGGCAGGGGGCGGCCGAGATCGTCAGCCTACGGAACCACATGGCGTCACTGGTGCTCTCCTCGGAGCTGGAGCAGGACGGCCTGCTCTCCAACCCGGCGGTGCGTACCCAACTGGCCAGCAGCGCGGTGCGGCCACGGGGGGAACGTTTCGACGCAGCGGTGGTGCGCGACGTCCTCGCGCAGCTTCGGCTCGGCTCCCTGGACCAACTGACGGTCGCGCAGATCGTCGAGTCACGCCGCTACAACGCCGACTTCCGGGCGCTGTTGGACGAGTCGCTGCTCGCCGTGTCGCGTGGTTACGATCCGGTGCTCACTCCCGAGGCTGCGGCTCGGGAACTGGCCCGACGATATCGCGAGACGGTGGCCGAGTTCGCGCGTCCGAATGTGGCGGGCCAGGCGGCGCAGGAGGTCGTCTGGGACCTGCTCGGCGCGACCATCCCCTCCACCGTCGTTCTCAAGTACGGCCTACGGGCCATCACCTGGCGCAAGGCGGCCCGGCGCGCCCGGCCGTTCCTCCTGCTGATGCATCTCGAACGAGCGCTCAACCGGCGCGGCGCATAGCGGCCGCGCCGGTCACCATCACAGCCCGACCTGCGCGCGAAGCGACGCCCGATGGCGCAGGTAGGCGTCGGCGATGTCGGGCAGGACCGCGTGCGTGGACGGTGGTAGCAGCATCTGCAGATGCCACACGGCGATGCTCACGTAATCGTCCGGCTCGGATCGCGGGTCGTCACCGCGGCTGGCTCCGAAAGCCCACAGCAGGACGATCGCCAGGGCGTAGGCCGCATCGGGGTCGGCGTAGCGCAAATCGAACCAGGATCGTGCGGTGTCGGGGAGGGCAAAGGCCCGTCCTTCCCGACGTGCGGCCTCCAACTGCTCCGACAGCGCCACGAATCCCTGCACGGTGGCCCCCCGTTCCAGTCTCCAGGCGAAGTTCGCCATGCCGCAGAGAGTTGTCACCGATTCGATGACCGCCCGGCATTCTCGCTGGTCGACGCGACGCCTGCGGCGCATCACCCGCATTGTCGTACCGGCCGTGGCAGCGATGTATTCAGAAGCCCGCTCGCAGTCGTCGCCGACCTGCGGGGACGAGACACCCGGGCGGCTGGTGACGGCATGGGCGGAGCCTGCCACGCCGCAGACGGTGGAGCAAACACCCGAGACAGACCGGGTCGTGTCGGATCAGTGACTACCTGGGACGGCATTGCAGGTGACCGGCGTCGCTATCGTCCCAGGTGCCGTTGGCACGGCATCTGCCGACGATCGTGGTGAGGAGCCGGTGTTGAACGTGACCGAAAACCTGGTGGCGCAGCTGCCGGCACTGATCGGCACGGCCGGCACCATGATCGTCACGACGGTGACCGAGCGGGGCCGGTGGCGACGCAACCAGACGGTCCGCTGGGACGAGCGGCGGTTGGACGCGTACGCGGACTTCACCCGTGCGGTGAAGGAGATTCACCTGCTGGCGATGGGGATGCTCAGCGCGCACCGGCCGGGTGCCCGGACGCCTGCGTTGCGCCCGGAGGAAGGGCTGGCACGGCTCGCAGAAGCCGCCGAGCGGCACAGCCTGGCCTGGGAATCGGTTCTGCTGCTCGGCGACGAGGCCACGGTGCGCGCGGCCTCAACATGGCGTGACGCGGTCCGGGAGCTGGAGTTGGCGGCGCGGGCCTTGCCGGACCCACCGGACGAACTCGCCGCGCTGGTCAGCCGGGCCGACCATACGCGGGACGGGTTCTACCGGGCCGCGCGTACCAGCCTCGACGTCCGTGGCGGCACGGTCGACCAGTTCCGGCGTGCGGTCGGTCGGCAAATTCCCGCCGCCCGGCGATGACCCGGCGGCCGTGGCGGCCCGCACGGTCGGCCGTGACGCGCCCCCCGGCGGACGTCGGTGCCGACCGCTGATCGGTACGGTAAGCGGCATGTCTTCGCCCATCCCCGCGCCGCTGCTCCGGGACGTCATCGACATCCCGGAGCGCACGAGCACCAGCGACTTCGTGCTCAAGCTCGCCGACAGCGTCGCCGACGCCGACGCCACCCTGCGCGACTATGTCGTCACGGACCGGTTGCTGGCGAACTTCGACGAGGCGCTCGGGCTGATCCGCTCCGCGGTCGAGGGGCACGCCTCCAAGGCCGCGTACCTGCACGGCTCCTTCGGTTCCGGCAAGTCGCACTTCATGGCGGTACTGCACGCGCTGCTGCGCGGTGAGCAGGCGGCCCGTGGCAGGGACGAACTGGCACCCCTTGTCGCCAAGCACAGCGTGTGGCTGGACGGCCGGAGATTCCTGCTCATCCCGTACCACCTGCTGGACGCCCGCTCCCTGGAGCAGCGGGTGCTCGGCGGATACGTCGACCGGGTGCGCCAGCTGCACCCCGAGGCACCCATCCCGGCGGTGCACCGCACCGACGCACTGCTGACCCAGGCCGCGTCGCTACGGGAGAAGATCGGCGACGAGCAGTTCATCGCCGGCCTGCCGGGCGGGGACGTCGAGGACGAGTGGGGCGACACCGAGGCGTTCTGGACGCCGGAGCGGCTCGATCAGGCGTTCGGCGAGGGCTACGGCGACCAGTTGCGCCGTAAGCTGGTCAACGACCTGCTGACCAGCTGGAACGTCGGCTTCTTCAGCAACGCCCGGGAGGACGCCGAGGCCTTCATCTCGCTCGACCCGGGCCTCACCGAGATCAGCCGGCACGCGAAGGAGCTCGGCTACGACGGTCTGATCCTCTTCCTCGACGAGCTGATCCTCTGGCTGGCCAACTCCATCGGTGACCAGCAGTTCGTCTCCCGCGAGATCCAGAAGATCACCAACTTCGTCGAGGGCGGCGACACCCGCCGGCCCATCCCGGTGATCAGCTTCATCGCTCGCCAGCGTGACCTGCGGGAACTCGTCGGCGAGGAGGTCGTCGGGGCGAACGAGCTGAGCTACCAGGACACCCTCAACCTGGCCAGCGGCCGGTTCGACGTCATCAGCCTGGAGGACCGGAACCTTCCGGAGATCGCGCGCCGCCGGCTGCTCAAACCCCGAGACGCCACGGCCGCCGAGGCGATCCGCAAGGCCTTCGACGCCACCACCAAGGTACGCCGGGAGGTCTTCGACACCCTGCTCGGCACCGACTCCGGGCGGGGCGCCGACATCGACGCCTTCCGGTCGACGTACCCGTTCAGCCCGGCGTTCCTCTCCACTCTCGTGCACGTCTCCAGCGCTCTCCAGCGGTCCCGTACCGCGCTGAAGTTGATGCGCCAGCTGCTTGTCGACCGCCGTGAGACGCTCCGGCTGGGCCAGCTCGTCCCGCTCGGCGACCTGTACGACGTCATCAGCAGCGGCGGCGACCAGCCGTTCACCGAGAAGCTCAAGGCCGAGTTCGAGATGGCCCAGAAGCTGTACGACCTGAAGCTGCGCCCCTACCTGCTCGACCAGTACGGCCTCACCGAGGACGACCTGGACGCCGTCCGCCGGGGCGGGACGATGCCCGCGGAGGTCGCCGGGCGGGTCCGTGCGTTCACCGGCGACGACCGTCTGCTCAAGACCCTGCTCCTCGGTGCACTGGCGCCCAACGTGCCCGCACTGCGCAACCTCACCGCCCGTAGCCTCTCCGCCCTCAACCACGGCAGCATCACCAGCCCGATCCCCGGCCGGGAGGTAGACCAGGTGTCCCGCAAGCTGCGGGACTGGGCCGCGCGGTTCACCGAGATCCGCATCGGTGAGGGCGACGACCCCGTGGTGGCGGTCGAGCTGGTGGGTGTGGACGTGGACAGCGTCCTGGCCACCGCCAAGCAGTACGACAACGAGGGCACCCGGAAGCACCTCGTCCAACGCCTGCTCTGGCAGCAGCTCGGTGTGCCGTGGACCGATTCGTTCTTCGCCGAGGCGGGGCTGACCTGGCGGGGCAGCCGGCGGGTCATCGAGCTGGTCTACGGCAATGTCCGCGACCCCAACGACATCCGCGACGAGGCGTTTCCCCCGAACGACCCCGACGGGTGGCGGTTGATTATCGACTACCCGTTCGACGACGGCAGCCACGGACCCGCCGACGACCGGCAGCGCGTCCAGGAACTGCTGACCCGGACCAACGCGCGGACGCTGTGCTGGATCCCGGCCGCGTTGACCGTCGAGCGGCGCAACGAGCTCGGCAAGCTGGCCATCATCGACAAGCTGCTGGAAGGGCAGCGATTCGACAGCCACGCCGGGCACCTCAACCCGGACGACCGGCGGCGGGCGCAAGCCGCGCTGACCAACCAGCGCAGCGCACTCACGCAAAAGATCCAGGCGGTGCTGCGGCAGGCGTACGGGCTGGCGCAGAAACAGCCGGGCGACGTGCAACTCGGGTTCGACGACCACCTCCAGTCGCTCACCCGCACGCTGGGACCCAAGCTGCCGATGGGGGCGACCTTCAACGACGCACTGCGCAGCCTCGGCGACCAGATGCTCAGCGAGCAGTTCCCCGCCCACCCCGACTTCGACCCCGACCGCAAGGGTGAACCGGTACGGCTGCAGGACGTCAAGGTCGTGCTCGAGCACGTCCGTGAGGCGGTGGAGTCTCCCGAGGGGCGCGTCGAGGTGGAACGGGCACATCGGCAGACCATGCGCCGTATCGTCAATCCGCTGAAGCTCGGCACGATGCACGAGGCCGCATTCCTCCTCGACGGCGAGTGGGCGCAGCACTTCCAGCACAAGGCAGCCACCGAGGGCATCAGCGGTGAGCTGCGGGTGGCCGACCTGCTCCGCTGGATGGACGAGCCGAAGGCCCGAGGTCTCGACCCGGTCGTGGCGCAGCTGGTCGTGGCGACCTTCGCCGAGCAGACCGACCGTGGCTTCTTCCTGCACGGCAGCCCGGTCAGCCCCGATCTCGGAAAGATCACCAACGAACTGACCCTCCGCGAGGAGAGCCTGCCCGACGAGAAGGCCTGGGAGGCGGCCCGGACGCGGGCCGCCGCGATCTTCGGATTCCACTCGCTCGCGCTGCGCCGCGGTCGGTTGGTGGCGATGTTCAGGCGGGACCTGACGAACGCGGCCAGCCGGCACCGGGACGCCGCCCACACGTTGGTCAGGCGGCTCGAAGAGCGCGAATCCTGGCTGGGCCTGGCCCGGGACACCGGACGTCTCGCCACCGCCCGTGCTGCGGCGGATCTGCTCGAAGCACTGGTAGCCGCGGGTTCGGCCAAGGACGCAGTGGAGCGGCTCGCACGGGCGGAGCTTGCCGGCCCCGCCGACCGCACCGGCAGGAGCCTCAGCAGCGCCGCGCAGGTTTCCGCTGCGCTGGCCGCCGCCCCCTGGGACACCTTCGAGATCATCGCGGGCCTCTCCGCGCCGCACCGGGGCCAGGCCGAGGCCATCCTCGGTGAACTGCGCGGGGTGGCCCAGGCGGACGAGCTGACCGCGCCGCTGGCCCCGGCCCTCCGGAAGGCACAGGCCGACGCCACGAAGTTGCTTCGTGATGCCACGCAGATCACCCCGCCGCGTCCGCCTTTGCCGCCGCTTCCCCCGCCGCCGGCGGACCGTGGCGGAAGCGAAAAGGTACCAACGGGAGCGGTGGAAGGTGTTCTCGAAAAGGTGCGACAGATTGCGGCTGACCACGAGGGCGCGACGATCGAGGTGACCTGGAGAATCGTGTCGTGACTCAGGCAGTCGCGCCCTCGCAGGCGCTGCGGATCAACCCGGTGGCGCTGCGGCAGAAGGTGACGCAGCAGCTCGACCGCCACCGCAACGGTGACCCGTATCCGGTGATGGTGTTCCGTGCCGAACCGACCTGGCCGCATGACCCGATGGTCCTGCTGCCCGACGCGCGCAAGGCCCGGGTGGTGCCGTGCGTCTCCCCGCTCGCCGTGTGGGAGCACCTCGTCGTCGACCGCGACGACGAAGTGCTCGTGCTGCTCACCGACATCCCGGAATCCCGACTGGGACAGGGAGTCCGTAGCCGGATCTTCCGGCAGCAGGTCATCACCGTCGAGCCGTGGGACCTGGTCGTCGACGCCTTCGGTGCCCAGGTGCCGGACAGCGCTCTGGAACGCGAGTCGTGGGCCGGTGAGGCCTTGCTCGACGCAATGCCGCCGGCGGGCTGGCCGAAGCTCAGCACCCGGGTGCTCACCCGCGACGTCGCGCTGCGGCACCTCGCCGCCGTCCGGCTGGGTCTGGAGCGCCGAGGCGAGAGCGCCGACGACCTCGACGTGTCAGCGCTGCTGCGGTGGAGCGCCGAACCCGGCGCGGTGGAAGCTTTCGGCCTGCTTCGGCCGGTGGAGCAGGACGGCCTGCGACGGTGGCTCGTGGAGCAGTTCGGCCGACCGGCGCGGGCGCTCATCGCGCTCGTCACCGCCGGGCACGGGGCCGACGCGTTGCCGCTGGGTCTGGTGTGCGATGCGGTCTGGACAACGAGCACGCCCGACGCGGTCCGCGTGCAGGGTCGCATCGACCAGTACTTCGGTCACCTCGATGACGACGCCGCCGTACGCGGCTTCGCCGACGCCGCCGTCCAGGTGGTAGCAGGAATGGTGACCGCCCGTGAGTCGTCTGCCCACCGGCAGGGTCAGGCCGTCCTGCACCGGGCGGAGGAACTGCTCCTGCAGTTCGGCGCGGTAGGCAGCGCCGGGCACAGTGCCGTTCTGCGTACCGGATTCACCCGGCGTGTCGATGACGCCGCCCGCGCCCTGCTGGCCGGGGTGGCGGACCCGGCGCTGGACGCGGCGGTCGACAGCCTGTCCGGGCACCTGCTGGCCGAGTCGGAGGCGGGCCGGATCCACCGGATCCGGATGGCGCAGCGGCTGGTGCGGTGGCTCGGCGTCGAGGTCTCCCCGCCTGCCAGCGTCGCCGACGGCGTCCAGCGGCAGATCGCCGAGTGGGGTTGGGTCGACCTGGCGCTGCACCACGTGTGGGCCGGCGACGACGTCCACCCCGGGCTGCAGCAGGCGTTTCGTGAGATCCACGAACGCGGGCAGCAGCGGCGTCGGAAACTGGACGGCGCCTTCGCGGAGCGGCTCGCGGCCTGGGCGACGGCGGGGCCGGGGAACGACGGTGGTCTGCTGACCATCGAGAATGTGCTTCCCGCGGTGGTCGACCCGCTGATCCGTGCCCAACGGTCGGTGTTGCTGGTGGTCCTCGACGGGATGAGCGCGGCGGTCGCCGTCGAGCTGGCTGACGAGCTCTCGCAGCAGTGGATCGAGTACGACCCGCTGGGCGGGCGGGGGACCGGACGGCGTCGAGGTGTCGTCGCCGCCCTGCCGACCCTCACCGCCGTGTCGCGGACCTCCCTCTTCGCCGGGGCGCTGCGCGGCGGCGACCAGGCGAACGAGAAGCGGATGTTCGACGAGGGTCGGTGGGGCCAGGGGGCCAGGATCTTCCACAAGGGTCCGGCGCGTGGTGGGGCGGGAGAGGCGTTCTCCGAGGGGCTGCGCACGGCGATGGCCGACCCGGCGCAGCTGGTCGCGGTGGTGATCAACACGGTGGACGAGTCGTTGTCCCACGGCCGTGAGGGAGACGAGGCCGGCTGGCAGATCAAAGACCTCGGCTTCCTGCGAAGCCTGTTGGACCTCGCCGGCTCCTCCGGTCGAGCCGTGATCATCACCAGCGACCACGGTCACGTGCTCGAACGCGGTGGTGAGCAGGTCAAGGCACCGGACGCCGCGTCGGCGCGGCACCGCACCGGCCCTGGCCCCGCCGGCCCCGGCGAGGTGGAGCTGAGTGGTCCCCGCGTGGTGGCCGAGGGCAAGCGGATCATCGCACTCTGGGACCCGCTGAGGCGGTACCGCCCGACCAGGGCCGGGTACCACGGAGGCGCTTCGCTGGGGGAGGTGACCGTCCCGCTGCTGGCCTACCTGCTGCCCAACGTCACCGACGTTCCTACCGGTTGGGTGCCGGTGGAGGAGCAGCGGCCCGAGTGGTGGGAGGCCGGGGTGCCTACGCCGGCCGCGCCGGCCGTCGCGCCTGCCAAGACGTCCCCGTCCACGCCCAAGCCCCGCCGCAAGCCACCGGTCGTCACGGGAGATGCCCTGTTCGACGTACCGGAGCAGATGCCCGCGCCCGCGGCAGAGCCGGCGACCGGCGACGGCGATCTGGTCGCCGCGCTCCTGGCCACCGAGCTCTTCCAGGCACAGCACGGCCTGACTCCACGCAAGGTCGACCAGAAGAAGATCGAAGCGGCGATGCGGGCGCTGCTGGAGGCGAAGGGCGTGCTCTCCGCTACGGTGCTGGCGCAGCGAGCCGGGGAGTTGCCCGCCCGAGCCGGCGGCTTCGTCATCACCCTGCAGCGGATCTTCAACGTCGACAATTACCCTGTGCTGTCGCTGATCGACGACGGGCGCACCGTCCGGCTGGACGTACCGCTGCTGCGGACGCAGTTCGGACTGTCGGACGGTGTCTCGTGACCGCGGTCAGCCCCGCGCGGCGGCGGGAGGTGATCGACGCCCTGCGCCGGGGCGCCGTCCCCTCCGCCGGGCTGGACCTTCTCGCCGTCGGGCTGGACCGGTTCGTCGCCGCCGTGGGGGAGGACCTGGACACGGTCGCCGCCGGCGGCTCGGTCTTCAAGGCCGTCCGTGGTGAGTACGGATCCGGCAAGACCTTTTTCACCCGGTGGATTGCCGAACGGGCGAAGCGCGCCAACTTCGCCACGGCCGAGGTGCAGGTCTCCGAGAACGAGACACCGCTGCACAGGCTGGAGACCGTCTACCGGCGCCTCACCGAGCGGCTGACCACCGCGACCTTCCCGCCGAGCGCCCTGCGACCGGTGGTCGACGGCTGGTTCTACGCGCTCGAGGAGGACGTCCTCGCCGCCGGGGAGGTTGCCGCCGACGACGCCGACGCGCTCGACCGCGCCGTCCGGGTGCTGCTCGACCAGCGGCTCGCCGTGGTCAGCCGCAGCGCGCCGGCCTTCGCGGCCGCGCTGCGGGGTTACCGGTCTGCGTCCCTCGCCGGTGACCAGGCCACCGCCGATGCGGTGCTCGCTTGGCTCGGTGGGCAGCCGCACGTCGCGGCTTCCGCCCGACGCGTCGCCGGGGTACGCGGCGACCTGGACCACTTCGCCGCGCTGAGCTTCCTGCAAGGGCTGCTCGCCGTGCTCCGGGACAGCGGACACCCGGGGCTGCTGCTGGTGCTCGACGAGGTGGAGACATTGCAGCGGGTCCGCTCGGACGCCCGCGACAAGGCGCTCAACGCGCTGCGCCAGCTCATCGACGAGGTGCACGCCGGACGTTTCCCCGGCCTCTACCTCGTGATCACCGGCACTCCGGCGTTCTACGACGGGCCGCAGGGTGTGCAACGGCTGGCTCCTTTGGCCCAGCGGCTCGCCGTCGACTTCACCACCGACGCCCGCTTCGACAATCCGCGGGCGGTGCAGATCCGGCTCGCGGGCTTCACCGTCGACTCCCTGGTCGAACTCGGCGCCCGGGTCCGTGACCTCTACGCCGACGGCTCGGCCGCGCCCGTGCGGGTGCGGTCCCTGGTCGACGACGCCTACCTGGGCCAACTGGCCCGGGCGGTCGCCGGAGGGCTGGGCGGCAGGGTCGGGGTGGCCCCCCGGCTCTTCCTCAAGAAGCTGGTGGGGGAGGTGCTCGACCGGGTCGACCAGTTCGCCGACTTCGACCCCCGTACGCACTACGCGTTCACGCTGTCCGCCACCGAGATGACCGACGTCGAGCGCAACGCGAGCAGGGCCGACGACATCAACCTCGACCTGACGGCCGGCTGATGACGAACGGCGCCGACCTGCTGCACCCGGTGGTGCTGCACCATGTCGTCAACTCACTGCAGTGGCCCGGCCTGCGGCCCCTCCAGGAGGCCGCCGTTCAACCGTTGCTGGACGGCGACGACGCCCTGCTGCTCGCACCGACCGCCGGCGGTAAGACGGAGGCGGCGATGTTTCCGCTGCTGTCCCGGATGGCGGGGCAGAACTGGTCGGGGACGTCGGTGCTCTACATCTGCCCGTTGAAGGCGCTGCTCAACAACCTGCTGCCGCGCCTGGAGTCGTACACGGGCTGGCTGGGCCGGCGGGCGGCCCTGTGGCACGGCGACGTGACCATGGGCCGGCGTCGGGCCATCCTCCGCGACCGCCCCGACGTGCTGTTGACGACGCCGGAGTCCCTGGAGTCGATGCTGGTCAGCACCGCCGTCGACGAGCAGGAGTTTCTCGGTCACGTCCGGGCCGTCGTGGTGGACGAGGTGCATGCCTTCGCCGGCGACGACCGTGGCTGGCACCTGCTGGCCGTGCTGGAACGGCTCAGCCGGGTGGCGGGCCGGCCGATTCAGCGGGTGGGGCTCTCCGCGACCGTCGGGAATCCGGACGAGCTGCTGCGGTGGCTGCAGGGCTCGGGTCACGCCGCCCGGCCCGCACGGGTGGTGGCGCCCGCCGTCGCGACCACGGCATCTCCACCGGCCGGCGCGGTGGAACTGGACTACGTCGGGTCCGTCCACAACGCGGCCAAGGTCATCGCGGCCCTGCACCGGGGCGAGAAGCGGCTGGTCTTCTGCGACTCGCGAGCGCTGGTGGAGGAGCTCGGGCAGAAGCTGCGCGCCCTGGGCGTCACCACGTACCTGTCGCACGCCTCACTGTCGGCGGAGGAACGACGTAGATCCGAGGAGGCGTTCGCCCAGGAACGTGACTGCGTCATCGTGGCGACGAGCACCCTCGAACTCGGTATCGACGTCGGCGACCTGGACCGGGTCATCCAGGTCGACGCGCCCCGCAGCGTAGCCGCATTCCTGCAGCGCATCGGCCGGACCGGCCGGCGGCCCGGCACCACCCGCAACTGTCTCTTCCTCGCACTGGGCGGAGACGGTCTGCTCCACGCGGCGGCCCTGCTGCACCTGTGGCAGCAGGGGTGGGTGGAGGCCGTCACGGCTCCGCCCGAGCCTCGACACATCGTGGCGCAGCAGGTGCTCGCCCTGTCGTTGCAGCGACACCGCGTCGGCGACCGGTTGTGGACCGAGGAGTGGAACGGGCTGTCGCCCTTCGACCGCAGTGGCGAGGTCGTCGTCCGGCACCTGGTCGAGCACGGATACCTCGACTCGGACGCCGGCATGTTGTTCATCGGCCCTGAGGCCGAGCGGCGGTTCGGACGCCGGCACTTCATGGACATGCTCGCGGTCTTCACCGCACCGCCGCAGTTCACCGTGCTGTCGGGGCGGACCGAGATCGGCCGCACCGATCCCGCCCTGCTCACCGCCAAGGTCGACGGTCCCCGACTGCTCCTGCTGGGCGGACGGAGCTGGCGGGTCACGTACACCGACTGGAAGCGCCGCCGGTGCTTCGTCGAACCGGCGGACGGCGGCGGTAAGGCGCTGTGGATGACCGGTGCGTCGCCGCAGGGGCTGTCGTACCGGATGGTCCGCGCCATGCGTGCCGTGCTGCTCGGTGCCGAGCCCGAGGTCGCACTCACGGCCCGTGCCACCACCCGGCTGGCCGTGCTACGGGACGAGGCCACGACCACCGTGCATCCGGGCGGCACCGTCGTGGTGCGCGACCGGGAAGGCGAGGTGCGCTGGTGGACGTGGGCCGGTTACCGGACCAACGCCACCCTGATCGCCACGCTGAGCGAACTGGTCGACCCGACGCAGCGGTACGACGACGCCAGCATCCGGCTGCGTCACGACCTGGACCGCGAGATGTGGCGGGTCGCGACAGCCGACGCCGATCAGCGGATCTGCCTGCCGGACGTCACAGAGAAGGCGCTCGCCGGGCTGAAGTTCAGCGCCGCACTCCCACCTCGTCTGGCGGCCGCGACCCTCGCCGCCCGGCTCGCCGACGTCGACTCCGCCGCGGCGGTGCTGCGGGAGCCAGTCCGCTTCGCCTACCTCTGAGCACGGGACGGATCAGTCGGTCGTCGCCGCGCAGTACGCGCACTCGTGCCGCTCCGACCAGTCCCTGCGCTCCAGCGCCCCGGGCTGGATCGCCCGGTGCCCGAAGTGCTTGCGGACCGCCATCCGGAACGTCCACAGCGTCTCGGCGAACTCGTGGTACGACTCGTGCCCGGCGGGTGACCGCAGGTCGGAGCCCGCGCCGATCAGCTTGCGCATCGCCACCAGCCGGTGGAAGGCGGCCTCGCCGGCCACCACCAGGTGCGGTGTGCCGGACATCAGCAGCCGCTCGCGCGCCTGGTACGCCCCGGCCTCGGTCATCGCCACGCCGGCCGCCTGCCGGTCGCCGGCGGGGACGGAGCGCAGCGCGGTGTGCGCCGCGTCCAGGGCGAGGGCGAAGTCCACGCAGGTGCGCCAGCGGTCCAGGTCGCGGTCGCGGGAGCGGGTGTCCCGCTCCCGGCGCAGGTCGACCAGGAGGCTGCCGGAGAGTGCGATGAGGGCGCCTGCTCCCGTGCTCAGCAACGGCATCCAGTCCATGCCGGACATCGTGCCATCCGTAGGTAAGCGGTCATGATCGCGTCTGGTCGTCGCTGGGCGACGCCGGGTCGAGGGCCGAGCCCGCCTCCCGGCCGGGGTGCGACGACGGAGGGCTCGCAAGCGTCCCGGATCGCCTGTTCGGCATGGCCGTCAACCGGCGCGCGTCGTCGTGCACCGCGTCTGAGCGGCTGCCGAGCTGCGCCGCCGGGCTACCGTCACCAGCTGACGCCACCGCGTCCCGGGCTTGCTGCCGACGGCCACCATGGCGGGGTGGAGCTGAAGCTGACCGCCCCGGAGATGGCACTCTGGACGGCGTTCCCGCGCCGGGCATTGGTCGACCTCACCGACGCCGAGGATCGTACGGTGCGGGCGGCCGTCATCCGGGCCCTGCTGCTCGGCGCGGTGCCCGCCGAGTCGGGGCAGCTCGCCGCCCTGACTCTGGTCGGCGCCGAGGTCACCGGCACGCTGGATCTGTCCTACGCGGAGATCCCCTACCCGGTGCGGCTGAGCCGCTGCGACTTCACCGACCGCTTCGAGTTCGTCGGCGCGCGGACCCGCGAGATCGACCTGGCCGGCTCGCGGCTGGCCGGGATCTGGGCCGACAAGGCCGTCGTGGAGGGCAACCTGCGCCTGTCCGACGCCCGCTGCGTCGACGGCGTACGGCTGGCCGCCGCCCGCATCGACGGCGCGCTCGTGCTGGACCGGGCGCAGCTGTCCGGCACGCCGGCGCTCGACGCCCGGCTCCTCACGGTCGGTCACGACATCCGCGGCGACGGACTGCGCTGCACCGGGGAGGTGCGCCTGAACCACGCCGACATCCGCGGCTCGGTCCGGCTGCACGGGGCGACCCTCACCGAGCCCGACGGGCGGGCGCTGGCCGCCGTGGGCCTCGTGGCCGGTGGCACCCTCAGCTGCTGCGACGGCTTCACCGCCGACGGGCGGATCACCGTCGCCTTCGCCCGGGTCGGCCGGCAGGTCTGCTTCGAGCACGCCCGCCTGCGCGGCGCGCTGAACTGCCGCCAGCTCCAGACCGACGAACTGGTCCTGGCCACCGACGGGCCGGTCGAGGGACAGCTGGACCTGCGGCACGCCCGCCTCGGCGTGCTGCGCGACGACCCAGGGAGCTGGCCGGCGGTGGTCCGGCTCAACGGCCTGGTCTACGAGGCGATCGACTCGCCGGCCGACGTCCGCCGGCGGCTCGACTGGGTCGGCCGGGACGCGGGCGGCTACGCGCCGCAGGCGTACGAGCAGTTGGCCGCGACGTACCGGCGGCGCGGCGAGGAGGACGACGCGCGAACGGTGCTGCTGCGGGGGCAGCGGCACCGCCGTGCCGGGCAGTCCCGGGGACTGCGCGTGTGGGGGTTGGTGCAGGACGCCACCGTCGGCTACGGCTACCGGCCCACGCTGGCCGCACTCTGGCTGGTGGCGCTGGTGGCCGTCGGCACCGCCGTCTTCACGGCCGTGCCGCCGATCCCGCTGAACCCGGCGAGCCCGGTGCGGTTCCGTGCGCCCGTCTACACGGTCGACCTGCTGCTGCCGCTGGTGGACCTGCGCCAGGAGTCGGCGTTCGAACCGGCGGGGGAGACGGTGTGGGTGGCGTACGGGTTGATCGCCTGCGGGCTCGTCCTGGTCACCACCATCGCCGCCGGCACCACCCGGGCGCTGCGCCGCAACTAGTTCGGCGTGTCGAGGATCGCGCTGAACCGCTCCTCGGCCAGGTCGAGCTGGGCGAAGATGTGCCGCTTCACCGGTGCGGACAGCGGCGTGTCCGGCCGGGAGATCAGGTCCCGGAACACCGGCACCAGCGGGCGGTACTTCGCCGCCGACCGGGCCACCTTCGGGCCGATGGTGTAGACCACGCCCACCCCGTTGTCGGTGAAGTCGGAGATCTTGATGACCCGGGCCCACGGCTCCCGGTCCAGGCTGGCCGCCACGTGCTCCCGGTACTGGACGTGCCGGTCGCGGTCGGGGTCGTACTCCGGATTGGTGACCGCGCCGACCAGGCGGGCGACGCGCGGGCCGAACCGGTCGGCGAGCGCGGCCAGCGCCGCCGTCGTCGGGTCGGCCGCGCCCGGACCGGCCAGCTCGTCGGGGTGGTCCTCCACCGCGTCGTGCAGCAGGCCGGCGACGATGACGTCGACGTCGCGCACCTGGTAGTGGTGCATCATCCGGATCGCCACCCGCAGCAGGTGGTTCAGGTACGGCTCACGTACCCGCCGGTCGTCGCGGTGCAGCGCGGCGGCGAGGTCGAGGGCCTCGGTGAGCCGGTCGCGCGCCGCCGGGTCGAAGGCCCGGATCTCCAGCCGGAACCGCTCCAGCAGGCCGCGCTCACCGTGGATCTCGGTGATCGCGTGCATCGGCATGGTCGCGAGGTACGGCGGGAACTCCATCACCTACTTATAGCCGATCTTCACTGGCCGATGGTTGCGGCCGTCGGATGGGCGACCGTCACCAGCGCCGCCACTTCGGCAGCTCCCGTTCCGACAGCTGGCGCCAGAACTCCCGGAGGCCGGGGCGGGCCACGCCCTGCCACGGCGCCCGCGTCAACCGCAGGTGGAACGATGCCAGGTCGGCCTGGCGACCGCAGAAGTTCTGATCCATCTTGTACCGCAGTGGCTCACCCTTCGCCGGCAGGGGGCAGAGTCGGAAGGGGCAGTCGTCCAGGCAGGTGCCACCGGGCACGCACAGTTCGGCCGAGTGCAGGCTACGGTCGGGCTCCATCGCGGAGCGGTCGTGGGTGAGGCAGGGTGGGAGGTCGCACCGGTCGGCCCGGCTCAGCCGTTCCTCCTGCTGCGTCAGATCCTTGCCCCGGTCGGCGAGGTTCATCAGCAGCATGACGTCGGCGAGCAGCCGCTCCGCCCGCCGGTCCAGGACGCTCCACCCCATCGAATCCGGGACCCACAACCGCTGGATCCGGCGGACGTCCACCGAGGTGCTGCAGGAGCCCACCCGGCTGGCGGTCTCTCCCTCGTCGATCCAGCAGTACCGCTCGGGCCGCCTAGTGATCAGCGCGTTGACGCAGAGTCGGCCCACCTCCAGCAGGAACGGGTGGGCGACGCAGCGTTCGCGGCCCGTCACCCCGCTGCCCGCGATGTGCAGCCAGCGCTGGACGAGGCCGACGGGGTTGGCGCCGTGCCCGCGCGACGGCAAGGGGTCGCCGGGGTCCATCGGCAGGGACAGCAGGGTCAGGGCCTGGATCAGCGCCAGGTGGCTGTACCAGAAGCGGGAGTGGCGCAGCGCATCCTCCGTCATCTCGACGAGGAAGCTGCGGTCGCTGTCGCTCCGGCCGATCGGCAGTTGTCGGACGTTCGCCGCCAGGCGGAATCCCTGCGCCAGCGCGATCTCCGAGGTGAGGCCAAGACCGCGGTCGTCTCCCGCGGCTCGCGCGGCGAGGGCGGCCGTCCAGGCACGCAGAGCCGCCCGGGTGGCCTCGACGGCGCTCTCGGCCCCGTCGACGTCGCGGACCGCCGAGAGGTGCAGCAGCGGCGCGATCCATCCGCGCAGCTGCTGCTCGTGGCGGGCCTGCTCGTCGACATCGGCCGTGAGGAGACGCGGGCCCAGGCCACCGAGGCTGGTCAGGGAGAGCGCCGCCGCCCGGCCACCGAGCCCGATTTCGCGCGCGGCCGCGAGTCGGACCCGGTAGGACCCCTCCCGGCTGGCCACCCGGAAGAGGCTGTCGTACGGTGGCGGCCGGAAGGGGCCGGGCACCGGCGACGACAGGGTGCCCCGTTCGTAGGCGACCAGCCGCGCGACGTTTCCCCATACCCGGACCAGGGCCAGCTTCGCCTCGTCCAGCGGACGGTCCGGGGCTTCCTGCTCCTGGAAGTCGTCCCAGTGCGCTTCGATGTCCGCCACGAGGTGGTCGTGGGCGGGCGAGAGAGCACTCACGTCGATCTCGAGTGCCGTCTCGTACATCTCCAGACGCCAGCAGGGGTTGCCCCCGCCGCGGGCATGTTCCTGCAGCGCGGACACCAGCCGGACGATCGGCGAGGGGCGGGGTGGTCGGGCGAGGACGGCGCGGACGTGCGCCGCCAGGCTCTGAGGTTTCGCGGTGAGGGCGAGGCGGCGGGAGAGCAGGGTCAACGCGATCAGGAACTCGTGACTCGGCTCCGGGCGGATCAGCTTCGGCATCAGCTCCTTCCACACCCCGGGGTCGGCGAGGAACTCCACGCCCAGGTACGCCTGGATGACCGCGTGATGGAACCGGAGACCGTCGGGGGCCAGTTGCACCACTCCCAGCTCACTCGCCTCGGTGGCTGCAGCGGCCAGGTCGTCACGGCTCGTGGGATCGAGCTTGCCGCCGAGATCCCCGCGCAGCTTCCTCAGGATGCAGTGGTGCGTGTTGCGCGGGTCCGTCCATCGGCCGCGATCGGTCAGGTCGTCGTACGACACGGTCGGCTTGTCGTGCAGAAAGCCGACGCAGGCGAATGCGCCGGCGACGACCAGCGCGTGCGCCCGATCCTCCGCGGTCCGGACGAAGTCCTCGCAGAGGTAGCCGTCGACCAGCGCGGTACGCCACGCCTCGAGGAGGTTCCAGCGGACGGTGGCGCGGTCGGGCGGTCGGGTGATCGCGCCGGGCTCGGGGTTGACGTGCAGTTGCTGGGGCAGCCCGTTGATCTTGTTGAGGTCCCGGATGACCTTGAGGTAGAGCGGCGATTCGGTGACGTCGGCGGCGACGATCAGGCTGCCGACGGTGGTGTACGAGGACCGCGCGCGCCGGGCCTCGTCGGTCAGGCCGTAGGCCAGCGCCGTCCCCTCGCTCAGTGGCTCCAGTCCCAGGACCACCGCGGGCATGCTCCGCAGCGGCTCGTACGGACGGGCGGCCACGACCAGCGGCAGACCGTCCCGGGCGGCCTTCGTGAAGGCCTCGCGGAGCACACTGTCCCGCTGCCCCTGCTTGTTGTCGCCGCCCAACTCCTCGAGCCCGTCGGCGAGCACCGCGATCTGGTTGCTCCACCGCAGTTGGCGCCAGAGCCGGCCGGCCTGCGCGTCGCTGTAGAGGCGGGCGTCGATCACCTCCTGAAAGCGCTGTTTGGCCAGCCCCTCGAAGTCGAGCTTGTCGGGATCGGACACGTCGTGCAGGCGCAGTGGGATAGGCACCACGCCCCGGGTCGACAGCTCGTGGGTCAGCTTCACGAGGACGGCGCTCTTGCCGGCTCCCACCCCGCCGATGAGCACGATCGGGCAACGGACGTGAGGGTCGCGGATGCGTTCGATCAGCACCTCGCACATCTCGTCCCGGCCGACGATGCCGGCGAGTTCGTCATGGGACGTGGTGACGAGCTTCTCCGGGGTGCGCCGGGCCATCTTGTCGTACCAGCGGCGCACGTGGTGCTGGGTGAACAGGTAGAAGACGACGAAAGCCACCGCGATCCAGGCGAGCCTGTCGAAGAGGTTCACCACCGGGCCGCACCAGTCGGCCGACTCGCCGCAGCGCCCGCCCAGCAGCCCCGCCGGCGGGCTCGCGAGGCCCGTCGCCTCCACCAGCGGCAGGACGATCATGGCGAGCCACCAGATCGTGAGCACCACCGCGATGGTGGCGAGGATCGACCACAGCCACCTGACGGGCCACTGCCGGGCGGGTGCCGCCGGCCGGGCGGCCTGCATCCGCTGCTCCTCCTGGGTCCGGCCCTGCACCCAGGTGGCGGATCTCCGGAACGCCATCTGCAACCAGATCCGCGGGGTCCAGAGCCACCCGCGCCACAGCGGACCGCGCATCCGTCACACCCCCGCCCGGCCCTCGCCCGCAGGCGAGTGGAACTCACGTACCGGTCGCGCCGAGGCTAACCCGCCGACACCGGGCATAAGGCGCAGTTCGGAGAACCCGTCACGCGGTGCCCGACAGCCGTTTGACCAGCCGTACGACCGTCCCCTGCGGGGTGCCGTCGATCTCGGCCTCGTCCATCAACCTCGCCATGATCAACCGCCCCCGGCCCCGCTCCGTCCCTTCCGAGCTGGCCTCCCGCCATCCGCCGGTGTCGGCGACCTCGATCTCCAGCCGGTCGGCGCGCAGGTGCCCCCGGACCGTCACCGTGGCGTCGGGGGCGAACCGGTAGCCGTGCTCGATGGCATTGGCGCACGCCTCACCGGCGGCGATCAGCGCCGCCTCGACGTCCGACTCGCCCACCCCGAGCCCGACCAGCCAGGCCCGCAGCGCCTCCCGGGTGGGGTGCAGCTGCGCCGGGTCGGCGGCGAGGGCGGCGTGGAAGACCGCCGGCTTCCGGTGCCGGTAGACGAGCACCGCGACGTCGTCGTCGCGGACGTCGGGCAGCAGGTCGCGCACCAGCCGGTCGGCCAGCTCGCTCTCGGGCAGTTGGCGGCCGTCGGTGAGGATGGCGACCGCCCGGGCGATGCCCGCGTCGATCAGCTCCCGCCGCCGTTCCACCAGGCCGTCGGTGTAGAGCAGCAGGGTGGAGCCGGGGCGCAGCCGTACCTCGGCCTCGGGACGCCCGCTGACCGCCACGCTCGCCAGCGGCACCGAACCGGCCCGGTCCAGCAGCTCGGAGGTGGCGTCCGGGTGGGTGAGGACCGCGGGCGGGTGCCCGGCCGACGAGTACCGCAGCACCCCGAGCGCCCGGTCGACGATGGCGCAGAAGACGGTGGTGTTGCCCCCGCCGGGGACGAGCCGGGCGAAGTCGTCCAGCGCGGCGAGCACCTCCGCCGGGCTCTTGGCCTGCAACAGCAGCGCCCGGCAGGCGTTGCGCAGCTGCCCCATCACGGCGGCCGCGGACAGCCCCCGACCCACGCAGTCCCCGACCACCACGCCGACCAGGTCGCCGGGGAGCGGGACCGCGTCGTACCAGTCGCCGCCGACCTCCAGGGGGCGCACCGCCGGCTCGTAGCGCACGGCGAACCCGGCCGGCAGGTCGACCGGGCCGAGCAGCGCCCGCTGCATGGCCAGGGCCACCGTGCGCTGCGTCTGGTAGGCGCGGGCCCGGACCAGCGCCTGGGCCAGCGCGCCGCCGAGCTGCCGTACCAGCGGCAGGTCCAGCGCCGGGAGCGGGCGCGGCGGGTCCAGCTCGACCCAGATGCCGCCCTCGGCGCCGCCCGGCTCGATCCGGGCGCCGATCCCGGTCACCCGGCCCGCGTCGTCGCGGGTCACCTGGGGCTCGCCGTCCGGTCGCAGCTCGGCGAGGATCCGCCGGGCCGGTTCGGTGAACTCGACGCCCGCGCCGACCACCACCGGCGCGCCGGCGCCGTCGAGCGCCACCGCGATTCCGCGCGCGCCGTGGAGCAGGCCGCAGAGTTCCCGCAGGCCCGCGTCGAGCACCTCGCCGATGTCGGTGGCCCCGGCCAGCCGGGAGGCCAGCGTGGCCAGTGTGGCGTTGCGGACCGCCGCCCCCACCTCGGTCGTCACGTCGCGCAGGGTGGCCACGTAGAGCAGGCGTGCGGTGCGCGGCTCGCGGACGCAGTTGTAGACGGCCTCCACCCAGATCCGACGGCCGTCGGCGTGCCACGCCGGCAGCGTCACCCGGCCCCGGCCGTCGCGCGCCGCCGCGGCCAGCGCCCCGGTGATCCGGGCCCGCTGCTCCGGCTCCAGCCGGTCCTCCGGCCACCAGGCGAACGGCGGACGCAGCGGCAGCTCCAGCCGGGCGATCCCGACCAGCCGGCCGAACGCCTCGTTGGCCTCGACGATCGTGCTGTCCGGCGCGACGACCACGAACGCGTCCTGCAACGAGTCGATCAGCGCGGCCCGCCAGGTCGCCTCGTGGTTGCGCAGTCGGGACAGCTCCAGGTGGGCGCGGACCCGGGCCAGCAGCTCCTCCGAGGAGAACGGCTTGGCCAGGTAGTCGTCGGCGCCGGCGCGCAGCCCCTCGACGGCCGCCCCCTCGCCGGCGCGGGCGGAGAGCACGATCACCGGCAGGGTGGCGGTGCGCCGGTCGGCGCGCAGCTCACGCAGCAGCCCGACGCCGTCCAGCCGGGGCATCATCAGGTCGGTGAGCACCAGGTCCGGTGGCCTCGCGCGGGCCTGCTCCAGCGCGTCGCGGCCGTCCACCGCGGTCGTCACCCGGTAGTGCGGCGCGAGCAGCCCGGCCAGGAACGCGCGCAGCTCGGCGTTGTCCTCCACCACCAGCACCGACAGGGCCGCGGCGGGGCGGGCCGGCGTGGGCCCCGTGGCCGGCGCCGCGCGCCCGGCACCCGTCGCGGCGGTCCAGGTCAGGGCCTCCCGGGGGTACGCGGACCCGCCGCTGTCCGGCGGCTGCGCCGCCGCTGCCGCCGACCCGTACGGCAGCCGGACGGTGAACGTGGAGCCCGCACCCTCGACGGAGTCGACGTCGATGTCGCCGCCGTGCAGGTGCACCAGTTCGCGGACCAGGGCCAGTCCGATCCCGGTGCCCTCGGTGTGCCCGGCGCCGTGCACCCGGTGGAAGCGCCGGAACACCAGCGGCAGTTCCGCGGCGGGCACGCCGACGCCGGTGTCGCCGACGGTGAGGGTGGCGTGGGTGTCGTCGCCGCGCAGGCGCACCTCGACCCGGCCCGCCGGGGTGTACTTGAGCGCGTTGGAGAGGAGGTTGACCACCACCTTCTCCCACATGTCGCGGTCGACGTACGCGGTGCGCGGCAGCGGCGCGACGTCGAGGGTGTAGGTCAGCCCGGCGTGGCGCATGGCGTGGTCGAACTGCTCGGCGATGCCGGTGGTGAGCGCGGCGAGGTCGGTGGGCACCCGCCGTGGGCCGGCCCGCCCGCTCTCGACGCGGGCGATGTCGAGCATGTCGTTGACCAGCTTGCGCAGCCGCCCGACGTTGCGGTGCACCAGTTCCAGCCGCTCGCGCTGCGTCGGTGGCAGGGGCTCCCGCTCGTCGGCCAGGCTCTCCTGCACGGGCGCGGCGATCAGGGTCAGCGGGGTGCGCAGCTCGTGGCTGACGTCGGTGAAGAACTCGGTCTTGGCCCGGTCCAGCTCGGCCAGGGCCGAGGCCCGGCGGCGCTGCGCCTCGTACGCCAGCACGTCGGTCAACGCGGTCGACACCCGGCTGGCGATCAGGTCCATGAAGTGCCGGTACGGCTCGTCGAGGGCGAGGAACGGGCTGACCCCGAGCACCAGCACCCCGACCGGCCGGCTGCGTCCGGTGGCCAGCAGCGGCAGCGCCACCGCCTCGACCACCGGGGCCGTGCCGGGGTACAGGTCGGGCCGGCGGGACTCGGGCAGCAGCTCGCCGAGGCCGGTGATCCGGGCCGGGCGTCCGGTGCGCAGCACCTGCGCCACCTCGGGGAGCTGTTCGGCGGTGGCCAGCCGGCCGGGCGGGGCCGGGCCGAAGGAGGCGGCCAGGGTCAGGGTGTCCTGCTGCGCCGCGTCGGCGTCGGGCCCGTCGAAGCGGTCGCGCAGGTAGACCCGGCCCAGTGGCAGGTCGGCGTGGCCGCAGGCGAGCACCGCGGCGGCGGCGCGGACGGCGTCCCGGGCGGTGTCCGCCTCGGCGATGGAGAGTTCGCCCAGGTCGCGCAGGAGGGCCAGCCGCCGGTCGCCGACCACCCGCCGGGTCACGTCGGTGGTGGCCACGAAGATCCCCGCCACCCCGCCCCGGTCGTCGCAGATCGGGCTGTAGGAGAACGTCCAGTACGTCTCCTCCCAGTACCCGTGCCGGTACATGAAGAGCATGGTGTTCTCGCCGTGCGCGGCGCCCCGGCCGGCGAGGACGCCCTCGGCCAGCGGCCCCATCGCGTCCCACACGTCCGGCCAGCACTCGGCGGCGGGCTGCCCGATGCCGGCCGGGTACTTGTCGCCCATGATCGGCGTGTACGCGTCGTTGAAGATCTGCACCAGCTCGGGCCCCCACCACAGCAGCATCGGGATGCTGGAGGGGAGCACCGTACGCACGGCCGCCCGCAGCTCGGCCGGCCAGGACGGCACGGGGCCGAGCGGGGTGGCCGCCCAGTCGGTGCCCCGGTGCGCCACGCTGGTCGGGTCGTCGCCCGGGAAGACCTGCGCCGCGGCGTCGTACGCCGATCGGTCCGTCCCCACGCGGCCACCTCCCGCCCCTCGTCGCCCGGGTCTGGTCGCCCCGCGGCCCCCATTGTCCCCGCTGCGGGGTGGCTTCGAACGCCGACCCGGCAGTGGCCTGCCCGGGTGCCGTGGCCCACGTCCCCGTCCCCGGGGGGTAGGCGCGTCCGGGTGGGCGCGGATCGGCGGGTGCGTGGCTGCCCGGGTGGACGGGGTCCACCCGGGCAGCGGGGCCGGTGTGCGGGTAGGGGATCGGCGCGACGTCGCCCGCGCTCTCCGGGGCGCCGACGTTGACGAAGAACCCATGGTCTCGGACGCGCCGGCCCACGTCCTGTGGGGCGGGCCACGTGGGACGACGCGGCCCGCCCCGTGGGCCTACAGCGGCAGCCGGTCCGCCCCGGCGAGCGCCCCCACCGCGAACGGGACCACCGGCGCGGGCAGCACCCGACCGGCACGCAGGGTCGGCGTCCAGCCGGCGTCGCCGCCCAGGTCCGGGTCGTGGCCGGCGTTGTACGCGGCGACCAGGTCGACCGGGCGCGGCCGGTCACCGTCGGCGCGGACCCAGTTGCCGCGGGTGGTGATCGCGGTGCCGCCCCAGTCGTACAGCAGGTCGTCGGCGGTGATGCCGGCGCCCAGGGAGAAGTAGTTGTTCTCGGCGTGCACCGCGGACTGCACCCCGACGCCGATGGCGTACTCGAAGTCGGCGCCGGCGAGCCGGTACCAGTTGTTGTAGACGTCGACCTGGCCGAAGCGGACCCGGGGCAGCCGCTGCAGCACCCGGTCGAAGAGGTTGTGGTGCAGCGTCACCTTCAGCCGGCCGACGTCCGGGCCCACCGTGTTGGACGAGCCGATCAGCATCAGCTTGTCCCGCCCGGTGAACCGGTTCCAGGAGGCGGTGACCAGGCTGGCGGTGTGGGTGACGTCCAGCGACCCGTCGTGCACCTGGTACGGCCGGCCGAAGTACGTCGGCTGGGCGCTGTCCGGGTTGTCGCCGTCGGTGAAGGTGTTGTGGTCGATCCACACGTGCTCGCTGCGGCGCACCGAGATCTGGTCGTACTGGGAGTTCCAGTTGCCGGCGTCGCCGTCGGTGGGGGACCAGGCCGGGAAGCAGTCCCGGGCGTCGTCGAAGGTCAGGTTCCGCACGATGACGTTGCTGGCCCCGTCGATCATCAGGGTCAGCCCGGTCAGCGTCGCGCCGCGCAGCCCGACGATGGTGGTGTTCGGGCCGACGTTGATCTGCGTCTGCGCGGTCTGGTTCCGCACCGAGCGCACCCGCGCGTCCTCCAGCGTGCCGGCCGGCTTCACCCGGCCCCACACCGCCGGGTCGTAGGCGGCCAGGTAGGCCTCCAGCGAGTACGCGGGGTCGGCCAGGTCGACGCAGCTGCGCAGGGCGCCGTCGTCGGCCTCGAAGCCGTCGACGACCCCGTCGACGACGATCACCTTCGGGGTGGCGTTGGCCCGGTTGGTGGCGTTGTCGCCGCCCAGGGCGCGGACCAGTTCGGCGCGGGTGCGGACCCGGTGCACCTGGTCGGCCCCGGCCGCCGCGCCGCCGGTGGTGCCGACCCCGTCGGCGGCCCAGCCGTCGCCGGCCGGCAGTGTCTGGCGGGCCAGCGCCTCGACGGCCCGGGGGACATCGGCGGCGTCGGCGGACGTGGTGGCGCCGGGCGCGGCGACCGCCGCGCCCGGCGTGAGGAGCAGGGAGAGGGCGAGCAGGGTCGCCCCGAGAAGTGGTGGACGCATGTGAGCTCTCCGAAGTGTCCTGTCGGTGCGGCGGATCCCGTGACGAGTACGAGATGCCGATACGACTGACGGTAAGGAAAGCCGCACAAGACAGTCAATAAAATCAATATGCAGCTATTTTGCATTGAATCATGACAAGCGACATTCACTCGGCCGATCACGGTCGAGATTGCGGCTGTTGCGCCCTATTTGCCGGCGGTCGGAGCGTCCGGCATTTGCAGTGCGTTTTCCGTGGCACCCTGCCCCGGGCCCTCGGGTCAGCCGTCCTCCTCGTCCGGGAGTTCCCTGCGTACCGGCGGCACCGCCCACGGCACCGCCAGTTCCGACAACAGCGCCCCCTGCTCGGCGGCCCGGCGCAGGGCGGCGTTCACCCCGCGTACCGTCACCACCCGCTGCGGCCCCTCCCCGGCGACGGTCACCAGCTCGCCGCCGAGCAGGGTCGGCTCGGGCGCCGCCTGGACCACCTCCAACACCGCGGTGAACGGCGCGGTACGCGCCAGCGGCGCGATCAGCGGCACACCGACCGGGTCGGCCCGGTGCGCCACCAGGTTCTCCAGCAGGCCACGGCGCCCGGGCACCTCCCGGGGCGCGTCGTCGCCGGGCAGCAGCAGCCGGTCGGTCGGGTACTCCAGCACCGCCCGGCCCGCCGTGCCGGTCACGATCACCTCACCGGCGACGAAGTCCTCGCCCGCCAGGGTCACCGCGGCCACGATCGGCGGCCCGCCGCGCGGGACCACCCGCAGGGTCGCCGTGTCGTCCACCTCGATCGGGCGGACCCGGTACCGCTCCAACTCGACGGCCGCCGGGCGCACGGGCGCGCCGGCCACCGCCTCCGCCACCGCCAGGCACTGCATCACGGCGTGCGCCAGCGGATTGGCCAGCGCACCGTCCAGCACCGGCCGTCCGTCCAGCGTGCGCCGCCCCGCCCAGGGGGAGCGGGCGTAGTAGCCGTCCGAGCGCTGCCAGGCCGCGACGGTGGCGATGCCGGTGACCGTGCCGAGTCGACCCTGCCGCACCGCGCCGGTCAACTCGGCCAGGGCGGCCGAGCCGAGCGCCTGGAAGCCCACCTGACAGACCCGGCCGGTGTCGGCCAGCGCCCGGGCCAGCGTCCGGTGCTCGGCGGTGGAGAGCACCGGCGGCTTCTCCAGCAGCAGGTCCGCGCCGGCCGCGAGGACGTCCAGGGCGATCGGCAGGTGGGTGTGGGGCGGGGTGCAGACGATCACCACGTCGGGCCGGGCGGCGGCGAGCATCTCCCGGTGATCGGTGTGCACCGTGACGTCCGGCGGCACCGGCGCGGCCGGCTCCTCCTCGATCGGGCGTACGTCGACCAGCGCCACCAGCCGTACCCGGCCGGCCTCGTGCAGCGGGGCGAGGACCCGGCGGTGCCAGCGGCCGTGCCCGTTCGCCCCGACGACCGCCACCCGCGCCGGTGCCGCCGGGGCCCGGTGCCTGCCGGCCCGACCGGCCGGCGCGCCGTACGCGGCCAGCCCCCCGGCGGCGGCGGGCGGCACCGCGCTCACGGCGCAACCTCGGTTCGCGGCTGCCGGGCTCGCAGGCCCGGCTCACTCCTCGCGCTCACGGTGTGACCTCGGTTTCGCGACTGCGGGGCTCGCGGGCCCGGCTCACTCCTCGCGCTCACGCCGCACCCGCCAGGGCCGCCGCCACGCCGTGTCCACGCAGGGCGGTCAGCCAGCCGGTCACCTCGTCGCGCACCTCGTCATCCTCGGCCAGCGCGGCCGGGAACACCTCCCGGAGGGCGAAGAGCGCGTCGACCGTGCCGGCCGGAGTGTCCGGGGCGGCGGCCAGCGCGGCCCGGATCCGGTCGGCGAGCGGGTCGTCCAGCGGCAGTTGCCGGCCATTGTCGGCCTGCCCGCCCACGAAACGCAGCCAGGCCGCCACCACCAGGGCCCCCCAGTGCGCCGGCCGGCCCTGGGCGCGCAGGTCCGCGACGGTGTGCAGCACCCGCTGCGGCAGCTTCTGCGAGCCGTCCATCGCCACCTGCAGGGTCCGGTGCCGGATCGCCGGGTTGGCGAAGCGGGCCAGCACCTGCTCGCCGTAGTCGGTCACCCGGACCCCGTCCGGCGGGGTGAAGCTGGCGGCCACGTCCTCGGCGACGAAACGGCGCAGCACCCCGGTCAGGCCGGGCAGCGCCAGCGCGTCCGCGATCGTCTCGCAACCGGCCAGCGCGCCCAGGTAGGCCACCGCCGAGTGCACCCCGTTGAGACCGCGCAGCTTGAGCCGCTCCCACGGGCCGGCGTCGTCGGTGAGCACCGCGCCGGCCCGCTCCCAGGCCGGCCGGCCGCCGGGGAAGACGTCCTCGACCACCCACTGGGTGTACGGCTCGGCCGCCACCGCCGCCAGGTCGCTCACCCCGAGCGCCGCCTGGGCGGTGGCCAGGGTCTCCCCGGTGCTGGCCGGGACGATCCGGTCCACCATCGTCGAGGGGAAGCTCACCTGCGCGGCGATCCGCTCCAGCGTCGCGTCCGGCGTGCCGGCCAGGGCCAGCGACTGCCGCACCAGCCCGCGCAGCCGATGGCCGTTGGCCGGCAGGTTGTCGCAGCTCACCAGCGCGATCGGCCCGGCGTCGGCGGCGGCCCGGGCGAGCAGCCCGCGCACCAGCAGGCCGGGCACCGTCACCGGTGGCCGGTCGCTGGTCAGGTCGACTGTCAGCTCCGGGTCGGCCCGCAGCACGCCACTGACCGGGTCGAGCTGGTACGCCTTCTCCGTCACGGTCAGCGTCACCACCCGGATCGCCGGGTCGGCGAGCAGGCGCACGATCGCCCCCGGGTCGCCGGCGGCGTGGCGTACCCCGGCCAGGGCCCCGACCACCCGGGTGGCCGCGCCCTCGGCGGAGAGCGTGGTGACGCTGAACAGGGCGTCCTGCGCCGTCAGGGCCTCGACCAGCGCGGTGCTGCGCGGCGCGACCCCGACGATGCCCCAGTCCCCGCCGGCCGCGCCGATCGCCGCCTCGGTGTAGACCGCCTGGTGGGCGCGGTGGAACGCGCCCAGCCCCAGGTGCACGACACCGGCCGGCACCGTGCCCGGACGCAGCAGCGGCCGGCTCTCGGCGGGCACCCGGCGCAGGGTGGCCAGGCCGAGCCGCTCCGTGCCCACGCTCACCGCCACGCCGGGCCGTCCGGGAAGCGGAACTCGGCGATCGACTCCGGCTTCATGCTGGTGCTGTAGCCGGGGGCGGTGGGCAGCACGTACCGGCCGCCGCGGGTGCGCACCGGGTCGACGAAGTGCTCGTGCAGGTGGTCGACGTACTCCACCATCCGCCCGTCCAGGCTGGTGCCGACCCGCAGGAAGTCGAACGCGGTCAGGTGCTGCACGTACTCGCAGAGGCCGACCCCGCCGGCGTGCGGGCAGACCGGCACCCCGAACTTCGCCGCCATCAGCAGCTCGGCGAGGACCTCGTTGACCCCGCCGACCCGGCAGGCGTCGACCTGCATCACGCCGATCGCCTCGGCCTGCAGCAGCTGCTTGAAGATCACCCGGTTGGCGGCGACCTCGCCGGTGGCGACCCGGCACCGCCCGCCGGTCAGCTCGGTCACCGCGCGGGCGATGCGGGCGTGGCCGAGCACGTCGTCGGCGTGCGTCGGCTCCTCGATCCAGTACGGGTCCACCTCGGCCAGCGCCGTCATGTTGGTGATCGCCTCGTCCACGTCCCAGACCTGGTTGGCGTCCATCATCAGCAGCGCGTCCGGGCCGATCTCGGCCCGGATGATCCGGGCCCGCCGCAGGTCGTCCTCCGGCGGCCCGCCGACCTTCATCTTCATCGCCCGCCACCCCTGGGCGTACGCCTCGCGGGTCAGCGCCCGGACCTTGTCGTCCGGGTAGCCCAGCCAGCCGACCGAGGTGGTGTACGACGGCAGCCCGTCGCGCTCCAGCTCGGCGAGCCGGTCGGCCAGCCCGTCGCGACCCTTGTCGAGGATGGCGGCGGCCTCGTCCGGGGTCAGCGCGTCGGTGATGTGGTGGAAGTCGACGTTGGCGACCAGCTCGTCGGTGGGCAGCTCGGCCAGGTAACGCCACATCGGCTTGCCGGCGAGCTTGGCGCGCAGGTCCCAGACCGCGTTGACCAGCGCGCCGGTGGCCATGTGGATGACGCCCTTCTCCGGGCCCAGCCAGCGCAGCTGCACGTCGGCGACGAGCGAGCGCCAGAACGTCACCGGATCGGCCTCGATCTCGGCGACGGTGCGCCCCCGCACGTGGTGGGCCAGGGCGCGCACCGCGGCGCAGGTGATCTCGTTGCCCCGGCCGTTGGTGAAGGTGAACCCGGCGCCGGTCGGGCCGGCATCGGTGCGCAGCTCGACGTAGGTGGCCGAGTAGTCGCCCCGGTTGATCGCGTCGGAGCCGTCGCCGGCCGCCGCGGTGGGGAAGCGCACGTCGTGCACGTCGACGCCGGTGATCCTGACACTCATGACAACTCCCCGAACTTGAAGACCTTCTTCGGCAGCCGGTACGCCAGGTCGACGATGGTCTCGGCGGCCTCGTCCTCGGCCAGCCGGTGCTCGGCGACCAGCCGGGCGAGGAAACCGGCGTCGATGCGGCGGGCCACGTCGTGGCGTACCGGGATGGAGCAGAACGCGCGGGTGTCGTCGACGAACCCGGCGGTGTTGTAGAAGCCGGCCGACTCGGTGACCGCCTCCCGGAAGCGCCGCAGCACCTCGGGAGAGTCCAGGAACCACCAGGGCGCGCCGAGGTAGAGCGCGGCGTACCCGCCGGCGAGCGGGGCCAGCTCCCGGCTGAACGTGTACTCGTCCAGGGTGTAGACGACCACCCGCAGTCGGGGGTCGTTGCCGTGGGCGTCGAGCAGCGGGGCGAGGGCGTCGACGTACTCGGTGGCCTGCGGGACGTCGCCGCCGACGTCCCGGCCGTGGGTGGCGTACAGCCAGCGGTTGTGGTTGCGCGCCGCCCCCGGGTGCAGTTGCAGGACCAGGCCGTCGTCCAGCGACATCCGGGCGAACTCCACCAGCATGTGCGCCCGGAACGCCTCGGCGTCCGCCGCGTCGGCCTCGCCGCGCAGGCCCTTGTCGTACAGCGCGGTGGCCTCGGCGGGGGAGAGCGCCAGGGTGCGGGCCGTGGGGTGGCCGTGGTCGGAGGAGGTGGCGCCGGCGGCGATGAAGGCCGCCCGTCGGGCCCGCAGCGCGGCCAGGTAGCCGGCGTACGTGCCGGTGTCCTCGCCGGCGATCTCACCGAGCCGCTCGACGTTGGCCCGCCAGCCGTCGAACTCCATGTCGACCACGTTGTCGGGCCGGAAGGTGGTGACCACCCGGCCACCGGGCCCGCCCCAGCCGTCGGCGGCGAGCTTGGCGTGCTGGCCGAGGTCGTCCAGCGGCGACTCGGTGGTGGCCAGCACCTCGATGCCGAACCGCTCGAACAGCGCCCGGGGCCGGAACTCCGGCTCGGC
Source organism: Micromonospora citrea (assembly GCF_049629545.1). Taxonomy (GTDB): domain Bacteria; phylum Actinomycetota; class Actinomycetes; order Mycobacteriales; family Micromonosporaceae; genus Micromonospora; species Micromonospora citrea_A. The sequence continues at coordinate 397,237 of NZ_JBNADX010000001.1, forward strand.
GAGCCGGGCGGCCAGCTCGTCGTAGACGGCGTCGGCGGTGGCGGGGGAGAGAGGAGTGGTCACCCCGAACACGTCGGCGAAGGTCCGTTCCAGCCAGAGCCGGGACGGGGTGCCGCGGAACAGGTGCCAGTGCGCGGCGAAGAGCCGCCAGATGGTCCGCCCGTCGGTCTCCACCGGGCTGCCGTCCACCGTCGGCACCCCGAGCCGCGCCGGGGGCACCCCCTGGCTGAGCAGCATCCGGGTGAGGTAGTGGTCGGGCACGATGAGCAGCCGGGCCGGATCGGGGAACGGGCGGTCCTCGGCGAGGATCGCCGGGTCCACGTGCCCGTGCGGCGAGATGATCGGCTGCGGCGCGGCCAGGGCGTACAGCTCCCGGGCGAGCCCGCGGACGCCCGGGTCCGCGGGGAGGAGCAGGTCAGGGGTTGGCACGGGGACTCCTCGCAGGGTCAGGGCAGGGGGAGCAGGTCGGCGACCCGGACCGGGTCGCCGGTCTCCATGCATCGGTTGGCCGCCAGGCCGGTGAGCAGGGCGAGCGCGCCGTCGCGGGCGGTGGCGGCCCGGTGCAGCGGGTCGGCCGCGCCGCCGAAGAGCACCCGGGTCATCCGGGCGTCCGCCCCGCCGTGGCCCTGCCGGGTGTGACCCTCGACCGGGATGACGGTGGGCGGCTCCCAGAACGGGCGCAGGGTGAGGGTGGCCCCACCGGACTCGGCGGCGGCCTCGTCGCCGTGCAGGGCCGCGCCCTTGAGCGCGCCGGCCGCCGCCGGGCTGACGAAGTCGCTCTCGACGACCTCCAGCTCCAGCCGGCCCCGGCTGCCGTTGACCATCACCCGGTAGCCCTCCCAGGGGGCGTACGCGGTGAGGTGGTAGGTCATCGTCGCGCCGCTGCTGTAGCGGGCCAGCACCGCCATGTCGTCCTCGATGGTGACGCCGGGGGCGAACACGTTGCGGTCCCGCTGGTAGCCGTCCTCGGCCTCCGCGTCGAGGTAGAGCTCGCGCAGCCGGGGGTGCTCGGCCAGTCGCAGCGCGAACGGGTCGTCGGCCGCGGCGGGGGCCTCGTGCGCCCGGTCGTAGTCGCGGGCGTACCCGTGCCGGCGGCCCTCGTCGCCGTAGAAGAAGAGCCGGCCGGCGGCGTACACCTCGACCGGTTCGGCGTCGAGCCACCAGTTGACCAGGTCGAAGTGGTGGCTGGCCTTGTGCACCATCAGTCCGCCGGAGGACGCCTTGTCCCGGTGCCAGCGGCGGAAGTAGTCGGCGCCGTGCCGGACGTCGAGCAGCCACTCGAAGTGCACCGACCCGATCTCGCCGACCGCCCCGTCGGCGAGCAACCGGCGCAGCTGCTCGTGCAGCGGGTTGTAGCGGTAGTTGAAGGCGACGGTGACCTGCCGTCCGGTCTCGGCGACCGCGTCCAGGATGCGCCGGCAGCGCGGGGCGTCGACGGTCATCGGCTTCTCGGTGATCACGTCGCAGCCGGCGCGCAGCGCGGCGACGATGTACTCGTCGTGGGTGGCGTCGACGGTGGTCACCAGGACCACGTCGACGCGTTCCTTCTCGAGCATGGCGACGAAGTCCCCGGCCCGGTACGTCGGCACGGCCGGGTGGCCCAGCTCGACCAGCCACCGGTTGTGGGCGTCCATCCGGGCGGAGTTCACGTCGGCGAAGGCGACCAGCTCCGCGTGCTCGGCGTGCTCGGTGACCAGGGCGCGGACGAACATCTCGGCCCGGGCCCCGGTGCCGACGAGGGCGTGGCGACGCCGCCGCCCGGGTGGTGGTGACATGCGGTGGACCTCCCGCTCGTGCTGCAAAGGTTTGCAGCGAAGAAACCACGTCGACGAAGACGGCGTCAACGATGGATGCCAATCCCGTGGCATTCGTCCGCATTAATGGGGTGTTGATGCCCCCATGGGAGCGCGGTCGCAACCGAGCCGTAACAATCGGCCGTTGACACTGGAGCAACCGTTTGCATTAATTGGCGGCACCCATGTGACCGCAGCCACAACACCTGACGAGGGGGGCCGCCCGTGCCAGCCACCATCCGCGACGTCGCGCGGGCCTCCGGCGTGCACATCTCCACGGTGTCCCGCACCTTCTCGGCGCCGCACCTGGTCAACCCCGAGACCCGGGTACGGGTGCTGGCCAGCGCCGAGGAACTGGGCTACCGGCCGAACCGCGCCGCCCGGGCGCTGATCACCGGGCGTACGCACAACATCGGCCTGATCATCGCCGACATCGCCAACCCCTTCTTCCCGCCGCTGATCAAGGCGGCCGAGGGGCAGGCCCGGCACCGCGACTACCACGTCTTCGTGGCCGACACCAACGAGGACCCGGCCGCCGAGGAGGAACTGGTCCACGCCCTGGCCAAGCAGGTGGACGGGGTGCTGCTGTGCAGCCCCCGGATGAGCAACAGTCTCATCGAGCAGGTCAGCAGAGAGGTCCCGGTGGTGGTGATAAACCGCCAGGTCGCCGGGCTGCCCTGCGTGATGATGGACGTCGGCCAGGGCGCCCGGTCCGCGATCGAGCACCTGCTCGGCCTCGGTCACCGGCGCATCGCCCTGCTCGGCGGCCCACGCGGGTCCTGGACCAACCGCGAGATCCGACGGGCGGCCGGGGCCGCCGCCCGCGCCGGCGGCGCCGAGCTGACCCTGCTCGGCCCCAACCCGCCCACCGAGACCGGTGGCGGCGCGCAGGCCGAGCAGGTACGCCGCAGCGGCGTCACCGCCGTGCTCGCCTACAACGACCTGATGGCGATCGGGCTGATCGAAGGGCTGGACCAGCTCGGCCTGCGGGTCCCGCAGGACGTCAGCGTCGTCGGGGTCGACGACATCGCGCTGAGCCGGCTCACCCGCCCCAAGTTGACGACGGTGGCCACACCGACCGCGGCCGCCGGCCGGACGGCCGTCGACATGCTGCTGCAACACGACTCCGAGCCCCGCCCGCGTGGCGGGGGTCGGACAGCGGCCGTCGGCGACCGTCGCACCACCGCACAGGTAATGCTCCAGACCGAACTGGTCATCCGCGACTCGACCGGACCCGTAGCGGACTCCGGTCGAACCCGCCCCGGAGGCACTCCGGAAGGCCCGGGCCCGCATCGCCTTGCGGACCCGGGCGGCCCGGCCAGGACCACCGGTGGCGTCGTCGCCTCCTAACGCCGAGGAGTGAGCGCAGATGCACCCCGCAACGTCCCCCACCGCCGGCACGCCGGCCGAACCCACCCACCGTACCCTCGCACCCCGCCGTCGATTCCTGCGTGGCCTGGTCGCCGCCGTGGTGGCCGCGCCGTTGATGTTCGGCGCCGCGGCCTGCGGCGGCGACGACACCGACGCCGGTGACGGCAAGGTCAAGCTCTCCATCTTCTGGTGGGGCGGCGAGAACCGGGCCAAGCTCACCGAGGACGCGCTGGCCCTCTACACCAAGAAGAACCCGAACGTCACCTTCGAGAAGACCTGGCAGGCCAACCAGGGCTACTTCGACAAGCTGGCCACGCTGACCGCCGGCGGCAACCCGCCGGACATCTTCCAGATCGACGACAACTACCTGTCCGAGTACGCCGAGCGCAGCACGGTGCTGGACCTCAACAGCTACAAGGACTCCGGCAAGCTCGACGTGTCGAAGTTCCCCAAGAGCCTGCTGGAGTACGGCGTCGTCGACGGCAAGCTCGCCGGGGTGGCCTCCGGGGAGAACACCCAGGGCCTGGTCTACAACAAGACCCTGCTGACCAAGAACGGGCTGCCCGAGCCGACCACCGGCATGAGCTGGGAGGAGCACATCGCCTGGGCCGAGCAGGTGGCGAAGAAGACCAAGGTCCCCGGCACCCAGGACCCGAGCGCCGACTACAAGGCGTTCTGGGTGTGGCTGCGCCAGCAGGGCAAGGACCTGTACAAGGGCAAGGACCTCGGCTTCGACGAGGCGGACGTGACCAAGTGGTTCGAGCTGTGGAAGGGGGCCCGCGAGCGGGGCGCCACCCCGACCCCGGACGTGATCCACGAGGGCAACGCCAGCGACGTCACCAAGCAGCTCGTGGTCACCGGCAAGGCCGCCACGTCCTGGGTCTGGGTCAACCAGATGCCCGACCTGAAGAAGAACACCAAGGACGAACTGGGCGTCGTGGCGTACCCGGGTGACCCGAGCGGGCAGTGGGCCCGGGCCGCGATGTACTGGTCGGTGTTCAAGGGCAGCAAGAACCGGGACGTCGCGGTCGACGTGATCAACTTCCTGGCCAACGACCCGGAGGCGGTCGCGCTGCTCGGCACCGACCGCGGTCTGCCCTCCAACCTCGACCTGCGCGCCAAGGTCAGCGAGACGGCGACCGACCCGGCGATGAAGCAGTCCATCCAGGTCGAGACCGAGCTGGCGCAGAAGTTCGGCCCGGCTGCGCAGGTGCCGATCAAGGGCCACAGCAAGGTCAAGTCGGAACTGGTCAAGGCCGCCGAGAACGTCCAGTACGGCCGGATCACCCCGGCCGAGGCGGCGGCGCAGTACGTCGCGGCCTGCAAGTCCGCGATCGTCTGACCTAGCGGTCGACGGAAAGGAGCCGGCCCCGTGGCCCTCACCACGGCCCCCGGCCGGACCACCCGCACCGGTTCCCCCCGGCCCCACGCCACCCGGCGTGGGGCCGGCCGGGACCGGCACGGCGAAGGTCTGGCGGGTTACGTCTTCCTCTCGCCCTGGCTCATCGGACTGATGGGCGTCACGGCGATCCCCATGCTGCTCTCGCTCTACCTGAGCTTCACCGACTACGACATCCTCACCCCGCTGTCCGAGGTGCAGTGGGTGGGGCTGGCCAACTACGAGCGGATGTTCACCCAGGACCCGTCGTACTGGCACGCCGTCCAGGTCACCCTCACCTTCGCGCTGGTGGCCGTGCCGCTGAAGCTCGCCGCCGCGCTCGGCGTCGCGCTGCTGCTCAACAAGGCCTGGCGCGGGGTGGGGCTGTTCCGCAGCCTGTTCTACCTGCCGTCGCTGCTCGGCGGCAGCGTCGCGCTGGCCATCGTCTGGGTCAACATGTTCAACCGCGACGGCGCGTTCAACTCGTTCCTGGCGATCTTCGGCATCGAGGGGCTGCCCTGGGTCAACGACCCGGACTGGGCCCTGGAGACCCTGATGCTGCTGGCGATCTGGCAGTTCGGCGCCCCCATGGTGATCTTCCTGGCCGGGCTCAAGCAGGTCCCGTCCGAACTGTACGAGGCCGCGTCGGTGGACGGGGCGAACCGGTTCCGCCAGTTCTGGCACGTCACGCTGCCGATGCTCTCGCCGGTGATCTTCTTCAACCTGGTGCTCGAGACGATCAACGGGTTCCAGGGCTTCACCGCGGCCTTCGTGCTCAGCAACGGCACCGGCGGCCCGGTCGACTCGACCCTGATGTACACGCTGAAGCTGTACATCTCCGGCTTCACCGACCTGGAGATGGGCTACGCCTCGGCGATGGCCTGGGTCTTCCTGATCGCGATCGGGCTGATCACCACGATCTTCTTCAGCACCGGGCGGTTCTGGGTGCACTACTCCGACGGGGAGCGGTGATGGTGGCGGTGACCTCGACGGGGGCCCGGGTGGGCGCCCGCAAGCCGAGCGGACGGCAGGCGCTGCGCCTGGTCGTCCTGATCGCGATCGTCGCGGTCGTGCTCTACCCGCTGTTGTGGATGCTCGGGACGTCGGTGAAGTCCCAGGAGGAGATCGTCAACAACATCGGCCTGCTGCCGGAGGCGTTCACCCCGGGCAACTACACCGACGGGTGGAACAACTTCGACTTCAGCTTCGGCAAGTTCTTCCTCAACAGCGCGATGGTCAGCCTGCTCACCGTGGTCGGCAACGCGGTCTCCTGCCTGCTGGCCGCGTACGCCTTCGCCCGGCTGCGGTTCCGGCTGCGCGGGATGTGGTTCGCCGTCATGATCGGCACCCTGCTGCTGCCCGGGCACGTGCTGATCGTCCCGCAGTACATCCTCTTCCGTAGCCTGGGGCTGGTCGGCGCGGAGTGGCCGTACCTGCCGCTGCTGATCCCGCAGTTCCTGGCCACCGAGGCGTTCTTCGTCTTCCTCATGGTGCAGTTCATGCGGGGCATCCCGCGCGAGCTGGACGAGGCCGCCAAGATCGACGGGGCCAGCCCGTTCGGCATCTTCCGGCACGTGATCCTGCCGTTGAGCCGTCCGGCGCTGGTCACCACCGCCATCTTCTCGTTCATCTGGACCTGGAACGACTTCTTCCGGCAGTTGGTCTTCCTGTCCAACCTGGAGGACTACACGGTGCCGGTGGCGCTGACCCTGTTCATCGACTCCACCAGCCAGAGCGCGGTCGGGCCGATGTTCGCCATGTCGGTGCTGTCGCTGCTGCCGGTCTTCCTGTTCTTCCTCGCCTTCCAGCGGATGCTGGTGGAGGGCATCAACACCAGCGGGCTCAAGGGATGAGCGACGAGCGGCCCCGCCGCGACTGGCGGGACACCCTGCGCGACGCCACCGACCTGGCGCTGCTCGGCTTCGCCGTGGTGCTGGCCGCGCTGCCGCTGCTCACCCTGGCCCCGGCGGTGGCCGTCGCCAGCGCCGCGGTGCACGACCGGGTGACGCTGGGCGGTTGGCCGGCCCTGCGCACCACGCTGTCCCGGTTCGGCCGGGCGCTGCCGGCCGGCCTGGCGGTCAGCGTCGTCGCGCTGGCGGCCGCCGCCGCGCTCGGCGCCGACCTGGCCGCGCTCGCCGCCGGGCGGGTCCCCGGGGGTCCGCCCGCGCTGGCCCTCACCGTCGTGGTCACCGCCGCCCTGGCCGGGTACGCCGGGATGGTCGTGGTCGAGGTCGGGCGGGCCGGCGGGCGGGGCTGGCGGGACGCGGCCCGGGCGGCGGCGCGCGCCGCCGCCCGGCAGCCGGGCACCTGGGCCGCCACGAGCGGGGTGTGCGCCGTCGCCGGGCTGCTCGGCGTGCTGGTCACCCCGGTGGCCGCGCCGATCCTCGCCGGGTACGCCCTGGCCGCCCTGCACGCCGTAGCCGCCCGCCGGCCGGTCGCCCGGACGGAGGCGTCGTGAGCGACGAGCCCCGGTTGCGGGTGGGCGACGTCGAGGTGGCCCGCTACGTGCTTCACCCCGACCTGGACCGCAGACACGGCCCCCGGCCGTACCTGCACCCGGTCCGTACGCTCGCCGGCACGCCGGTCACCGACACCCTGCCGGCCGACCACGTCTGGCACCTCGGGGCGTCCCTGGCCGTGCAGGACGTCGACGGCACCAACCTCTGGGGCGGCCGGACGTACGTCCGGGACACCGGCTACACCTGGCGGGACGACCACGGCGAGATCGCCCACACCGGCTGGGTCGACCGGGGGCCGGACCGGCTGGAGCACGAACTGCAGTGGCGCGACCGCGACGGCGTGGTGCTGCTCACCGAACGTCGTCGGCTCGGCGCGGCGCCGGTGGCGGCGGACGTGTGGCGCCTCGACGTCGACTACACCCTCACCGCCCCCGCCGGGCACGACGTGCACCTGGGCAGCCCCGCCACCAACGGCCGCCCCGGCGGGGCCGGCTACGGCGGCTTCTTCTGGCGGGCCGTCGCCGAGGGCGAGCCGCGGGCCTTCAGCGCCTCCGCGGACGGGGAGGAGTCGGTCAACGGCAGCGCCGAGGCGTGGATCGCGTTGACCGGCGCCGGGCCGGGCGGCGGGGCGTACACCCTGGTCTTCACGGGCCTCGGCCCCGGCGACCGGTGGTTCGTGCGGACCGCGATGTACCCGGGGGTCTGCGTGGCCTTCGCCTTCGACCGGCCGGCGGTGGTGCCGGCCGGCGGTGACCGGCACGGCCGGCACGCGGTGCTGGTCGCCGACGGGACGCTCGACCGGCCGCGGATCGCCGCCCTGCTCGACGGCGGGGCCGCCGCGTGAGCGCGAGCAGTAGGCCGGGTCTGCGGGCCGCGCGGTCGTGCCCCGAGGTGGCGCCGTGACCGGCGAGCTTCCCGCAGGCTCCGGGCCGGGCGGCGTCGGGCCGGCCGACGACGGCCACGGGGCGTCGTCGGGGCCGGTCGACGCCGCCGGCCCGGAGGTGGCCACCGTCGGCGAGACGATGGTGGTGCTCAGCCCCGACCCGGCGACGCCGCTGGAGCGGGCCGTCCGGCTCGGGGTCTCCGTCGGCGGCGCCGAGTCCAACGTGGCGGTGGGGCTGGCCGCGCTCGGCCACCGGGTGAGCTGGGTGAGCCGGGTCGGCGACGACCCGTTCGGGCGTCGGGTGGTGCGCCAGGTTTCCGCCGCCGGGGTGGACACCGCGCTGGTCGAGGTCGACCCGGCCGCGCCCACCGGCGTCTACCTCAAGGACCCGGCCCCCGGGGGCACGGCCGTGCACTACTACCGGGCCGGCTCCGCCGCGTCCCGGCTCGGGCCGCAGGCGCTGGACGACCGCCGGCTGGCCGGCCTCCGGCTGCTGCACCTGTCCGGGGTGACCGCCGCGCTCTCGCCGTCCTGCGCGGCGCTGATGCAGCGGGCGCTGGTCGAGCGACCGCTGCCCGGCACCCGGGTCAGCTTCGACGTCAACCACCGGGCCCGGCTCTGGCCCGCTCCCACCGCCGCGCCGGTGCTGCGCCGGTTCGCCGACCACGCCGACGTGGTCCTGGTCGGCCTCGACGAGGCGCGGACGCTCTGGGACACCCCGGATCCGGTCGCGGTGCGGGCCCTGCTGCCCGGCCCGGAGCTGGTGGTGGTCAAGGACGCGGCGGTCGGCGCGACCGCGCTGCCCCGCGCCGGCGCGGCCGTCTTCGTGCCGGCGCTGCCGGTGCCGGTACGCGAACCGGTCGGCGCGGGCGACGCCTTCGCCGCCGGTTTCCTCTCCGGGCTGCTGCGCGGCCTCGCCCCGCGCGACTGCCTGCGGCTCGGCCACCTCTGCGCCGCGCCCACCCTCACCGTGGCCGGCGACACCGCGCCGCCGCCCGATCGGGACCTGATCGACCGCCTGCTCGCCCTGCCGGACGCCGCGTGGGCCGCGCTGGACCCCGTGGCGGTGGGGCTCGTCCCGACCACCACCGACCAGGGAAGGAACGACGGATGACGTCGCACGACTTCACGCCGATCTTCGCCGACGCGCGGGTGATGGTGATCCTGCGCGACCTGCCGCCGGCGGAGACCGTCCGCCTCGCCGAGCAGGCGTGGGAGCTGGGCATCGACGTGGTGGAGGTGCCGATCCGCACCGCCGACGCGGTGCTGGCCCTGCGGGCCGCGGTGCAGGCCGGGCGGGAGCGGGGCAAGCTGGTCGGGGCCGGGACGGTCCGCACTCCGGCCCAGGTACGCCAGGCCGCCAGCGCCGGGGCGGCCTTCACCGTCGCGCCCGGGCTCGACCTGGCGGTCGCCGACGCGGCGGTCACCTACGGCATCCCGCACCTGCCGGGGGTCGCCACCCCGACCGAGGCGCAGCGGGCCCTCGACCACGGGCTGGTCTGGCTCAAGGCGTTCCCGGCGGTGAGCCTCGGGCCGCAGTGGTTCACAGCGGTGGCCGGGCCGCTGCCGGAGCTGCGCTTCGTGGCCACCGGCGGGATCGACGCGGACAACGCGGGGGACTTCCTCGCGGCGGGCGTCAAGGTGGTGGCGGTCGGGTCGGCGCTGTCCGACCCGCGGCAGATCCCCCGGCTGGCGGCGCTGATCTGAGGCTCAGCGCGGGGCGGGGCCCAGGCTCTCCCGGCGGACCAACTCGGCGGGGAGGACCTCGACCCGGGACCGGTCGGCGGCCGGGTCCAGGGCGAGCGTCATCGCCCGGGCGCCCAGCTCGACCAGGGGCAGCCGGACGGTGGTCAGCGTCGGGGTGACGTCGGCGGCGACGGGCATGTCGTCGAAGCCGGCCACCGACACCTGCTCGGGCACCCGGACGCCGCGCTGGCGCAGCAGGGCCAGGGCGCCCACGGCCATCGAGTCGTTGAGGGCGACCAGCGCGGTCAGCCCTTCGACGGTGTCGAGCAGCTCGGCCGCGGCGCGGGCGCCGCCGTCCCGGTCGAAGTCGGCGTACCGGACGTGGTCGTCGTCGAGGGTGACGCCGCCGCCGGCCAGGGCGGCCCGCAGCCCGCGCAACCGGTCGGTGATCGTGGTGAGCACCCGGGGACCGGCGATCACGCCGATCTTCCGGTGGCCCAGGCGGAGCAGTTCCTCGCCGAGCAGCCGGCCACCGACGTCGTTGGCGGGCATCACCGCGTCGCCCGGGTGTTCGTGGCGGCCGATCACCGCCACCCGGCCGCCGGTGGCCTCGTACGCGGCCAGCTTCTCGGTGAGCCGGGCGGTGAAGTCGGGGTCGTGGTAACCCGAGCCGGCCAGCACGATCGCGGCGACCTGCTGGCCGCGGAGCATCTCGACGTACTCCAGCTCGCGTTCGGGGTCGCGGTAGCTGTTGCAGATGATGACCAGGCGGCCGCGGTCGGTGGCCACCCGTTGCAGGCCCCGGGTCACCTCGGCGAAGTACGGGTCGGAGACGTCGTGCACCACCACGCCGACGACGCTGCGCTGCGGCCGGGCCAGCAGTTGGGCGTGCGCGTTGGGGACGTACCGCAGCTCGGCGACGGCGCGCAGCACCCGCTCGCGCAGTTCGTCGGCGACGGGTTTGCTGCTGCCGTTGATCACCCGGGACGCGGTGGCGGGGGAGACGCCCGCACGGCGGGCCACGTCGGCCAGCGTCGCCAACGAGTCACCCCCCAGTGCCTGCCCGGTCCGCGTGCCATGCGGTCGCGGACAGGCTACCGCAAGATCATCGGGAAAGCCCTTGCCCGCTCCGGTCGTTGCCGCCTACGCTGCCAGGAAAGCGCTTACCTGCGTTGTCATTCAGGGAAGGACGACCATGTCCCGAAGGTCGATCGGCATCATCGTCAACGGCGTCACCGGTCGGATGGGATACCGCCAGCACCTGGTCCGGTCGCTGCTGGCCATCCGTGAACAGGGCGGCCTGGCACTGCCCGACGGCACCCGGATCTGGCCGGAGCCGATCCTCGTCGGCCGCGACGAGGGCCGGCTGCGCGCGGTGGCCGAGCGGCACGGGCTCACCGACTGGACCACCGACCTCGCCGCCGCGCTCGCCCGCGACGACGCGGAGATCTACTTCGACGCGCAGGTCACCCAGCAGCGGGAGAAGGCCATCCGGCAGGCGATCGACGCCGGCAAGCACATCTACACCGAGAAGCCCCTCGCCGAGTCCAGCGACGCCGCGATGGAACTGGTGCGGGCCGCCGACGCGGCCGGCATCCGCACCGGCGTCGTGCAGGACAAGCTCTTCCTCCCCGGCCTGCGCAAGCTCAAGCGGCTCATCGACGGCGGCTTCTTCGGCCGGATTCTCTCCGTACGCGGCGAGTTCGGCTACTGGGTCTTCGAGGGCGACTGGCAGCCCGCCCAGCGTCCCTCCTGGAACTACCGGCTCGAGGACGGCGGCGGCATCGTCATGGACATGTTCCCGCACTGGCAGTACGTGCTGGAGGAGCTCTTCGCCCCGGTGCAGGCGGTCACCTGCCTCGCCGCCACCCACGTGCCCGAGCGGGTCGACGAGGCCGGCCGCAGTTACCCGGCCACCGCCGACGACGCCGCGTACGGCATCTTCGAACTCGACGGCGGGATCGTCGCCGCGCTCAACTCGTCCTGGTGCACCCGGGTGCACCGCGACGAACTGGTCGAGTTCCACGTCGACGGCACCGAGGGCAGCGCCGTCGCCGGGCTGCGCCGCTGCCGGGTGCAGCACCGCGCCGTCACCCCCAAGCCGGTCTGGAACCCGGACCTGCCCGCCACCGAGGACTTCCGGGCCCAGTGGACCGAGGTGCCCGACAACGAGGAGTTCGACAACGGCTTCAAGGTGCAGTGGGAGGCGTTCCTGCGACACGTCGTCGCCGGTGCTCCCTTCGGCTGGGACTTCCTCGCCGGGGCGCGCGGCGTGCAGCTCGCCGAGCTGGGGCTGCGCTCGGCCCGCGAGGGGCGCCGCGTCGAGGTGCCGGAGCTGACCCGGTGAGCGCCACCGTCCACCTGCCCGGCGGCGAGGCGTACCGGCTGCGCGGAGGGCGGGGCTTCCCGCGCCCCGCCGGGCCGTCGACCAGCCGGACGGCGTACGCGGCGGCGCACGTCGTCGCCGACCCCGGGGCGGAGAACGTGCCGGGCGCCCCGGCCGCCGTCGACTGGGACCGCACCCTGGCCTTCCGGCACCATCTCTGGTCGTACGGGCTCGGCGTCGCCGAGGCGATGGACACCGCCCAGCGCGGCATGGGCCTGGACCACGCCGCCTGCCGGGAGCTGATCCGGCGCAGCGCCGCCGAGGCCCGCGCCGTCGGCGGGCGCATCGTCGCCGGGGTCGCCACCGACCAGCTCCCACCCGGCCCGACCTCGCTGACCCTGATCGCGGACGCGTACACCGAACAGCTCGCCGCGGTGACCGCCGCCGGGGCCCGGCCGGTGCTGATGTGCAGCCGGCAACTCGCCGCCACCGCCACCGACGCCGACGACTACCTGCGGGTGTACGACCGGCTGCTCACCGCCGCCGACCAGCCCGTCGTCCTGCACTGGCTCGGTGACATGTTCGACCCGGCCCTGGCCGGCTACTGGGGCTCGACCGACCTGGACGAGGCCACCGAGACGGTGCTGCACCTGATCAAGGACCACCAGCGGCGGGTCGACGGGATCAAGGTGTCCCTGCTCGACGCCGAGCGCGAGGTGGACCTGCGGCGGCGGCTGCCCGAGGGGGTACGCCTCTACACCGGCGACGACTTCCACTACCCGGAACTGATCCGCGGGGACGCGCAGGGGCACTCCGACGCGCTGCTCGGCGTCTTCGCCGCCATCGCCCCGGCCGCCGCCACCGCGCTCGCCGCCCTGGACGCCGGCGACCTCGTCACCTACGACGAGGTGTTCGCCCCGACCCTGCCGCTGGCCCGGCACCTGTTCGCCACGCCCACCTGGCACTACAAGACCGGCATCGTCTTCCTCGCCTGGCTGGCCGGCCACCAGGACCACTTCACCATGCTCGCCGGGCAGCAGGCGGGCCGCTCGCCGGCGCACCTGGCCCGGCTGCTGGTCCTCGCCGACGCCGCCGGCCTGCTGCCGGACGCCGACCTGGCCGCCGCCCGGGCCCGGGCGTACTTCACCGTGGCGGGGGTGGCGCAGTGAGCGCCCCCGCCCCGACCACCCGGCTGGTGCCGGCCGCCGGGCTGGAACGCTTCTCGTTCAACCAGGCCACCGCCAAGCGCTGGCCGCTGGACGAGGTCGTCGCCGGCTGTGTCGCGGCCGGCGTGCCCGGCATCGGGCTGTGGCGGGAGCCGGTCGCCGAGTACGGCCTCGACCGCGCCGCCCGGCTGGTCCGCGCCGCCGGACTGACCGTCACCTCGCTGTGTCGCGGCGGCTTCTTCACCACCCCCGGGTGGCGCGACGAGAACCGCCGGGCCATCGAGGAGGCCGCCACACTCGGCACCACCGAACTCGTGCTGGTCTCCGGCGGGCTGGCGCCGGGCAGCCGGGACGTCGACGGCGCACGGCGGGCGGTCGCCGACGCCATCGCCGACCTCGCCCCGGCGGCCGCCGCGGCCGGCGTACGGCTGGCCATCGAGCCACTGCACCCGATGTTCTGCGCCGACCGCTGCGTCGTGGCCACCCTCGGCCAGGCCCTCGACATCGCCGAGCGTTTCGACCCGGAGGTGGTCGGGGTGGTGGTCGACACGTACCACGTCTGGTGGGACGACACCGTCTACGACCAGATCGCCCGGGCCGGGGCCCGGATCGCCGCCTTCCAGGTGGCGGACTGGGTCACCCCGCTGCCCGAGGGGGTGCTGCTCGGCCGGGGCCTGCCCGGGGAGGGCACCGTCGAGCTGCGCCGGCTGCGCGAGGCGGTCGACGCGGCCGGCTACACCGGTCCCGTCGAGGTGGAGGTCTTCCACGCCGGCCTCTGGTCCCGCCCCGGCCCCGACATCCTCGCCGCCACGATCGACAGCTACCTCACCCACGTCCCGTGACCGCGAGCGCTGCCGTCGCCTCGCCTCGTCCCCGCTCGCTTCACCCCCGCCCCGCCCCCGCCCCGCCGCCTCAGCCCGCCTCGCCCCGCCCGGCCTTCGGCCGCGCCCCGCCCGCCTGCGCCCCTGCCCGCCTGCGGGCCAACCAAGATCATGCTCGATCGTGGAAGTAGTGGCATCGGTCGCGCTCCGAGACCACTACTTCCAGGTTCCTGCGTCGGCGTCAGCGCCGGCATCGGGGCCGGGACCGCGGGAGCGGGCGGGCGGGGTGGGGTGGGTGGTCAGCGGGTGGGAAGGGCGGCGGTGACACGGACGGCCTTGACGATCGCGGGGATCGAGCCGACCAGGAGGACCACGGCCCACACCAGGGCGACCACGGCGAAGACCACCGCACCCACGTCGTCGAGGATGCTCGTCACCACGACCGGCGCCAGCCGGTGCAGGAACTCCAGCAGCACGGTGCAGAGCAGAGTGGTCAGCGCCAGCAGGACCAGGCCCTTGTTCTGCAGGAAACGCGGCTGGGCGGCGAGCAGCAGCCCCGCCCAGACCAGCTTGAGCAGCAGCACCAGGCCCAGCAGCAGGCTGGCCTCCCCGACCGGGAAGAACCCCCACAGCGCCAGGTAGGCCAGCGTCCCGAAGGGCGGGGCCAGGAAGAGCGAGACCATCACGGTCAGCTCCACGAAGGCCGTCACCAGCAGCACCAGCGCGGCCAGGATCAGCAGGATCGCGAAGACCAGCGTCGCGACGCCCTGTATCCGGCCCTGGATCCGGTCCGGCAGCACCAGGCTCAGGCAGAACAGCCCGGTCGTCCAGAGGGCCACCACGTCGATCAGCGCCAGGTGGCCGGTGCCCCGCCCGGACGGCTCGCTGACCCGGCCCACCTCACCGACGTCCACGCCCAGGTCGCCGGCACTGGTCCGCAGCGCCCCGCCGGCGTCCCCGCCGCCGGTGAGCAGCGACGCGCCCAGCTCCACCCCGACCACCAGCGCGATCGCCAGCAACGCCAGCAACAGGAACGGTTTGCGCAGCTCACCCATGACGGATCTCCTCCTCGGACGGGCGGGGCGGCGCGGCGTACCCCGACGAGGGTGACCGGCGGCCGGCGGGCCGGGCGGACGCGGCGCCGGGACCACCCGCCCTCGGTCCGCGGGTCGGCACCGGCCTGCCGTCTCGGCGTGGGCCGGTCGTCGGCGCGAGAGCCGCCGTGGGGCGTCCGGCCGCGTCCGGCCCGGCCGGGCGGGTCAGGAGGTGGCGATGGTGACCACGCACGCCGCACCTCCCGGGCAGTTCACGGCGATCTCCGTCGCGTCGTCGACGGCGATCCTGGCCTCCGCCTGCCCGTCGTCGCCCGGTTCCACCTCGTCGCGCACGGTGAGGTCGGCGTCGCCGGGGGCGGGGGCGGTGACGGTGAAGCGGCCGGGGCCGCGCAGCACCAGCGTCCGCAGCCCGCCCGGGTCGGCCACCCGCAGCACGCAGCCGCCGACGACGCGCAGCGTGTCACCCTCCCGGTCGCACTCGGCCCGTACCGTCGCCGGGTCCACCACCGCGCCACCACCGGCCAGCCGGCCCAGCCACCGCACCGCCCCGGTGTCGGCCGGGTCACCCCGGTCGCCGCGCCCGGTGCCGGCCGCCACCGCGAAGAGCGCCACCAGCAGGACGGCCAGCCCCGCCAGGAGCAGCACCCGGCGGCGGCTCATCGCGGGGCCGCCGCCGCACGGACCTCGGTGAACCGGATCCGGTCGACGCCGGCGAAGTAGCGGTCGAAGCCCTGCGTCTTGCCCACCGCGATCAGGGTGAGGGTGTGCCGGCCCTCGTCGAGCCGGATGGTGCCGACGTCGGCCAGGTCACCGGCGACCACGGTGCGGCTGAAGCCGAGGAACGTCCCACCGACCTGCGCCCCGTCGATCTGCCAGATGGTGTTGGCGTAGTCGAACGAGGTGGTGCGCGCGGCGGAGAACCGCCAGGCAGCCGAGACCGGCAGGTCGACGGTCATCGTCACCTGATCGCCCTGGGCCAGCCCCAGGAAGAAGAGCTGCTGGTTCTCCGACCAGGTCACGCCGCAGCAGTTCGCCTGCGTCACCACCCGTACCGCGGTGCCGGTGGGCGACTGCACGGTCGCCGTCGGCACCAGGCTCTCCGCCTCCAGCGTGATCACCCGCGGCTCGCCGGGCGGCGGCGCAGGGACGTCCTCCGGGCGGGTCACCAACCAGCCGACCACCGCGCCGACCAGCACCACCAGCGCCACCGCCGCGGCGATCCACGGCCAGGGCGCCCGCCGGGGCGGGGCGACGGCCCGGACCTCGTACGTCACCCGGTTGCTGGGGCGGGAACTCTCCTCCGGCGCGGTGTTGGCCGAGTACGCGAAGCCGGTCATGTCGTACCGGCGGGGCGCGGTGCCCGGCGGCACGGCGAGGCGGACCAGGAAGGAGACCGACCCCTGCCCGGGCACCACCCGCTGCGGCTCGGCGACGGTGAACCAGGACCGCTGGCTGCCCTCGCCCGGGGCGATGTCGAAGACCACGGTGTCCGGGGCGGCGCCCGGGTTGGTGACGGTGAAGGTCAGTTCGCCGCGGTTGCCGGCGTCGAGGTTGAACTGCTCGGCGGCGGCGACGACGGCCCATTCGGTGGTCATGACGGCTCCTCTGCGGACGGTGCGGGCGGTACGTGACGGGGGACGGCGGCCCGGCCGACAGCCGGCCCGGTGGGCACGGCCGGCGCGGTGGGTACGGCCGGCTCGTCGGGCACGGCCGGCGGGGCGGACGGCCCGCCCGAGGGTGGGTCGGCGGGTACGTCGCCGAGCGGCAGCACCTCGACGGTCACCGCGGCCGGCTTCTCCGCCTCGACGATCCGGGTGACCGCGGCGAGCAGGCCGGCGGCGGCCGGCGGCACCCGGACGACCAGGTGGAACGGCCGGTCGGCCGGCTCGTCCAGCACGAACCCGGTCACGCCGGTGGCCAACTCCAGCGCGGTGCGCATCCCGTACGGGGTGCCGCGCCAGCGGGCCAGGTGCGCGCCGTGCGCCACCAGGTCCCGCAGCCGCCCCACCGGCAGCGGCAGCGGCGCGTCCGGGCGGGGCGGGGCGAGCACGTGGTCCATCGCCACCCACCGGGTCAGGTACGCCACCAACCCGTCGGGCGTCCGGTACGCGGCGAAGAGCGCGTCGACGTCGGCGAGCACCGCCTCGTCGGGGGCGTGCAGCGCCTCCATCACCTCCAGCAGCGCGGCCAGCACGCTGCCGTCGACGGCGGCCCGCTGGTACGCCGCGGGCAGCAGCCGCTCAATCGCCGCTCGGCGCATCCTGCCGCACCACCTCGATGTCGTGCTCGCCGGAGCAGAGCAGCCAGGTGTCGGGAACGGTCACCACGTCGGCGGTGGCCTGGTTGGCGCCGGCCGTCCAGTCGACGGCGTCGCCGCTGCGGTACACCCCGCGCTCGCCGCCGGCCAGGATCAGCCGTTGCGGGCCGACGGTGGCGGCGATCGCGTCCACCGGCACGAAGCGGGACCGGTCCCGCAGCGGCAGTCCGCAGTTGACCATCACCGGCTGCCACTGCGGCTGCGGGGCGAGGGTGTCCAGCCGGAGCACCCCACCGGACTGCGTGGCGGCCACCGCCAGGGCGCCGACGAAGGCGACGTCCCGGCAGGTGCCGCCGATCCAGCCGGCCTGCACCTGCTGCCACTGCACGTCGGACTCGAACAGCCGGGTGCGGTGGCAGCCCTGCCCGGGCTTCTTCGGGTCCGGTTCGCCAGCGCCGGCCCAGAGCAGGGTGGCCGGCCCGTCGTACTGCACGGCGAGCACCCGGTTGTCCACGTTGGCCAGGCCGACGTGGGCGAAGGTGCCGGGGCGGCCGGCGGCGGTGGAGAGGTACACCCCGAATCCGGCCTGCGCGGCGACCGCCACGCCCGGCGCGCCCCGCTCGGAGACGAACGACCGGACGGCGTAGAACCCGCGGTCGGCGTCGGCGGGGTCGACCAGGATCTGCAACGGCACCGAGCCGGGCAGCAGGGACACCTCGTACAGGCCGGTGTCGGTGGCGAGCAGCAGCGCCCCGGCGCCGTCCCGGTCGATCCAGGCGACGTCGCCGATCCGGGAGCCGAGGTCGGTCAGCAGCGACCAGGTCTCGCCGAGGTCGGTGCTCAGGTGCACCCGGGAGCCGCCGCCGTCGGCCAGCGTCACGCACGCCACCGAGCCGGGGCGGGGCACGACGCCGGGGCGTACCGGGGCGGGGGCCGGGGCCACCCGGACCACGGTCTCGCCCGGGAACCGGCCGGCCGGCTCCCAGCCCGCCCCGGCGTCGGTGGAGCGGAACAGCACCTCGCCCCGCCCGGCGTACCAGGTCCGCGCCTGGTACTGGTCGACGGCCAGCGCGCGGACCGCCGCGTCGGGCGCCTCGTCCACCACGAACCGGACCGACTCGACGTAGCGCACGCCCGGCTCGGCGTGCTCCAGCAGCCGGTACACGTTCGAGGCGCGCAGCGGCTCGCCGAACGCCCAGCCGGCCGGGTTGACCGACGTCGGCAGCGGGCTCAGCGTCTGGTGCAGCCGGTCGTGGATGCGCCGGCGCACCGCCTCGACGTCCTCCTCCCGGCGCACCACGACCCGGGCCCGCACGGAGACCGCCTTGTAGCGCGCCCAGCCGGCCCGGCAGGTGGTGCCGAGGGCCCGCCGACGGTCCAGGTCCGCCTCGA
The DNA here is from genome assembly GCF_049629545.1 of Micromonospora citrea. Lineage (GTDB taxonomy): Bacteria > Actinomycetota > Actinomycetes > Mycobacteriales > Micromonosporaceae > Micromonospora > Micromonospora citrea_A. Next base: position 415,824 of record NZ_JBNADX010000001.1, read on the forward strand.
CCCGGCGACGGGCCTCCTCGACCTCGTGCGCGCGCAGCACCGACACCGGCAGCCGTCCACCCGGGCGGGCCTGCTCCGGCACGTACGGCACCAGCACCACCTCGACCTCCCCGGGCCGGGCGAAGCTGTAGACGGCGGCCCGGGTGAAGGCCCGCGCCCGCGCCACCGGGCCGGCGGAGACGGCCAGGATCTCGAAGTCCCGCGCGGTCACCGCCCGCTGCTGGGCGAAGAACTCGTACGGGCCCCGGACCAGCGCCGAGTCCAGCGTCTCCACGTCCCGCCCACCGCCGGCCGGCTCCGGGTTCGTCACGCGTAACCCGGGCAGCGGGTCGCGCAGGCCGGTCAGCGTGCCGGCGGCGACGTTGCCGGCACGTCCGCCACCGGCCCGGTACCAGAGCCGGACCTGCGCCCCGGCCGGCGGCACCGCCGCCACGGTGACCAGGTCCCCGCCGACCGGCCCGGGGGCGTCGGCCGCCGGGCGCAGGTCCAGCGCGGGAGCGAAGGTGACCACCCCGGAGCAGCGGTCCACCAGGTAGACCTTGGCCTGGGCGCCGACCCCGGCGAAGCTGTCCACCGGCCGCCAGATCTCGTAGCTGCGCCCGTCGTGCTCGCGGGCCGCCGCGCCGAGCTCCACCGACCCGGTCGGCACCTCCACCCCGAGCAGCAGGTCCAACGGCTCGGCGGTACGGGCCAGCGGCGCCCGCGCCGCCCGCAGCACCTGCCCCGGCTGCCCGGTGCCGGTGCCGAGCAGCTCCGCCTCCACCGGCTCGCAGTGGTGCATCCGGACGATCACCTCGGCCTGCCCGGCGGGCAGCACCGCCGGCTCGGTGGTGACGAAGACGACCGGTCTCGGGTCGGCGCCCCGGGCCGCGGCCACCCGGGTGCCGGCCGGGATCCGCACCGCGCCGCCGTCGGCGCCGGTCCGGCTGAACCGCACGTCCGCCCAGGCCGCGCTGGGCGCGTGCCGGCTCACCCCGAGCAGGTTGAGGAACTGCACGTACGCCTTCTCCGGCAGCTGGTTCAGCCGGTAGATCATCACCTCGGTCAGGTGCGCGAACGCCTCGACCAGGGCGATGCCCGGATCGTGCGCGGAGAGGTCGGTCCAGGCCGGGCAGGACTGTCGGATCCGCTCCCTGGCCTCGGTGACAAGGTCGAGGAAGGTGCGATCGTCCAGGTGCGGCACGGGCAGCGTCATGACGGCTCCCTCTCGGCGGGCGCGGTGCCGGGCGGGCCGGCCGGCGGATCGTCGGCGGTGTCGGGGTGCAGGTCGACGGAGAGGACGAGCTGGCCGGGGGAGAGGCTGGCCCGCACCCGGTAGTCCAGCCGGATCACCAGCCGCCACTCCTCGTCCGGGTCCGGCCCGGCGTCGACGTCGAGCACCTCGACCCGGGGCTCCCACCGCCGGATCGCCTGCCGGACGTAGTGGATGGCCAGCCCGGCGGTGGTGTCGTCGTTCGGCGCGAAGACCAGCCGGTGCAGCCGGGACCCGTACCCCGGACGCATCAGCCGCTCGCCGGGCGTGGTGGACAGCAGCAGGTACAACGCCTGGCGTACCGTCTCGTCGCCCTCGGTCATGGCGAGCCCGCCGGCCGCGGTCAACGCCAGGCCACCGGTGCGGCCGGCGTCGAAGCCGGCCCCGACGAACCGGAACGCCCTCATCGGTCCGCCTCCACCAGGGTCTGCCGCGCATCGCGGACGGTGTGGTGGACCAGGCCCGGCGGGGTGCCGTCGGTGAGCCCGTCCAGGTGCGACAGCACGATCCGGCGCCCGTCGACGCGCAGCCAGTCGCTGTAGCCGACCCGTACCGGCAGGGTCTTCGCGCACGGTTTGACCGTCGGCCCGTAGTTGGGGCAGGCCACGATGCTGCGCCCCTCCGGGTCGTCGTCGACCAGCACCGGCACGCCGGTGACGGTCACCCAGTGCTGCGAGGCCCGGTTGGTCACCCGTCCGTCGTGGTCGCAGGTGATCACGGATTGCAGATGCAGCCAGCGCATCAGCCACCTCCCGAGGCGTCGCGGGCGAGCGCGCCGGCCCGGTCCCGGGCGGTGTCCGGGTCCTCAGCGGCGTCGGCGTGCAGGAAGTCGACGCTGCGTGCCCGTACGACCATCGCCCGCCCGGGGGCGGAGAGCACCAGGTCGGTGGCGGCGTGCAGGGTGGTCAGCTCCGGGGTCAGCTCCAGGAAGCTGCCGGCCTCGGTGGCCAGTCGCAGGGAGCGCGCCGCGTCGTCGACCACGATGCTCTGTCCGCCGGCGGTCCGTACCGACCAGCGCCGGGACCGCCCCTCGGTGATCCCGGCGTCGTACGGCTCGACGGCGCCGAAGAGCGAGCCGAGCACGATGCCGGAGGCCGGCTCGCCACCGGGCAGCGCCACCAGCACCGTGTCGCCCGGGTCGGGCAGCGCGACGATCCCCTTGTCCCGTCCCGCGCCGGGGCAGAGCACGGCGAGCCAGCCGGCGTCCAGGTCCCCGTACCCGGGCAGGGTGAGGCGGACCCGGCCGAGCCGGTCGGGGTCGTCGACGTCGGTGACGGCGCCGAGGGTCACCACCGCGCCGGGTGTCGACGCGGGGGCCGGGGCGGGCGGCGGAGCGGTGGTGAAGCGGGTCAGGTGGCCGTCGCCGTCGACGGTGTGCACCACCTCGGTCAGCACGTACACCCCGGCCAGGTCCTCGGCGACCCCGGCCAGGGCGATCCGGCGGCCGGGCAGCAGCGCCGGGTCACCCTCGGCGACCCCCTCGGCGGTGACCAGCGCGGCCACCCGGGCGTCCAGGCCGGCCTGGGCCAGGGCGGCCAGTTCGTCGTCGCTGCGGCCGGGCTGGTCGACGGCGGTGCGCACCCCGTCCGCGCCGACGTCGGCCGGGTCCGGGTCCAGGGGGACGCGCCGGCCGGTGCGGGCGGTGTCGACGCGCTGGCTGATCGGCTCGGCCCGCTGCGGGTGCCAGCCCAGCGCCGCGCTGCCGCCGGCGGCCCGGTCCAGGTTGGCCGCGACCCGCACCGAGTGCAGGCCGCGGCCGAGGGTCAGCGGCACCGGCTCGCCGTGCCCGTCCAGGGTGACCAGGCGCAGCAGGTCGGGCGCGGCGGCCAGGCGCAGCCCGGCCCGGCCGGCGACCTCCAGCAGCAGGTCGAGGTCGCTGTGCCGGTGCTGCAGCAGCCGGTCCAGGCGTGGCCCGTCGGTCTCGGCGTCGACGTCGAGGCCGACCTCGGCGCAGAGGTCGCGGGCCAGGTCGGCGGCGGTCACCGACTCGAACACCCGTAACTGCTGCCGCTTGCGCAGCCGGTGCAGCCGGTCGTACCCGCGCAGCCGCAGCAGGGCGGCGCCGTCCGGGGCGTACTCGACCTCGACGCAGGTGACCTCGCCGGTGAAGAGCGGACGGTCGTCGAGCCGGACCGCCAGCGCCGCCCCGGTGGGCACCACCGCGCCGCCGCCGAGGTCGAGGGCGTCCGGGCCGGCATGCGCGGCGTACGTGACCTCGCACTGGGTGGGCTGGTCCAGCCGGGCGGCGACCCGCACCTCGCGCAGCCGGCGGGCGGCGGCGTCCAGCGGCACGCCGTCGAGCAGCACCGTCGGCCACGGGCTCACGGCTGACCACCTCCCGGCGTCGGGCCGTCGGCCGGGGGCGCGGCGGCGAGCGGCGGCACGGCCAGCGCGGTGCCGGCCGGCACGGCGAGCGGGTCGGTGATCCGGTTGTGCTCGGCGAGCAGCCGCCAGCGCAGCGGCGAGCCGAGCGCGTCGTGGGCGAGCAGGTCGAAGCGGACCCCGGAGTGGCCCGGCGTCGCCGAGCCGTCCCCGGTGGCGACCACCGCCGAGCCGGGCGCCGCGGTGGGGGTGCTCGCCGCGGCCAGTTCGTCGGCGAAGCCCTCCCGCGCCTCGTCGGCGGACTCCGCCACCCGGACCAGCTTCAGCCGCAGCCAGGACCGGCGGGGCGAGCCGGTGAGGCCGAACGCGTCGAAGCGTTCCGCGATCGCCACGATCACCCCGGGCACGTTCCAGGTCTTGCCCCAGACCAGCCGGACCAGCGGCGGGCGCAGCCAGCCGTGCTCGGTGGCCGAGTTCTCCGCGAGCATCCACAGCGGACGGGTGAGGGCGCGGACGTCCTCCGGGCGGGTCGGCCCTTCCACCAGGTCGGTGTCGAAGAGCAGGTCCAGCACCAGTTCGGTGCGGCCGCCGCCGGTGAAGACCAGCGGATCGTCGGCCAGGCCGGCGCCGGTGAGTTGGGCGTCGGCGACGCCACGCGGGCGTACCCCGGCCAGCCGGGTCACCTGGACGGTCTCCGGGTTCAGCAGGCAGTCGACCCGCAGCCCCGAGGAGTCCTCCAGGAAGGCCACCCGCTCCATCAGGCGCCCCGCTGTTCCCGGTCGAGCCGACGCCACCGCGCGCCGCGCGCGTCGACGTCCGCCGCCGGCCGCCGGTCCCGGTCGTCCGGCAGCGCCGGCCACGGGTCGTCGCCACACCACCGGGCCGTCGTGGTCGTCCCCGCCGGGGATACGACCACCGCGCCCCGCCCCGGCCCGGGCGGCTCGTCCGGCAGCGCCGGCCACGGGTCCCCGGGGTGCGCCCGCCATCCGTCCGGGGCGTCGTCGGCGTGCTGGCTTCCGTGGGGTGGGCGAGCCGGGCCGGACCGGCCGGCGGGCGGCACCGTGCCGGCCGGGAGCGGATCGCCCTCCGGCCGCCAGGCGGTGCGGGCCGCGCCGACGTGGAGGCCGTCGGGGACGGGCGGGACGCCGTCGGGGCCGGTGGCGCGGGGGAGGAGCGCTTCGCCGCTGGTGGGGTCGTCCCTTTGCGACTCCCGTCCGTTCCTGGCCGCCCGCCCGGGGTCGCTGCCCGGGAACGGGGGCCGCCCGGGACCCGTCGGCGGTGGGAACCGCTCGGCATCGGTGGCCCGGCCCGGGGCGTGTCCGAGGGCCGGGGACGGGACGTACCCGGTTCCGAAAGGGGCGGCGGGGGAGAACCCGGGGTGCCCGGTCCCGGCGCCGTCGGGATGGCCCGGGGCGGGCCGTTCGGCGAACCGGACACCGCCGAGGGAGACGTCGCCGGGGAGCGGGGCGGCGGAGCCGTCGGCCCCACCCGCCGAGCCGTGCGGTGCTTGGCTGCCCCGGCGTCCTCCGGAAGGGACAGTGTCCGGACCTTCGGGCCGGGACCCGAGCGGGTGTGCCGGCGTCGCGTCGTGCGGTCCACCCGGCAGCCCGGGCGCGACGGTGTCCACCGGGCCGGGGCGGGCGCGCAGCAGCGGGAGCGCACGCGACGCCGCCCCGGCGTCCCGTCCGGTGCCGGGCCGAGCCGGGCGGCCGGGCGCGCTGGCGGCGACGGGCGGCAGCCAGCCCGGTGGGGGCACCGCCGGGCGGAGGCGGGCGGGGATCCCTGCCGGCGCCTGGCCGACGCCACCCGATCCGGTCGACGACGCGGACCCGGGCGGCCACGACCCGGCCGGTGGGCCGGGCCAGACCTCGGATGCCAGGTCTCCTCGGTCCTCGCCGTCGCCGGAGGCGGTGGTGCGGCCGGACGCGACGAACCGCCGGAGTGCCCGACCACCCTCCACCGTGGACCTGCCGGCCGGGTCGAGGCCGGCGCGCGGGGCGGCGACAGGGGCGTCGCCGGGCGTACCGGACCGGTCGGGGCGGTGGCCGTGCCGTCGTGGTGCGGCCGTAGCGGCGAGGCCGGTACCGGGCCGGTGGGCGGCGGGGGTCGTCCGACCGGCGGTCGGGTGCGGCTCGGGCGCGTAACCCGTGGCGGTGGGCTGTCCGCGTACCCCGGAGGGAGCCGGACCGGCGGACCGGCCGGCGGCGTCGGGCGGCAGGTCGAGGTCGCGCAGCAGGCCCGGGGCGTGCTCCGCGACCAGCCGCAGCCAGTGCTCCGGAGGCTGGCCGGGGCGGCGCGGCGGGACGTCGACCGGCGGGTCGACGTCCGGACCGGACCCGGCGGCCCAGCGCTCGGCCGCGTCGGCGGCGTCCCGCAGCCGGCGGGCGAGCCAGCTACGCGGTGCGGGGCGCGGCGGCACTGCCCGCCTCCAGCTCCAGACCCTCGTACGCCAGGGTCAACGCCTCGATGGCGATCTCCTGCGAGAGGGTGTGCAGGTGGGCGCCGCGCCACCGCATCGGCCACGCGTTGATCATGTTCCAGCGCAGCACCTCGGTGGTGCCGGCGGCGTCCAGCAGCACCACCGAGACGTTGCGCCGGCTCACCGCGCCCCGGGCGGCGGTCTGCACCCAGTCCCACAGCTCGCGCGACGAGGTCAGGCCGAAGTGCAGGGTCACCGGGGCGTAGTCCACCTGGCCGGGGATCGCCCGGATCCGGTCGTTGCCGGCCTCCCGGTAGGCCCGCCGGCCGATCGTCACCTCCAGCCCGCTGACCTCGGTGAAGTGGCCGTTGGTGACGCCGTTGACGAGCAGCTTGAAGTTGTAGGCCCGGTACGGGTCGACCGGTGCGCCCGGCTGCGGTGTGGCAGGGGTGGTCATCTCAGCCTCCGATCGTCTCGGTCTCGGCGCCGCCGGCCCACTGGCTCAGCTTGAACACCACGAACTCGGCGGGCTTGACCACCGCGATGCCGATGTGCGCCACCACCATCCCGGCGTCGCGGACGTCGGCGGGGTTGGTCTCCTCGTCGCACTTGACGAAGAACGCCTCCTCCGGCGTACGGCCCAGCAGCGCGCCGTCGCGCCACACCCGGGTGAGGAACGCGCCGATGTCCCGGCGGATCGAGCGCCACAGCGAGAAGTCGTTCGGCTCGAACACCATCCACCGGGTGCCGTTGGCGATCGCCTGCTCGATGGAGATGGAGAGCCGCCGGACGTTGAGGTACCGCCACTCGCTGGCCTCGGCGGCGAGCGTACGGGCGCCCCACACCCGGATGCCCTCGCCGGCGAAGTAGCGGATCACGTTGACGCCCTTCGGGTTGAGCACGTCGTGCTCGGGGCGGGTGACGAGGTAGTCCAGGTCGACCGCGCCGCGTACCGGCTCGTTGGCGGGGGCCTTGTGCACCCCGCGCAGGGCGTCGGTGCGGGCCCAGATGCCGGCCATGTGCCCGCTCGGCGGGGTGGCCACCAGCTCGCCGCTGATCGGGTCGCGTACCCGCAGCCAGGGGAAGTAGAACGCGCCGAAGTCCGACTGCCGGGGCCGGTACGCCTGCGGCGTCTGGTCGTCGTCCGGCTTGCCGGCGCTGCCGGCGGGTTTGCCGTCGCGGGCGGTGGCGACCCGGGTCAGCGCGGAGACGTCGTCGACGCCGGGTGGCGGATCGCAGATGGCGACCATGGTGCGCAGCCGCTCGGCGGTGGAGAGCAGCGCCTCGTGCGAGAGCGGGTCGTGGAAGCCGGGCGCGGCGAGGATGGCGACCTCGTCGACCGCCTCCAGCAGTTGCAGGCCGGTACGCCGCTGGCCGGAGCCGGTGAGCTGGCCGCCCTCGCCGACGTTGACCACCCAGCAGCGGGTGCCGCCGTTGTCCAGGAAGCCGAAGACCGCGCGGGCCAGCGGCGTGCTCTCCGGACGCTCGCCGGAGGCGTAGAGCCGCAGGAACTCCGACCAGCTGTTGACCGGCATCGCCCGGTCCACGTGCGCGGCGCGGTCCGGTGCGACCCCGACGAACGCGGCGGTGCTGGTGCCGATCGGCCCGATCGGGTGGGCGCCGCCCGGCACCTCCTCGACGTAGATGCCGGGCGAGAAGTAGTGGGGCATCGTTCCTCCTGGTGCTGCTCGGGTCAGCGGGCCGGCGGTGCGCAGACGATGACGAGGTCGGTGTCGGCCGGGTCCACCTCGGCGGTGAGGGTGTGACCGCGCCCGACCAGGCGCAGACGGACCGGCCGGCCGGGCTGCTCCGGGTCGTGCGGCACGCCGTCGAGCCGGAACCGGCCGGCGGCGTCGGTGTGCGTCGCGTGCGGAGTGCCGGCCAGTTCGACCCGCATGGCGGCCAGCGGCTGTTCCTGCGGGCCGACCAGCCGGCCGTCCAGGTGGCGCATCGCCACCTGCCGCAGCCGCAGCGGACGCAGCACCGGCGGGGCGACGGGCGTCGGCCGGGCCACCTGCGCCGGCACGTCGATCAGCAGCGCCGGCCGGGGCGGCACCCCGAACGCGCGCCACAGCCCCGGGTCGCCGGCCTCCAGCACCACCTCCGGCTCGCCTGCGGTGACGGCGGCGGCGAGCACCCGGTCCAGCCGGGGCAGTGCCGCCGGCCCGGCCGCCGCGAGCAGGTGCCGGACGTGGAACCGGTACGCCTGGCGGCCGCCGGTGCCGTGGGTCTGCCGGGCGGGCCGCAGCTCCAGCGGCCACACGGTCAGCCCGTCGGCGGCTCCGCCGTCGGTGGGCGGGCCGACCGGGACGGCCACGCCGGCCGCCCCGGCCAGCCACGCCGCCAGGTCGGCGGTGGCCGCCTCGATCGGTCCACGCCCGTCGTCGGTCATCGCGGCGGCGTCCCCTGGATCCGGTACGCGATGGCCTCGTTCCAGACGTGCGGGTAGACGCCGATCTCGAAGTACCGGGTGAAGCGGTTGATCGGCGCGTTGGTGTGGTCGTGCCAGAGCAGCCAGACCGGGGCGATGGTGAACAGGACGTAGTTCAGCGCCACCAGCGGCAGGTAGAGCGGGCCGAGCAGCCGGCCCTGGAGGATGTGCACGTCCTCGTGGCGCTGGATGCCGGGGCTGGAGCCGGCGCAGACCGTGCCGATCGTGGTGGCGTACCGCGGGGAGACGCCCTCGACGACGTTGACCCGGCAGCTGTGCTGCGAGACGGTCCGGTCCAGCCGGTGGCCGAAGACCAGGTGCGCCGCGAGGAAGAGCGCGCCGGCGGCGGTGTTCGGCAGGCTCCAGGTGTGGTCGACGACGAAGAGCGCGACGCCGCGGGCGTCCGGGCCGTACACCCCGGCCGAGGCGACCGCCCAGCCGAACGGGGCGCCGACGAGGAGCCCGACGACTCCGCCGATCACACTGCCGAGGACCCCGCCGGCGAGGCCGCCGAGCAGGGCGCCGAGGACGACGTGGACGGCGGCGCTGACGAATCCGAAGATCATGGGACTCACCTCTCTCAGACCCACGAGCGGATGAATCGGGGCTCGCGGCCCTGCGCGAGCTGGGTGGGCGACGCCTGCGTCGCCTGTCGGTTGCCCGGCGGCAGCTGGTTGGCGCCGAGGGCGGCGGAGAAGATGACCAGCCCGTTGAAGAACGCGATGATCCACTTCTCGGCGCCGGCGTCGGTGGCGAACGCCGCGGTGGCGTAGGAGAGCGCGAGGGCGACGCCCAGCGCGATCCACTTGCGGGCCTTGTCTCCGTTGGGGCCGATCAGCCCGCCGACGACGTTGGCGGTCAGCAGGGTGGCGGCGCTGGCGCCGGTGAGGCTGCCGAGAGCGGCCCAGGTGAAGAGATCGTTCACGGCGATCTCCCTTCGGACGGTGCGGTGGAGCGGGTGGGGTGGTGGGGAGGTGCGACGGCCGGCGGGCGGACGTCCGGGTGACGGTGGTGGGTGGTCGGACCGGAGCCGGTCAGACCGGGTGCTCCGCCGCCGAGGCGGCGGCAGTGTCCGTCGGGGCCGACGGGGTCGGGACGGCACCGCCCCGGCGGCGCCGCAGCAGCACGACGACGCCCGCGCCGGCCAGCAGCAGCACGACCGCGCCGATGCCGACCACGAGCCACCCGACGGAGTCGTCGTCGGCGTCGCGGGCCGTGCCGCCCGGCCCGGTGGCGGCCGGTGTGGCCGGGAGCGGCGCCTCGGCGACGGCCCGCAGTTCGGTCGGCTTGTCGCGGCTCGGCCCGACCTTCCAGGTGACCGACCGACCGGTCACCGCGCCGTTGGAATCGATCACCCGACCGGGAAAGGTCACGGAAATCTCGAACGACGCCGACTGGAGGAACAGGGCCTGGTTGCGCGGATCCTCCTCGGCCACCTTTCCGCCGTATTTCCGCGGATCGAGCGAGAGGTGGAACCGGAGGAGATCGCCGTCGCGCACCAGATTCAGGCTGTCGCTGCGGAAATCCGCCAGCGGGGTGCGCCGATAATTGATCAGAGAACCGTAGTGGGTCGCGTTCTCGTAGACGCTCTCCTCGCCGGGCGGCAGGGAGGGCATGTTCTTCCGTAGCTCGGCGAAGCCGACCTGGACGGTCCTGTTCCTGGTGGTCGGCCACACTATCCTGTCCCTGCTGGTCAGCCACTTTTTCTCGGCGATCAGGAGGAGTTGGCCGTCGACCGTGTCGTCGGCGTTGACGGTGAGCCCGACGTGCAGTTGCATGCAACCGGCGAGGGTGGCCGCCAGCGCGAGACACACCGCGACGCGGAATGCCCTGCCGCGTGTGAGTCCCGTATTCATGCCAGCAGTGTGTGTGATCGGCGTCACCGCGCGCAGTCAATGATCGGTCACATCGCTGTCGCCGATCTTACCGGCGTGATCTCCCTTTCGGTGGAGCCGGAAAAGCGCGCGTGGTCGATAATCTGAGGGGTTGGGTCGGCGTACAATTCTCCCGTAGGCCCCGGGCGCGTTTTCGCGGACGGGTGGACCTGTCGCGGTCAGCGGCGCGGCGGGTGCCAGTCGGCGTACCGGGCGGCCTGGCGCAGCGCCATCGCCGACGGGGTCAGCCGGACCAGGGTGTCGCGGAGCGCGACCGCGACCGGGTGGCGCAGCTGCTGCCCGTACCGGCCGACGCGGGCCGAGGCGCGGGCGAGCGCCTGGGTGCGCGGGCGGCGTTGCCGGTCGTACCGGGCGAGGGCGGCGTCCAGGTGGGCCGGCCCGCCGGCGCAGGCCGCGCCGAGGGTCACCGCGTCCTCGATCGCCTGGGCGGCCCCCTGCCCGAGGTACGGGGTCATCGCGTGCGCCGCGTCGCCGAGCAGCGCCACCCGGCCGTGCACGTAGGACGGCAGCGGGGTGGCCAGGTGGTACAGGTCGTGGCGCAGCACCTGCTCCGGCGCGGTGGCGGCGAGCAGCGCGGGGATCGGGTCGTGCCAGTCGCCGAAGCGCTCCCGCGCGGCGGCCAGCTCGTCCGGGGCCCGCCCGCCGGGCGGGGCGGTGACCGCGCCGTACCAGTAGACGCGGTCCCGGCCGAGCGGCACCATGCCGAACTCCGCACCCGAGCCCCAGCTCACCGCGGTCGGCAGCGGGTCGGCCCACGCGATCGCCGCCCGCCAGGCCGTCGCCCCGGCGTACACCGGCGCAGGGGCGTCCGGCCAGAGCTGGGACCGTACCGTCGAGCGCAGGCCGTCCGCGCCGACGACCAGGTCGGCGGTGAGCGTGACCGGCTCCCCCTGCCGGCGGTGGCGCACCCGGGCGCCGTGCGGGCCGGTCGTCACGTCCCGCACCTCGGCGTCGGTGTGCAGCGCGGCCGACGGCACGGCGTCGCGCAGGATGCCGTGCAGGTCGGCGCGGTGGATGCCGACCATGGTGGTGCCGAGCTGCCCGGTCATCCGGGCGGCCTCGACCCGGGACAGCCAGCGTCCGGTGCGGGTACGCAGCCCGCCCGAGCCGTCGACGCGGCCGTGCGCGCGGACCGCCGGCCCGACGCCGAGCGCGTCCAGCCCGCGCAGCGCGTTCTCCATCAGGGTCAGCCCGGCGCCCACCTCGCCCAGCTCGGGCGCGCGTTCCAGCACGGTGACCCGCCAGCCCGACCGGTGCAGGGCGAGTGCGGCGGCCAGGCCGCCGATGCCAGCGCCGACAACCACCGCGTGTCCGTCCATCCCGACCACCCTTCTACAGCTGTAGAAGGTCATACTACAGCTGTAGAAACAGCGGGAGGGAGTGCAGCATGAACGCTCGGGACGCGGCCGGTGGCGGCACCAGCGGCAGCCCTCTCAGCCGTCGCGTCGCGGCGCTGGCCGACGCGGCGATCACCCTGCTCGCCGAGGGCGGGATGCGGGCGCTCACGCACCGGGGGGTGGACGCCCGGGCCGGCGTGCCGCTCGGCACCACCTCGGCGTACCTGCGCACCCGTCAGGCGCTCATCGAGGCGGTGGTACGGCGCCTGGCCGAGCTGGACCGGGCCGACCTGACCGCGCGGGCGCTGCCCACCGGCCCGCCGCCACCGGGCCCGCCGCCCCGGCTGACCGCCGCCGACCTCGACCGGCTCGCCGCCGGCGCCGCCGAGGTGCTCGACCGCTGGCTCACCACCGACCGCGACCGCACCCTCGCCCGGTACGCCTGCCTGCTGGAAGCCGTCCACCGCCCCGAGCTGCGGTCCGTCCTGGAGCACGGCACCGCCCTGCGCGAGCAGGCCCGGGCGCTGCTGGCCGGCGCCGGGGCGGCGGACCCGCGCCGGCAGGGCGACCAGTTCGTCGCCTTCGTCGACGGGCTGCTCTTCGACCGCCTGGTCGGCGCCGGCGCGCTCAGCGCCCCACCACCCGGCACCCCGCAGAGCCGCGCCGACCTGCGAGCGGCCGTGCGCACCCTGCTCCGCGCCTTCACCGGCACCTGACCCAACCCCTCCCGCCACCCCCCGCACGAGCGCCACCGCCGCCGTCGCGTGCGGCCTCTTTCAGAGAAAGAGTGGCTATTCCGGCTCGGATAGCCACTCTTTCTCTGAAATTGCAGCGCGGGGGCGGCTCGGGAGCGGGCGTGCTCGGGGAGCCGGGCGGTCGGGAGGGGCAGAGCCAGGGGGTGGGTGGGTGCCGGGGTGTGGGGAGGGTTAGGGGATGCGGGTGCGGTGCTCGCGGGGGCTGACGCCGCGTACCCGGCGGAAGGCGGTGCTCAACGCGAACGGGCTGCCGTAGCCGACCTGGCGGGCCACCGCGGCGAGGGTGGCGTCCGGCTCCCGCAGCAGGTCGGCGGCGAGGCTCAACCGCCAGTCGGTCAGGAAGGTCATCGGTGGCTCACCGACCAGTTCGGTGAAGCGGCGGGCCAGCGCGGCCCGGGAGACGCCCACCTCGGCGGCGAGGGAGGCCACCGTCCATGCCCGGGCGGGCTCGGCGCGCAACAGCCGCAACGCCGGCCCGACCACCGGGTCGGCGTTGGCCGCGTACCAGGACGGACCCCCGCCGGGCCGGTCGAACCAGCTGCGCAGCACCGCGATCAGCAGCAGGTCGAGCAGCCGGTCCAGGACCGCCTCCTGGCCGGGAGCGTCGCGGGTCACCTCCTCGGCGAGCAGGCCGACCAGCGGGCTGTGCCACTGCTGCGCGCGGACCACCAGCAGTGGCGGCAGCGCGCCGAGCAGCCGCCGGTTGATCTCACCCGGGAGCTGGTACGTGCCGGTCAGCAGCACGGTGTCGCCCGGCGTGCCGGTGCCCCAGGTACGTACCCCCAGCCCCCACGCCGTGGCCAGCGACTCGCCGCGCAGGTCGGTGCAGCGCTGCCCGGGCTGGACGACCACCTGCGGCGGCGTGGCCGGATCGTCGGCGATGGTGTACGCGTCGGGACCGCGCAGCACCGCGACGTCCCCGGGGTGCAGCAGCTGCGCCGTGCTGCCGTCCGGCACCACCCAGGCGGTCCCGCGTACCAGGGCCACCACGGTCAGCGGCGCGCGGTCCTCGATACGCAGCGCGAACGGCGGGTCCAGCAGCGACCGGAGCAGGAACGCGCCCCGGGCCCGGGGGCCGTCGAGGAGACCGGTCAGCAGATCCACCCGGGAGATGGTAGACGCTCGCGAATGTCTCTGCGGGCCTGAGCCATTCAGCGTCTCATCGCCGGCGGGTTGACTGGCCGCATGACAGCACACCTGACGACACTCGTCCTCGGCGGCACCGGCAAGACCGGACGGCGGGTCGCGACGCGCCTGGCCGCGCGCGGCGTACCGCACCGGGTCGGCTCCCGGGCCGGCACGCCGCCCTTCGACTGGACCGACCCGGACACCTGGCCGCCGGTGCTGCGCGGCGTCGGTGCGGTCTACCTGGCGTACCAGCCGGACCTGGCCGCCCCCGGGGCGGTGGAGACGGTCGGCGCGTTCGCCCGGCTCGCGGCGGGAGAGGGCGTGCGGCGGCTGGTGCTGCTCTCCGGGCGCGGCGAGCCGGAGGCGGTCCGGGCCGAGCGGGCCGTCGCCGCGAGCGGCATCCCCACCACCGTGCTGCGGGCCAGTTGGTTCGCGCAGAACTTCAGCGAGGGGTACCTGGTGGAGCCGGTGCGCGCCGGGGTGGTGGCGTTGCCGGTCGGTGAGGTGCCGGAGCCGTTCGTCGACGTCGACGACATCGCCGACGCCGCCGTGGCCGCCCTCACCAGCGACGCGCACGCCGGCGCGACGTACGAGCTGACCGGCCCCCGGCCGTTGACCTTCGCCGAGGCGGTCGCCGAGATCGCCGCGGCCGCCGGCCGGCCGGTACGCCTGCTGCCCGTCGACATCGAGGCGTACCGGGCCGACCTCGCCGCCGCGGGCGTCCCGGCCGACGTGGTGGCGCTGCTGACGTACCTGTTCACCGAACTCCTCGACGGCCGCAACGCCCGCCCGGCCGACGGCGTCGAGCGGATCCTCGGCCGCCCGCCGCGCGACTTCCGGGCGTACGCCGAGCAGGCCGCCGGGGTCTGGCGGGCCTGACCCGCCGGCCGGGCTACGGTGGGCCCGACCCGGTGGGAGGAGGCGGCGATGCTCCGGTGGGGCTGGACGCGGGAGGCCGCCGTACGGCTGCGGCAGGGCTGGCTGCCGGTCGTCGAGGCGACCCTGGCGGCGACCGTGGCCTGGATGCTCGCCACCCGGCTGGTCGGGCACCCGCAGCCGTTCTTCGCCCCGGCCGCCGCGCTGATCGTCCTCGGTCAGGCGCGCGGGCAGCGGATGCGCCGCGCCGTCGAGGTGGTGCTCGGGGTGGCCGCCGGCGTGCTCGTCGCGGACCTGGTGGTGCAGGCGCTCGGGCCCCGCACCACCTGGACCGTCTTCACGGTCATCCTGCTGACCATCGCCCTGGCCGTGGCGATCGGCGCGAGTAGCGTCTCCGTGGTCCAGGCCGCCGTGTCGGCGCTGTACCTGGTGGTGGTCTCCCCGCCGACCGAGTCGCTCGTGCCGTTCCGCTTCGTCGACGCGCTGATCGGCGGCGCGGTGGCGCTGGTGGCCAGCCAGCTCGTCGACGTCCGGCGGCCGCTCGCCCCGCTGGTGGCCGAGTTCCGGCGCACCTTCGACGGGATGGCCGAGGTGCTGGAGGAGGTCGCCGCCGCACTCGCCGACCGGGACGAGGCGGCGGCCCTGGCCGCCCTGGACCGGGCCCGCCGGCTCGACACGGGGGTGGAGCGGTTGCGCACCGCCGTCCTCGCCGCCGGGGAGGCGCTGCGGCTGCACGTCCGCCGTCGCCGGCACATCGGCCGGCTGCGCACCGTGGACGCCTCCGTCGGCCAGATCGACTACGCGGTGCGCAACGTGCGGGTCCTCGCCCGGGCCGGGGTGACCTTCAACCGGTTGCCCGGTGCGGTGCCGGCCGAGCTGGTGGCGGCGCTGCGCGTCCTCGCCGAGGCGGTCCGCGAGGCCGGCGCGGCGCTCGCCGCCGACCTCGACGGCGCGGACGCCGACGCCGACCGGCACGCCGAGCGCGCCGACGCCGCCGCCCTGGCGGCGGTACGGGCCGTCGGTCGGCTCTTCACCCCCGGTCAGACCCTGCCGCTGGCCGTGATCGTCGGCCAGGTCCGGGCCACCGCCATCGACCTGCTGCGCGGGGTACGCACCGACGACGACGCGGCGGTGCTGGCCCGGGTGGACGAGGCGCTCGGGCTGCCCGCGCTCTGACCCGGCGCCGCCGGCGGATTCGGGGGTTACCGACACAGCGGGCCGGCGCGATCGAGCCTCATCAGGCGCTGGTGCGGCGGACGAGCGTCGACGGGAACGAGGTGACCGGCGGGACGGGCCGGCCGTCCAGCACCGCGGTGGCCGCGGCGGCGGCGATCGGGCCGACCGGGTGGCTCGCCGTGGTCAGGCCGGGCGTGCTCAGCGCGGCGTGCGGGATGTCGTCGAAGCCGGCGACCGCGACGTCGCCGGGCACCCGCACGCCGGACTCCCGGAGCCCGGCGATCACGCCCAGCGCGGTCAGGTCGCTGACCGCGAAGACGGCGTCGGTGTCGGGCCACCGGGCCAGCAGCTCACCGGCGGCCGCCCGCCCCCGGCCGGCGGTGAAGTCACCGGTGACCAGGCGGACCGGCAACCCGGCCGCCCGCATGATCCGCCGGTACGCCCCGACGGAGCGGCCGGCGCAGGACAGCCACCGGGGGCCGGTCACCATCGCGATCCGGCGGCGGCCGGAGGCGTACAGGTGGTGGACGATCTGGCTGGCCCCGCCCGCGTTGTCCACGTCGAAGCTGGGCACCGTCGCGGAGCCGATGCCGATCGAGGCGACCCGGCCCCGCAGCCGGGCCGGGACCGCGTCGAGCAGCGGCTCGGTGGTGTTCACCAGCACCACTGCGGCCACGCCCCGGTCCTCCGCGACGCGCCGCAGGGCGGCCGGGTCGTGCAGCGGCAGCCAGTGCAGCACCACGCCGGCCGGGTACGGCGCGCAGGCCGCCGCGGCGGCGCCGACGACCCGGTCGACGTACGGGTCGTCCAGGACGTCCCGGGTGGCGCCGGAGACCGCCACGACCAGCCGTACGCCGGCGCCGCGGACCAGCGCCCGGGCCGCCGGGTTCGGCACGTACCCGAGGTGGTCGACGGAGGCGCGGACCCGTTCCCGGGCGGCCGGCGAGGCGAACCCGGTGCCCGCGACCACCCGGGACGCGGTCGAGCGGGACACGTCCGCCAGCCGGGCCACGTCGTCGAGGGTGGCCGGGCGGTGCGGCGACGGCATGTGGTCCTCCACCTCGTCGGAGACGGTGATGGGAGCGCTCTCCCGCCTCCGATCATGCCCTGCCGGGCGGCGAGCGGGTAAGGGGCGGGGCGGCTTGTGCTGGTAGCGCTTCCAGGTGTGCGATCGTCGGGCACGACACCGACGAGAGGAACCCCGTGAGGTCAGCCGACCCGGTCACCGCACCGCCCGCGCCCGCCGTACCCCCGGCGGTGCTCGCCGCCCGTACCGGCGTGGCGGTGGTCTTCGCCCTCAACGGTCTCGCCGTCGCGTCCTGGTTCGCCCGGGTCCCCGCCGTCCGCGAGTCCCTCGACCTCAGCCCGGGGCGGCTCGGCCTGCTGCTGGTCGCCATGTCGGTCGGCGCGATGCTCGCGCTGCCGACCGCCGGGCTGGTCGCCCAACGCCTCGGCGCAGCCCGGGCGGTGGTGTTCGCCACGGTGCTGGTCTCCCTCGGCCTGGTCGTGGTCGGGCTGGCCGCCGGGGTCGCCGGCTCGCTGCCCGGGGTGGCGGTCGGCCTCTTCGCGCTCGGCTACGGCTCGGGCACCTGCGACGTGGCGATGAACGTCGAGGGCGCGGCGGTGGAGCGGCGGCTCCGACGCACGATCATGCCCCGGTTCCACGCCGCCTGGAGCCTCGGCTCGGTCGCCGGCGCCGGGCTCGGCGCGGGCGCCGCGCGGCTCGGCGTGCCGATCGCCGCGCACCTGGGCCTGCTGGCCGCGGTGGTGCTCGGCGGCACCCTGCTCGGCGCACGGGCGTTCCTGCCCGCGCAGCGCCCCGAACCCGGCCAGGCCGGCGCGAAGGCCCGGCGCGGCGGGCTGCTCGCCGCGTGGCGGGAGCCGCGCACCCTGCTCGTCGGCGCGCTGGTCATGGTCATGGCGTTCACCGAGGGCACCGCCAACGACTGGGTCGCCGTCGCCTTCATCGACGGGTACGGCGTCAGCGAGGCGGCCGGCGCGGCCGTCTTCGCCGTCTTCGTCGCCGGCATGACCCTGGGCCGCACCGCGGGCACCGTCGCCATCGACCGGTGGGGGCGGGTGCCCGTGCTGCTCGGCACGATCCTGCTGGCCGCCGCCGGCGCGGGCCTGGCGGTGCTCGCCGGCAACGGGCCGGTGGCGATCGTCGGGGTGGCGCTCTGGGGGCTCGGCGCCTCGCTCGGCTTCCCGGTCGGGATGAGCGCCGCCGCCGACGACGAGGACCGTGCGCCGCACCGGGTCAGCGTGGTCGCGGCGATCGGCTACACGGCGTTCCTGGCCGGCCCGCCGCTGCTCGGCCTGCTCGGCGACCGGGTCGGGACGCTGCGCGCGCTGCTGGTGGTGCCGCTGCTGCTGATCCCGACGCTGGCCCTGGTGCCGGCGACCCGCCCGCCGGCGCACCGATCCAGCACATAGAACCTAACAGTGGGCGGCCGTCGCCGGTATCGGGCGCGCGGCCGACTGCGCGGCCCCACCGGGGCTGGCTAGGGTCGCCGGATGCCAGTCGACGAGATCACCGCGGCTGCCGCGGGCAGCTGGACCCTGGGCGAGAAGACCGTGCACCGGATGGGCTTCGGCTCCATGCGGACCACCCCCGACCCCGACCCGACGCGCGCGATCGGCGTGCTGCGCCGCGCCGTCGAGCTGGGTGTGAACCACATCGACACGGCGGCGTTCTACGTCTCGCCCGGCGGCACCCTCAACGTCGGCGACGGCCCCGCCCGGTACGCCACCGAGCTGATCCGCGCCGCCCTCGCGCCGTACCCGGAGCACCTGGTGATCACCACCAAGGTCGGCTTCGGGTACGACCCGGCGCACGGCCTGCACGAGGACACCTCGCCGGCGGGGCTGCGCGCCCAGGTGGAGGAGAACCTGCGCCGACTCGGCCGCGACCACCTGGACGTGGTGAACCTGCGCATCGTCCGGCGGCCGGGACGGGACTCCGTCGCCGAGGCCTTCGGCGCCCTCGCCGACCTGCGCGAGGCCGGGCTGATCCGGCACCTGGGCCTGTCCAACGTGCGGCTCGACCACCTGGACGAGGCCCAGTCGATCGCCCCGGTGGTCTGCGTGCAGAACGCCTACGCCGTCGACAACCGGGGCGAGCAGGACCCGCTGCTGCGCGAGTGCGGGGCACGAGGGGTGGCGTACGTGCCGTTCTTCGCGCTGGCCGGCACACGGCGGGAGTCCGGCGCGGTGGCCGTGCACGCCGCCGCCGTGCACGCCGTCGCCCGCGCGCACGGGGTCACCCCGCACCAGGTGCGCCTCGCCTGGACCCTGCACCGGGGGCCGCACGTGCTGGCCATTCCCGGCACCGGCGACCCGGAGCACCTGGCGCAGAACATCGCCGCCGGGGCGCTGCGCCTGAGCGACGAGGAGATGACCGCGCTCGGCTGACCCCGGTCAGGTCGTCGTCAGCGGCCTCGCAGCCTCCTGCCAGGTTCGGGTGCTCCACTGGAGGGCAGGCCGAGAGGGAAGGAGCGGGAGATGGGCTGGTTCAGCCGACGGTCCCGGGCCGCCGAGGGGACCCCGACCAGGCTCGACCGGGAGGCCACCCGGGAGGACCTCGCGGCGCTGGAGGCGTTCGTGACCAGCCGGCACGGCGTGGAGTTCTACCTCGAACCGGAGACCACCGCCACCGACACCACGGTGGTGGCGATCGCCCACGACGGCGAGTGGATCCGTCGCCGGACCGGCTCGCCGCGGACGGCGGCGAAGCTGGCCCACCGGCACGCGGTGCCGCTCTACGAGGCGGCACGGACCGGCTACCCGGAGCGGATGCGCGCCTGGAACCGGGCCCACCCGGAGCGGCGGATGCGCTGACCCGGCTCAGGCCAGCGCGGCGCGCGCCTCGGCCAGGGTCATCGGCTCCGAGTGGCTGGAGACGTACCAGCCGTAGGCGTCGTCGAGCAGCCCTCGGACCAGCGCCAGGTCGGGGCCGTCGTCCGGCCCGCGCAGGTGCGCCGGCGGCGGGTACCAGCAGTCGCCGAGCAGCATCACCCCGGAGTCCGGCACCAGCACCGCCGTGGAGTCCGGGGCGTGCCGGCCCCCGACGTGCCGCAGTCGTACGCCGGTGGGCAGTTCCAGCTCGTCGGTGAAGGTGCGGGTCGGCGGCAGCACCGCGAAGCCGTCGAAGGTCTCCATGGCCAGGGCCCGGGCCCGGAAGCTGGGCCCGAGCCGGGGCTCGGCGCGGACCTGCTCGCGCAGGTAGCGGTGGCTCCACGGCCGGGCCGCCTCGGCGCGCAGCAGCGACTCCCCGGCGACGTGGCCGACGATCTCCACACCCGGCCAGGCGCAGGCGCCCCAGACGTGGTCCCAGTGGTGGTGGGTGTAGACCAGCCAGCGCGGCGCGGGCAGCCCCGTCGCGGCCAGCGCGGCGCGGATCTCCCGGGCGTGGGCCGGGCTCTGGCCGGCGTCGACCAGCACGCCGCCCCGCTCGTCGGTGATCAGCGCCACGCCGGCCTGGACGGCGAGCGGGTCCGGGTCTCCGGGCAGCAGCCAGACCCGCCCGGTCAGGTGCTGGAACGTCGTGCCGCTGATGGCCCGGCCCTCCTCCGCTCGACCATGGTGGTCGATCCCGGCCGATGGTAGGCGCACCGCCGACGCCCCGCTGCCCCGTGGACGTCGCTGACCGGCCGATACGCCGTCGCGCCGGGTCGGTCGCCCGGCCCCGCCGGCCGGCCCCGACGACGGGCCGCGCGGCGTCGGGGTGGCCCGGGCGCGGGATGCGGACGCATCGATCGCGCGCCGGTGTCCACTGCGGAGCGGGCACCGAAGCGATCGACCGCCGTCGACGTCGACCGGTGGTGGGGCGGCGTTGACCCGGCGGCGACGGGTGTGGCAGCATTCGCGGCCTGACGGCAGTGAAGGAAGCCGGTGCGATTCCGGCGCGGTCCCGCCACTGTCACCGGGGAGCGATCCCCCCTCGTGAGTCACGGCCGTGCGTCTGCGGTTGGAAGGCCGGGGGAGAGCGTCGATCCGGGAGCCAGGATACTTCGGCCGTCGGGAGTGACCCCAGGGCGTGGACACCCGAGGAGGACCCGATGACGCGCAGCGTCTCCACCGTCGACGACACCCGTCGTACCCGTGCCGGGCGCGCCGCCGCGCCCCTGCCCGGCCGTGCCGGGGCCGCTCCCGGCCCACGCGCCGACCGTTCCGCCGTTCACCGCTGAGTCCCGCACCGCGCCGTCCGCGCCCACCGGCTGACCGCCGGTGAAGCGGTCGGCCGCTCGTCGTACCCGCTGAACCGCGCCCGCCCCCCGCCCCGCCCGACCGCCCCCGCGCCGGTCCGGGTGTCACTCTCCGGAGCCGTCCGTGCGCATCCTGCTGCTCTCCACCGCCGACACCGACCTGCTCGCCGCCCGCGCCGGCGCCGCCGACTACCGGCTGGCCAACCCCGCCCGGGTCGACGTCGACGCCGTGCCGGCCCTGCTCGACGGGGTCGACCTGGCCGTCGTACGGCTGCTCGGCGGCCGGCAGGCGTGGCCCGACGGGCTCGCCGCGGTGCTCGCCTCCGGCGTGCCCACCGTGGTGCTCGGCGGCGAGGCGGTGCCCGACGCCGCGCTGATGGCGGCCTCCACGGTGCCCGCCGGAGTGGCCGCCGAGGCGCTGTCCTACCTGGTCGAAGGGGGCCCGGACAACCTGGCCCAGCTGGCCCGGTTCCTCTCCGACACGGTCCTGCTCACCGGCGAGGGCTTCGCCCCGCCCGCGCCCACCCCGGCGTACGGGATCCACGGCGACCGGCCGGCCCACCCGGGCCGGCCCACCGTCGGCATCGTCTTCTACCGGGCGCACGCCCTGGCCGGCAACACCGGCTTCGTCGACGCGCTCGCCGACGCGGTCGACGCGGCCGGCGCCGACCCGCTGCCGATCTTCTGCGGCTCGCTGCGCGGACTCGCCCCCGGCGACGGGCCGCTGGAGCTCTTCGCCCGCTGCGACGCCCTGGTGGTGACCGTGCTCGCCGCCGGTGGGGCGGTCGCCGCCGACGCCTCCGGCGGGGGCGACGACGACGCCTGGGACGTCGGGGCGCTCGCCGCCCTCGACGTGCCGATCGTGCAGGCGCTCTGCCTGACCAGCACCCGCGAGCAGTGGGCCGACAGCGACGCCGGACTCTCCCCGTTGGACGCCGCCATGCAGGTGGCCATCCCCGAGTTCGACGGCCGGATCGTCACCGTGCCGTTCTCGTTCAAGCGGATCGACGCCGACGGGCTGTCGGTCTACGCCGCCGACGCCGAACGGGCCGCCCGGGTGGCCGGCATCGCCGTACGCCAGGCCCGGCTGCGCCACGTGCCGAACGCCGAGAAACGCCTCGCCGTCGTGCTCAGCTCCTACCCGACGAAGCACTCCCGGGTCGGCAACGCCGTCGGCCTGGACACCCCCGCCTCGGCGGTGCGGCTGCTCGCCGCCCTCGCCGCCGCCGGCTACCACCTCGGTGACGCGCCGGCGCCCACCGACGGCGACGCGCTGATCCACGCGCTGATCGCCGCCGGCGGGCACGACGTCGAGTGGCTCACCCCCGAGCAGCTCGCCGCCGCCGAGGCCCGGGTGCCGCAGGAGACCTACCGGCGCTGGTTCGCGCAGGTGCCCGCCGGGCTGCGCGAGCGGATGCGCCAGCACTGGGGCGAACCGCCCGGCGAGCTGTACACCGACGGCGGCGACGTGGTGCTGGCCGGGCTGCGCTTCGGCAACGTCACCCTGCTGATCCAGCCGCCACGGGGCTTCGGGGAGAACCCGATCGCCATCTACCACGACCCGGACCTGCCGCCGAGTCACCACTACCTGGCCGCGTACCGGTGGCTGGCCGCGCCGGTGGCCGACGGCGGCTTCGGCGCGGACGCGGTGGTGCACCTCGGCAAGCACGGCACCCTGGAGTGGCTGCCCGGCAAGGGCCTCGGGCTCGCCGCCGACTGCGCCCCCGACGCCGTCCTGGGCGACCTGCCGCTGGTCTACCCGTTCATCGTCAACGACCCCGGCGAGGGCACCCAGGCCAAGCGTCGCGCCCACGCCGTCGTCGTGGACCACCTCGTGCCGCCGATGGCCCGCGCCGAGACGTACGGGGACCTGGCGAAACTCGAACAGCTGCTGGACGAGTACGCCACCGTGCAGGCCCTCGACCCGGCCAAGGTGCCCACCGTGCGGCAGCAGATCTGGCAGCTCGTCCGCGCCGCCGAACTGCACCACGACCTGCACCAGCAGGACATGCCGGCGGCCGACGACTTCGACGACTTCGTGCTGCACCTCGACGGCTACCTCTGCGAGGTCAAGGACGTGCAGATCCGCGACGGTCTGCACGTGCTGGCCGAGGCGCCCACCGGCGAGGCCCGGGTCAACCTCGTGCTCGCGGTGCTGCGCGCCCCGCAGGTCTGGGGCGGCACCCGCGCCCTGCCCGGCCTGCGCCAGGCGATCGCCGCCGGCCACGGCCTCGACGAGCAGACGCTGCTCGCCGCGCCGGGGCAGCGGGTGACCGTGCCGCAGACGCTGACCGACGCCGTGGACGGCCCCTCGGCCACCGCCGCCGACGCGATCGACCTGATCGAAGGGCTGGCCCGCCGCCTCGTCGTCGGCATGGAGACCCTCGACTGGGACGCCGGCAAGGTCGACGCCGTGGTCGAGGAGGTCGTCGGCCGGCCCGTCCCCGACGCCGCCGAGGTGCTGCGCTTCGCCGCCCGCGAGGTGGTGCCCCGGCTGGCGCGCACCACCGACGAGATCGACCGGGTGCTCGGCGCGCTGGACGGCCGGTTCGTGCCGCCCGGCCCGTCCGGCTCCCCGACCCGGGGTCTGGTCAACGTGCTGCCGACCGGCCGGAACTTCTACTCCGTCGACCCGAAGGCGATCCCCAGCCGCAACGCCTGGGACGTCGGGGTGGCGCTGGCCGACTCGCTGCTCGCCCGGCACCTCGCCGACACCGGGGCGTACCCGCGCTCGGTGGGGCTGACCGTCTGGGGCACCAGCGCGATGCGGACCCAGGGCGACGACATCGCCGAGATCCTCGCCCTGCTCGGCTGCCGGCCGGTCTGGGACGAGCGCTCCCGCCGGGTCACCGGCGTCGAGGTGGTGCCCCTGGTCGAGCTGGGTCGCCCCCGCGTCGACGTCACCGTCCGCATCTCCGGCTTCTTCCGCGACGCCTTCCCGCACGTGGTCACCCTCATCGACGACGCGGTGCGGCAGGTCGCCGCCCTCGACGAGCCGGCCGAGGAGAACTACGTCCGGGCGCACGTCGCCGCCGACGTGGCCGGGCACGGCGACGAGCGCCGGGCCACCGCCCGGATCTTCGGCTCCAAGCCCGGGGCGTACGGGGCCGGACTGCTGCCGCTGATCGACGCCCGCAACTGGCGCACCGACGCCGACCTGGCCGAGGTGTACGCGGTCTGGGGCGGCTACGCGTACGGCCGGGGGCTGGACGGGCGGGAGGCCCGCGCCGACATGGAACGCTCCTTCGCCCGGATCGCCGTCGCGGTGAAGAACCAGGACACCCGCGAGCACGACATCGTCGACTCCGACGACTACTTCCAGTACCACGGCGGGATGGTGGCGATGGTCCGCCACCTCACCGGCGCCGCCCCGGCCGCGTACGTCGGGGACTCGGCGGTGCCGCACGACGTGCGTACCCGCACGCTCGGCGAGGAGACCCGGCGGGTGTTCCGGGCCCGGGTGGTCAATCCGAGGTGGATCGCCGCGATGCGCCGGCACGGCTACAAGGGCGCGTTCGAGCTGGCCGCCACCGTGGACTACCTGTTCGGCTACGACGCCACCGCCGGGGTGGTCGACGACTGGATGTACGAGCACCTGGCCGACGCGTACGTCTTCGACGCCGAGACCCGCGCCTTCCTGGAGCGGTCCAACCCGTGGGCGCTGCGCGGCATCACCGAACGCCTGCTGGAGGCCGCCGACCGGGGGCTGTGGGCCAGGCCCGAGCCGGCGACGCTCGACCGGCTCCGCGAGACGTACCTGACCAGCGAGGGCGACCTGGAGGAGGCACAGTGAGCGCATACCCGTTCTCGGCGGTGCTCGGCATGGACGACATGCGCCTGGCCCTGCTGCTCAACGCGGTCAGCCCGGCCATCGGCGGGGTGCTCGTCCGGGGCGAGAAGGGCACCGCCAAGTCCACCGCCGTACGGGCCCTCGCGGCGCTGCTGCCCCCGGTGGACCGGGTGGCCGGCTGCCGCTTCGGCTGCGACCCGGCCGCTGCGGACCCCGGCTGCCCCGACGGGCCGCACCCGGCCGGGTCGCCGGCCGAGCGCCGACCGGCCCGCCTGGTCGAGCTGCCGGTCGGCGCCGCCGAGGACCGGGTGGTCGGCTCGCTCGACCTGGAGAAGGCCCTCGCCGAGGGGGTACGCGCCTTCGAGCCGGGACTGCTCGCCGCCGCCCATCGCGGCGTGCTCTACGTCGACGAGGTCAACCTGCTCCACGACCACCTGGTCGACCTGCTGCTCGACGCCGCCGCGATGGGCCGCTGCCACGTCGAGCGGGAAGGCGTCTCGGTCAGCCACGCCGCCCGGTTCCTGCTGGTCGGCACGATGAACCCGGAGGAGGGGGAGCTGCGCCCGCAGCTGCTCGACCGGTTCGGGCTCACCGTCGAGGTGGCCGCCAGCCGCGACCCCGCCGTACGGGTCGAGGTGGTCCGCCGGCGGCTCGCCGCCGACGCGGACCCGGCCGGCTTCGCCGCCGGCTGGGCCGACGCCGACGCGCAGGTCGCCCGCCGGGTGGCCGCCGCCCGGGCGCGGCTGGCGCACGTGCTGCTGCCCGACACGGCGCTGCGGCAGATCGCCGAGGTGTGTGCCGCGTTCGACGTCGACGGCATGCGCGCCGACATCGTGACCGCCCGTACCGCCGTCGCGCACGCCGCCTGGCAGGGCCGGGAGCGGGTGACGGCCGAGGACGTCCGGGTGGCCGCCCGGCTGGCCCTGCCGCACCGGCGTCGCCGGGACCCGTTCGACACCCCCGGCCTGGACGACAAGCGGCTCGACGAGGCGCTGGAGCGGGCCCGCGAGGAACACCCCGACGACCCGGACGACGACGGCCCGGGCGGCGGTCCGGCACCCGGCGGTCCGGGCGGCCCGGGTGGGCCCGGTGGCCCATGCGGTCCCGGCGGGCCGGGCGGCGACGGCGGGCCGGGCGGCGACGGCGGGCCGGGCGGTGACGGCGGGCCGGGCGGCGACGGCGGGCCGGGCGGTGACGGCGGGCCGGGCGGTGACGGCGGGCCGGGCGGTGACGGCGACCCGCGCGACGACCGGGCCGGTGGACCGGAGCGCGCCGACGCCGCCGGGCACCGCGCCGGTGACGACGGCGGGCCGAGCGCCGGGGCGGACGCGCGCCGGGCCCAGCCGGTCGCCGTACCCGAGCAAGGGTTGAAGGCGCGGCTGTTCACCGCGCCCGGGGTCGGCGACGGCGTGCCCGGGCGGCGGTCGCGGGCGCGGACCGGGCGGGGCCGGACCACCGGGGCGCGGGTGCCCGCCGGCCGCGCCGGCGCGCTGCACCTGCCGGCGACGCTGCGAGCCGCCGCCCCGCGCCAGGCCGGCCGGGGCCGGCTCGACGGGCCGCTCGTGCTGCGCCCCGACGACCTGCGCGAGGCGGTCCGGGAGGGACGCGAGGGCAACCTGGTGCTCTTCGTGGTCGACGCCAGCGGGTCGATGGGGGCCCGGCAGCGGATGGCCGCCGTCAAGGGCGCGGTGCTCGCCCTGCTCACCGACGCCTACCAGCGCCGCGACAAGGTCGCGGTGGTCGCGTTCCGGGCCACCGGCGCGCAGGTCCTGCTGCCGGCCACCTCCTCCGTGCTGGCCGCCTCGGCACGACTGGCCGAGCTGCCCACCGGCGGGCGCACCCCGCTCGCCGAAGGGCTGCTCGCCGCCGCCGAGCTGCTGCGGGTGGAGCGGCTGCGCGACCCGCGCCGCCGCCCCCTGGTGCTGGTGGTCACCGACGGCCGGGCCACCGCCGGGGCACGCCCGCTGGACCGGGCCGCCCGCGCGGCGGCCGTGCTGGCCGCCACCGGCGCGCCCTGCGTCGTCGTCGACTGCGAGTCCGGGCCGGTCCGCCTCGGCCTGGCCCGCCGCCTCGCCACCCAGCTCGACGCGGACCACCACCCGCTCGACGCGGTGGCCGCCGACCCGCTCGCCAACCTCGCCACCCACCCCGCCGCGCCGTCGCGTCCCCGGGCGCTGCCGGTGTCCCCGTCGCGGGCGGCCCGGAGCCGTCCGCCGTCCGCCACGATCACGAGGAGTGTCGCCTGATGCCGCAGGGCAAGCCGTCCCACGTACCGGCCGACGGGTTGACGACCCGGCAGCGGCGCAACCGCCCGCTGGTCGTCGTCCACACCGGAACCATGAAGGGCAAGTCGACCGCCGCGTTCGGGCTGGCGCTGCGGGCCTGGACCGCCGGGCTGCCGATCGGGGTGTTCCAGTTCGTCAAGAGCGCCCGCTGGCGGGTGGGCGAGGAGGCCGCGTTCCGGGCCCTCGGCGAGGTGCACGAGCGCACCGGCCAGGGCGCGCCGGTCGCCTGGCACAAGATGGGCGAGGGCTGGTCGTGGATCCAGCGCGGCGGCGAGGCCGACCACGCCGCCGACGCCCTGGAGGGCTGGCGGCAGATCCAGCGGGACCTCGCCGCGCAACGCTACGGCCTGTACGTGCTCGACGAGTTCACCTATCCGATGACGTGGGGCTGGGTGGACGTCGACGAGGTGGTGCGGACCCTCGCCGAGCGGCCCGGCTTCCAGCACGTGGTGATCACCGGCCGGGACGCCGACCCGCGCCTGGTCGAGGCGGCCGACCTGGTCGCCGAGCTGACCAAGGTGAAGCACCCGATGGACGCCGGCCAGAAGGGCCAGAAGGGCATCGAGTGGTGACCGACGAGTGGGCGCTGCCCCGGCTGGTGGTCGCCGCCCCGGCCAGCGGACACGGCAAGACCACGGTGGCCACCGGGCTGCTCGCCGCGCTGCGCCGCCGGGGCCTGACCGTCAGCCCGCACAAGGTCGGCCCCGACTACATCGACCCCGGCTACCACGCGCTCGCCGCCGGCCGGCCCGGCCGCAACCTCGACCCGTGGCTGGTCGGCGAGGAGCGGATCGCGCCGCTGCTGCGGCACGGCGCCCGCGTCCCCACCCCCGCCGACATCGCCGTCGTCGAGGGCGTGATGGGCCTGCACGACGGCGCGGTCGGCCGGGCCGCGTACGCCTCCACCGCCCACGTCGCCCGGCTGATCGACGCGCCGGTCGTGCTGGTCCTCGACACCACCGCGCAGGGCCGCTCCGCCGCCGCCCTGGTGCTCGGCATGCGCGCCTTCGACCCCGACGTGCGCGTCGGTGGCGTGATCCTCAACCGGGTCGGCTCCCCCCGGCACGAGGCGCTGCTGCGCGACGCCCTCGCCGAGGTGGGCGTACCGGTGCTCGGGGCGGTCACCCGCGCCGTCGAGGTCGCCGCGCCCGCCCGCCACCTCGGGCTGGTGCCGGTCGCCGAGCGGGCCCCGCAGTCCCTGGCCGTCGTCGAGGCGCTGGCCGGCCTGGTCGAGTCCACCGTCGACCTCGACGACGTGCTCGACCTGGCCCGCTCGGCCCCACCGCTGACCGTCGACGCCTGGGACCCGGGCGTCGCCGTCGGCGGCCCGGCCGGCGCCGGCCGTCCGGTGGTCGCGGTCGCCGGTGGGCCGGCCTTCACCTTCTCGTACGCCGAGACACCCGAACTGCTCGCCGCGGCCGGGGCCACCGTGGTCACCTTCGACCCGCTGCGCGACCCCGCCCTGCCGGCCGGCACCCGGGCCGTGGTCATCGGCGGCGGCTTCCCCGAGGTGCACGCCGAGGCCCTCGCGGCCAACACCGCGCTGCGCGCCGACCTCGCCGACTTCGACGGGCCGCTCGTCGCCGAGTGCGCCGGGCTGCTCTACCTCGGCCAGGCCCTCGACGGCGTGCCGATGTGCGGGCGGCTGCCGCACACCGCCCGGATGACCGGCCGGCTCACCCTGGGCTACCGCGACGCCGTCGCCGCCACCGACTCCCCGGTCCACCCCGCCGGCGAGCCGGTACGCGGACACGAGTTCCACCGCACCACCACCGACCCCGGGTACGGCGACCGGCCGGCGTGGCGCTGGGACGACAGCCCGCACGGCTTCGTCGCCGGCCGGGTGCACGCCTCCTACCTGCACACCCACTGGGCCGGCCGCCCGTCGGCCGCCCGCCGCCTGGTCGAGGCGGCGAGCCGGTGACCGCCCACGCCGACCACCCGACGGGGGACCGGCCCGCCGACAGCCGGGGCCCGAGCGCGTCCTACGGCGGCCGGGACGAGGGTGCGCCGGGTCCCGGCCGGGGCGGTGCCGGGGCCGGCACGTTGACCGGGGTCGGCGTCGGGCCGGGTGACGCGGACCTGCTCACCCTCCGGGCGGTACGGGTGCTGCGCGAGGCCGACCTGGTGGTCGTACCGGTGCTGGACCGGCTCGCCTCGGACGCGGACGCGCCCCGGGGCCGTGCCGAGGCCACGGTGCGGGCGCACGTCCCGGCCGACCGGCTGCGCCGGCTGCCGTTCGCCCTCGACGACCGGGGCGGGGTGACCACCCGCCGGGAGGCCGCGTGGGACGCGGCGGCGGCGGCCGTGGTCGCCGCCCTCGACGAGGGGGCCCGCACGATCGCCTTCGCCACCATCGGCGACCCGAACGTCTACTCCACCTTCGGCTACCTGGCGCAGAGCGTGCGCGCCCTGCGCCCGGCGGTCGAGGTGCGCACCGTCCCCGGGATCACCGCCATGCAGGACCTCGCCGCCCGCAGCGGCGTGCCGCTCTGCGAGGGCCGGGAGCCGCTCACCCTGCTGCCGGCCACCGCCGGGCTCGCGCTCGTCGACGACGCCCTCGCCGGCCCCGGCACCGTCGTGGTCTACAAGGGCTGGCGACGCCACGCCGAGCTGGTCGACGCGCTGCGCCGGCACGGCCGGCTCCCCGACGCGGTGCTGGGCCGGGGCCTGGGCCTGCCCGACGAGCGGATCGGTCCGGTCGACCGGGCCGACGACGACCTGCCCTACCTGTCGACGCTGCTGGTCCCGGCCCGCCGGGACCGGCGGGGAGGAAAGCTGTGACCAACGCGAAGGTGTGGTTCGTCGGGGCCGGCCCCGGCGCCGCCGACCTGCTCACCCTGCGCGCCGCGCGGGTGATCGCCGAGGCCGACGTGGTGATCTGGGCGGCCAGCCTGGTGCACGCGGACGTCCTCGCCCACGCCCGCCCCGACGCCGAGATCGTCGACTCCTCCCAACTGCCCATCGAGGGGGTGCTGCCGCTGTACCGGCGGGCCGCCGCCGAGGGGCTGACCGTGGCCCGGATCCACTCCGGCGACCCGGCGCTGTGGGGCGCGGTGCAGGAGCAGCTCGACCTCTGCCGCGCCCTCGACCTGGCCGTGGAGATCGTGCCGGGGGTCTCCTCGTTCACCGCCGTCGCCGCGATCGTCGGCCGGGAGCTGACCATCCCCGAGGTGGCCCAGTCGGTCATCCTCACCCGGCTCGAGGGCGGCAAGACGCCGATGCCGCCGGGGGAGCGGGTCCGCGAGTTCGCCCGGCACGGCACGACCATGGCGCTCTTCCTCTCCGCGGCCCGCTCCGGGCAGGCCCAGGCCGAGCTGCTCGCCGGCGGCTACCCCGCGCACACCCCGGTGGTGGTGGCGTACCAGGCGACCTGGCCGGACGAGCTGGTGGTCCGCTGCACCCTCGGCGAGCTGGAGGCCACGGTCAAGGAGCACAAGCTCTGGAAGCACACCCTCTTCCTGGTCGGTCCGGCCCTCGCCGCCACCGGCACCCGTTCGCACCTCTACCACCCCGGGCACTTCCACACCTTTCGCCGGGCCGAGCCGGCCGCCCGCGCCGAGCTGCGCCGCTCCCGGGCGGTGGCCCCGCCGGTGGGCGCCGCCGACCGTCCGGCGTCACCCGGGGCGGGCGGGCTGCCGCGATGACGTACGCCGAGCCGCCGCTGCGCGAGCCGGACCTGCCGCGTACCGCGAAGGTCCGGCCGACCGCGCTGCGCACCGGCTGGACCACCGGCGCCTGCGCGACGGCGGCGGCGAAGGCGGCGGTGACCGCGCTGCTCACCGGCGCCCCGCAGCGGGAGGTGGAGATCGGGCTGCCGGCCGGCCGGCGGGTGCGCTTCACCGTGCACCGCTGCGACTTCAGTCCGCTGCCCGACGCGCACGCCGAGGCGGTGGTGGTCAAGGACGCCGGGGACGACCCGGACGTCACCCACGGCGCGCACCTCACCGCCACCGTCGGCTGGCACGACCGTCCCGGTCTCCAGCTCGACGCAGGGCCCGGCGTCGGCACGGTCACCAGGCCGGGGCTCGGCCTGGCCGTCGGCGGTCCGGCGATCAACGACACCCCGCGCCGCATGATCGGCGAGGCGGTCGCCGAAGTGGTGGACCTGACCGAGGTGGGCGTCCGGGTGGTGATCAGCGTGCCGGGCGGGGAGGTGATGGCCCGCAAGACCACCAACCGGCGGCTCGGCATCCTCGGTGGCATCTCCATCCTCGGCACCACCGGGATCGTCCGGCCCTTCTCCACCGCCTCCTGGCGGGCCAGCGTGGTGCAGGCGGTGCACGTGATGGCCGCGCAGGGTGAGCGGACGGTGGTGCTGTGCACCGGTGGGCGTACCGAGCGGGCCGCCCGGGAACTCCTGCCGGAGCTGCCCGAGGTCTGCTTCGTCGAGGTCGGCGACTTCACCGGCGCGGCGGTCACCGCCGCCGTCGGTGACGCGATGACCGGTGTGGTCTTCGTCGGCATGGCCGGCAAGCTCGCCAAACTCGCCGCCGGGATCCTGATGACCCACTACACCCGCTCGAAGGTGGACCTGTCGCTGCTCGGCGCGGTCACCGCCGAGGCCGGCGGTGACGCCGACCTGGTGGCGGCGGTCGCGGCGGCCAACACCGGGCGGCACGCGTACGAGCTGTGGGAGGCCGCCGGCCTGCTCGGCCCCGCCGGTGACCTGCTCTGCCGCCGGGTACGTCAGGTGCTGCGCCGCTTCGCCGGGCACGGCGTCGCCGTCGACGTGGCCATGGTGGACTTCACCGGATCCCAGGTGGTCGCCTCCTCGGGGCGGTGGTCCGGGTGACCGCCCCGACCGGCTCCGGCGACGGCACGGGCCCGGCCGCCGACCGCCGCGCCGTCGCCGCACCCGCCGGCCTCCCGGACGCCTCCGCGAGCGCGCAGGCGGACCGCCGGCAGACCGGGGCGGTGAGCCCGGCGGTCACCGTGGTCGGGATCGACGCCGCCGGCCGGCCGCCGCACCCCGACGCGCACGACGCGCTGGCCCGGGCGCGCCTCGTCGTCGGAGCGGCCCGCCACCTGGCCGCCCTGCCGGCGCCGCCGGGCTGCCCCACCGTCGTGCTCGGGCCGCTCGCCCCCGCGCTGGCCCGGCTCGCCGCCGCCGTCGCGGCCGGAGCGCCGGCGGTCGTGCTGGCCAGCGGCGACCCCGGGCTCTTCGGCATCGTCCGCCGGTTGCGGGCCGCCGGGCTGCCGGTGCGGGTGCTGCCGGCGGTCTCCAGCGTCGCCGCCGCGTTCGCCCGCGCCGGGCTCGACTGGGACGGCGCGGCCGTGCTCACCGCGCACGGCCGTGACCCGGGGCCCGCCCTCAACGCCTGCCGGGCGCTGCCCGCCGTCGCGGTGCTCACCGCTCCCGGCGCCGGGGCCGCCGAGATCGGGGCCGGGCTGGCCGGCTGGCCCCGCCGCCTCGTGGTCGCCGAACACCTCGGCACCGACGCCGAACGGGTCACCTGGACCACCCCGGAGCAGGCCGCCACCCGGGCCTGGGCCGACCCGCACGTGCTGCTCAGCCTCGCCCCGACACCCGCCCCCGCCCCGTCCGCCCCGCCCGGTGTCGGGCCGATGCGGACGGACAACCAGCCGGCCGCCGCACCGCCCGGCGGCTGGGCGCTGCCCGAGTCCGCGTACCACCATCGCGACTCCATGATCACCAAGGCGGAGGTACGCGCCCTCGCGGTGGCCCGGCTGCGTCCCCGCCTCGGCCGGCTCGTCTGGGACGTCGGCGCGGGCAGCGGCTCCGTCGGCATCGAGTGCGCCCTGCTCGGCGCGGCCGTCATCGCCGTGGAGCGGGACCCGGACGCGCCGGTCGCGGCGAACGCCGCCCGGCACGGGGTGCAGGTACGGGTGGTGACCGGCCACGCCCCGGCGGCCCTGCGCGACCTGCCCGACCCCGACGCCGTCTTCGTCGGCGGAGGCGGCACCGACGTGCTCGCCGCGGTGGCCGCCCGCCGCCCCGGGCGGGTGGTGCTCACCCTCGCCGCGCTGGACCGGGTCGCGCCCGCCGTCCACCTGCTGCGCGACGCCGGCTACGCCGTCGACGGCAGCCAACTCTCCGCCGCCCGCCTGGCCGACCTGCCCGGCGGATCCCTGCGGCTCGCCGCCACCAACCCGGTGGTCGTGCTCACCGGGGAGCGCCCGTGACCCGGCCGGACCGCCACCCACTCGGACCAGGAGCGCCCGTGGACCACCCTGTCGACACCGCCGCGAGCGGCCCGGTGACCGTCGGATCCGTGACGGCCACCGCGCCGACCGGCCCGGTGACCGTCGGACTCGTGGCGGCCACCGCCGCCGGCCGCCGGCACGCCCGGATCCTCGCCGACGCCTGGCCGCACGCCCGGCTCGTCGAGTCCGCCGGCGTGGCCGACGCGCTGCGCACCGCGTGGACGGAGTGCAGCGCGGTGGTGGCGTTCCTGGCCACCGGGGCGGTCGTGCGGATCCTCGCGCCGCTGCTCGACGACAAGCGCACCGACCCGGCGGTGGTGGTCGTGGACGAGGCGGCACGGCACGCCGTCGCCCTGCTCGGCGGGCACGCGGGCGGCGC
The DNA here is from genome assembly GCF_049629545.1 of Micromonospora citrea. Classification (GTDB taxonomy): domain Bacteria; phylum Actinomycetota; class Actinomycetes; order Mycobacteriales; family Micromonosporaceae; genus Micromonospora; species Micromonospora citrea_A. Next base: position 449,241 of record NZ_JBNADX010000001.1, read on the forward strand.
CAACACCCTCGCCGGCGAGGTGGCCGCGCTGCTCGACGCCCGCCCGGTGGTCACCACCGCCACCGACGCCGTCGGCCTGCCCGGGCTGGACACCCTGGGCTGGCCGGTCGAGGGGGCGGTCGCGGCGGTGTCCCGGGCGATCCTCGACGGCGAACCGGTCCGGCTGCTCGCCGACGCCACCTGGCCGCTGCCCGCCCTGCCACCGAACGTCCTGGTCCAGACCGCCACCACCGACCGGGACGGCGGGACCACCGGCGGCTGGCGGTTGCTGGTCACCGACCGGATCGTGCCGCTGGACGACCGGACCGCCGTGCTGCGACCACCCTCGCTGGTCGCCGGGATCGGCTCCAGTCGGGGCGTCCCCGCCGCCGAGGTGTCCGACCTGCTGCACCGGGTGCTGGCCGACGCCGGCCTCGCCCCGGCCAGCCTGCGCTGCCTGGCCAGCGTGGACCTCAAGGCCGACGAGGAGGGCATCCTGGCGACCGCCCGCGCGCTCGGCGTACCCCTGGAGACCCGACCGGCGGCGGAGCTGGCGGCGGTCGACGTGCCGCACCCCAGCGAGGTGGTCCGCGCCGTGGTCGGCACCCCCAGCGTCGCCGAGGCCGCGGCGCTGGCCGGCGGCGGCACCCTGCTGGTGCCGAAGACCGCCTCGGCGATGGCGACCGTCGCGGTCGCCCGGCACGCCCCGCGCGGCCGGCTGGCGGTCGTCGGTCTCGGCCCGGGCGCGCCCGACCTGCGCACCCCGCGCGCGGTCGCCGAGCTGCGCCGGGCCGCCGTGGTCGTCGGCCTCGACCAGTACGTCGACCAGGTCCGCGACCTGCTGCGTCCGGGCACCCGGGAGCTCGTCAGCGGTCTCGGCGCGGAGGAGGAACGGGCCCGCGCCGCCGTCGCCGAGGCCACCGCCGGGCAGGCGGTGGCGCTGGTCGGCTCCGGCGACGCCGGGGTGTACGCGATGGCCAGCCCCGCCCTGGAGTACGCCGACGCGCGCGTCGACGTGGTCGGGGTGCCCGGGGTGACCGCCGGCCTCGCCGCCGCCGCCCTGCTCGGCGCGCCGATCGGCCACGACCACGTGTACCTGAGCCTGTCCGACCTGCACACCCCGTGGGAGGTCATCGAGCGGCGGGTGGCCGCCGCCGCCGAGGCGGACCTGGTCGCGCTGCTGTACAACCCGCGCAGCCGGGCCCGGGACTGGCAGCTCGGGGCGGTGCTGAAGACCTTCGCCGCGCACCGCCCGCCGCAGACCCCGGTCGGCGTGGTGCGCAACGCCAGCCGCGCCGGCGAACAGGTCCACCTGGCCACCGTCTCCACGCTCGACCCCGCCGTGGTCGACATGTACAGCGTGGTGGTGGTCGGCAGCTCGCAGACCCGGGTGCTCGCCGGCCGGATGGTCACCCCGCGCGGCTACCGGTGGCAACGGTGACCGCGCCGGCCGCGTCGACGCCGCCGACCGCCGTCGTCGCGCCGGACCTGCCCGCGCCCGTGCGCATCGAGGCCTGCCAGGGCTGCGGCGCCTGCCTGCTCACCTGCCCGACGCACGCTATCCGTCCCGTCCCGCTCGGGCTGACCGTCCGCGCCGACCGGTGCACCGGCTGCCTGGAGTGCCTGGAGATCTGCCCGGTGGACGCCATCCGCGCCACCGCCGAACCCCGAGGAGAGCGATGACCCCGATCCCGACCGCCGCCCCACCGGTGGGCCGGTGGAGCCGTGCCGAGCGGGTCCGCCTCGGCGGCGTGGTGCTCGCCGTCGCCGCCCTGCACGTCGCGGGCTGGACCCTCTACCTGTACTGGAACGACCAGCCGGCGGCGGCCGGCGGGCTGGCCGGGGCCGGCGCGCTGGCGTACGCGCTCGGCGTGCGGCACGCCTTCGACGCCGACCACATCGCCGCCATCGACGACACCACCCGGCTGATGCTGCTGCGCGGCCGGCGCGCGGTCGGTGTCGGGTTCTTCTTCGCCCTCGGGCACAGCGCGGTGGTGCTGCTGCTCGCCCTGGTGATCGGGCTCGCCTCGGCGAGCATGACCGAGCGGGGTCTGGCCGGTGTCCGCGAGGTCGGCGCGGTGGTGGCGGCGGCCACCGCCACCGCCTTCCTGCTGCTGGTCGCCGGGCTCAACGCGGCCGTGCTGGCCGGGCTGGTGAAGCTGTGGCGTCGGTTGCGGGCCGGCGCGCTCGACGAGTCCGAGCTGGACCTGATGCTGCTCAACCGGGGTCTGGTGCACCGGATCCTCGGCTCCCGCGCCCGGTCGTTGGTGCGCTCCTCCTGGCACATGGCCCCGGTCGGCTTCCTCTTCGGACTCGGCCTGGAGACGGCCAGCGAGGTCACCCTGCTGTCGTTGTCGGCGAGCACCGCCGCGGCCGGCGGCCTGCCGGTGCTGGCCCTGCTCACCCTGCCGCTGCTCTTCGCCGCCGGGATGTCGGCCATGGACACCGCGGACAGCCTGCTGATGGCCCGCGCCTACTCGTGGGCGTACCGGCAGCCGGCGCGACGGCTCTGGTACAACCTCGCCACCACCGGCATGACCGTCGTCGTCGGCGCCCTGGTCGCCAGCGTCTACCTGTCCGGCCTGCTGGCCGAGCACCTCGGCGTGACCGTGCTGTCCGGTTACGCCGCGCTCGGCGACCACTTCGAGCAGCTCGGCTACGTGGTGGTGGCGCTCTTCGCGTTGGCCTGGGGTGGCGCGGTGGCGCTGTGGAAGCTGCGCGGGCACGACCGGCGCTACGGCCGTGGCGTCGACGCGGGCGCGGAGGCCGGCTCGTGACCCGCGTCGTGCACCCGATCGAGGCGGAGTCGTACCGGATCCTGCGCTCCCGGGTCGACCTGACCCACCTGCCGCCGCTGACCCGGGCGGTCACCGAACGGGTGGTGCACGCCAGCGCCGACCTGGCGTACGTCACCGAGCTGGTCTGCGACGAGGCGGCGCTGGCCGGCGGCCTGGCCGCGCTGCGCGCCGGAGCGCCGATCGTCACCGACGTGTGGATGGTCGCCGCCGGCATCACCCGCGCCGGACGGGACATCGTCTGCCCGGTCGCCGAGCCGGCCACCGCAGAGCGGGCCGCCGCCACCGGGCTGACCCGCTCGGCCGCCGCCGTCCGCATCGCCCTGGACCGGGTGGGCCCGGGCGCGGTCTGGGTGGTCGGCTGCGCGCCGACCGCGCTGGAGGAACTGATCACCCTGGACGCGGTGCCCGCCCTCGTGGTGGGACTGCCGGTCGGCTTCGTCGGCGCCGCCGAGTCCAAGGCGGCGCTGCGGGCCGGCGGCCTGCCCGCCGTGTCCAACGTCGGCGAGAAGGGCGGCTCGGCGGTCGCCGCCGCCGCCCTCAACGCCCTGCTCTACCAGGAGGAGACGCCATGACCGCGCTGGTCATCGTCGGGCACGGCACGCGCAGCGCGGCCGGGGTCGACCAGTTCGCCGCGCTCGTCGACCGGGTCCGCCGCCGGGCCGCCGACCGGGTCGGCGACGTCGAGGGCGGCTTCATCGAGCTGTCCCGCCCACCGCTCACCGACGCGGTGACCGCGCTCGTCGACCGGGGACACCGCAGCCTGGTCGCGCTGCCGCTGGTGCTCACCGCCGCCGGGCACGGCAAGGGCGACATCCCCGCCGCGATGGCCCGCGAGCAGGAGCGCCACCCGGGCCTGACCTACCGGTACGGCCGACCGCTCGGCCCGCACCCGTTGCTGCACACCGCGCTGGAGGAGCGGATCGACGCCGCCCTGGCCGGCGCGGACCGGGGCGGCACCTGGGTCGCGCTGATCGGGCGTGGCTCCACCGACCCGGACGCCAACGCCGAGGTGGCCAAGGTGGCCCGGCTGCTCTGGGAGGGGCGTGGGTACGCCGGTGTCGAGCCGGGCTTCATCTCCCTGGCCGAGCCGTCCGTGCCTGCGGTGCTCCAGCGGCTGCGCCGCCTCGGCGCCCGGCGCGTCGTCGTCGCCCCGTACTTCCTCTTCGCCGGGGTGCTGCCGGACCGGATCGTCGCGCAGTCGAGGGCCTTCGCCGCCGCGCACCCCGACCTCGACGTGCGGGTCGCCGACCTGATCGGCGACTGCGACGCGCTGGCCGACCTGGTCCTGGAACGCCACGCCGAGGCGCTGGGCGGGGACATCCGGATGAACTGCGACACCTGCGCGTACCGGGTGCTGATGCCGGGCTTCGCCGACAAGGTGGGCCGGCCGCAGACCCCGCACGACCACCCCGACGACCCGGTCGGCGGCCACCACCACCACGACGGCGGCGGCCACCACCACGGTCACCACCACCACGGGCCGGGCCTGCGCCCCGGGCAGGTCGCCGTGGTCGGCGGCGGGCCCGGCGCCGACGACCTGATCACCGTACGCGGCAGGGCACTGCTGGACAGCGCGGACGTGGTGGTGGCCGACCGGCTCGCCCCGCAGGGGCTGCTCGCCGGGCTCCGCCCCGACGTGCTGGTCGTCGACGCCGCGAAGGTGCCGCGCGGGCCGTCGATGGCGCAGGACGCGATCAACGACGCCCTGGTCACGCACGCCCGCGCCGGCCGGCGGGTGGTCCGGCTCAAGGGCGGCGACCCGTACGTCTTCGGCCGGGGCCACGAGGAGGTCCAGGCGTGTGCGGCGGCCGGGATCGAGACCGTGCTGGTGCCCGGGGTCAGCAGCGCGCTCGCCGCGCCCGCCCTGGCGGGGGTGCCGGTCACCCACCGGGGCGTCGCCCACGACCTCACCGTCGTCTCCGGGCACCTGCCACCGGGGCACCCCGACTCGCTGGTGGACTGGGTGTCGCTGGGCCGTGCCCGGGGCACCCTGGTGCTGTTGATGGCGGTCGACACCATCTCCAAGATCGCGGCGGTGCTGATGGAGCACGGTCGCGCCCCGGACACCCCCGTGCTGGTGGTACGCGACGCCGGACACCCGCAGCAGCGGGCCTGGGCGTCCCGGCTGGACGAGGTGGGCGAGCTGGCCGCCCGGGAGGACGTCCGGCCGCCGTCGGTCTTCGTCCTCGGCCCGGTGGTGGGGCTGCGCGGCTGACCGGCGAAGCTCAGGAATCCTGTCGGTAGTGGTGGCCGCCCGGGTTGTTCCGGGCGGCCTCACCGAGCAGCACGGTGACCCGGCACTCCGGGTCACCGACGGCGATCCGCTCGTCGAGCAGCACCACGGCCTCCCCGTGATTGCGCGCGGCGATGCCGCCGAACACGCTGGAGGTCATCCGGCACAGCGCGGGCGCACGGCGCACCGTGTCACCGAACGGGCACCGCCGGTTGCCCAGCACGATCCGGTCGGTGTCGACCGAGATGACGTAGAAGCCGCCGTCGATCGCGGACTTGAGCCGCAGGTACGACTCGGCGAGCTGCTCGGTGGTGAGCCGGCCGGCCAGCTCCCGGGCCCGGCGGTACTCGTCCTCCATCTGCCCGCCGACGGTCGCGCCCACCTGGGCCACCATCTCCTCGGCCGCGGCCGGGCCCTGCCGGTTCTCCGCGGTCCGGGCCAGCTCGACGACGAGGGCGCGCAGGAACGGCTCCTTGCCGAAGCCGCCCGGGCCCGCCTCGTCGAGGGTGGGCAGCGGGTTGACCTCGCGGCGGGGCGGGTCGTAGGTCGGCTCGACCCGGCGGGTGACCGGGAGCACGGTGCGCACCCGCTTGCCGGTGCCCCGTTTCGCCACCACGTCCAGGTCCGCGGCGAGCTGGCGGACCAGCCACAGGCCACGGCCCCGGATGCTGCCGACCTCCGGCGGCGGCAGTCCGGCGAGGTCGAAGGAGGGCCCGAGGTCGTGCACCACCAGCGAGGGCTGCGCGGCGGACCAGTCCAGACCCACCCAGACCGGACCGCCGGCGTGCTCGACCGCGTTGCCGACCAGTTCGGAGACGACCAGGCCGGCGTCCTCGACCTCCTCGCGTTCCTGGGCGTGCCGGCGCAGGAACCCGGTCAGCTCGGTGCGCAGCGCGCTCGCCGCCGCCGGGGTCGCCGGTGCGAGCAACCACTCCATCGCGCCACCTCGATCCCCGTGTCGTGCCGGTCGGCCGCCTCGTCGGCCGGAACCATGTCCGGGCGGCCGTGGCGGGTCGGTCAGTCCCCGGATCGGTCGGGTGTGCGGGTGTCCCTGACGACGACCGCGTGCGCCCACCATACGCCTGCTCCGGCTCGGTGGCCCGCACGCTGGTCCGTCCGACCGTCCGACCGGCCGGGCCGGGCCTGCAGGGGCGGACGGTCAGCCGGCCGCCGACCGGGCCACCGCGTACCCGAGCGCGGCGGCGCCGAGCCCGCCGACCACGCTGAGCAGGGCGTTGGCCAGGGCGCGACGCCGGTCGCCGGCCCGGGCCAGCCGCACCGTCTCGTAGCCGAAGGTGGACCAGGTGGTGAACGCGCCGCAGAAGCCGGTGCCGAGCAGCGTGGTGACGGCCGGCCCGGCCGGGATCGCGACGACCGCGCCCAGCAGCAGCGACCCGACGACGTTGACGGTCAGCGTGCCCCGGGGGAAGGTCGAGCCGTGCCGGGCCTGCACGGCCCGGTCGACGAGGTAGCGCAGCGGTGCGCCGAGCGCGGCCCCGAGGGCGACGAGCAGCACCGTCACCGCCCACCTCCGGCGTAGGTCAGCATCCGCGCGGCCAGCGCGTCCCCGGCGACGACGGCGAGCAACCCGGCCACCAGGGTCGCCGCCAGGTACGCCAGCGCGGTCACCGGGGCCCCGGCGGAGAACGCCGTGTGGACGTCGACCACGTAGGCGGAGAAGGTGGTGAACCCGCCCAGCACGCCGACGCCGAGGAACGGGCGGGTCAGCGGGGCGAGCCGACGCCGGTCGAGCACCGCCATCAGCGCCCCGATCAGCAGGCAGCCGGTCACGTTGACCGCGAAGGTCGCCCAGGGGAACCCGGTGGGGGAGTGCGGCAGGGCCGCCTGGAGGCCGGCCCGGGCCAGCGCGCCGAGCACCCCGCCCGCGGCGATGGCGCCGAGCACCGCAGCCGGGTGCGCGCCGAGTTCAGCGCGGTCGGCGGGCACCCGCAGGTCGACGTCGGGGTCGACGCGGCGCGGCTCCGACACCCGACCTCCCCACCAGTTCGCGGGCCACGGGCAGGGACCGTCGGCGTACCCGACGCGGTCCTCCCCGCCACCGCCGCGACGGCGGCCCCACCCACCCTATCCCCGCCCACCACCCACCCCGCGCCCCGCGCCCCGCGCTCTTCGGCGGTGACAAAGAAGTTTGCGGAGGCGTCACGGCCGCCGGATCCTGACGCGAACTTCTCGATCAACTAGCTCGGTCGGGCGGCTGTGGGGGATCACGGCCGGGCGGAGGCCGGGGCGGGCCTGAGGTGCTCAGGCGGTCCGGTCGGCGGGCGAGGGCCGGGCCGCCAGGCCGCCCAGTACGGCGCCGACGATCGCGGTGAGGGTGACCAGGCCACCGGCCACCTCCGGGGTCCAGCGCAGGCCGTCGGTGAGGGCCAGCCCCAGCAGGTGGCCCGCCCAGACCAGTCCGGCGTAGAGCGCACCGGCGACCGGCAGGCGCAGCGCGGCGGCCCGGCCCCGGACCGCGTCCAGCCGCAGCAGCGCCACGTCGGCCAGCAGGGCGCCGAGCAGCGCGGTGAGCGCGGCGACGGTCTGCGGCGCCGGGAACTCGAACATCACCAGGTCGAACAGGGCGACCCCGGCGACCAGGGCGGTTCCCGCGCCGAAGGTGGCCCGCCGCCGGTGGACCAGCAGGAACGGCGCCACCAGCAGCACGGTGGTCACCAGGTAGGCGTCGACGCCCAGGATCGCCGGACCCTGGTTGCCGTACGCGCCGATGGCCTGCGTCGGCGCGGCGGTGAGAAAGGCCGAGGAGTGGGTGAGCAGGATCGTCGGGGCCATCGCCCCCAGCGTCAACGACAGCATGCCGGTCACCGCCCTCGCGCCGCCCTCGCCACTGGCCCACCAGGAACGCAGCGGGCTGGTCAGCAGCAGCACCGCGCCCGCGTCGATGAGCATGTGGCTCGGGCTGAACGCGGCGTCCAGGCCGACCTCCACACCGAGGGTCTCGTGCCAGACCATGTCGCCCAGGCCGCCGAGGCCGAACACCGCGATGCCCACCGCGCCGACCCGGTAGCCGGCCGGCCAGCCGTCCCGCCACCAGCGCGGCGCCACGTCCCGCCGCTGGTACGCCAGCCAGAGCACCCAGCCGGCGGTGCCGGTGAAACCGGCGTACAGCAGGCCGTGCCACGGGGTGAAGAAGCCCTCGATGGTGTCGACGATGTTGGCGTGCGCCCAGCCGTCGGACATCGCACCGGCGATCAGGCAGGCGCCCAGCACCACGGTGACCAGGTCGTCCCGCCGGCTGGCCGGGCGCACCACCGGCCGGGCGGCCGGCGTCGACCGGTCCGCTTCGCGTCCGGCCGGTTCCGGTTCGACTGCGCTGCGGGTCATCGGCGTTCCCTTCCGACATGGTCCGACGGTCCGTCATTGTGCCGCGCCGGTCGGTGACACCGGTCGGTGACCCGCCGCCGTGGTGACCCGCGTGCCGGCGGCGTACGGTACGCGGGGCGGCCGGCGCGGGTCCCGGTCGTCGACGACGACTGGCAGGAGGAACGCCGTGCAGGACCGCAGCCGGCGACCGGAGCGGCAACCCGTCGAGCGGCGGCGGGTGGGTTGATGGTGGCGGAGAACGGCGCGGCGGCGTCGCCGCGGACCGCCGCGCACGACATGTTCGACGCGGACGTCGCGTCCCGCAGTCTCGGCATCGAGCTGGTCCGCGCCGGCGACGGGGCGGCGGTGGCCCGGATGCGGGTGACGGCGGCCATGCTCAACGGGCACGCCATCGGTCACGGCGGCTACGTCTTCCTGCTCGCCGACACGGCGTTCGCGCTGGCCTGCAACAGCCACGGCCCGGTGACCGTCGCCGCCGGGGGCGAGATCAGCTTCCTGCGTCCGGTCCGCGAGGGTGACCTGCTCACCGCGTACGCCACCGAGCGCACCCGGTACGGCCGCAGCGGCATCTACGACGTCACCGTCCGGCGCGGCGACGAGGTGGTCGCCGAGTTCCGCGGTCGCAGCCGCACGCTCGCCCCGGACTCCGCCACCGACCTGCCCGGCTGACCCGACCGGCCCGCCGCCGACCCGACCGGCCCGCCGCCGACCCGATCGGCCCGCCGCCGACCCGATCGGCCCGCCGCCGACCCGATCGGCCCGCCGCCGACCCGACCGGCCCGCCGGGCTGACCGGCGCCGCCCCCACGGCCGGCCCGGCCCGGCCTACGATCGGGCGGATGCGCGTACTGGTGGTCTCCGCACCGATGACGGGCCACGTCCTGCCGATGGTCCCGCTCGCCGTGGCGCTGCGCGACGCCGGCCACGACGTGCTCGTGGCCAGCGCCGCCGACGGACTTCCCGGGCCGGACGCGGGCCTGCCGGTGCGCGACGTCGCGCCGCGCTTCGCCTTCGGGCCGATCGCCCTGTCCCTGCTGCTGCGTCACCCGCTGCTCGCCCGGGCCGAGCTGGCCGGCACCGCCGGCACCCGGGGCGCCGCCCGGCTCTTCGGGCGGGTCAACGACCAGTTGGCCGACGGGCTGGTCGCGCTGGCCCGGCAGTGGCGGCCCGACCTGGTCGTCCACGAGCCACTCGCGGTGGCGGGCGCGCTCGCCGCCGCCCGGGTCGGCGTCCCGGCGGTCCGTCAGGAGAACTCCCTGTTCGACGGTCGCGAGCTGGTCCGGGCGACCACCGAGCGGCTCGGCGGGGCGTTGGCCCGGCACGGGCTGAGTGCCGTGCCGCCACCGGCCGCCGCGATCGCCGTCGCCCCGCCGAGCGTGCTCGCCCAGCAGGGCTGGCCGATGCGGTACGCCGCGCACGGCGGCGCGGGGGAGCTGCCCGACTGGCTGCGCGAACCGGGCGGGCGGCCCCGGATCCTGGTCAGCCGCAGCACCGTGGCCGGGCCGGGCGCGGCCGGGCCGATGCGGGCGGTGGTCGCCGCGGCGCAACGGGTCGACGCCGACATCGTGCTCGTGCGCCCCGAGCCCCGGCTGGCCCGGGCGAGCCTGCCGCGCAACGTGCGTACCGTCGGGTGGATCCCGCTGGGCGCGGCGCTGGCGGCCGGCGCGGCGCTGGTCCACCACGGCGGCGCCGGCAGCGTCTACGCCGCCCTTGCCGCCGGGGCCCCGCAGCTGGCGACCGTCGGGCCGGGCGACCGCCGGCACAACGCCGAGCTGGTGGCGGCCCGGGGCGCGGGGCTCGCCGCGCCGGTGGGCGCCATCACCGCCGCGATGCTGACCCGGCTGGTCACCGACGAGACGCTGGCCTCGGCCGCCCGCGAGGTGGCCGGGGAGATGGCCGCGATGCCCGCCCCGGCCGACCTGGTGCCCCGGCTGGAGGCGCTGGTCTGAACCGTCCACGCCGTGGTGGCCGGACACCACCGGCCGGACGGGGCAGGATGGGGTGATGGCCCACATCGCGCTTCTGCACTCCGTCTTCGGGCTGCGGCCCGCCGTGCTGGCCGACGCCGAGCGGCTGCGCGCCGCCGGGCACCGGGTGGTCACCCCCGACCTGTACGGCGTGCCCGCCGCCAGCACCGTCGAGGAGGGCTTCGCCCTGCTGGAGAAGGTGGGCCAGGACGAGGTGCTGCGGCGCGCCCGGGCGGCGCTCGCCCCGCTGCCGCCGGAAACGGTGCTCGCCGGCTACTCGATGGGCGCGGGCGTGGCCGGCGCGCTGCTGGCCGAACGGCCCGCCGCCGCCGGGCTGCTGCTCCTGCACGGCACCGGGGCCGACCCGGCGGTGGTCCGCCCGGGGCTGCCGGTGCAGCTGCACCTGGCCGATCCCGACGAGTACGAGCCGCAGGCCGAGATCGACGACTGGGAACGGGCGATGACCGCCGCCGGCGCGCGGCTGCGCATCTTCCGCTACCCGGGCCCCGGCCACCTCTTCACCGACCCCGACGTGCCGGACCACGACGCCGACGCCACGACGCTGACCTGGGAACGGGTGGAGCTGTTCCTCGCCGCCCTGCCCGCCGGCTGACCGTCGGGGCCGGGTCGACGCGTCACGCCGCGCGGGCCCCCGCCGATCCGACGACGAGCGACGGCGTGGGGTCGTCCGTGCGAACGACGGTCAGTGCACGGTGGACGCCCGGGCGGCTGCGCGCCGGGGCCCCGCCCGCGTCGGGTTGTCGGTGCCGCCGACCGCCGCCCGCGACGCCCGGGCCCGGCGGGTGGTCGTCCCCGCCCACCCGACCGCGCCACGCCCGATCCCCGATCCCGCCCCGGACCGTCGCCCCGGGCCCGGTCGACCACGGCCGGACGCCGGTCCACCCGGCCGACCCGCCGGTGACGACGGATGCCGGCGGCATGACGCCGGCGCCCGGGGCGGCCGGTGACGGCGGGAGGCTGACGGTGCCCGCTGACGGTCCGAGGGTGACGGCGGCCGGCACGGACGCGGGCGACCAGCGTGGCCGTGCGGCCGAGCCGGACAGTTCGTCGGGTCCGGCGGCACCCTGGTCGACCATCGTGGACACCGAGGGGAGTGCGCCACCGGCGCGCGGGACGGCACTCGCGTACCCGGCGGTGCCGCCCGGCCGACGGGTGCCCGTCGGGGCTGCGGCAGGCGCGGCCGGCCGGCGTACCGGGTCCTCGGGCCGACGGTCGGGGTCGGCCGGGGAGCCCGGAGTCGCCCCGGTGGCCGGCGACCGGTCGCCGTGGGCGGCGCCGGTCGGTGCGACGCCCGCCCGGGCCCGCCGGGAGAACTCGGCCCGCACCGCGCGCGGCAGCCGGTCGTACGCGGCCCGGCGCAGGGCCGGGTCCACGATCGCGTACCGGCCGCCCGGAGCGCGTCGCAGCAGTCCCTCACCGGCCAGCCGGTGGAGCACCACCGCCGCCCGGCCGCCCGGCCAGCCGAGCAACCGGTCGACCGCGGTCGGGGTGAACTCCCCGCCGAGCGTCGCGGCGGCCATCAGCACCGCCCGGCCCGCGCCGTCGAGACGGTCCAGCCGGGCGCCGGCCACCCGTCGTACCGCCTCGGGCAGCGCCGGCTCCGCCGTGGCGGAGGTGGCCCGTGGGCGTGCGGTCGGGCCCGCCGAGCCGGGCGGCCGGACGTCCCCGGCTCGGCCGGCGTCGGCCACGTAGGCGGCGGCGTAGCCGGGGACGCCGGCGACCAGGGGCAGCAGCCGGGCGGCCAGCGCGGCCGGCCGGCCGGAGCGGGTCAGCATCCGCCGCAGCAGCCGTCCGCTGTCGACCGTGCCGAGCGGCGACAGCGCCACCCGGCAGCGCCGGTCGGCGGGTCCGGGCAGCAGGTCGGCCCAGTGCGGCCGGTGGGTGGCCAGCACCGCCAGCGGCAGGCCCCGCAGGGTCGCCGCCGCGAACAGGGTGTGCAGGAACCGCCCCAGCTCGGGGGCGGCGCGGTCGAGGTCGTCGACGGCGACCACCAGCGGCTGCCGGGCGGCCGACGCCAGCAGCACCTGCCGGCAGGCGGCCGCGCCCCGGGTCGCGCTGACCGCCTCGTCCGGCCGGGCCAGCAGCGCCGCCAGCGCGTCGACGGTCGACGCCGCCCGCCCGGGCGGCACCAGGCCGTCGACCAGGGCGGCCAGCCGCCGGCGGACCGTCGGGGCCGGGTCCGTCCCGGCCACCCCGGCGAGGTCGCGGACCAGGTCGGCGAGCGGGGCCAGCGCCCCCTGCGGGTACGGCGGGCAGTGCGTCACGCCCCAGCGCACCGGCGTCCCGTCCACCTGCCGCACCGTGCGGCGCAGCTCGTGCAGCAGTCGGCTGCGCCCGATGCCGTCCGGACCGACCAGCGAGACCCAGCGGGGTCGGCGTTCCCGGGCGGCGCGTACGAGCTGGTCCTGGGCGGTGGCCAGCTCGCGTCGCCGGCCCACCAGCGGCCCCTCGTGGCGGACCGGTCGGGGCCGGGTCGCCGCGGTGACCCGCCAGACGTCCACCGGCAGCGCCTTGCCGGCCAGTGCCGCCGGGGCGAGCGCGTGCTGGTCGACCAGCCCGGCGGTGGCCCGGTGGGTGGCCGCGCAGACGACCACGCCGCCCGCCGTGGCGTACTCCTGCAACCGGGCGGCGGTGGTGGTCACCGCGCCGCTGGCGGCGAAGTGGCCGCCGTCGCGGGCGGCGGCCAGGTCGACCATCGCCTCGCCGGTGGCGATCCCGACCCGTACCCGCAGCCGGACGCCCCCCGGCATCGGCCGCCGGTCCAGCGCCCGCTGGATCTCCAGCCCGGCCCGCACCGCCCGGTACGCGTCGAGCCCGTCGGAGCGGCGGGCGCCGAACAGCGCCATCACCGCGTCGCCGACGTACTTCTCCACCACGCCGTGCCACCGCCGCAGCACCCCGGCGACGGTGTCGAAGTACGCCCGTTGCAGGGCCCGTACGTCCTCCGGGTCCAGTCGCTCGGTCAGCGCCGTGGAGCCGACGATGTCGGCGAAGAGCACGGTGACCGTGCGCCGCTCCTCCGGCACCGGCCAGGCCGGCACGGTGACGTCCTCCCGCCCGGTGACGATCGTGGACAGTGGCATCGCACCCACCCTTCCCCCCAGCCGCGGTGCCTGACGACCTCCGGAGACTGTCACCACCGGGCCGACGGGGGATCTGCAGAACGACGTATGTCGGCCGGCCGCAACCTTTAGTCGCAATGTCGACGCGAGAGGTACCACAGCGGGATTAAGCCCGTAGAACGGTCCGGGGACCTGTGACTAGGCTGCGAGCATGGCCAGCGATGTGGACACCGCACCGCTCGTCGGCCGTGCCGACCAACTGACCATGCTGCGCTCCGCGCTCCTCGACCAGCTGGGCCCGGGGCAGACGGCTGCGGTCTTCGTCAGCGGCGAGAGCGGGGTGGGCAAGTCCCGCCTCCTGCACGAGGTCGGGGCGCGGCTGCGCGACGCGGGAGCCGTCGTGCTGACCGGTTCCTGCCTGGACATCGGCGACGCCTCGCCACTGCACCCGGTGCTGCAGGCGCTGCGCCGCTTCGACGCCGACCTGAGCGCCACCCAGGCCCGCACCTCGTCGGCGGTCCGCGGCCTGCTGGGGATGTTCGCCGAGGAGCCGGCGACGCCGGACGGCGGGACGCTGCTCGAACGGGTCTCCCGCGGGCTGAGCCTGATCGCCGAGGGTCGCCCCCTGGTGCTGGTCCTCGACGACCTCCAGTGGGTCGACCGGAGCACCCGGCAGCTGCTGCTCTACCTCCTCGCCGGGCTGGGCGACCTCCAGCTCTCCGTGCTCGCCGCGGTGCGGGCCGAGTCGTTGCAGGGCGCCCACCCGCTGCGTCGGGTGCTCACCGAGCTGCGCCGCCTGCGGTCGGTGCGGGTGCTCGACCTGGCTCCGCTGGACCGCGCGGACACCGACCGGCTCGCCGCCGCGATCGTCGGCGCCCCGCTGACCCCGGACGCCGCCGAGCAGGTCTGGCAACGCAGCGGCGGCAACCCGTTCGTCGTCGAGGAGCTGGCCCGCGACCTGCGGGACGGCCGCGACGGGCTCTCCGACACGCTGCGGGAGATCTTCCTGACCCGGGTCGACGCGTTGCCCCAGCACGCGCACGCGGTGGTGCACGCGGTCGCCGCCGGGGTGGAGCCGGTCGAGCACTGGCTGCTGGCCGAGGTGCTGGCCCTGCCCGAGCATGAGCTGATCGAGGCGGCCCGCGCCGCCGTGGCGCACCGCCTGATCGTCTCCGCCGACGACGGCTACCGGCTGCGCCACCGGCTCGTCGCCGAGGTGCTGGAGGACGAGCTGCTCCCGGCGGAGCGCTCCGCCCTGCACCGGCGGTACGCGGAGGCGCTCACCCGGGCCCCGGCCGAGCTGCACCAGGCCCGGCTGGCGTACCACTGGCGGCTGGCCGGTGAGCCCGGGCGGGCCCTGCCGGCCGCGATGGCCGCCGCCCGCGAGGCCGAGCGGCTGCACGGCTTCGCCGAGGCGCACCGGCACTGGTCGGTGGCGTTGCAGCTGGCGTCCACCCCGGCGAGCGGGCCGGCCGGCCCCGCCCCGGGCGACGTGGACCGGGCGGCGCTGCTGGAGCACGCCGCCGAGACCGCCCACCAGTGCGGCGAGCACGCCCGGGCGTTGTCCCTGCTGGCGGAGCTGGCCGGGGCGGAGGGGACCGAGCCGTCCTGCGCGGTGCGCATCCGGCGGGCCCGCTACCTGGCCGCCGCCGGCCGTTCCGCCCCCGCCGAGGCGGAGTACCAGCGGGTCCTGGCGGCCGCCGACTGCACCGCCCGGGAACGGGCCACCGCCGCGGCGCACCTGGCCGAGCTGCTGCTGCACCTGGGCCGGTACGCCGACGCCGGTCGGCGTGCGCGGGAGGCGCTGGAACTCGCGGCGAAGGTCGAGGGCAGCACCACCGAGGTGGTGCTCGCCAGCTCGGCGCTCGGCTTCAGCGAGGCGTTCCTGGAGGACCCGGACGCCGGGTTGGCGGTGGTGCGGCGGGCGCTGGAGATCGCCGAGCGGGCCGGCCGGCCCGAGGACGTCGCGTGCGCGTACCTGCACCTGGCGGAGCTGCTGACCGGGCCGTTGAACATCCTCGAGGAGGGGGTGGTGGTGGCCCGGCGGGGCGCCGAGCGGGTCGCCGAGCTGGGGTTGGGGCGCACCTACGAGACACGGCTGCTCGCCATCGCCACCAACGGGCTGTTCCGGGTGGGACAGTGGGCCGAGGCGGAGAAGGTGGTCGCGGCGGCGCTGCGGCACCGCCCGTCCGGCGCGGACGCGGTGGAGCTGCTGCTGGCCCGCTGCCGGCTCTCCGTCGGGTACGGCGACGTCGAGGCCTCCGACCGCGACCTGGAGGCGGTGGCGACCATGCTCGCCGGCGGTGGCGCGCCCCGGCACGTGCTGCCGATGCTGATCCTGCGCGCCGGGCTGGCCATGTGGCAGGGGCGGCACGACGTCGCCCGGCAGGCGGTGCAGCGCGGTCTGACCGAGAGCCGCTCCGACGACGTGGTGCTGCTGGCCACGCTGGCCTGGCACGGGCTGCGGGCGGAGGCGGAGGCGCACGCCAGCCGTAGCGTGCCGGTCGACGAGACCGCCCTGCGCCGGCTGCGCGACGCCGTCGACCGGGTGACGACGAAGAGCGTGACGGCGGCCCGCCCGGTCCGCTACGTCGCCGACGGGTTCCTCGCCCTGTGCACGGCGGAGCTGAGCCGGCTCGACGGTCGCGGCGACCCGGACGCGTGGGCCCGCTCGGCGGCCGAGTGGGACCGGCGCAACCACCCGTACCCGGCGGCGTACTCGCGGCTGCGCCAGGCCGAGGCGCTGCTGGCGCGGCGCAGTCGCAGCGCCACCGCCCCGAAGCTGCTGCGCCGGGCGTACGAGATGGCGCAGGGGCTCGGCGCGGTGCCGCTGACCAGCGAGATCAGGACCCTCGCCGGTCGCGCCAGGGTGGAGTTGGAGGAGCGGGCGCAGCCGGCCGGCCGGTCCGCCGCCCGGGGCGAGCCGGCCGGCGACGAGCTGGCGGTGCTCACCGCCCGGGAGCGTGAGGTGCTGGCCGCGGTCGCCGAGGGGTTGACCAACAAGGAGATCGGGCAGCGGCTGTTCATCAGCGAACGGACCATCGGGGTGCACGTCTCGCACATCTTCGACAAGCTCCAGGTCCGTACCCGGGTGCAGGCCAGCGCGATCTTCCTGCGCAGCCGGGGCGACTGACGTACGCCCGTCCGGCGCGAATACGTCGTTCTACTGATCCCGGCGACGTCGCCCGCTGGCAGGCTCTGCACCGGAGACGACGGCACGGGGATGCCCCTGACCACAGTGGAGGAGACATGACGGAACCGGTCTGGGGCCCGGTCCACGCGGACATCGTCGGCCTGCTCGCCGACCATCCGGAGGACGTGCCGGCGGTGGTGGACCACCTCACCAAACTCCAGGACCTGCTGGTCCGGCTGCCCCCGCTGGAGCGCAGCTGCCCGCTGGCCGACTTCAACGAGCTGTACCTGACCATCACCTCCAGCGTGCTGGAGGGGCTGTACGACGACTTCTTCGCCGACCCGGTCTTCCTCTCCCGGCTCGACGTGGAGTTCGCCGCGCGCTACTTCGACGCGTTGCGCATGTGGACGGAGTCCAGCCCGACCACGCCGAAGGCGTGGTCCTGCCTGTTCAAGCGGATGCGCGGCCCGGACGCCCGGCCGCTGCCCTCGGCGGCGGCGGGGGTGAACGCCCACATCAACTTCGACCTGCCGTTCGCGCTGGTGACCACCTTCAGCCACCTGGAGTCGGAACCGGTCGACGGCAGCGACCAGCACCGCGACTACCTGAAGATCAACGACATCTTCGCCGACAAGATCCCGACGCTGCGCCGGGGCTACCTGGAGCGCTGGCAGCTCCTGCTGGACATGCTCAACGGCGACATCGACGACTGGTACCAGGGCGAACTGGTGGAGTACACCCGGGACGTGGCCTGGCGCAACGCGCAGAAGATCTGGCGCTGCCGGCACGACCCGAACGCCCGCGACTGCGAGCGCGCGCGGTTGGACGACAACGCCGCCGCGCTCGGCCGGCTGCTGCTCTCGCCGCTGGGGGCGTTCCTGCAGTAGCCGGGACGGGGGGTCCCCGCGCTCCGGGAAACCGGGGCGCGGGGACGCGTCCGTCCCGGGCAGGATGGCGGGATGATCGAGCAGCCGCTGCCCGGCAACGTCACCACCGGGGTGGTCCGGGTCGGCGACACCGTGCGCCGGCCGGCCGGTCCGTGGACCGACGCCGTCGACGCGCTCCTGGCGCACCTGCGCGACGTCGGCTTCGCCGGCGCGCCCCGGCCGCTCGGTCGCGACGAGCAGGGCCGCCAGGTGCTGGAGTACGTGCCGGGGGAGTGCGGCGACCACACCGGGACGTACACCCTGGCGGAGCTGACCTCGATCGGCCGGATGCTGCGCGACCTGCACGACGCGACGGCCGGCTTCGTGCCCCCGGAGCCGGCGGGCTGGCGGCCCGCCATCGCGCCGGACGGCGCGGAGTTGATCTGCCACCACGACGCCGCGCCGTGGAACCTGGTCCGGGCCGCCCGGGGCTGGGTGCTCATCGACTTCGACGGCGCCGGCCCCGGCACCCGCCGGTGGGAACTCGCCTACGCCGGGCAGAGCATGGCGGGGATGCGGCCGGGCCGCCCGGTCGAGGAGTCGGCCCGGCGGCTGCGCGCCCTGGTGGTCGAGGGGTACGGCCTGGCCGAGGCGGACCGTCCGGCGCTCGCCGCCACGCTGGCGCGCCGCGCCGGGGCGATGTACGCGCTGCTGCGCGACGGGGCGCGCGACGGCGTGCAGCCCTGGGCCCGGATCTTCACCGAGGACGGGCCGTACTGGCAGGGGGTCACCGGGTACCTCGCCGCGCACACCGAGGTCTGGCTCCGCGCCCTGCGGTGAGTGTCGGCCGCCGCGCACCGGGTACGCCGGGGCATGCCCGCGCACCGCTCGGCGTTCCGGTTCGACCCGGCCTTCCGGGTCCCGCTGGCGCTGCTCGGCGTCCGGCCGGAGACCTCCTGGGTGCTCGTCGACGACGAGGCGGTGGAGATCCGCTTCGGGCCGTGGCGGCTGCGCACCCCGCGCGCCAACGTCGCCGGCGCGGAACTCGGCGGGCCGTACCGCTGGTGGCGCGCGGTCGGGCCGCACCTGTCGCTGTCCGACGGCGGGGTCACCTTCGGCAGCAGCACCGCGGCGGGGGTCTGTGTCCGCTTCGTCGACGGCGTCCGGGCCCTGGCGCCGGGGCCGTGGCTGCGGCATCCGGCGGCCACCGTGACCGTCGGCGACCCCGAGGCGTTGCTGCGGGTCCTGCGCGAGCCGCCGCCCTACCGGCAGTGACCCCCGGATCGGCCCGGGCTCTGCCCCGTTCCGCCCGGATGTAGCCGGACGGACCCCTACGGTCGGTGCAGGGTCGCGAGAGTGGGAGGGGCATGGCGGACGGGCGGGACGGCACGGCCGGGCGGCGCGGTCACCGACGGCGCGGCCCGTCGACGCCGCCCGCCCCCGGCCGCGCGGTACGCGAGGCCCGCCGGCCCGGCCAGGGGGAGCGCACCCGTCCGGGGCCGTCCGTGGTGCCCGAGTGCGTGGACAGCCACGTACGCCCGGCGCCTCCCGCCGGCCCGCTGCGTCGCTGGCTCTTCGCCCACCAGGTCCAACCGGTCGGCCCGGAGACCGAGGAGGGCACCCAGAAGCGTCACCCCTGGTGGCAGGTGATGTGCCTGACCGGGGTCGACTACTTCTCCACGCTGTCGTACCTGCCCGGCATCGCGGCGCTGGCGGCGGGGGCGCTCTCCCCGCTGGCCACCCTGCTCATCGTGGCGTTGACCCTGTTCGGCATGCTGCCGATGTACCGGCGGGTGGCCCGGGAGAGTCCGCACGGGCAGGGTTCGGTGGCGATGCTGGAGCGGCTGCTGCCGTTCTGGCGGGGCAAGGTCTTCGTCCTGGTGCTGCTCGGTTTCGTCGCCACCTCGTGGATCGTCACGATCACCCTGTCGGCCGCCGACGCCACGGTCCACCTGCTGGAGAACCCGTACCTGCCGGACGCCGTCCCGCACGGCGACGTCGCGGCGGTGGTGGTGACGGTGGTGCTGCTGCTCGTGCTCGGCGGGGTGTTCCTGCTGGGCTTCAGCGAGGCGGTGCGCGTGGCGATCCCGCTGGTCGCGGTCTTCCTCGGGCTGAACGCGGTGATCGTGGCGGCGGGTCTGGCCGAGGTGGTCGCCGACCCGTCGCTGCTGGCGAACTGGACCGCCGCGCTGACCGCGGGCGGCACCGGCGTCGGCGACCTGGTCGGCCCGGCGGTGCTGGCCTTCCCGCTGCTGGTGCTGGGGCTCTCCGGCTTCGAGACCGGCGTCAGCATGATGCCCCTGGTCGAGGGGGAGGGCGCGGCCAAGCAGGAGCGGCTGGAGGCGCGGATCCGCAACACCCGCAAGCTGCTCACCACCGCCGCCCTCATCATGTCGGTCTACCTGGTCGCCACCACGTTCGTGACCACCGTGGTGATCCCGGCGCAGGAGTTCCGCCCCGGCGGCGCCGCCGACGGGCGGGCGTTGGCCTGGCTCGCCCACGAGCACCTCGGTGAGGCGTTCGGCACGGTGTACGACGTCAGCAGCGTGCTGATCCTCTGGTTCGCCGGCGCGTCGGCGATGGCCGGCCTGATCAACATCGTGCCCCGCTATCTGCCGTCGTACGGCATGGCCCCGGAGTGGGGGCGGGCGGTGCGTCCGGTGGTGCTGGTCTACACGCTGATCAGCGTGGTGCTCACGGTGGCCTTCCGGGCGGACGTGAACGCCCAGGCCGGCGCGTACGCCACCGGGATCCTGGCGATGATGGTCTCCGGCGCGATGGCGGTGACCATCGCGGCGGTGCGTGCCCGGCACCGGAGCGCCGGCGTCGGGTTCGGCATGTTCACCGCCGTGCTGCTCTACGCGCTGGTGGAGAACGTGATCGAGAAGCCCGACGGGATCGCCATCTCGGCCATGTTCATCGCCGGCATCGTCGCCGTCTCGCTGGTTTCGCGGGTGTCGCGCACCACCGAGCTGCGGGCCGAGCGGATCGAGTTCGACGAGGCCGCCCGGCGGTTCGTCGGCGAGTCGTTGGCCCACGACGGCCGGCTGCACCTGATCGCCAACAAGCGCGACAGCGGCGCGCTGAAGGAGTACCGGGTCAAGGAGCGGGCACAGCGCGGCCTCAACCCGGTGCCCGGCGCCGCGGACGTGCTGTTCCTGGAGATCGACGTGGTGGATCCGTCGCAGTTCAGCCAGGTGCTGCGGGTACGGGGGGTGGAGGTCGGCGGGCACCGGGTGCTGCGGGCGAGCAGCCCGGCGGTGCCCAACGCCATCGCCGCGATCCTGCTCGCCCTGCGCGACGCCACCGGGGTACGCCCGCACGCGCACTTCGAGTGGTCGGAGGGGAACCCGATCGCCCACCTGCTGCGGTACCTGATCCTCGGCCGGGGCGACACGCCGCCGGTGGTCCGGGAGATCATCCGCAAGTCCGAACCGGATCCGTCCCGGCGCCCGGGCATCCACGTCGGCGGTTGAGGCCGGTCCTGCGGTTCCTCCCGACGGTACGCCGGATTCAAACCACTGTGAGCCATTCAACGCGAACCTCAGCTTTATTCGCTTTCACGAACTCTGCCCGATCTGCGGTCGTATGGTGGCCTTCGGTAGCTGAGGGGATCTCAACTACCCCGCGCCCGATTCGGTGCGGCCGTGTATCGCACGCACGAGAGGTAGGAAGCGCCATGTCCACGTACCGAGGAGGCCGGCGCGCAGCACGCCCCGGGCGCCGGCCCGGGTGGTTTCTGGCGGGCGGCCTGGTGGCGGGAAGTCTGGTGGCGGGAGCGGCGGGGCTGACCGGCGCCGCCGCGATGGCCGCCGACCGTGGTCTCTCCTTCGCCAACCTGGGCGCCCCGATCAGCGTCGTCAGCAAGGACGACGGCGGCCGGTGGGAACGTCCCGACACCGGTCGCGAGCAGGGCCACGAGCGCGGCAAGCCCGCGCCGCCCGGTGGCCGGCACGACGACCGCAAGCCGATCTTCGTGCCCTGTGAGGCGACCAAGTTGATCGCGGCGCTGGTCCGCGCCAACGCGGAGGGCGGGGCGGTGCTCCAGCTCGCGCCGAAGTGCACGTACACGCTCGGGCACGCGTTCCTGCAGAACGACGACTGGGACGGCGGTGTCCGGGACGCCCGGGAGGCCAACGACGCCGCCGAGCAGCCCGGCGACGCCGAGGCGCCCCCGCGCGACCCGCGCGACGACGCGACCGGGCTGCCGATCGTCTACCAGCCGATCACCATCCGGGGGGCCGGCGCCATCATCGAGCGGGGCGGCAACGCCGAGGCGTTCCGGTTCTTCACCGTCCGCGACGGCGGGGAGCTGTTCCTCAGCGACGTCACCCTGCGCAACGGCAGGTCGACCGGTGAGGGTGGCAGCGTCCACGTCGTGCACGGCGCGGCCGCCGTGCTGACCCGGGTGACCGTCGTCCACAGCACCTCACACTCGGCCGAGAACGGCGGCGGCGGCGTCTTCAACGACGGCAACCTGGTCGTCGACGAGAGCACCTTCATCGGCAACCGGGCCGCCGGCGCCGCGGGCAAGGGCGGGGGCCTGCTCAACGGTGGCGTGCTCACCCTGCGCAAGTCGCAGTTCCGCGACAACAGCGCCGTCGGGTACGGCGGCGGCCTCGGCAACTACCGCGGGGCGGCGGACGTCGACGGCGCCACGTTCGTGCACAACAACGCGGCGCAGGGCGGTGGCATCGCGAGCTTCTCGGCCCGGACGAAGGTGGCCGACACTGCGATCATCGGCAACACCGCCCAGACCGGCGGCGGCATCGCCAACAGCGACGCGGTGATCTTCCTGCGGGGCATGAAGATCCGGGACAACACCGCGACGGTCAACGGCGGGGGGATCTCCACCGTCCAGGGCCTGCTTCCGCTCGACGACAGCGTCGTCGCCGGCAACACCGCCCGGGGCCACGGCGGCGGCATCTACGCGGAGAAGTCGAACGTGCTGGTACGCACCACCGACGTCAACCGCAACCACGCGGTCGGCAACCTCTCCAAGGGCGGCGGCATCTACGCCACCCTGGGCAAGTTGACGATCTTCAAGAGCAGCATCTTCGAGAACGCCGCCACGCTGAAGCCGGGCGGGGTGTTCGCCGCGCGGGCCGGGGTCCGCGTCGACGACGAGACCGACATCGTCGGCAACGCCCCGACCAACTGCGAGGGCAGCGCGGTGCCGATCCCGCACTGCTTCCGCTGACGGCCTCGCTGTCACCGGGGCGCGCCCACCGCCGGACCAGGGTCCGAGGTGGGCGCGCCCTTGTCGTGCGCGCCGCGCCCCTGTTGTGCATACGGCGCCCCTGCCGTGCGCGGGAGCCGGCCGGCCCCGGAAGCCGGCCGCCACCCGGTGACCCAGCCTCCTAGGCCGCTCTAGGGGTGGTGACGGCCGTGGTCGTTCGCGGACACGGAACGGCCCGCGCCCCGGGGGTGTGGGCGCGGGCCGGAAGGGTGCGGGGGACGCCTACTCGGACGGCTCGGGAAGTTTGCAGTCGACCTTGGGGTTGGCGCCGATGTAGTTCAGCGGCCCGGCCACGATGGTCACCAGGATGGTGCCGGCCTCCGCGCAGTTGGTGTCGTCGTTGCCGTAGTAGCCGCGCTGGCCGGCGGCGATGGCGCCGATGAGCAGCCAGATGACGACGAGCACTCCGAATATCGACGTTCCGCGCATGGGGGCCTCCCGGGTCGTGGTGGTTCGAGGGTGACGCCTGTGTACCCAGAGACGGCGAACGGATAAACGGCGTCCGTTCCGGACAGGGCGGCACAGCCGGCGGTCCCCCGGGGCGGAGGCGTACGGGCCACCGGGTCAGTGCGGTGGTGACGGGTCCTCCGGCGGGCGGCCCCGACTGCGCAGGTGGTCGGCGACCGCCACCCCGGCCAGCACCGCCATCGCCCCGGCAGCGGCGAACAGCGGCGGCAGGAAGAGCACCGCCGGCGCGATGGTGAGCAGGGCCAGCAGCCCGCCGGGGCGGGACAGCGACACCCGGCTGAACACCTCGTACTCGAAGCAGCAGCGGCCCACCAGGAACAGTGCCGGGCCGCCCAGGATGATCGCGGCCCAGGCAGGCGGGGTACGCCCGGACGGCTCGTGCAGCACGAGGTCGAAGCCGGCGGCGGTGGTGACCACCCCGGCCACCATCATCAGGTGGGTGTAGGGGGCGGTCCGCAGGAACTTGTTCGGGGTACGGGAACTCTGGATCGCCTGCGGCAGCAGTTCGCCGGACTTGTGCACGTAGATCCGCCAGAGCAGCAGCGTGCTGACGAAGGCGACGGTGAACGCGGCCAGGTTCTCCGCCTCCGAGTGCTGGAGGCTGAACATGGTGCCGGCGACCAGGATGGCGTCGCCCAGGGCGATGATGAAGAACTGCTGGTAGCGCTCGGAGAGGTGCTCGGCGGTGACGTTGCGCTGCCCCTCGGGGACCGCCCCCAGCCCCGGTATCGGGTACGCCAGCCGGAAGCCGCCGTAGTCGATGGCCAGTGCCAGGGCCCAGAGCGCCTCCCGGGCATGCCCGCCGACGTGCGCGCCGACGATCCACGGGACCGCCGAGACGGCGAACCAGACGAAGACCCGGACCGCCCGTCGTTGGGACTGCGGATGCCCGCGTACGGCCGGCATGAGGAACAGGCCCCGGCCCAGGTGGATCGCCACGTAGGTGCCGGCGAAGACCAGACCCCGGTCGGCGAAGGCCTGCGGGATGGCGGTGGTCATCAGCAGCGCCCCGAACATGACCGCCGCGATCAGCAGCTTGATCTCGCGGCGCTGCGGGTCGTACATGTCGGTGACCAGGGTGGTGATCGCCCAGGTCCACCAGATCGCCATCAGCAGGATCAGCGACTGGCCGGCGCGCTGCCAGCTCACCTCGGTGACCAGGCCCCGGGAGATCAGCGCGAGCGCGACGACGTAGACCAGGTCGAAGAAGAGTTCCTGGAGGGTGACCCGGCGGGGGGACTCCGGGTCGCGCACCGGCGGGCGGGCCGCTCCGGCGGCCTGCTCCGGCGGGGGTTGCGCCACGGGCTGCTCCTGCGGGACCGGGATCGTCGGTGCGGCGGGCCGCCGTCCCGGCCCCTCACCGACGGTAGCGAGACGCCGGTGTCCTCGTGTCCGTTCCGGTGCTCTACGCCCTGTGCCGGCCCACCCGCCCCGGCCGTGGGACGGAGCCGGTGGGCGTGCCGGGTCGGCACGCCCACCGGTGTGGCTCAGCCCTGCTCGCCGGCCCCGGTCGGGACGGGCAGCACCGCGTCGGCCTCGGCGCCGGCGCCGGCCAGCACCTTCGCCTGCTGCGGCCAGGTGGCCAGGCTCGCCGCGGCCCGCAGTCCGGCGGCGCGGATGGTGTCCCGCAGCGCGGCCTCGTCCAGCTCGGCGAGCTGGCGGTAGGTGCGGATGCCGGCGGCCTGCAACGCGGCGGCCATCTTCGGCCCGACACCCTGGATCCGGCGGAAGTCGTCCGCCGCTGCCGCCTCGTCGTCCACCGCCGCCGTCCCGGCGGCAACGGCCGGCTCGGGGGCGACGGCCGGTACGGCGACGGCCGGCTCGGCGGCGACGGGAGCGACGGCCGGCTCGGTGTCGGCGATCGGCTCGGCGGCGGCGACCGGTTCCGGCGTGCTCGCCACCGGCCGCGTGGTGGTGGTCGCCGGGGTGGCGACGTCACCGGCCGCGACCGGCTTGGCGTCGTCGGCGGCGGCGCGCGGCGCCGGAACGGTGGGCGTGACGTCCACGGCCGGGGCGTCGGCCTCGGCCGTCACCGGGGAGTCCGGCACGTCGGCCGAGGTCGTGTCGGCGGTGAGCGGCGTGGTGGGCTCGGCGTCCGCCCGGACCGGCTCGTCCCGCGTCGGCGTGGCCTGCGGCGCGTCGTCGCCGGTCACGGCGCCCGGGGCGTCGTCCGCCGGCACGGCCGGCTCCTCCACGGCAGACCTGTCGTCGGCCGGCGCCACCTCGGTGCTCACCGGCTCGGCGGTGGCCAGGGTGGCGGCGGCCGGCGCGACGGCGGGATCGTGACTGGTCGGCTCGTCGATGACCGCGGCGGGCGCGGGGGAGTGGTCCACGGTGGCCTCGGGCCGTGGCGTGTCGAGGGTGGCGGTGGCGGCCTCGGCCTTCTCGACCTCGGTGAGGCCGACGACCGGGTCACCCTCCACGATGGGTGCGCTCGGCGCGGCAGCACCCGGCTGCCGGCCACGGGCCAGCCAGCCGGCCGCCCCGCCCAGCGCCAGGGCCAGGATCACGATCAGCCATTGCCCGAAACTCGACGGCACGGCGAACCTCCCTCTTGCGTATACGTTCGGTGGAAGTGGCGAAGAAAACTCGCCGCAGCTTCGCACACGCGCACGTCGGGCGACAGGGAGGACCGGCACCGACGTCGCAGGTGGGACGGGCGGTGTCGGGCGGTGGTGGGGGGATGACCCACGGTACGGGTCGACGGTCGACGTGACCGACCCGGCCGGGCCGCGACGAGGTGCCGTCGTCACGACCCGGCCGGGCGTCTCAGTCCTCTTCGCCCCGGTAGGTGTAGAAGTCGTTGACGAACTTGCGGGCCAGGCGGGGCACCCGGCTGGTGACACCGAAGTAGCCGCGCGCGCCGAGCAGGGCGAGTCGGCCGACGACGGGCTTGTACATCCGGTCGTCGCCGCTGGTGCCGCTGCGGTTGAGCGAGTCGGCGACCCGGGCGAAGCCGTACGGCACCATGGCGGCCTCGTAGTCGGCGACCGCCTGCAGCAGCGTCTTGTCGCCGGCGGCTGCCTGGCGGAGTTGCCGGCAGAGCAGGGCGGCGTCGCGCAGGGCGGTGTTCGCGCCCACCCCGCGACCGGGGGTCATGGTGTGGATGGCGTCGCCGAGCAGCGTGACGGTGCTGGCCTTCCACGCCGGGACCGGTTCGCTGGTGGCCACCCGGATCGGCAGGGCGCTGCCCGGGTCGCTGCGGGCGAGCAGTTCCCGCAGGTTCGGGTGCCAGTGTCGGGTGAGGTTGCGGGCGACCTGGACGAGGTCCTCGCCACGGCGCTGCATCACGTCCGGCGGGAACCGGCGGGCGGTGCTCCAGATGATGAAGTTGATGTTGTCGCGGGTGTTGTCGTGCCGGCGTCCGGGCCAGTTGCGCAGCAGCGCGGCGTCGGCCTCGGCGACGTCCGGTTTTATCTCGCCGTCGCGGTCCCACTTGAACTCCATGACGTGCAGCACGCCCATGATTCCGCCGGCGCCGAAGATGAGTGAGATGCCCTTCTCGACGCGTTCGGGCAACAGTTGGCGGGTGTGCGCGGTCAGCGGGACGCGGGTGGCGATGTTGATGGTGCCGGCGTCGCGCACGACCGCGTGCGGCAGGTACTGGTGGCGGACCGCGGAGTGCGTGCCGTCGGCGGCGACCAGCAGGTCTCCGGTGGCGGTGCTGCCGTCGGCGAAGTGCGCCGTGACGGTGCCGTCGTCGCGTTGTTCGTACCGGGTGAAGGTCTTGTCGAAGTGGACCACGTCCTCCATGCCGGTGAGCAGGACCTGGCGCAGGGTCATCCGGGCCACCGACCGTTCGGTCTCGACCGGGTCGGTGTCCGGTCGGAGGGTGAACGAGGCGGTGTGGCGCAGTCGCTGGGTGATGACGTTGAAGTAGCGGGGGGAGCGGGCGCAGGTGGCGAGGTAGACGTCGAACAGTTCCGGCGGCAGGCACTCGCGCAGCGCCTTGCTGCCGGTCGGTCCGATGCCGATGCGGTAGCCGAGCAGCCCTTCGCCACGGGTGCGGTAGCGCTCGTAGACGGCGACGCTGATGCCGGCGCGGCGCAGGCCCTGGGCGAGGCAGAGCCCGCCGGTCCCGGCCCCGATGATCAGGACGTGCGGTGTTCCGGATGCCATGGCGGCCGTCCCGGTCATCCGGCCGGCCGCGGCGACGGCACGTCGGCGGCGTCCCAGCGGTAGAAGCAGCCGGCGATCGCGTCGCGCGGCGACCGCCAGGTCGGCAGGTACGGCGAGGTGTGCGCGGAGAGGCGCTCGTTGACCTGGAGGTAGAGCGGATGGTTGCGGGCCTCGGCCAGCGCGTCCGGATCCACGTCCTCGGTCTCCATCAGGTGGACGCACAGGTCGTGCAGGCAGTACAGGGACCGGTGCCGGACGCCGGTCAGGGCGGGCAGCTCGGTGGCGTCGGACTCGGCGAAGATCTGCGCCACCCGCCCCTCCGAGCCGGGGATGATCCTGCTGACGATCAGTAGACGACTCATGGGGACCCCTCTCGCCGATGGCGCTCCGCCGGAGTTCGGACGCCATGCAACTGCTGTGCGCCCCACCCTGCCCACCGCGTGTCACCTGACCGTCACGCCTGCTCGCGCGCCGGTGACGCCCCGACCCGGCGGCCGGCGGCGCGCCGCCGGGTGCGGTCGGACCACACCGGTCCGGGCATCGTGGACCGTCGGTGGCCGGCCGGGGCGGGGTGGGTCAGGGGGTGCGGGGGGCGAGGCGGGCGGTCGGGGTACGGCCACCGACGCGTTCCCGGGTGGCCTCGCGGATGGGTGCGAGGGTGTCCTTCAGCAGGGCGGTCATCGCCGTGGACGGCTCCAGTCGCAGTTCCCGCAGGAGCAGGTCGCGGTAGACGTAGAAGGCGTGCACGGCCTCGAAGGCGTTGCCCTCGGCGAGGTGGATGCGCACCACCAGGCGGTGCGGGGTCTCCCGCAGCGGCTCGGCGGCCATCGCCTCCAGGGCGGCTTCGAGGGCCTCGCCGTGCCGTCCGGCGGCCAGGTGCTGGTCGGCCAGGTCCTCCAGCATGTGCAGGCGCAGTTGGCGCAGGCGCTCCCGGTCGGCGAGCACCCAGTCGTCGTACCAGCCGGGCAGCAGGTCGTGCCGGCCGGCGGCGAGGGCCGCGGCGGTGCACGGGTCGTCGCCGTCGCGGACCCGGGCGGCGGTGCCGACCAGGGCGTCCACGTCGACCCGGACCGCCGGGTCGAGGCGTACCGTGTCGCCGCTGGTCACCAGGGGACAGCAGGGGTCCTGGCGGAGTCGCCACAGGGCGGTGCGCAGCGACGACAGGGCGCGTTCCTCCGGCGCGTCGGGCCAGAGCAGGCCGGCCAGGTGGCTGCGGGTGGCGCCGGGGCGCAGGCCGATCAGCGCGATCACCCGTTGCAGGCCGCGGGGCACCACGATCGGCAGGTCGCCGTGCTGCAGCTGGAAGCCGCCGAGCAGGTGCAGCGAGATCGGTGCGCCGGGGCGTGGCCCGGTGGTCGGCATGGACGGATCAGCGGCCACGGCGGCACCCCCTGTGGAACCCTGGTCCCGATTCTGTGTCCCGGCGTGGCTGCCCATGACCCCACTGTCGGGTTTGCTACGCCGCGGCGCGGCGTCGCGCCGCGGCCACCGGGCTGACCGTGACGAAGATTATCAATCGTGGTCACTCTCGGTCAATGTCGTTCTTCGTCAGGAGCTGGTCGGCCGGTTCCGTGAATGCCGCTCTGAACTGGTCAGAGGGGATGACGGGGGAGTGGATCTTCGCACAGTTCATACACAGGTTGCGTCAACGCACCGTCACCAGTGGCCGCCTTTGGTGGGTGATCGTTGACGCCCCGGTGACGGGGTCCGGCGCATCGTGTCGCCAGTCGTCCGGCCCGGCCGGCACGGTCCACACCGTGCCGGAGGCCGTGGGGGGAGGCCCATCCATGGACCGTTCGCTGATCGTCGCGAAGGTGGTCCCGACCGCCGAGGCGCGCGTCGCCGAGATCTTCGCGGAGTCCGACGCGACCGAGCTGCCCCGGCTGGTCGGGGTACGGCACCGGTCGCTCTACCGGTTGCACGACCTGTACGTGCACCTGCTGGAGACGGACACGCCGGCGCAGGCAGCGGTCGAGGCCGCCCGGGGCCATCCCGAGTTCGTCCGGGTCAGCGAGCGGCTGCGGCCCTACGTCTCGCCGTACCTGCCGACGTGGCGGGAGCCGCGCGACGCCATGGCCCGCTGCTTCTACCGGTTCGACGCCACCGCCGTCGGGCGGCGGTCGTGACCGCCACCGCCCCCCGCGAGGGGCAGCTGTGGTCCCGATGCGGCGGCTGCGCCACGCTGCTGTACCGCAAGCGGCTGCGCCGCAACCTCGACGTGTGTCCCGAGTGCGGCGAACACGCCCGCCTCGACGCACCCGAGCGGGTGGCCCAGCTGGTCGACCCGGGGTCGTTCACCCCGCTGCCGGAGCGGGCGGCCGAGGTGGACCCGATCGGCTTCGTCGACGTGCTGCCGTACCCGCACCGGCTCAGCGCCGCCCGTGCCGGCACCGGGCTGGCCGAGGCGGTGCTCTGCGGCACCGCCACCATCGGCCGGCACCGTTGCGCGCTGGCCGTGATGGACTTCCGGTTCCTCGGCGGCAGCCTCGGCTCGGCGGTCGGCGAGCTGATCACCCGCGCCGCCGAACGGGCGCTGGAGGAACGGCTGCCGCTGGTGCTGGTCACCGCCTCCGGCGGGGCGCGGATGCAGGAGGGCGCGCTGTCGCTGATGCAGATGGCCACCGTCAGCCAGGCCGTCGCCGGTCTGCGGGAGGCGGGCCTGCTCACCGTCAGCGTGCTCACCGACCCCACCTACGGCGGCGTGGCCGCGTCGTTCGCCACCAACACCGACGTGGTGCTCGCCGAGAGCGGGGCGCGGATGGGTTTCGCCGGACCCCGGGTGATCCGGCAGGTCACCGGTCGGGAACTGCCCGACGGGTTCCAGACCGCCGAGTTCCTGCTGCGCCACGGCCAGGTCGACATGGTGGTGCCCCGGCACGCGCTGCGCGGGCGGCTGGTGGCGCTGCTGGCCGCCGCCGGCGCCGGGCGTCGGCCGGGGGCGCCGCCCGGCGTACCCGGGCAGGAGCCGCCGCCCGCGCCGGCCCGCCCGGCCGACGGCCCGGCCCGCCCGGCCCCGGTGGTGGACGGCCGCGACGCCTGGGAGACGGTCCGGCTGGCCCGGCATCCCGGCCGACCGACCACGTTGGACTATCTGGACACCGCCTTCGACGGGTTCGTCCAGCTGCACGGTGACCGGCTCGGCGGGGACTGCCCGGCCGTGGTCGGCGGGTTGGCCCGGCTCGACGGCCGGCACGTCATGGTGATCGGCCACCAGAAGGGGCACACCACCGGCGAGCTGGTCGCGCGCAACTTCGGTATGGCCAGCCCGGCCGGGCACCGCAAGGCGCTGCGGCTGATGCGGCTCGCCGCCCGCCTCGGGCTGCCGGTGGTGACCCTGGTGGACACCCCCGGCGCCGACCCGGGCGTGGACGCCGAGGAGCAGGGCCAGGCGGCCGCCATCGCGGAGAACATCCTCTCCCTCAGCGTGCTGCCCACCCCGGTCGTCGCGGTGATCACCGGCGAGGGGGGCAGCGGCGGCGCGCTGGCCCTGGCGGTCGCCGACCGGGTGCTGATGCTCCAGCACGCCGTCTACTCGGTGATCAGCCCGGAGGGGTGCGCCGCGATCCTGTGGCCCGACCGGGGCGCCGCCCCGCAGGCGGCCCGGGCGCTGCGGCTGACCGCGCCGGACCTGTGCCGCCTCGGCGTCGTCGACGACGTCGTCGCCGAGCCGGCGCCGGGCGCGCACCACGATCCGGAGACGGCCGCGCGGCTGCTGCGCGAGGCGGTGCTGGCTCACCTGCTGCCGCTGCTGGACGTGCCGAGGGCGACCCTGGTGCGCCGTCGACGGCAGCGTTTCCGGCGCTTCGGCGCCGCCCGCACCGGCGTACGGGCGGGTGCCCGGTGAGCGCCGGCACCGTCCCGGCCGGCACCGTCTCCGGCGACGCCGACGGCGCGGCGGTGGCCCAGGACGTGGACGCCGTGCTGGCCGGGTTGCGCCGGCACGCCCGGCAACTCGTCGCCGAGGTCGCCGGCCCGCTGCGGCGGGTGCGGCTGCGCAGCGGGGACACCGTGCTGGAGGTCGAGTGGCACGGGGCCGCCGCCACGGCGGAGCCGGTCCGGGCCCCGGAGACACCGGCGCCGGGCGTGGCGCCGCCCGCCGCCTCGACGACGGCTGCGCCCGGCCGCATCGAGGTGCGCTCCCCGATCGTCGGCACGTTCTACCGGGCCCCCGAGCCGGGCGCCGCGCCCTTCGTCCGCGTCGGCGATGCGGTCCGGCCGGGTCAGGTCGTGGGGATCGTGGAGGCGATGAAGCTGATGAACGAGGTGACCGCCGAGCGGGCCGGCCGGGTGGTCGAGATCCTCGTCGACGACGGCCGACCGGTGGAGTACGACCAGCCACTGGTCGCGCTCGACCCGGCCTGAGGCGGTGCGGATGTTCTCCACAGTGCTGGTCGCCAACCGGGGCGAGATCGCGGTGCGGGTGCTGCGCGCCTGTCGTGAGCTGGGCATCCGTACGGCGGTCGTCTACTCCACCGCGGACGCCGACTCGACGGCCGTGCGCCTGGCCGACCAGGCCGTGCTGATCGGGCCGGCGTCGAGCCGCCGCAGCTACCTCAACGCCGCCGCGATCGTCGAGGCCGCCCGGCTGGTCGGCGCGGACGCGGTGCACCCCGGCTACGGCTTCCTCTCCGAGGACGCCGACTTCGCCGAGATCTGCGCCGACAACGGGCTGACCTTCATCGGGCCGCCGCCGCAGGTGATGGCCGCCCTGGCCGACAAGTCCTCGGCGCGGGCGTTGATGAGCCGGGCCGGGTTGCCGCTGCCACCGGGCAGCGTCAGCCCGGTGCCGAGCGCCGCCCACGCCGCCGAGATCGCCGCCGAGGTGGGCTACCCGGTGATCGTGAAGGCCGCCGCCGGGGGCGGGGGACGGGGGATGACCGTGGTCCGGTGCGCGGCCGAACTGTCCCGGGCGTACGCGCGCACCCGGGCCGCCGCGCAGGCCGCCTTCGGCGACGACCGGGTGTACGTCGAGCGTTACCTGACCGAGGCCCGTCACGTCGAGGTGCAGATCCTCTGCGACCAGCACGGCAACGGCGTGCACCTGGGCACCCGGGACTGTTCGGTGCAGCGGCGGCACCAGAAGCTGGTGGAGGAGGCCCCGGCCCCGGCGTTGTCCGCCGCGACCCTGGACGCGATCGCGCGGATCGCGCTGCGCGGCGCGCTGGAGGTCGGCTTCGCCGGGGTGGGCACGGTCGAGTTCCTGGTCGACGCCGAGGAGCGGTTCCACTTCCTGGAGATCAACTGCCGGATCCAGGTCGAGCACCCGGTCACCGAGATGATCACCGGGATCGACCTGGTTCACGAGCAGTTGCACGTCGCCGCCGGGCTGCCGCTGCGGATCCGGCAGGAGGACGTGCGCCCGCACGGGGTGGCCGTCGAGTGCCGGGTCAACGTCGAGGACCCGTACCGCGACTTCGCGCCGACCCCGGGCCGGCTGGAGCGCTTCGTCCCGCCCGGCGGCCCGTTCACCCGGGTCGACACCCACGGCCACCCCGGCTACCTGGTCGGGCCGCACTACGACTCGCTGCTGGCCAAGGTCGCGGTCTGGGCGCCCGACCGGGACCTGGCGCTGCGCCGGCTGGACCGCGCGCTGGCCGAGTTCGACGTCGCCGGAGCGGGGGTGCGCACCACCATCCCCTTCGTCCAGCGGGTCCTCGAGGATCCGGACTTCCGGGCCGGCCGGCACACCACCGCCCTGGTCGACCGGCTGCTCGGCGTCGACCGTCCGCCCGCGCCGCGCCCCGAGCCCGCCGACGCGACCGTTGCGGGACCGGCCGCCGACGTGGTCGTGCTGGGCCCGGGGTCCGCCGACGTGGCCGTGCCAGGGCCGGCCGCCGGGTCGGGCCCGGAGTCCGTCGACGTGCCGGCGTCGGCCGCCGTACCGCCGCCGGAGCGCGCCGGCGCACCACGGGCGTTCGCCGTCCCGCCGGTGTCCGGGGCGACCGCGCCGGCCGGGCCGCGACCGTCCGTCGCGCCGCCGCTGCGCCCGGCCGTGCCGCCGCTGCGCGGCGCCGTCGCGCCGGAGCCGCCCGGGCCCGCGCCGTCCACCCGTCCGGTCGCCGCCACCCACGGCGCCGGCCGTCCGTCCGTCCTGACCGCGACCGAGGAGGAACGATGACCGTCACGCACGGCCAGCCACTCACCACCGAGATCACCGACATCCTGGTGGCGCACTGCGGCCTGGACGCCGACGCGGCCGCCCGCGCGCCCGCCGCCTCGCTGGAGGAGCTGGGCATGGACTCCCTGGCCCTGCTGGAACTCTCCGCCGTGGTCGCCGACCGGTGGCGGGTGCAGATCCCCGAACAGGCCGGGCAGCTCAGCATCCCCGCCGTGGCCGACCTGGTCGCCCGGGGCGCCCGGCCGGCGGCCGGGCAGACCGGGAGCAGCGCCGGGCACACCGAGAACAGCATCGTCATCGCCGCCCCGCTGCCCCTGGTCTGGGACATCACCAACGACGTGGCCGGCTGGACGGAGCTGTTCACCGAGTACGCCGTGGTGGAGATCCTGCACCGCGACGGCGACACGGTGCGCTTCCGGCTCACCATGCACCCCGACGAGAACGGGATCTCCTGGAGCTGGGTCAGCGAACGCACGGCCGACCCCGCGACCCGACAGGTCCGGGCGCACCGGGTGGAGACCGGGCCGTTCGAGTACATGCGGATCCACTGGAGCTACACCGAGGAGCCCGACGGCACCCGGATGACCTGGGTGCAGGACTTCGCGATGAAACCGGGCGCGCCGGTGGACGACGCGGGCATGACCGAGCGGATCAACACCAACAGCAGGATCCAGCTCGCCGTCATCAAGGACAAGATCGAGCAGGCGTACGCGGGAGGAACCCGATGACCGAGATCACCACCGGGCCGGTCGCCGCCCGGGACGTCGCCGCGGACCGGCGGCGCGGCGGCGAGCTGCGGGTCCTGCTCGGCCCGCGCACCGTCGGCAGCACCTCCGGCTTCATGGGGGTGGCGGCGCTCGCCTGCGGGGAGCGGATCGCCGAGCACTACCACCCCTACAGCGAGGAGTTCCTGTACGTGGCGCGGGGCGCCATCACCGTCGACCTGGACGACGAGCCGGTCCCGCTCGCCGCCGGGGAGGCGCTGTTCGTGCCGCGCAACGTGCGCCACCGGCTGCGCAACACCGGCGACGAGGCGGCCGAGGTGGTCTTCCACCTCGGGCCGCTGGCCCCGCGCCCGGAACTCGGCCACGTCGACACCGAACTGGTCGAACAGCGGGGCGCGTCGTGACCGGGCGCCGCACGGTCGTCACCGGCGTCGGGGTGGTCGCGCCGGGCGGCGCCACCCGGGACCGCTTCTGGAAGACCGTGACCGAGGGGCGTACGGCCACCCGGCGGATCAGCTTCTTCGACCCGTCGCCGTTCCGCTCCCAGATCGCCGCCGAGTGCGACTTCGACCCCGACGCCGCCGGCATCACGCTGGCCGAGCGGCAGCGCGCCGACCGGTACGTGCAGTTCGCGCTGGCCTGCTCCACCGAGGCACTGGCCGACAGCGGCCTGGAACTCACCGACGCCGAGCGGGAGGTCACCGGCGTGGTGCTCGGCACCGCCGTCGGCGGCACCATGGCCCTGGAGCAGGAGTACGTGCGGGTCAGCGACACCGGTCGGCGGTGGCTGGTCGACCACACCCTCGGCGGGCCGTACCTCTACCCGGCGCTCGTGCCGAGCAGCCTCGCCGCCGACGTGGCCGTGCGGCACGGCCTGCACGGGCCCGCCCAGGTGATCTCCACCGGCTGCACCTCCGGCATCGACGCCATCGGCTACGCCCACCAGCTCATCGTCGACGGCGAGGCCGACGTCGTGCTGGCCGGCGCGTCGGACTCGCCGATCTCCCCGGTCACCGTCGCCTCGTTCGACGCGATCAAGGCGACCAGCCCGGACAACGACGACCCGGCGCACGCCTCGCGCCCGTTCGACGCCGACCGGCACGGCTTCGTCCTCGCCGAGGGCGCCGCGGTGCTGGTGCTGGAGGAGTGGGAGCACGCCCGCCGGCGGGGCGCGCACGTCTACTGTGAACTGTCCGGCTACGCCACCCGCGCCAACGGCTTCCACATGACCGGGCTGCGTCCGGACGGGGTGGAGATGGGGTTGGCCATCACCGACGCGTTGCGCCAGTCGCGGCTGTGCCCGCAGGACGTGTCGTACATCAGCGCGCACGGCTCCGGCACCCGGCAGAACGACCGGCACGAGACGGCGGCGTTCAAGCGGGCGCTCGGCGAGGCGGCGTACGCGGTGCCGATCAGCTCGATCAAGTCGATGGTCGGGCACTCGCTGGGCGCGATCGGCTCGATCGAGATGGCCGCCTGCGCGCTGGCCATCGAGTACGGGGTGGTGCCGCCGACGGCCAACTGGGCCACCCGGGACCCGGAGTGCGACCTGGACTACGTGCCGAACGTGGCCCGGGAGACCCCGGTGGACGTGGCGCTGTCGGTGGGCAGCGGCTTCGGCGGGTTCCAGTCCGCGATGGTCTTCCGCCGGCTGGCGGTGCCCGCGTGAGCGTCCGGGCGGTGGTCACCGGGATCGGCGTGGTGGCGCCCAGCGGCGTCGGCGTCGACGCGCACTGGCGCACGGTGGTCGAGGGCACCCGGCGCACCGGGCCGATCACCCTGTTCGATCCCGCCGGTTATCCGACCCGGGTGGCCGGCGAGGTGTCCGGCTTCGACCCGTCGGCGTACGCCGACGCCCGGCAGCTCGTGCAGACCGACCGCTGGACCCACCTCGGCTTCGCCGCCACGAAGCTCGCCCTCGCCGACGCCGGGCTGCCCGAGCGCGCTCCCGACCCGTACGGCTGGGCGGTCGCCCTGGCCAGTTCGTCGGGGGGCAACCTGTTCGGGCAGCGGGAGCTGCAACGGCTCTGGGCAGGCGCCGGCCGCACCGTCGGGGCGTACCAGTCGATCGCCTGGTTCTATGCGGCCAGCGTCGGGCAGCTCTCCATCCACCACCAGTTCAAGGGGCCGTGTGCGGTGCTGGTCGCCGAGTCCGCCGGCGGGCTGGACAGTCTCGCCCACGCGGTGCGCACCGTGCGTCGGGGCACGCCGGTGGTCCTCGCGGGCGCGACCGAGTGCCCGCTGAGCCCGTACGCGCTGGCCTGTCAGCTCCGCTCCGGCCTGCTCAGCGACGTCTCCGACCCGGAGGCCGCGTACCGGCCGTTCGACCGCACGGCGGGTGGCTACGTGCCCGCCGAGGGCGGGGCGGTGTTCGTGGTGGAGGAGCTGGGGCACGCCCTGGCCCGGGGCGCCCGCGTCTACGGCGAGGTGACCGGCTGGGGGGCCACCCACGACGCCGCGCACACCGGCCCGGACGGCGCGGGCGACCCGGGCCGGTACGCCCGGGCGATGCGGCTGGCCCTGGACCGCTCCGGTGTCGGCGCGGACGAGGTGGACGTGGTCCTGCCCGATGCCCTCGGGGTGCCCCGCTACGACCGGGCCGAGGCCGAGGCGCTGCGCGCGGTCTTCGGTGACCGGCCGCCGCCGGTGAGCACGCACAAGCCGCTGACCGGCCGCGCCCATCAGGGCGGCTCCGCGCTGGACGTGGCGACGGCGCTGCTCGCCTTCCGGCACGACACGCTGCCCGCCTCCGCCGGCCCCCGTGAGCCGGCGCCGGGCTGCGAGCTGGACTTCCTGCGTACGCCCCGGCAGCCGCGCAGTCGGCTCGCGCTGGTCTGCGCGCGGGGTTTCGACGGTTTCAACAGCGCGCTGGTGTTGCGCGGGGCGCCACCGGCACCGAGAGGAGCAGCGGAATGAGTGTGGAACGGGCCCGGATCGTCTTTCTGGTACGTGTCGCCGAGGAGCGCACGGCGGACTTCCTGCGCGCGTACGAGGCGGTGCGTCACCTGGTCGCCGAGGGCGTGCCGGGGCACCTGGTGGACCAGGTGTGCCGCTCGGCCGCCGACCCGGAGCAGTGGTTGATCACCAGCGAGTGGGAGACCCTGGCCGACTTCGAGGCGTGGGAACGCAGTCCCGAGCACCGGGACCTGGTGCGACCGATGCGGGAGTGCTTCAGCGACGCCCGGTCGTTGCGCTTCGTCATCCACGCGCAGACCCCGGAGGTGGCCCGGGTCTGACCGGTCGCCGCCCGGCCCTTTCCCGGTCGCGACCGGCGACGCAGGACTGTCACTACCGGTCACCGTCGGCCGTCAACCAGGGCCGCTACGGTGTGTCACCGGCCTGGTGGGGCCCGCCCATCCGTAGCGCGTCCTTTGCTCTGCACCCATCGACGCACCACCACCGTGACCAGGCGGCGGGTCGAGTGAAGCGGTCGACACGACCGCGTTGTCGCGCTACTCGATGTGACTGGTGCGTCCGTGGGTGCAGAGCAAAGCGGGCCAACCCCGGTGTCGGTGCTGCGTCGCACGGTTACATCGGGTTAGGGAGCTGTCGCTGTCGCCGACCGGAACCGAGGGGTCGGCACCGGTGGGACGGCCTGCCGGCTCACGGCCGGCTGCGCGCCGTCGTCGAGGATGACGGGCATGGCGTACGTCTTCCTGCTGCTCGCGATCTCCGCCGAGGTCCTCGGCACCAGCCTGCTCAAGGCGACCGACGGGTTCACCCGGCTCTGGCCGACCCTCGGCCTGGCCGGGTCGTACCTGTTCGCCTTCGGCATGCTCGCCCTGGCGGTGCGCGACATCCCGGTCGGCGTGGCCTACGCGGTCTGGTCCGGGCTGGGCACGGCGGCGATCGTGGCGATCGGCGCGGTGTTCCTCGGCGAGCCGCTCAGCGTCACGAAGGTGATCGGCGTCGGCCTGGTCGTCGCCGGGGTGGTGGTGCTCAACCTCGGCGGGGCCCACTAGGTGCCCCCGCCGCCAGCCGGGCCGGCGACCGGCCGGTGATCAGGACAGGCCGCCGGCAGCAGCTTCCGGTGGGCCCGCGCCGGTCGTCCGGCGCGGGCCCTTCGGCGGTGTGTGCTCAGCAGGGGCCGAGGTCGACCCAGACGCCGTACTGCCCGGTGGTGCCCGGCTCCTGGTTCTGCGTCCACCACTGGGCCCGCCAGCGGTGGCCACCGTGCGACACCACGTCGCCGGTGTTGTAGATGGACGTGGGCTGCCACGCCGGATCCGTGCAGGCCGGTGCCGGCGCGACGGTCAGCGGCAGGACCGCGCGGCTGGCCCCGAGCGCCACCGTCACCTGGCCCGCCTGCTCGTCGGGGTGGACGAACGCGTTGAGGTTGCCGGTGAGGATCAGGCCGATCTGGCTGCCCGCCGGGAAGACGTAGTCCTTGGGCTCCAGCAGGATGGTGCCGGTGTGCTGCTGCCCCGGCGTCAGGGGCGTGGCGGTGGTGAGCGAGTCGCGGTTCTTGGCGTCGAGAGACCCGCGCGCCACCACCCGGGTGCTCGACCCGCCGGTGTAGTGCACCAGCAGCGCGGTGAGCGGGGTGCTGGCGGTGGCCGGGGTGAACGTCACCTCGATCCGGGCGGCGCCGGAGAGCCGGTGCGCCGATTGCAGCGCCGGGCCGAGGTACGCCAGCCGGTAGCTCTGGGCGGTGCCGGGGCTCGCCACCATCGTCGTCTCCGCCACGGTGCCGGAGCTGGTGAACTGCTGGTTGCCGGCGACCGGGGCGCTGGTCAGGCTGCCGGCGCCGCCGTTGCCGGCCGGGCCGAGGTGCAGCGACGTCGGCGTGGTCGTCGGCGGGGGCCACGTCGCCTCGGTCACCCGGGTGCCGTCCGGTCGGGCCACGGTGGCCTGGGGTTCGTCCATGACGCCGTTGTCGATGTCGTACAGCCAGTGGTCCATCCACCGGCCGACCGGGTCCCTGGGCTCGTTGTGGAACGGGTCGACGTGCGCGCCGTCGTGCAGGTACACCTTGCGCGGCACGGCATGGGCGCTCAACTCAGAACCTCGACCGGGGCAGAACCCGGTTGTGATCAACGTCTACTTCGGAGAGTGTTCGCACCGGGACGGTGCGATGCTCGGCCACCGACCCCGGATCCGGGTCGCCGATCGACCGTCCTGTCGGGTATTGGTCGGGTGTACCCGACGTGCCCGGGCATGTGGGCATGATGCATCCACAGTGGCGGCGCCATCACCGTACGCGCCCGATCCTGCCTGTCCGATCGAGCGTCGGCAATCCGGCCAGCCGCCTTTTTTGATCTAGCCATTTGCATCTAGCAATGATTCTCGAGGCTGTCGTAGGGTTCCGACAGCACCCCGAAAGATGCACCTGATGGGCGGATTACGCCCTATTTGACGCTGGGCGGTGGGCGGCAGTGACCATGGATCGTCCGACGGAAAATCTTACGGCACAGGACCAGTCCTGGGTCGACGACGTATTGCTCGCCGGGTCTGCGGCCGACATTTGTCTGCGACTTCCGGAAGAAGTCGACCGGGGCACCTTGCGCCGATTGGTCGCCGATGCGCAGACCCGTCTGGCCGCCGCCGGACTACGTCCCGGTGGGGCCGCCGCGCTGCGGCTGCCGCCCTCGCTGGCGTACGTGGTGAACCTGCTGGCCACCTGGCGCAGCGGCGCGCAGGCGATCCTGCTCGACCACCGCCTCACCGACCACGAGGTCGACCGGGCGCTGGAACGACTCACCCCGCAGGTGGTCGTCGCCCCGGTCCGCAGCGGCGGCGGCGCGCTGCGCATCTTCGTCGACGTCACCGAGGGTGTCACCGCCCACTCGACGCACCCCGCCGTCAGCGGGCACGCGGTGATCCAGCTCAGCTCCGGCTCCACCGGGCCGTCCAAGGTGATCGGGCGTACCGCCGCGGACCTGGTCGCCGAGGTGCACCGCTACACCCGCATCGACGGGGTGGCCCTGCCCGGCGAACGGATCATCCTGCTGCCGTCCATGGTGCACGTGCTGGGCCTGGTCGGCGGCCTGCTCTACGGTCTGCACGCCGGCGTCGAGCTGGCCCCGCCGGAACGGCTGGGCGGTGACGCCATCCTCGCCGCCATCCGCGCGCAGGACACCCCGGCGACCGTGCTCGGTGTGCCGTTCCACATCGGACTGCTCGCCTCCACCCGCGCCGACGGTCCGCTGCCGCAGCTCAAGCGGATGACCACCGGTGGGGAACTGGTGCCGGCGGCGACCGCCCAGGCGTTCGCCGACCGCTTCGGCGTCCCGCTGGGCAACATGTACGGGATGACCGAGGTCGGGGTGATCGGCACCGACCTGTACGGCCGCCACCGCCCCTCGATCATGCCGGCCCCCGGCATCGAGGTGCGCGAGGTCGGCGGCGAGCTACAGGTGAGCTGCCCCGCCTCGCCGTACGTGGGGCTCAGCGACCCCACCCGGTGGGCCGACGGTTGGCTGCACACCCGCGACGCCGGGATCGTCGATGCGGCCACCGGCCTGGTCACCATCAAGGGCCGGCTCGACTCGCAGGTCTCCGTCGGTGGTTTGAAGGTGGACCTCACCGAGGTCGAGAGCACCCTCACCGGGCTGCCCGGGGTCGCCGCCGCCGTGGTCGTCTACGACGACGGCATCACCGCCTACGTGCAGCCCGACGGGCCGCTGTCGGAGGAGGTGCTGGAGAAGCTGCTCGCCGAACGGCTCGCCGGCTACAAGCGTCCGCGTACCCTGCACCTGCTCGACCAACTGCCCCGGACCACCACCGGCAAGCTGGTGCGTGCCGTGCCCGTGCTGCGGGCGGCCGCGCCGTGACCGGCCCGCTGGGCGAGCAGCCGAGCACCACCGGGCTACCGCAGGAGCACCGTCACCTCGCCGGCCGGCGCGGCGACCGCGACGGCCAGCACCAGCCCTTCCGGGCACGCCGGGTGTCCGACCCGGACGTCGACCAGCCCGGGGACCGGACGCAGCAGCGACCGGGGATGCTCGGGCACCGGCATGAGCCGCCGCGACCCGCCGTCGCGCAGCCCTCGGCCGAGCGCCTTGCCGACCGCCTCCTTGGCCGTCCACAACAGCAGGAAGCCGTCCGCCCGGTCGACCTCCGGCAGTCCGTGCAGCCAGGTGACCTCCGGTGGCGCGTACCAGCGGCGGGCCAGCGCCACCGCGGGCAGCCGGCGGCGCCGCTCGACGTCCACCCCGACCGCTCCGGCCCGACGGGCGGCGACCACCACCACACCGTCGCCGTGACTGACGCTCACCGGCAGCACGTCGACCCCGGCCCTCACCCACGGCCGACCGTCCGGCCCGTGACCGACCACGACCTCCCGCTCCACCCGGCCGAGCAGCGCGGACCCCGCGCGCCGCAACAGCCGCCGCGCCACCTCCGGCCGACCGCCGGCGGTACGGCCGACCCACACGTGCACGGTGTCCTGACCGGACACCGGTAGCTCGCCCACGAAAAGAGGTTAAAGCCATGCGAGACGAGGTCCGCACCTTCGTCATCGAGCAGCTCGAGGACATGAACTACGACGTCGAGGAGGTCGACGACACGACCACCCTCGGTCCGTCCGGCGTCGACCTGGAGTCCCTGGCCCTGGCCGACCTGGCCGTCCGGGTGGAGGACCGCTACGGCGTGAAGTTCGCCGACGACGAGTCGGAGAAGCTCGCCCTGATGACCGTCGGCGAGTTCACCACCATGGTCGCCGCCCGGGTCGCCGGGTCGACCAGCGACAACCGCTGATGTCCGGTCAGCCCGACCTGGGGCGAGCTGACCTGGTGAGCATGCTCGCCGAACTGACCGCGAAACCCGTCGACCAGGTGCCGCACCGGGTCGGCTCGATGGAACTCGCCTGGCTCGTGCACCTGGTCGAGCAGCGCTACGACCGGCGGATGGACCTCACCGACGACCAGCTCGCCGGCATCCGTACCGTCGACGACGCCCTGGCGGTGTTCCGCACCTCGCTGACCAGCCCCGCAGATGGGTGAGCGGGAGCCCGTACCGATCTCCGGAATGCATGCGGTCAGCGCCCTGGGCAGGGGCGCCGACGCGCAGCTCGCCGGTGTGCTCCACGGAGCACCGGCGTTCCGGCCGGTACGCCGATTCG
Organism: Micromonospora citrea; assembly: GCF_049629545.1. Lineage (GTDB taxonomy): Bacteria > Actinomycetota > Actinomycetes > Mycobacteriales > Micromonosporaceae > Micromonospora > Micromonospora citrea_A. Next base: position 491,375 of record NZ_JBNADX010000001.1, read on the forward strand.
ACACCACCGGCCGCCGGGTGACCGTCGCGGCGACCCTGCCCGACGTCGGGACGCTGCCCGACGAACTGGCCGACGCGATCGACGCCGCCTGCCGGTCCGCCGGCCTGACCGCCGCCCAGCGGACGGAGTCGGCGTTGCTGCTGGCCACCCACGGCGGTCCACTGTCGCAACCCGGCGCGTTCCGCGACGACCGGCCGGTCGGGGCGACCGGTGGTCCGACCACGGCCGTCGGCCGGATCGCCGTCACCGGCGGCCCGACCGGGGCTCCCGGTGGCAGCGCCGAGCCGGACGACGGCGCGGCGCCCGGCGGGCCGCAGGTGCCCGCGCTCGTCGCGCACCTGGCCCGGCGGTGCGGGCTCGGCGGCCCGACCAGGACGTACACCAGCGCCTGCGTCTCGGCGAGCACGGCGGTGGCCGACGCCGCCGCCATGATCCGCCGGGGCGACCGGGAACGGGTCGTGGTCGCCGCCGGCTACCTGGTCGAGCCGGACCAGTTCGCGCTCTTCGACGCCGGCCGGGCGCTCGCCGCCGACGGGGCCGTACGCCCGTTCAGTGCCGGACGCAAGGGCCTGCTGCTCGGCGACGGGGTGGCCGCGCTGGTGCTGGAGTCCGCCGGGGCGGCCCGCCGCCGGGGCGCCGAGCCGGTCGCGACCCTGCACGGCTGGGGACGGGCCGGGGACGCGTACCACCCGTGCCAGCCGGACCCGGCCGGACGCGGGCTTGCCCGGGCCGTCGGGGCGGCGCTGGGCAGGGCGGGACTGCCCGCCGACGCGCTCGGCTACGTCAACGCCAACGCCACCGGCACCGGGTACAGCGACGCCTCCGAGGCGGCCGCGCTGCGCCTCGCCCTCGGCGACCTCGCCGACCGGGTCCCGGTCAGCTCCACCAAGTCGCTGCACGGGCACGCGCTGGAAGCCTCCGGCCTGCTCGAACTGGTGGTCACCGTGCTGGCCCTGCGGCACGGCAAGCTGCCGGTCAACGCCGGCTGGCTCGGCCCCGACGAGGCCTGCCCGCTGGACGTCGTCACCGACGCGCCCCGGCCCGTCGGCAACCCGTACGCGCTCAGCCTCAACGCGGCCTTCGGCGGCGCGAACACCGCCCTGCTGGTGGGCGCGCCGTGAGCGCGGGGTCGGCGACGGCCCGGCTGTTGGCCGAGGCGCGCTGGCCCGAACCCGGCGACGGTGATCCACCGCCGCTGCCCGGGTTCGTGCACTCGCCGTTCCACCCGCTGGTGGCCGCGGTCGCCGAACGCTGCCTCACCCGTCGGTACGGCGAACGCCCCGCCCCGCCGCAGGTGCGCTGCGCGGTGGTGCTGGCCAGCGCGGCGGGGGACCGGCCCAGCGCCGAGCACGTCCGGGCCACGGTCGCCGCCGGGGGCCGGATCGGGCCGCTGTTCTTCTTCCAGTCGGTGCCGAACAGCGTCGCCGGGCACGTCGCGGCGCGCTGGGGACTGGACGGCCCGGTGGTGTGCCTGAGCCCGACGGGGGACGCGAGGGCCGACGCCACCGCCGAGGCGGAACTGCTGCTGCACGACGGCGACGCCGACGAGGCGTTGCTGGTCCTGATCGAACAGGCACCCGACGGGACCCCCACCGGGGCGGTCGCGGTGCTGCTGGGGGGAGGAACGAGTCCATGAGGACGAAGGGACTGCGCGGGGCGCTCGCCGCCGACACCGGGATCGGCGCCGGCAACGTGCTCGCCCGGGTACTGGCGCACGGGGCGGACCCGCAGGGGCCGGGGTTGACCTTCGACAGCGCCGTCGACGGGCACCCGGCCGAGCGGCCGCTGACCCTGGGCCAGCTCGACGAGCGGGTAGCCGCCCGGGCCGCCTGGCTGCACGAGCGGGGGGTGCGCCCCCGCGACCCGGTGGCGGTCTGGGCCACCGGCGCCGCCGACATGGTGCTCAGCTTCCTGGCCCTGGCCCGTCTCGGCGCGATCCCGGCGCTGATGAACGGCAAGCTGCGCCCGGAGATCGCCGCCGAGTACATCCGCCGGCTGCGGGCCGCCGGGGTGCTCGCCGACGCCGCGCACACCGAGCTGCTCGCCGGCCACGAGCTGGGCGCGCCGCTGCTCGGCCAGCCCGCCGAGGCGGGCGCCGGCGACCCGGCAGCCGCCCCCGCCCACTACCGTCACCACGACGAGGATCCGATCGTCATCACCCACACCTCGGGTACGACCGGGGTGCCCAAGGCGGTGCTGCACTCGCACGCCAGCCTCTTCGCCGCCACCCGGCACCTGCTGTCCATGCCGCAGGCGCAGGGCACCAGCCGCATCCTCAACGCGCTGCCCGCCCCGCACACCGCGACCGTGCTGATGGTCAACCAGGCGCTGGGCAACCGGGCGGAGATGTTCCTCCTGTCCGACCAGGGCGGGGAGCGGGTGCTCGACGCCATCCAGCGGTGGCGCCCGGACGGCGTGTTCGGCTTCTCCGTCACCTGGGCGGAGCTGGCCCGCTTCGACCTGTCCGGGTACGACCTGGACTCGGTGCGGCTGTGGTTCAACACCGGCGACTGCTCGCACGAGCCGCACGTACGCCGCCTGGTCGCGGTCGGCTCCCGCGACGTGATGACCCGCGACGGGGTGACCCGGGTGCCCGGCTCGGTCTTCATCGACGGGCTCGGCTCCAGCGAGATGGGGCACTCGATGTTCCACGTCACGCACACCGTCGACACCGACCGGTACGGCCGCTGCGTGGGCCGCCCGTACCGGTTCACCAAGGTCGCCGTGCTCGACCCGGACGGCAACGAGCTGCCCCCGGGACAGGTGGGGTGGCTCGGCATCGACTCGCCGTCGCTGTTCCGTGGCTACTGGAACGACTCGGTCACCACGTACCGGTCCCGGCTGCGCGGCTGGTACCTCACCGGCGACCTGGTGTACGCCGACGCCGACGGCCGCTACTACCACCTGGACCGGGCGGTCGACTCGGTCGACGCCGGGGACGGCCGGTGGTTCTTCACCGCGCTGTCGGAGGAGCGGATCCTCGCCGCCTGCCCCGACGTGACCGACTGCACCGTCGTCATCGTCCGCGAGGGCGACGCGGTGGTCACCGACGTGCTGCTCGAACTGGCCGCCGGCGCGGACCCGGACACCGACCGCACCCCGGCGGTGCGCGCCGCGCTCGGCGCGGACGTCGGGGCGACCCTGCGCCGGGTGGTGCCGGTGCGCGCCGACGACATCCCGGTCACCGTCACCGGCAAGGTCCGCAAGGTGGCGCTGCGCGAGCGCTACCTGAGCGAGTCACCGTCATGACCGCCGTCATCACCGGGATGGGGCTGTTCAGCCCCGTCGGGCGGGGAGCGGCGGCCACCTTCGACGCGTTGACCAGCGGCAAGTCGGGGCTGACCCGCCCGCCCGAGGGGCACCCCGCCCGGGAGTCGCTGGAGGTCGCCGGCCTGCTGCCGGAGATCGACCCGCGCACGGTCGTCGCCGGCCCGGAGAGCAAGGTGCTGGACCGGATCGTGGTGCTGGCCCTGCTCACCGCCGTCGACGCGCTCGCCGACGCCGGCATCGAGGTCGGCCGGGACGTCGACCCGCAGCGCATCGGGGTGATCGTCGGCGGGGTGGGCGGCATGTCCACCCTGGAGTCGCAGGTGATCGCCCGGACCGCCCGGGGCCGGGCCGCGGTCAGCCCGTACCTGCTGACCGGGATCCTGCCGAACATGCCGGCGGCGCGGATCGCCATCGCGCACGGCATCCGCGGCTACAGCTCCTCGGTCGGCACGGCCTGCGCCTCCGGCGCACAGTCCGTCGCCGACGCGGTCCGGCTGATCCGCGCCGGCGAGGCCGACGTGGTGCTCTGCGGGGCCAGCGAGGCGCCGCTGTTCCCGACCTTCGCCGACACCTTCGGCAACGCCCGGGCCCTCGCCCGGGGCTGGGACGACCCGACCGAGGCCAGCCGCCCGTTCGACCGCCGGCGCAACGGGTTCGTCCTGGCCGAGGGGGCGGCGCTGCTGGTGCTGGAGCGCGCCGAACACGCCGCCGCACGCGGCGTCACCGGCTACGCCGAGGTCATCGGGTACGGGGCGACGACCGACGCGTACCACCCGACCGCGCCCCGGCCCGACGGCGCGGGAGCGGCCGAGTGCATGCGGCGGGCGCTGGCCGCCGGGGGAGTGACCGCCGGTGACGTCGGCTACGTCAACGCCCACGGCACCGGCACCAAGCTCGGAGACGTCGCCGAGACGACTGCGCTGGCCGAGGTTTTCGGCGACGGTGGAGTGCCGGTCAGCTCCACCAAGGCGCTCACCGGGCACCTGCTCGGCGCCTCCGGGGTGGTGGAGGCGGCGGCCTGCGCGCTGGCGCTCGGCGCGGGCCTGCTGCCCCCGACGTACCACCTCGACGACCCGGACCCGGACTGCCCGGCGGACCACGTCCGTGGGCGGGCCCGGCCGAGCGGGACCGACTTCGCACTGACCAACTCGTTCGGCTTCGGCGGCCAGAACGTCAGCCTGCTGCTGCGGCGCATCGCCGGGGCGGGCGCGCGGGCGGCCGGGCCGCACAGCTGATCGACGCTCCACCCCGGGCGGCACGCGCCCGGGCAGCGGTCACGGGGGGACATGGGGAAGGGCTGGACAGATGGACATACGTGGAATCGATCACATCGAACTGTACGTGGGGGACGCCCGGCAGGCCGCCTTCTACTTCGGCACCGCCGTCGGCTTCCAGCTGCGGGGACAGGGGGGACCGGAGACCGGGCTCGACGGGCAGCGCTCCCTGCTGCTGACCCAGGGCGACATCCGGATGGTGCTCACCACCGGGCTGACCGCCGAGCATCCCGCCACCGAGTACGTACGTCGGCACGGCGACGGGATCGCCGTGGTGGCCCTGGAGGTCGACGACGCTGCCGGGGCGTACGCGCAGCTGGTGGCCCGGGGTGCGACCGGGGTGACCGCGCCACGCACCTGGACCGGCGTGGACGCCGAGGTGGTGACCGCGGAGGTCGGTGGCTTCGGCGACGTGCTGCACCGTCTCGTCGAGCGGCGCGGTGACCGGGCGGAGTTCCTGCCCGGGGCGGTGGAGCTGGCCCCGGCGGCCGGCGCCGGGCAGAAGCTGCTGCTCGACGTCGACCACCTGGCGGTCTGCGTGCCGCCCGGGCAGCTCGCCGCCATCGTCGGCCACTACGAGCGGGTCTTCGGCTTCCGGGAGATCTTCACCGAGCACATCGAGGTCGCCGGGCAGGCGATGAACTCGACGGTGGTGCAGAGCGCCTCCGAGCGGGTCACCCTGGTGCTGCTGGAACCGGACACGTCCCGGCGGCCCGGGCAGATCGACGCGTTCCTCACCGAGCACCACGGCGCCGGGGTGCAGCACCTCGGGCTGCGCACCGACGACATCGTCACCGCCGTCGGCGCGCTGGCCGAGCGCGGGGTGCGCTTCGCCGGGACCCCGGCCACCTACTACGACGACCTGGAGCGGCGCGTCGGCACGGTCGACGCGCCGCTGGACCGCCTCTGCGAGCTGGGCATCCTGGTCGACCGCGACCACGGCGGCCAGCTGTTGCAGATCTTCACTGAGTCGATGCACGTGCGGCGCACCCTCTTCCTCGAACTCATCGAGCGGCGCGGGGCGCGCACCTTCGGCAGCGGCAACATCAAGGCGCTCTACGAAGCCAAGGAACGGGAGCTGGCCGCGGCGGGGGCGACCCCCGGCGTCGGGGCCGGCACGGCACGAGGAGTTGGGGCATGACCACCACACATCCGACACTGACCGCCGAGGAGGAGGCGCTGCTCCCCTCCGACGAGGACGTGCGCTTCTACGCCGAACACGGCTGGTACCTGTCGAAGAAGCTGTTCACCGACGAGGAGGTGGACGCGCTCACCGCGGCCACCGACCGCTACTACGACGGCGAACGCGACCGCACCCTGCCGGCACGGCCGCCGAAGCTCGCCTACTGGGACCCGTCGAAGGGGCCGGTGCAGCGGCACAACGACTACGTCCACTACGAGCACGACGCGATCGGCGCGATCCTGCGCAAGCCGCTGATCGGGGCGGTCGCCGCCCGGCTGGCCCGCGCCGACGAGATCCGCGTCTTCCAGTCGACGCTGATCTACAAGCCGCCGATCTCCGGTGAGCCCTCGAACATCGTGCCGTGGCACTTCGACAAGCACTACTGGGCGTCCTCGTCGTCCGAGGACATGCTCACCGCGTTCATCCCGTTCCACGACTGCGGCGAGGAGATGGGCACCATCACCATGGTCGACGGCTCGCACCGCTGGTCCGAGATCGGCGCGGACGACACCGTGGTGCGGCACTTCGCCGAGCGCGACCGCGACCAGCTGGAGGAGATGCTGGCCGAGAACGCGGCGTACAACGGCGCGGAGATCCGCAAGATCCCGATGGTGATCCCCAAGGGACACATGAGCTTCCACCACTGCCGCATCTACCACGGCAGCGGCGCCAACGTCAGCGCTCGTCCCCGCCGGGCCGTCTCGCTGCACCTGCAGGACGGCGCGAACGCCTGGCGGGAGTTCCCGCTGTCGGACGGCACGTACGCGTCCTACAACCACGACGTGCTGGTCCGCCGCACCGACGACGGGCGGCCGGACTACGCCGACCCCGACTACTGCCCGGTCATCTGGCGCGAGCGCGCCCCGCAGGGAGGCTGACATGTCACGGTACGACTGGGGTAGGACGCACCCGGGCATCGAGCGGCTGGAGCAGGCGGTGACCGACCGCCGCGACGTGGTCGTCAAGCACCCGCTCTACGCCAACCTGGACACCCACGAGGCGCTGGTGACCTTCATGGAGCACCACGTCTTCGCGGTCTGGGACTTCATGTCCCTGCTGAAGTCGTTGCAGCGGCAGCTCACCTGCGTGAGCGTGCCGTGGATCCCGACCGGCCCGACCGGCAGCCGCCGTCTGATCAACGACATCGTGATGGTGGAGGAGAGCGACGAGCTCGGCGAGGGCTACATCAGCCACTTCGAGCTCTACGTGCGGGGCATGCGGGAGGCCGGGGCGGACACCACCGCCGTGGACCGGCTGGTCGACCTGCTGCGGGCCGGTCGGCCGGTGGGCGAGGCGCTGACCGAGGCGGGTGTGCCCGGTCCGTCGGCCGAGTTCGCCGCCACCACCTGGAAGATCATCGAGATGACCCCGGTGCACTGTCAGGCCGCGGCCTTCGCGTTCGGCCGGGAGGACCTGATCCCCGACATGTTCACCCAGGTCGTCGCCGTCAACGAGCGCAGCAACCGGCTGCACACGTTCGTCGACTACCTGGAGCGGCACATCGAGGTCGACGGCGAGCAGCACACCCCGATGGCGATGCAGATGCTCGCCGACCTCTGCGGCGACGACGACGTCAAGTGGCAGGAGTGCGCCGACACGGTCAACCTGGCGCTGACCGCCCGGGCGAAGCTGTGGGACGACATCCTCGCCGCGGTGAAGGAGGGGCGCGACACGTGACCGACGCCGACCCGGTCCGGCTCTACCGCACGGTACGGCTGATCCGCCGCTTCGAGGAGCGGGCCATCGACCTGGTCCGTGCCGGGACGATCGTCGGCGGCATCCACCCGTACCTCGGTCAGGAGGGGATCGCCGCCGGGGTGTGCGCCGCGCTGCGCGGGACGGACCTGGTCACCGGCACCCATCGCGGGCACGGGCACGTGCTCGCGAAGGGTGCCGACCCGGCCCGGATGATGGCCGAGCTGTGCGGGCGGGAGACCGGCCTCAACCGGGGCCGGGGCGGGTCGATGCACGCCGCCGACTTCTCGGTCGGGGTGCTCGGCGCCAACGCCATCGTCGGCGCCGCCGGCGCGATCCTCACCGGAGCGGTGTGGGCGCACCGGCGGCGCGGCGAGGACGTGGTCGGGGCGACCTTCTTCGGCGACGGCGCGGTCAACGAGGGGATGCTGCTGGAGGCGTTCAACCTGGCCGCGCTCTGGCGGGTGCCGGTCCTGTTCGTCTGCGAGAACAACGGCTACGCCACCACCATGCCCGTCGACGGCGCGGTCGCCGGCACCATCACCGGCCGCGCCGAGGCGTTCGGCATGCCGGCGGCCGTCGTCGACGGCCAGGACCCGCAGGAGGTACGCGCGGCCGCGGCCGCCGCCGTCGGGCGGATGCGCGACGGCGGCGGGCCGGAGCTGATCGAGGCCCGCACCTACCGCTTCGACGCCCACCACACCTTCGAACACGTGGTACGCCTCGACTACCGCCCGGCCGAGGAGGTGGCCGCCGGCCGGTCCCGGGACCCGGTGCGGATCCAGGGCGGGCGGCTGTCCGACGCCGAGCGGGCCGCCGTCGACGCCGAGGTGGAGGCCACCCTCGACGCGGCCGTCGCGTACGCCCTGGCCGGCCCCGAACCGGACCCGGCCGGGGCACTCGACCACCTGTACGCCAGCGGGCTGACCGCCCGGTCGGGAGGTGCCTGATGCCCAGGCTGTCGTACCGCAGGGCGCTCACCCGGGCGCTCGCCGACGAACTCGCCCGCGACGAGCGGGTGTTCCTGCTCGGCGAGGACATCCGGGTGGCCGCCTCGCACGTCACCGCCGGACTGTTCACCCGGTTCGGCCCGGACCGGGTGCTCGACACCCCGCTGTCGGAGCAGGCGTTCACCAGCTTCGCCACCGGGGCGGCGCTGGCGGGGATGCGGCCGGTGGTGGAGTTCCAGATCCCGTCGCTGCTCTTCCTGGTCTTCGAGCAGATCGTCAACCACGCGCACAAGTTCCCACTGATGACCGGTGGGCAGTGTGCCGCCCCGGTCACCTACCTGGTGCCCGGCTCCGGCTCCCGGACCGGCTGGGCGGGGCAGCACTCCGACCACCCGTACTCGCTCTTCGCGCACGTCGGGATCGTCACCGCGGTGCCGGCCACCCCGACCGACGCGTACGGGCTGCTGGTGTCGGCGATCCGGCACGACGACCCGGTGGTGGTCTTCGCCCCGGCCGGCGCGCTCGACGTGCGCGAGGACGTCGACTTCGCCACCCTCGCCCCGGTGCCGCTCGGCCGGGGCGTGGTACGCCGGCCCGGCGACGACGTCACGGTGGTCGCCGTCGGGCACCTGGTGCACGACGCCCTCGCCGTCGCCGAGGAGCTGGCCGGGCAGGTGTCGGTGGAGGTCTTCGACCCGCGCACGCTCTACCCGTTCGACCTCGACGGGTTGTGCGCGTCGGTGGCGAGGACGGGCCGGCTGGTGGTGGTCGACGACTCCAACCGGTCCTGCGGCATCGCCGCCGAGATCATCACCAGCGTCGTGGAACGGGTGCCGCTGGCCGCCCCGCCCCGGCGGGTCACCCGCCCGGACGGGGCGGTGCTCCCCTTCGCCCCCGGGCTGGACCGGGCCGTGCAGCCCGGCCGGGCCGCCCTTACCGCCGCCATCCACCTCGTCACCAAGGACGGAACATGACCGACGTGAACTACCCGTGGCCGCCGGCCGGGCAGGCGTGGCAGAGCCTGCCGGAGCAGACCCGGCGGGCGATGGTCGCCGCCGGCGCGCAGGAGTGGGAGCGGATCTTCCACGGCCGGGCGACGTACAACAAGCAGTGGCGGCTGGCCCGGCCGACGGTGATGACGGCCGACTCGTTCCGGGAGCTCAACGACGTCTGCGACCGGATCGCCCAGCTCATCCTGGAGGCCTGCCGGCGGCGTGCCCGTACGGCGGGGGAGCTGCGTGCGCTGCTCGGCGTGCCGCAGGGCGACACCCGGCTGCTCGACGAGGACGAGCCGTTGTCCGAGGCGCTGCTGGCGGCGTACCGGCCGGACGTGCTGCTCTCCGGTGGTGAGCCGAAGATCGTCGAGTACAACATCGACAGCAGCCTCGGCGGGGGCTTCGACGCCGACACCGTGATCCAGCGCTTCGCCGCGCTGTACCGGGAGCGGGGCCTGCTCGACGGGGTGCCGGCCCGGCCCGCGCCGTCCCTGCTCGACCAGCGGTTCGTGGCGATCCGCGACGAGCTGGGGCTGGCCGACGGGGCCCGGGTGGCCCTGCTGATGGACTTCGACGCCGACTACCCGGGCCTGGACGACCCGGAGACGTTCATCCGCATCCTGTCGCCCCTGGTCGCGCAGGCCGCCGGATTCGGCATCGACCTGGTCATCGCCCCGGTCGCCACGGCCCGGTTGGACGACGCGAAGCGGCTGGTGGTCGACGGCGCGCCGGTCGACGCGCTGTTCCGGCTCTTCGTGCCCAACCGGGTCACCCCGAGCGCCGGCCTGGAGGCGGTGGCCGGCGCGTTGGCGGCCGGCACCCTGCCGATGTTCGTCAGCGCCGCCGCCTGGCTGCTCGGCAACAAGATCAATTTCGCCTGGCTGTACGAGGACCTCGACCAGCTCCCCGCCGACGACCAGGCGCTGATCCGCCGCTACGTGCCGCACACCGTGGCGCTCACCGGGGCCGAACTGGACCGGGCCCTCGCCGACCAGGCACACCTGGTCGCCAAGCCGGCCGACGGCTCCGCCGGCCACGACGTGCTGATCGGCCCGGAACTCAGCCCGGCCGCCTGGGCCGACGGGGTACGCGCGGCGATCGCCCGGGGCGGCAACATCCTGCAGGCGTACATGCCGGCCGACCGGGTGGCGATGGACTTCGTGCAGATCGAGACCGGCGAGGTGGTCACCGCCGACGTGCCGTACAGCATCGCCCCGTACCTGTTCGGCCGCACCGGCTCCGGAGCCCTGGCCCGGGTCGGCTACCCCGGCTGCGAGGGGGTGCTCAACCTGGCCCGCGGCGTCCTGATGACCGGCATGCTCCTCACCGACTGACCGGTCCCGCCCGCCCGCCGCCCGACAGGGACCGTCGTACGGAGTCCGCGGCCTCCCGGTTGCCCAGCCGCTCGTACTGCGCGATGGCCGCCGCGAACGCGGAGGCCGCGTCCTCCGGACGACCCTGGGCGGCCGCCACGGTGCCGAGCGCACGGTTCGCGGCTCCCACCCCGGCGCCGTGCCGGATCCTGACGAAGATGTCCAGCATGGACCGAAAGTCCTGCTCGGCGTCGGGATGGCGCTCGTCCTCCGCCGCGAGCCAGCCCCGCTCGTGGAAGCAGTATCCACGCAGGAAGTCGTCGTCCAGATGCGCGGCGATGTCGAAGGCCTGTCTCGTCAGCTCCGCCGCCTTCACCCGGTGGCCGCCGAGCTTGTGCGCCGCGGCCAGCCCGAGGAGCACCCAACCGTGCAGGGCCGTGCTCGGCGCCGGAAGGAGCGCCACCGCCGGTTGCAGCACCCGAATGCTGTCCCGGGGACGGCCGACGGTGTTGTACAGGGTGCCCAGCGCCGAGCGGACCTCGACCTCCTCCTCGACCGCGTGCGACTGCCGGAACAGGCGCAGCGCCCGAAGCAACGCGCTCTCCGCCTCGTCGGGTCGGCCGTACGCCCGCAGCGCCTCACCCAGCCGGCGAGCGGTCTGCGCCAGCTCCCCGGGGTCGTCGAGCCGCTCGGCGAGTGCGAGGGCCTCCCGCGCGGTGGCCAGCTCGGGCTCCACCTCACCGGCCAGGCCGTAGGAGTGCGAGACCCATCGCAACGCGCGTACCCGTCTCCGGTCGTCGCCCGACGACGCGGCGGCCTCCGCCGCCGACCGCCACAGCGGCAGCCGGTAGCTGTGGTCGTCCGCCGCGGTCAGCAGCGGGTGCACCGCCTCGACCAGCGCCCACGCCTGGTCGGTGAGTCCTTCGGCGACCGCGGTCCGCAGCACGGCCAGGACGGTGTCGCGTTCGTCCGCGATGCCGCCGCTCGTCCCCGCCCGATCCCGTAACCAGTCCAGTTGCCGGAGCAGACACGCGACACGGTCGCCGGGAGTCTCCTGCCGCTGCAGCATCTCCACTGCGAACAACCGCAGCAGGTCGTGCAGTCGGTAGCTGCGTGGCGTCGGCGCCTCGATCAGGAAGGCGTCCACCAGCCGGTCCAGGGCGCTCAGCACGACAGGCTCGTCGAGGCCGCACCGACGCGCCGCCGACGTCACCCCGAACACCGCACCCGGATGCGAGCCGGCTCGCCGGAACACCAGCCGGTCGATGTCGTCCAACTCGTCGTACGTCGTCCGGAAGGTGGACCTGATCGCCGTGTCGCCCAGTCTCAACTCGTCCAGCCGCCGACTCTCGTCCTGCAGCCGGTCCGCAAGGGCGGACAGGGTCCAGCTCGGCCGCGCCCGCAGCCGGGAGGCGACGATGTGCACCGCGAGCGGCAGCCCCGCACAGACCTCGACCAGCCGTCGGGCGCCCGAGGGATCCGCGGCGACCCGGTCCGCTCCGACGGTCACCGTGAGCAGTTCCAGTGCCTGCCCGGTCGACAGCGCGTCGAGGGTCAGCACAGCGGCCCCCGGCAGGTCGGCGATCAGCCGGCGACTGGTGACCAGGGTCAAGCAGCCCACGCCCGCCGGGATCAGCGCTCGCACCTGCGCCGCGTCCGAGGCGTCGTCGAGCAGGACGAGAAGCCGCTGGTCGGCGACCACGGACCGGAAGCGTGACGACATCTCCTCGAGAGTGCCCCGCCGTTCCTCCTCGTCGCGCCCGACCGCCCTGAGCAATCGGATCAGCGCCTCCCGCGGTGCCAGCGGAGTGGGACCGGCGCCGCCCAGGGTGAGGTAGAGCTGGCCGTCGGGGAAGCGCCCGCGGACCCGGTGGGCGTAGGACAGGGCCAGGGCGGACTTTCCCGTGCCCGCCGAGGCCGAGAGTGTGACGACCTGAGCCCCCGCGACGACCAGCTCCTCGACGGCGGCGATCTCGGCCTCCCGGCCGACGAGTCGCGGCGCGACCGGAAGTTGACCCGGTGGGAGAGGGGTCTCCGCCGCCCGGACGGCGGATGACGCGGAACGCGGGTCGACCTGGCCGAGGCGGTGCTGCCACAGGGCCAGGCCCACCCCGGCGAGGGTCAGGGTGGCGACCGTGGGCCAGGCCAGCCAGCCGTACGCCGCGAACCGCCCGGGCAACTGCCCGCCGGTTGCGACGTTGACCACGACCGCCAGGGCGACCGAGAGCAGACTCGACACCGTCACCAGCAGCAGGGACACCTGCCGGCGAGGACCGGTTCGCTCTCCCCGGGGGACACGCCGCTGCTCGCTGTGCCCTGGGTCGCCACTCAACCGACAGCCGTCCTGGCGGCGTCGAGAAAGGCCAGCCGGTTGGCTTCGAGATGGTCCCGGACGCTCTGCCCCTCCGGCAGCCCTTCCCAGACGACAAGGTTGAGGTCGAGGAAGTAGGCCCGCGCCGCGTCGTGCACCTCGGGCGGGAACGTCAGCCGGATCAGGCGCTCCGCGACCCAGACCCGGTTCATCACGGCCTGTGTCCGGACGGTCCAGTCCTCGGTCTCCGTCCAGGTCGCCGGACGGTTGAAGGCGCAGCGCTCCGCCTCGGCCGTCACCTCGACGAACCGTTCGAGCTGGGCGAGCCGCTCGGCGCGGCGGCTCTCCGCCAGGGCGAGGCCACTGCGTCGATCCTCGGCGCGCTGCGCCGAGCGCTGGCTCTGGTGCTGGACCCCGAAGGAGAGGAGGCCACCGAGGACGACGCCACCCAGCGGAACCATCGACATCCATACCTCGTTCGGCATGCGGCCATGATGCCAGTCCCGGTCTGCGGGCAGGTGCCCGTGCCAGGCGTCAGTGGCGCCCGGCGAGGTGCGCGCCGAGGCGGCGTACCGTCTCCGCCGCGGCGATGGCGTCGCTGCGGGCGCTGCCGTGCCGGCCGTCGCTGCTGTACAGCGACGGGTCGGTCACCGCCGGGTGGTCGGTGAGGTGCACGTGCAGGCAGCCCAGCCGCGCCGCCAGCGCCGCCGTGTGCGATGAGAGAAGACGCATCCGCTCACTCAGTCCGGGCCGTCGGGCGGCCGGCACCGCCGGGCTGTGCGAGACGTCGAACATGCCCACCGTGATCACGTCCGCGCCGGCCTGCCGCAACGGCGTGATGATCGCGGCCACCTCGGCGTCCACCGCCGCCGCGTCGAACGACGAGCGGAACGCGTCGTTGCCGCCGCACACCACCAGCGCCAGGTCGGGGGCGAAGGCCAGCGCGGCGTCCAGTTGGGCCGCGCGCACCTCGTGCGCCCGCAGCCCGCGCCGGCCCAGGTTGAGGTACGCCAGCCCGGGCGCGACCCCGCGCAGCTCGGCGGCGATCCGGTCCGCCCACTGCAGGTCGCTGTACCCGTCGACCGGCTCGCACATCCCCTCCGCGACGCTGTCGCCCAGCACCACGAACCGCCGCCACGGGTGGCCGCGCAGCAGCTCGGCGCTCTCCCCGGCGCGCAGGCAGAAGGGGTCCGTCGCTTCGCTCAGCGTCGATGGCATGCCGGCACGTTACCGGTCCCGCCCCCGTCCGACCAAGGGTGCACAAACGGACGTCGGAGACCTCGACCCGGGCGGGACGCCGGTGCGAGCATCAGCATTCATCGATCGGCCTCATCCCGGCCGGCCAGCACTCCCCGGGAGGAACGCGTGAGACTCACTCGACGTGGTGTGATGTCCGCCGTCACCGTCGCCCTCACCACCGGCGTCGTCGCCGTGTCACCGGCGCACGCCGCCGGAGCACCGCTCTCCGCCGAGCGCGCCGCCACCCTCACGGCCACCCTCGGCGCCGACCGTACCGCCGGCTCCTGGGTCGACTCCTCGGGGCGTACCGTCGTCGCGGTCACCGACGCCCGCGCCGCCGCCACCGTCCGCGCGGCCGGCGGCCAGGCCCGCCTGGTCGGCCGCAGCGCCGCCGCGCTGGAACGCGCGCAGTCCCGGGTGGACCTCGGCGTCACCGGCACCGCCGTCTACGTCGACCCGGTCACCAACCAGGTCGTCGTCGGCATGGACACCACGGTGGCCGCCGCCGACCGGGCCCGGATCCGGGCGTCCGTCGCCGCCTCCGGCGGCGCCGCGCGCACCACCGACCTGACCGGCACGCTGAGCACGCGGATCTCCGGCGGGGACGCCATCTACGGCGGTGGGTACCGCTGCTCGCTCGGCTTCAACGTGCGCAGCGGCAGCACCTACTACTTCCTCACCGCCGGGCACTGCACCGACGTGGTGGCCACCTGGTACGCCAACTCGGCGCAGAGCACCAAGCTCGGCGACCGGACCGGCAGCAGTTTCCCCGGCAACGACTACGGCATCGTCCGCTACACGAACACCTCGGTGGCGATCGACGGCTCCGTCGGCTCCCAGGACATCACCAGCGCCGGTGACGCGTACGTCGGCCAGTCCGTGACCCGGCGCGGCAGCACCACCGGCACCCACAGCGGCACGGTGACCGGCCTCAACGCCACCGTCCGCTACGCCGAGGGCACCGTGCGCGGCATGATCGCCACCAACGTCTGCGCCGAGCCGGGCGACAGCGGCGGCCCGCTCTACGCCGGCAGCGTCGCGCTCGGCCTCACCTCCGGCGGCAGCGGCAACTGCCGCACCGGCGGCCAGACCTTCTTCCAGCCGGTCAAGGAGGCGCTGAGCAAGTACCGCGTCTCCGTCTTCTGATCCCCGACCCACGCTGCTCCCCGGCCACGCCGGGGAGCAGCGCCACGTCCGGCGGCAGGACGTGGCGGATCCGCCACCCGGTCGGCGTCGGCGATAACCTCGGCGGCGGAGGTGAGGCCGTGGTCCAGGTGGCGGTCTGCGGGCCGGCGTCCGCGACGCCGGCCGACCTGACCCACGCCCGCCGGGTGGGGGAGCTGCTGGCGGCGCGCGGCGCGACCGTCCTCTGCGGAGGCGGCGGCGGGGTGATGGCCGCGGTCGCCGCCGGGGCCCGGGCCCACGGCGGTCTGGTGATCGCGGTACGCCCCGACGACGGCGGCGCCGCCGGTCCGGTCGCCGAGGCGTCGGCGACCCTGCTGACCAACCTCGGGCAGGCTCGCAACGCGGTGCTGGTGTGGAGCGCCGACGCGGTGATCGCCGTCGGCGGCTCCTGGGGAACGCTCAGCGAGGTGGCGCTGGCGATGCGACGCGGCGGGGTGCCGGTGGTGGTGCTCGGCGGCTGGCGGGTGGCGGACGCCTCGGGCACGCCGGTCGACGGCCCACGGCACGTGGACACCCCCGAGGAGGCGGTGCGCGCCGCGCTGGGCCGGCGACACTGAGCCCCGCGCGGACCTCATCGGCCCCGGGTGGGGAAGATGGACGGATGAGTGAGCGGACCGGCCTGAGCGACGTGGCGTGCTTCGTGCTGCACGAGTCCCACGGGGACGCGCCGCTGCCGGAGATCGCGGACGCCTGGCGGGCCGGCGGGAATCCCGCGTCCACCGTCGAGCAGGCGGTCCCCGCGCTCGCCGAGGCCCTGGCCGGTCTGGTGGCCGGTGGACTGGTCGAGGTGCGACGCTTCACCACCTGGCCGGCCCCCTGGGACGGCGGTGTGCCGGTCGACGACGGCCGGTTGCGCGCCGAGGCCGACGCCGTCGACACCTGGCTGCCCGGTCCCGCCCGGACCGGCCTGCTCGTCGCCCGGGTGATCGCCGAGGGCGGGGCCCGTCGGTGAACGGCCCGGCCACCGACGACCGTTCGGTGCCCGTCGAGGCGGCGGGGGAGTGGTTCGCGGTCCGGTGCGTCTTCGGCGGGACGCCGACCCGACCGGCTACGAGGAGGAGATCGCCGGCTCCGGAGTACGTCCCGCCCGCAGCCCGCCGGCCAGCAGCGGCACCACGGTCAGCACCAGGCACGCCGCCGCCATCACCCACAGCGCCGGCACCAGCCCGAGCGCGGCCGCCGTCCAGCCGCCGAGCAGGGCGCCCACCGGCAGGCCGAGGAAGGCCAGCGAGCCGGAGATGCCGATCACCCGGGTCTGCAACGCCTCCGGCACCCGCTCGTAGAGCGCCGCGCCGAGCAGCGGGTTGACCGCCGCGATCCCCACCCCGGACAGGAACGTCACGGTGAGCACCACGACCAGGTCGTCGCTGAGCGCCAGCGCGAGCAGCCGGGGGGTGCCGCTGAGCGCCGCGCCCACCGCGAAGGTCAACCGGCGCGGCAGCCGGGGCCCGGCGACGGTGAAGATCAGGTTGCCGAGCAACGCGCCACCGGCGAAGACCCCCAGCACCAGGCCGAACCCGGCCGGATCGCCGAAGACCTCGGCCACCCAGAGCGGGATGTAGACCGCGACGCTGGCGTTGGCGAACAGGTTCAACGCCGAGATCACCAGCAGCATGGCCAGCAGCGGCCGGTCGGTGCGCAGGTAGGCGAAGCCACCGCGCAGCGCCCGCAGGTAGCTCTCCCGCGGCGCCGGCTCCGCCGGGGCGCTCGGGCGGACCGCGACGGCGATCAGCAGCGCGCAGAACGCGAAGGTGCCCGCGTCGATCCAGATCGCCCGGGTCACCCCGACCCAGTCGATGAGCAGCCCGCCGAGCACCGCCCCGAAGAGCGACACCCCGCGCACCAGGCCGTCGTAGGCGGAGGTCAGGCGGATCAGCGGCACCCCGGCCCGCTGCGCGGCCGGACGGAACATGACGTGCTTGACCCGGTCGCCGATGCCGCGCAGCCCGCCGGCCACGGCGACCAGCGCCACCAGGGCGCCGAAGCCGAGCCAGGGCGCCAACGCCACCAGCGCCACGGCCGCCGCGCTGGCCGCGTCCGCCACGATCGAGGTACGGCGCACCCCGAACCGGTCGGCCCACGGGGTGGCCAGCGCGCTGGAGAGCATGTACGGCAGCGCCTCCGCCGCCGCCACCACGCCCATCCGGGCCGGGCTGCCGGTGGTCTCCAGCACCAGCCAGGGGATCGCGACCAGCGAGATCCGGCTGCCCAGGTTGGAGATCAGATCGGCACAGACCAGGACGTACAGTTCCCGGCGCGGTGTCACGGCGTCCCGCCGGTCGCCGCGACCTCCTCGGTGGCCGGGTGCCCGGCGGCGTACCGGGCGCGCAGGGCCCGCTTGTCCACCTTCGCCGAGCGGTTGAGCGGGAGCGCGTCGACGAACTCCACCGCGCCGGGGGCCCAGGTGTCGCTCAGCTCGGCGGTCACCAGCGCGATCAGCTCGGCGTCGGTGACCGACGCGCTGGGGGAGCGGACCACGTACGCGTACGGCAGCTCGCCGGCCACCGGGTCGGGCACGCCGATCACGGCGGCGGCGCGCACCTCGGGGTGCGCGGCGAGGACGTCCTCGATCGGGCGGGAGTAGATCGGCCAGCTGCGCTGCCGGGTGAGGATCCGGTCCTGCAACCGGTCCACCAGGTAGAGGTACCCGTCGGCGTCGAGGTGGCCGATGTCGCGGGTGCGTACCCAGCCGTCGACCAGCGTCTCGGCGGTCAGCTCCGGCTGGCCGTGGTAGCCGTGGAAGCTGAGGTCGGTGCGCACCCACACCTCGCCGTCGACACCGGCCGGCAGCACCCGGCCCTCGGCGTCGCGGATCTGCACCGTCACGTCGCCGTACGGCCGACCGCAGGAGCGCAGCCGCTCCGGGTGCTCCGGGTCGTCGGTGAGGCCGGGCAGCGCACAGATCACCACGGCCTCGCTGAGGCCGTACACGATGCGCAGGCACGGGCCGAAACGGGCGATCGCCTGCCGCAGCCGGGCGGGAGCTGCCGGCCCGGCGCCCACGTTGAACATGAACATGGCGGAGAAGTCCGCCCCGGGCAGCGCCGGGTGGTCGAGCACCTCGTAGAGCATCGGCGGGGTGACGAAGGTGGAGGTGAGCCGTTCGGCGTCGACGGTGCGGATGAACGCCTCCGGGTCCCACTGCTGGCGCAGGAAGAGCACCCCACCGGTGAACAGGTTGAACAGCGTGGTGATCTGACCGCTGGCCAGCCACATCGGCGAGTGCGACAGGTGGCGCAGCAGCGGGAAGCCGGCGGCGCGGAAGTCGGCGGCCAGGGCGAGCACCTGCCGGTAGAAGCTCTCCTTGTGGTGCACCAGCTTGGGGGTGCCGGTGGTGCCGCTGGTCTGCAGGAACGACTCCGGCGTGGGCACCGCCTCGGGGAGCGTGCCGCCGGCGGTCGGGGTCAGCTCCACGCCGAGCCGCAGCACCGGCACCCCGGGCAGTGAGGCGGCGATCTGGGCGCCGAGACCGTCGGCGGCGTGGGCGTGGTGCACGAAGACGTCGGGGCGGGCCAGCCGGACGAACTCGTCGATCTCCCGGCGCGAGGTGACCGGGGCGATCCACATCGTCCGGCAGCCGAGCAGGTGCAACGCGAGCTGGAGCAGCGGACCCTCCACGGCGTTGCCGAGCATGACCAGCACCGCCGCGCCGGGCCGTACGCCGTGCGTGACCAGCGCCCCGGCCAGGCCGCGCACCTCGGCGGCGACCTCGGCGTAGCTGAGCCGGCGACCGTCGCCGACCAGTGCCTCCCGCTCGCCGAAACCGGCGAACAGCTCCAGCGCGTCGTGCACGTAGGTCGTCGGACGATCGGTCATCGCACAGCCCCCAGTCGATGCGTGGCGGTCGACGCCGGCGGCCTGTGTGGGACGCGCGCGGCGACCGGCCGAGAGAGGCGTACGGGCAGGTCAGAACCCGGTACGCGACGGGGTGCGCGAGATGGCGACCGCACCGCCGCCGATGTCGAGCCTAGGCACGCGGCCGGGCCGGCGGACAGAGCCGAACGGCGATCGAGTCCACACAGTGGACATTTGATCATGTCGATCGGGTCGATTGACGCCTGTCAGAAGCGGCGGCTAGGTTTCCGTCCATCGCCCGGGCCGTGGTGATCATGGAGCCGGCCCTGGGCTGCCACAGATGGAGGTTCAATGTCGACCCCGAAACGATGGCACGTCATAGCTTCCACGGCCGCGCTGCTGGTCGTGGGCACCCCGGCGGTGGTGGCCAGTGCCGGCCCATCGGACGCCGAGACCGCCCGCCACGCGCGGGCCGAGTGGGCGGGCACCTGGGCCGCCGCCGTCACCCGCGGCAACACCGTCGGCCTCACCAACACCGGCCTGAACGACCAGAGCATCCGGATGACCGTACGGACCACCGTCGGCGGCGACCGGCTGCGGGTACGGCTGACCAACCTCTACGGCGAGCAGGCCGTCAAGGTCGGTCACGCCACCGTCGCCCGGCCGAACACCGGCACGCCCGACGACCGCTCCGACATCGACGCCGCCACACTGCGTGAGCTGACCTTCAACGGGTCCACCTCGGCCACCATGAACAAGGGCGCCGAGCTGCTCAGCGACCCGCTGGACTTCCCGGTCGACGAGCAGGAGGAACTGGTCGTCACCCTGCACTTCCCGGTGCTCACCGGCCCGGTCACCTTCCACGGCCAGTCCAAGGTCACCAACTTCATCGGGGCCAGTGACCTGACCACCGCCGCCGACGGCGCCGGCTTCACCATCCGGCCCAACTGCTGCTGGATGTTCCTGTCCGGGCTCGACGTGCAGCGGCGGCACAGCCCCGGCGCGGTCGTGGTGCTCGGCGACTCGATCGGCGACGGCAACGGCAGCACCGTCAACGCCCACAAGCGCTGGCCGGACCTGCTCGCCGACCGGCTGGTCGACGCCCGCCCGGAGGTGCGCACCCCCGGCGTGCTCAACCTGAGCCTGGCCGGCAACCGGCTCAACCACGAGGGCCCCGAGCCCGGCGCGGGCGGCTTCCCCGGTTACCCGGAGCTGGGGCCGAACGCCCTCGCCCGGCTCAACGAGGACGTCTTCCCGCAGACCGGTGTGAAGACCGTGGTGACCCACCTCGGCATCAACGACATCTGGATGTCCGGCGACTCCGCCGAGAGCATCATCGCCTCGCTGCGGCAGGTCAACCAGCAGGTCAAGGCACGCGGCCTGCGCAGCCTCGCCGCCACCCTCACCCCGTACGAGGGGCACGGCAACCCGGGCGTGTGGACGCCGGAGAAGGACGCCACCCGGCAGGCGGTCAACGCCTGGCTGCGGGGCGAGGGCGCCGCCGAGTTCGACGGCCTGCTCGACTTCGACGCCGTGCTGCGCGATCCGGCCCAGCCGAGCCGGCTGCTGCCGGCGTACGACTCGGGTGACCACATCCACCCGAACGACGCCGGGAACAAGGCCATGGCGGACGCCGTGCCGCTCCGCCTGCTCGGCCTGTGACACCGGGGGCGGCGGGGTGACCCGCCGCCCCACCGTCCATTCCTGGGGAGGAAGCACCACCGTGGACGTCAACGAGATCCTGTCCGGCCTCTACAGCGAACAGGGCCGGCAGAACCCCTATCCGTGGTACGCGGCCCTGCACACGCACGGGCCGGTCAGCGCGATCCCGGCCCGGCCCGAGCACAGCACCGTCGGCGCCGTGGCCGTCGGGTACGACCTGGTCGATGCGGTGCTGCGCGACCCCGAGTGGCGCAAGGGGTCCCCGCCGGGCTGGCAGGAGCAGGAGATCCTGCGCACCTTCATGTCGTCGATGATGTTCACCGACCCGCCGGAGCACACCCGGATGCGGGCGGTGTTCGCGAAGACCTTCACGCCGCGCCGGCTGGGCGCGCTGGAGCCGGTGATCGTCCGGGTGGTCGACACCATGCTGGAGCGGATCGCCGAGTCCGGCGCCGACGGCGCCGAGGTGGACTTCGTGGCCGACTTCGCCTACCCGGTCCCGGCGCTGGTGATGGCGGAGTTCATCGGCCTGCCCGAGGCGGACCTGGCCTGGTACCGGCAGCGGGTCGACTGGATCGACGAGTACATGGACGTGGCCGGCAAGACCCCCGAACGCCTCGCCCTGGCCAACCGGGCCGCCGAGGAACTGCGGGTGTTCTACCGCGACCTGATCGCCCACCGCCGCCGCCGGCCGGGCGAGGACCTGATCAGCGGGCTGGTCGAGGCGCTCGACTCCGGCGAGGTCGACCTGACCGAGGACGAGCTGATCAGCAACCTGATCGTGCTGTTCAACGCGAGCTTCGTGACCACCGTCTACATGTTCAGCAACGGGCTGCCGCTGCTGCTGGCCCACCCGGACACCGTCGCGGCGCTGCCCGGCGACGACACGCTGGCCCGCGGCTGCGTCGACGAGGTGCTGCGGATGCAGAGCCCGGTGCACTTCCTGGCCCGGGCCGCGCCCCGCGACACCGACCTCGGCGGCGTACCGGTGCGCCACGGGGAGAACGTGCTGCTGATCATCGCGGGCGCCAACCGCGACCCGGTGCGGTTCCCCGAGCCGGACCGCTTCGACCCGCGCCGGTCCGGTCCGCCCTCGCTCGCCTTCGGCGTCGGCCTGCACTTCTGCCTCGGCGCGGCGGTGTCCCGGCTGGAGGGGACGGTGGCGTTGCCCCGGCTCTTCGCCCGCTTCCCCGACCTGGCCGTCACCCGGACCCCGACCTACAGCGGGAGCCTCTTCCTGCGCGGGATCGACAAGCTCTTCGTCTCGACCGGCGGATAGGAGCCGACATGCCCCTCGACCCCCAGGTGGTGGCGTACCGGGCCGCGCGGGCGGCGGCCGGCACCCCGCCGCTGTACACCCGTACCCTCGCCGAGGCCCGCGCCGCCGACCTCGCCGCGATCCGCGAAGGCGGCGGCGACGTCGAGCCGGTGCACGAGGTACGCGACACGCACGTCCCCGGTCCCGGCGGGGACATCCCGGTCCGCGTGCACCGGCCGGCCGGCGACGGCCCGCTGCCCACCCTGCTCTACTTCTTCGGCGGCGGGTGGACGCTCGGCAGCGTCGACACCGCGGACGGGATCTGCCGCCGGTTGGCCAACGCGACGCCCTGCCAGGTGGTGACGGTCGGCTACCGGCTCGCCCCCGAGCACCCCTTTCCGGCTGCCGTGTACGACTGCCACGCCGCCACCGCCTGGATCGCCGCGCACGCCGCCGAGTTCGGGGCGGACCCGGGGCGGCTGGTCGTCGGGGGTGACAGCGCGGGCGGCAACCTCGCCGCGGCGGTGACCCTGCTGGCCCGCACCGCCGGACCCCGCCTCGCCGGCCAACTGCTGGTCTACCCGAACACCGACCAGCGGGCCGACCGCACGCCGGCGGCGGACGAGGACCCGATGCTGTTCAACCGGCACTCCGTCGCCTGGTACCGGGGCCACTACCTGCCCGACCCGGCCGACGAGACGGACCCGCTCGCCTCACCGCTGCTCGCCGACGACCTCTCCGCCCTGCCGCCCGCCCTGGTCGTCACCGCCGAGTACGACCCGCTGCGCGAGGAGGGGGAGCGTTACGCCGAGCGGCTGCGCGAGGCCGGCGTGCCGACGCGGACCAGCCGGTACGACGGGATGATCCACGGCTTCTTCGCCATGCCGGGCGTCTTCGACGCCGGTCGGCGGGCACAGGACGAGGCGGCGGCCTTCCTGCGCGAGCGCTTCGCCCTGCCCGACCCCGCCGGCACCGGCGTCGGGCGGTCCGGGCCCACGGCGGCCGGCGGACCTGCCGATGGCTGACCCACCCGACATCCCGCCGCCGGCCTGCCTCGCCGACTTCGCCGAGCTGGCCCGGGCCGTGCTGCCCCCGGACACCTGGGACTTCGTCGACGGTGGCAGCGGCGCCGAGACCACCCTCGGGGCCAACCGGGCCGCACTGGACCGGGTCGCCGTGCTGCCCCGGGTGCTCACCGGCGTGGAGAGTCCGCGCACCGGGGCGACGCTGCTCGGGCGGGAGCAGGCCATGCCGGTGGCGGTCGCGCCGATGGCGTACCAGAAACTGCTGCACCCCGACGGCGAGCCGGGGCTCGCCGCGGCCGCCGGAGCCGCCGGGGTGCCCTACGTGCTCAGCACGCTGAGCAGCACCCCGATCGAGGAGGTCGCCGCCGCGACCGGCGGCCCGCTCTGGTTCCAGCTCTACTGGCTGCGCGACCGCGGGCTCGTCGCCGACCTGCTCGACCGCGCCACCGCCGCCGGCTGCGCCGCGCTGATGGTGACCGTCGACGTGCCGGTGCTGGGCCGGCGGCTGCGCGACGTGCGCAACGGCTTCGCGCTGCCGCCGCACGTCACCGCCGCCAACCTGCCCCGGGGCCGGGACGACCTGGCGCACGCCGGCACCCCGGGGGTCTCCGCGATCGCCGCGCACACCGGCGCGGTCTTCGCCCCGGCGCTGCGCTGGACCGACCTGGAATGGCTGCGCGCCCGCACGCCGCTGCCGCTGCTGGTCAAGGGGATCCTCGACCCGCGCGACGCGGTGCGGGCGGCGCAGACCGGCGTGGACGCGGTGGTCGTCTCCAACCACGGCGGCCGGCAGCTCGACGGCGCCCCGGCCACCGCCACCGTGCTGCCCGAGGTGGTGGCCGCGCTCGACGGCCGGGCCGAGGTGCTGCTGGACAGCGGCGTGCGTAGCGGCGGCGACGTGCTGCGCGCCCTCGCCCTCGGCGCGACCGGGGTGCTCCTCGGCCGACCCCTGCTCTGGGCCCTCGCCGCCGGCGGCCGGGCCGGGGCCGCGACCGCGCTGGCCCTGCTCGCCGCCGAGCTGCGCGACGCCCTGACCCTCAGCGGCTGCGCCGACCCGACCGAGGCCCGGCGGCTGCGTACCCTGACCGGAGGTTGAGCCGTGCACGCACCGGTGGACCTGACCGTCGCCGACCTGCACCCGGCGGTCGACGACCCCGCCCTGAACTCGATGAACTTCCTCAACGAGGTCGCGCAGCACTGGCCGGACGCGGTGTCGCTCGCCGCCGGCCGGCCGTACGAGGAGTTCTTCGACGACGACGCGCCCCGGCGGTGGCTGGAGCGGTTCCGCCGGCACCTCGTCGAGGACCTGGGCCAGAGCCCGGCGCAGGCGCAGCGCACCCTGTTCCAGTACGGCCGCACCAAGGGCATCGTGCACCACCTCGTCGCCCGCAACCTGGCCGTGGACGAGGGCGTGCACGTCGACCCGGAGGCGGTGGTGGTCACCGTCGGCTGCCAGGAGGCGATGTTCCTGGTGCTGCGGGCGCTGCGCGCCGGGCCGCACGACGTGCTGCTCGCGGTCGCCCCCACGTACGTCGGGCTGACCGGCGCGGCCCGCCTGGTCGACCTGCCCGTGCGCCCGGTGGCCGGCGGGCCGGCCGGCGTCGACCTGGCCGACCTGCGCGAGCAGGCCCGCCGGGCGAGGGACGAGGGGCTGCGGCCCCGGGCCTGCTACGTGATGCCGGACTTCGCCAACCCCTCCGGCGCCAGCATCGGCCTCGACGACCGGCGGCGGCTGCTCGACCTGGCCGCCGAGGAGGAGCTGCTGCTGATCGAGGACAACCCGTACGGCCTCTTCCCGGCCGGCGACCAGGGCCGATTGCCGACGTTGAAGGCGCTGGACACCCGACGCCGGGTGGTCTACCTCGGCTCCTTCGCCAAGACCGTGCTCCCCGGCGCCCGGGTCGGTTACGTCGTGGCCGACCAGCGGGTGGCCGGTGCGGACGGCGCCGTCGGCCTCCTCGCCGACCAGCTCGCCAAGATCAAGAGCATGGTCACGGTGAACACCTCCGCGCTGGCCCAGGCGGTGATCGGCGGCGCGCTGCTGGAACACGACTGCTCGCTGGTGACCGCCAACGTCCGCGAGCGGGCGGCGTACTCCCGCAACATGCGCCACCTGCTCGCCGGCCTGGCGCGGCGCTTCCCGCCACCCTCGCCGGTGACCTGGAACGCCCCGGCCGGCGGCTTCTTCGTGGTGCTCAGCGTGCCGTTCCGGGTCGACGACGCGCTGCTGCGCCGCTCCGCCGAACGGTACGGGGTGCTCTGGACGCCGATGGCGCACTTCTACGACGACGGCACGCCCGTCGACGCGCTGCGCCTGTCCGTCAGCGCGGTCACCCCCGAGCAGATCGACCTCGGCCTGGACCGGCTCGCCGCCCTCGTCGCCGACGAACGCGACCGCGCCCCGACGCCCGCCCGGTGATGGCGGACCGTCGCCGATCCGCCACCCCCCGTGCTACTCCCGTCCCCATCGGACGGTCATAATGGCCGCATGGTCGCTTGGGAGTACGCCCTGCTGGTCCGCCGCTACCAGGGGCAGGGACGCAATTTCCACGTCTCGTTCGTCTGGTACGGCCCCGACGGGTCGCGCACCGACATCACGGCGTACGGCGACACCGCCATCGCGCACCTCAACCGGGCCGGCCGGGAGGGCTGGGAGCTGGTCTCCGCCGCCGAGGACGTCAACAACGTGCAGGGCAGCACCGAGGTGCACCGGTACCACCTCAAGCGGCAGCTCGCCTGAGCCCCGCCGGTTGCTAGCGTGACCGCACCGTCCCGCGAGCGCCGGAGGCGGGGACGGGAGGGGCGGCGGTGACACGGCGGTACACCGTCGGGGTGGACTTCGGCACGCTCTCCGGCCGGGCGGTGGTCGTCGCCGTCGACGACGGCGCGGAACTCGGCAGCGCCGTGCACGCGTACCGGCACGGTGTGCTCACCGACCGGCTGCCCGGCGGCGTCCCGCTGCCCCCGGACTGGGCGTTGCAGGACCCGGCCGACCACCTCGACGTGCTGCGCGTCGCGGTGCCCGCCGCGCTGGCCGCCGCCGGGGTCGACCCGCGGGACGTGGTCGGCATCGGGGTCGACGCCACCTCCTGCACCGTGCTGCCCACCCGCGCCGACGGCACCCCGCTCTGCGCGCTGCCCGGCCTGCGCGACCGACCGCACGCCTGGCCCAAGCTGTGGAAGCACCACGCCGCGCAGCGCCAGGCCGAGCGGATCAACACGGTGGCGCGGGAGCGCGGCGAGCCCTGGCTGGCCCGCTACGGCGGCCGGGTCTCCGCCGAGTGGCAGCTCGCCAAGGCCCTCGAACTGCTGGAGGCCGACCCGGAGGTCTTCCACGCCACCGACTGCTGGATCGAGGCGGCGGACTGGCTCGTCTGGCGGCTGTGCGGCCGCCGGACCCGCAACGTCTCCGCCGCCGGCTTCAAGGGCCTCGTGCAGGACGGCCGCCACCCGTCCGCCGACTTCCTCGCCGCGCTGCACCCCGCCCTGCCCGGGCTGCTGCCGAAGGTCGACGGCCCGCTCGCGCCCGCCGGCGCCCGCGCCGGGACGCTGACCGCCGAGGCGGCCGGCTGGACCGGGCTGCCGGAAGGCACGCCGGTGGCGGTCGGCGCGATCGACGCGCACGTCACCGCGGCGGCGGCCCGGTCGGTGGCCCCGGGGCGGATGCTCGCCGTGCTGGGCACCTCCACCTGCCTGATCATGAATGCGGACGCCTGCCACGAGGTCCCCGGACTCTGCGGGGTCGTCGACGGCGGGGTGACCGCCGGCCGGTGGGGCTACGAGGCCGGCCAGAGCGGGGTCGGCGACATCTTCGCCTGGTACGTCGACCGGGCGCTGCCCGCCGGGTACGTCTCGCGGGCGGCGGCGCTCGGCGTCGGCGTCCACGACCTGCTGGACTCCCTCGCCGCCGACCAGCCGGTCGGCGGGCACGGGCTGCTCGCGCTGGACTGGCACAGCGGCAACCGGTCGGTGCTGATGGACCACGAGCTCAGCGGCGTGCTGGTCGGCCTGACCCTGGCCACCCGGCCGGAGGAGATCTGGCGGGCGCTGCTGGAGGCGACCGCGTTCGGGGCCCGCACCGTGGTCGAGGCGTTCACCGCAGCAGGGTTGGCGGTGGACGAGCTGACCGCGGCGGGTGGCCTCACCGCCAACCGGCTGCTGCTGCGCATCTACGCCGACGTGCTGCGCCGCCCACTGCACGTGCTGGACGCGGCGCACCCGGCGGCGCTCGGCGCGGCGATCCACGCGGCGACGGCCGCCGGGGCGTACCCGGACGTGGAGTCGGCGTCGGCGGCGATGGGCGCCCCGCACCGGCAGACGTACCACCCGGACCCGGCCCGCGCCGCCGCCTACGACGACCTGTACGCCGAGTACCGCGCCCTGCACGACCACTTCGGCCGGGGCGGCACCGACGTCCTGCACCGCCTGCGCGCCCTGCGCCACCGCGCCCTGACCCGCCCCACCTGACCGTCTCCCGTCCGCGACCCCGGCCGGCCGGCGGTCGGCCCGGCCGGCACCGGCGCTCCGGCCGGCACCGCCTGGTCATGTCGGCGATGTGGCGGCATCCCTGCCCGCTCGACACCGCCACTTCGTCGACATGGAGTCGATCTCACCGCCCGGCGCCGGTCGCGCCTCTCGGGACACAGGGGCGGGCAGGGCGACGCCCCGCTCGGCCGGGCCGGGCGGGGCGTCGGGGGAGTGCGGTGGGCTCAGCCCAGGTCGACGGAAGGGTAGAGGGGGAAGCCGGCGAGCAGCTGGCTGGCCTGGTTGCTGACCTTGTCGGCCAGCGCCGGGTCGAGGACGTACTTCGCCTTCGACTCGCCCGGCTTCGTCTGGCTGAGCACGGTGTGGATCAGCTCGGCGGTCTCGTCCATCTGCGCCGTGCCCAGGCCGCGGCTGGTCAGCGCCGGGGTGCCGATCCGGATGCCGGACGTGTACCAGGCCCCGTTCGGGTCCTGCGGGACGGCGTTGCGGTTGGTGACGATGCCCGAGTCCAGCAGCGCCTGCTCGGCCTGCCGGCCGGTCAGGCCGTAGCCGGAGACGTCGATGAGCACCAGGTGGTTGTCGGTGCCGCCGGTGACCAGCTTCGCGCCCCGGCGCAGCAGTCCCTCCGCGAGGGCCTGGGCGTTGTCGACGATCCGCTGGGCGTAGTCGGCGAAGTCGGGGCGACGGGCCTCGGCCAGGGCGACCGCCTTGGCCGCCATCACGTGCGGCAGCGGGCCGCCGAGCACCATCGGGCAGCCCCGGTCGACCTGGTCGGCCAGCTCGGGCCCGCAGAGCACCATGCCGCCGCGCGGACCGCGCAGCGACTTGTGGGTGGTGGTGGTGACGATGTGCGCGTGCGGCACCGGGTCGAAGTCGCCGGTGAAGACCTTGCCGGCGACCAGGCCGGCGAAGTGCGCCATGTCGACCATGAAGGTGGCGCCGACCGAGTCGGCGATCTCCCGCATGATCCGGAAGTTGACCTTCCTCGGGTACGCCGAGTAGCCGGCCACCAGGATCAGCGGCTTGAACTCCCGGGCCGCCTCGGCCACCTTGTCGTAGTCGATCAGCCCGGTGGTCGGGTCGGTGCCGTAGCTGCGCTGGTCGAACATCTTGCCGGAGATGTTCGGCCGGAAGCCGTGGGTGAGGTGGCCGCCGGCGTCCAGCGACATGCCCAGCATCCGCTGGTTGCCCAGCTCCCGGCGCAGCGCGAACCAGTCCGCCTCGGTGAGGTCGTTGACCTGGCGTACCTGGGCCTTCTTCAGGGCGGGGGACTCCACCCGGTCGGCCAGGATCGCCCAGAACGCGACGAGGTTGGCGTCGATGCCGGAGTGCGGCTGCACGTACGCGTGGGCGGCGCCGAACAGCTCCTTGGCGTGCTCGGCGGCGAGCGCCTCGACGGTGTCGACGTTCTGGCAGCCGGCGTAGAACCGGCGGCCGACGGTGCCCTCGGCGTACTTGTCGCTGAACCAGTTGCCCATGGCCAGCAGGGTGGCCGGAGAGGCGTAGTTCTCGCTGGCGATGAGCTTGAGCGACTCGCGCTGGTCGGCCAGCTCGGCGCCGATGGCGTCGGCCACCCGGGGCTCGACGGCGCGGATCACCTCGAGCGCGCTGCGGAAGGCGGTGGATTCGGCGTTCAGCGACATGCGACCTCCAGTTACGTGCGGAAGGCCCAGGCGCTCGGCGTGCGTCCTCATGACGGGGCCGCTTCCCGATGGTGCTCCATCCCCACGCGCCAGTCACGGCCCACCGGCGATCCTACCGGGTCGCCGTCGCGGCGTCCGGATCCACCTCGCCGCCGGCCGGCGCGATGGGGCCGCCGGCCGCCGAGCTGAAGGACACCGGGGTCACGGTCACCTCGCTGATGCCCGGGCCGACCGACACGAAGTTCTTCGCGGGTGCCGACATGGCCGACACCCGGGCCGACGGACGAGCCGCCGCGCAGGGCTTCGAAGCGATGACGAAGGGCGAGGAGAAGGTGGCCGCCGGCTCGCTGAAGGGCAGGGTCCGGGCGGCGGCCGCGCGGTTCACCCCCGACCGGCTCGGGTCCGGGCAGCACCGCACGATGGCCGAACCGGGCTCGGCGGAGTGCGGTTCGCGTTCCCCACGTGGCGTCGCGGTCTGCGTACCATCGGCTGATGCTGGGGGAGGAGCGCGACGGCAGCCTGGTCGCCATCAGCGACCTGCACATCGGGTACCCGGAGAACCGGGCGCTGGTCGAGGCGCTGCGACCCGCCTCGCCCCGGGACTGGCTGATCGTCGCCGGGGACGTCGCCGACACCGCCGCCGACGTCGAGTGGGCCCTCGGCCTGCTCGCCGGGCGGTTCGAGAAGGTCGTGTGGTCGCCCGGCAACCACGAGCTGTGGACCCCACGGGGCGACCCGGTCACGCTGCGCGGGCTGGCCCGCTACGAGCACCTGGTGCAGCGGTGCCGGGCCCTGGGCGTGCTCACCCCGGAGGACGAGTACCCGGTGTGGCGGGGCGCCGGCGGGCCGGTGCTCGTCGCGCCGCTGTTCCTGCTCTACGACTACAGCTGGCGACCCGAGGGGCTGGACCGCGTGGCGGCCCTGGCCGAGGCGTACCGTACCGGGATCGTCTGCACCGACGAGTTCATGCTGCACCCCGACCCGTACCCGGACCGGGCGCAGTGGTGCGCGGCGCGGGTGGCGGAGACGGCCCGGCGGCTCGCCGGGCGTGACCCCGCCCTGCCGACCGTGCTGGTCAACCACTGGCCGCTGGTCCGGGATCCGACCCGGGTGCTGCGCTACCCGATCTTCGCCCAGTGGTGCGGCACCGAGGCCACCGCCGACTGGCACCGGCGCTTCGATGCCGTCGCGGTCGTCTACGGGCACCTGCACATCCCCCGCACCAGTTGGCACGACGGGGTGCGCTTCGAGGAGGTCTCGGTGGGCTACCCGAGGGAGTGGCGGCAGCGGGCCGTACCCCCGGGGCGGCTGCGCCGGATCCTGCCCGCGCCGGACGCCGACGCGCCGGTCGCCCGGTGACACGCGACGGGGCCCGGCCGACGGCCGGGCCCCGTGTCACGTCGTGGCGGCTCAGGCGGTGACCGCGTCGACGGCCTTCTTGATCGCCTTCGGGTCGGACGGGGTACGCGGCGCGTCCGCGCGCATGTCGATCATCCGCTGGCCGATCTCCTGGAGCTGGTTACGACCGAGCGCCTCGCGCACCTTGGGGAACCACTCCTGCTCCTCCTCCTCGACGTGGTGCTCGACGTTCTCGATCAGCACCGTGGTCTTGGCGACGAAGCGCTCGTCGGAGGGGTCCATGATGGCCAGCTCGGCGCAGAGCAGGTCGGCGACGTGGTGCTCCTCGTACGACTCGAGGATGTCGTCCTCCAGGTCCGGCAGCAGCTTGCGGACCTCCGGGTACATCACCTCGTTCTCGAGGTAGGTGTGCACCGTCAGCGCCTCCAGGATCTGCTGCACCAGCCGGCCGCGCGCCTCGGCCGGGCCGTCCTCGGCCTTCTGGAACTCGCGGAACAGGCGGCGCATCTCCTTGTGGTCCTCTTTGAGCAGGACGATGGCATCGGTGGACACCGGCGGACCTCCTTGGTTCGGCTGACGCCGGATCTCCTACCCCGGGTGTGAGCTGCGAAAACGGTAGGGACCCGGCGGATGTCCGCCGGGTCCCACCGCTGGTGCCGTGTTGCTGCTACTTCACCGCGTTGTACGCGTTGACCATGCCGGCGCCGTAGAAGCCGTTCCGCGCGCCGCCGGAGCAGGTCGCGTCGTAGGCGTTCGGGCCGGTCGGGATCAGCGGCACCGGGTTGTAGACGCCGGCCGGGCAGGCCTGCGACACCGAGGTGCGCTCCAGGAACGCCGCCAGCTGACCCGGGCTCATGCCCGGGTTCGCCGACGCCGCCAGCGCCGCGACGCCGGTGGCGTGCGGGCCGGACATCGAGGTGCCCTGCTTGTAGCCCCAGCCGTTGGTGCGCGTCGCCGTGTTGAAGGTGGTCGACAGGATGCCGTCGGTGAGGGTGGAGCGGACGCCCTGGGTACGGAAGCGGGTGTCGCCACCCGGCGCCGTCACGTCGATGACGCCCTGGCCGTACGAGGAGTAGTAGCTCTTCGCCCCGGTCGGGCCGACCGCCGAGACGGTGACCACACCCGGAGCCTCGGCCGGCAGGTCGAGGCAGGCGTTGGTGAGGTTCTCGCGCTCCTCCGGCGTGCCGTTGTTCGGGCTGCCGTCGTCGGTGATCTTGTGCGCGAGGTCGTAGTTCGAGTTACCCGCGGACGCCACGTGCAGCACGCCCTTGCTCTGCGAGTAGCGGATGGCCCGCTGGACCGCCTGCCACACCGGACGCTGGCGTGCGTCGTTGCGGCAGTTCAGCTCCCACGGGTCGATGTAGTAGCTGTTGTTGGTCAGCTCCATGCCGTGCTCGGCGGCCCACATGAACCCGCAGACCGCGGCCTCCGGGAAGATGTAGCCGTCGTCGTTGACCACCTTCACCGCGGCGACCTTGACGCCCGGCGCGACACCGGTCACGCCGACGCCGTTGACGGCGGCGGCGATGGTGCCGGCCACGTGGGTGCCGTGGTCGGAGGTGGTCGGGTTCCAGGCCGCCTCGGTGGTGTCGGTGACCCCGCCGATGCAGGACGTGCTCTTGTCCTTGGCGATCTGGGTCGCCAGGTCGGGGTGGCTGCTGGAGATGCCGCTGTCCAGCACGCCCACCACCACGTCGGCACGGCCGGCGTTGACGGCGTGGGCCTGCGGGACGTCGATCATCGGCATGTCCCACTGCTGACCGAAGAGGGGCTCCTTGGTCGGGTCGGCGGTGGTGTTCGCCGCCTCGGCCGCGGAGACCTCCAGGGTCTCGCCCTCCTCCAGGGCGGTGCCCAGGCCGGCGGTGGACGCGACCGACTCGACGCCCGCGCCCGCCACGTCGGTGACGAACTCGGGGTTGGTCGAGCGGACGACGAGCACGCCGATCTGGTCGTACGCGGCCACCACGGTGCCCTTGGCCGCGGCCACGCGGGCCGCCGCCTTGCTGGTCGTGGCGCCCTGCGGGGCCAGGACCAGGAACGTGGTGTCCGGACCGGCGGCCGACGCCGCCGGAGCCAGCCCACCGGTGACGGCGAGGCCGACACCGAGGGTCACTGCGGACGCGGCAGCCAGTGTCTTGCGACGGAGGTTCTTCACACAGACTCCCAGGGGCTGTTTCCAGCCGGGTGCGCCCCCTGGTGGGGAGCGGCCGGCGGGAAGGGGGCGGGGTGCCCGCTTCCGAACCAACAGCGTAGGAGTCTCGTGTGGCGTTACACACACCCGTTCGGCTGGTCGGCGGCCGTCATACGGTGGCCAGCGTGTGCGGGATCTCGTCCAGCAGCTCGCGGGCGAGGAAGCCGATCCTTCCGAACCGGGGGACCAGCCGCTGACCGCTCACCGCGTGCGCCCAGGCGGCCCAGCAGGCGGCCTGGGCGGGGGCGGCCCCCCGGGACAGCAGGCCGGCCAGCAGCCCCGAACGGACGTCACCGCTGCCGGAGGTGCCGAGGCCGGCGTCGCCGCTCTCCTCCCGCCAGCCCTCGCCGTCCGCGGTGGCGATGTGGCCGTACAGCGACACGACGGCGTCGTAGCGGCGGGCCAGCTCGCGGGCCTCGGCGTCCAGGTCCTCGCCGGGCTCACGGCCCAGCAGGTGCCGCGCCTCGGTCAGGTTGGGGGTGAGCACCACCGGACGGCCCGCGCCGACCAGCAGGTCCGGTTCGTGGCTGAGCGCACCGAGCGCGTACGCGTCCAGCACCAGCGCCGTCTGCGGGCCGGCCGCGTCGAGGACCAGGTGCAGCAGCGCCCGGGTCTCGTCGATGTCGTGCAGACCCGGGCCGACCGCGACGACGTCGGCGCGGCCGACCAGATCGCCCAGCCGGTCGCCGGGGTCACCGGCGACGACGCCGTCCCGGGTCTCCGGCAGGCCGACCACCAGCGCCTCCGGCACCTGGATGCTCAGCGCGGCGGCGGTGGACTCGGCGGCGGCGAGCTGGAGCACCCCGGCGCCGGCGCGCAGCGCGGCCACCCCGGCCAGCAGCACCGCGCCCGGGGTGAACCGGGAGCCGCCGACGACCAGCACCGTGCCACGGTGCTCCTTGCCGCCGGTCGGGACCGGCAGCGCCCAGTCGCGCAGCAGCGCCGGGGTGATCACCCTCGTCTCAGACCGGCTCGGCATGGACCTCGTCCTCCTCGGTGGGGCGGGCGCCCTGCTGGCGCAGGTGCCGGATGTCGTTGAAGGTGTCGAGGGTGAGCCGGCCGTCGGCGTCGGCCGACCAGCCGGTCACCGAGCAGTTGGCGATCACGTGCTCCCGGGTCAGCCCCATCAGCTCCGCCTCGGTCAGCCCCTCGACCAGGTAACGGAGCAGGAAGACCAGGGCGTCGTGGCCGAAGAGCAGCACCCGCCGTCCCTCGTGGTCGCGGCGCAGGTCGCCGAGGAGCGCGCGTAGTCGCAGCGCCACGTCCGTCCACGACTCGCCGCCCGGGGGCCGGTAGTAGAACTTGCCGAGCCGCTGCCGGCGGGCGGCCTCGTCGGGGAACCGGCGGGCGACCCCGTGCC
Source organism: Micromonospora citrea (assembly GCF_049629545.1). Taxonomy (GTDB): domain Bacteria; phylum Actinomycetota; class Actinomycetes; order Mycobacteriales; family Micromonosporaceae; genus Micromonospora; species Micromonospora citrea_A. The sequence goes on from NZ_JBNADX010000001.1 coordinate 525,568, forward strand.
CGGTCAGCCCGTCGAGGATGCCCAGCTCCCGGTCGCGCAGCCGCTCGTCCCGGCTGGCCGGGACGCCGGTGCCGGCCAGCGCCAGCTCCGAGGTCCGCACCGCCCGCAGGTACGGCGACACCACCGCCACGTCCGGGCGCTGCTGCTCGGGCAGGCCGGCCAGCCAGCGGGCGGTGGCCCGGGCCTGCTCCTCGCCGGTGGCCGACAGCGGCACGTCGGCGTCGCGGTGGGTGAGGTCGATCAGCTCCGCGCCGGACCGCTCGGCCGCGGAGGCCGCCACGTTGGCCGTGCTCTCACCGTGCCGGACGATCCAGAGGGCTGCCAGTTCCGCCATGGGCCCATGCGTACCCGGGGGCCGCGCCGGGTAACCGTGCGGGCTGCGCCGCCGCGCCCGTCGCCGGTGCCGTGGCCCGGCGGGGCGTGAAGCCGCCGGGGACGGGTAACCGCTGGGCTCACCGAGACCGACCCAGGGAGGTGTGCCGTGGCCACCATGGTCAGGGAACCGGCCAGCCCGGTGAAGGACAAGAACTACGACCTGATCCACGCCGTGCAGATGTCGTTGCAGCACATCTGGCAGCTGGAGACGTACATCGCGGACGCCGACGCCCGCGGTGACAGCGAGCTGGCCACCTGGTTCCGCAAGATCCAGGAGAGCAACCGCAAGGCCGGTGAGCAGGGCAAGCAGATGCTCATAGAGCGGCTGCAGCAGGAAGGGCGCTGACCCCCGCGCTGCCGGGACCGGACGCAGCCGGCTCGCCGCGTCCGGTCCCGGCAGCCGCGACACTCAGGAAACCTGGACGGCGTAGATGCCCCGGCCGAAGGTCCCCGCCACGAGACGGTGGTTGGTGCCGTCGTACTCGATGTCGTCGACCGGGACCAACGGCAGGCCCCGGCCCTGGCGCAGCCAGACCCCGCCGCCGGTCGGGCTGACGAACACGCCCTGGTCGGTGCCGACGTAGAGGGTCAGCCCCTTGCCGATGGCCAGATCGTTGACCGGCGCCTTCGGCAGGGTGCCGCTGAGGTCGTGGAAGTGCCGGCCCCCGTCCAGTGAGCCGAGCACGTACGGCCGCTGGGAGCCCGACCGGTACGCCGACAGCGTCACGTACACCCGGTCGGCCCGGCGCGGGTCGACCACGACGCGGGTCACCCACGGCTGCCCGGAGAGCAGCAGCTCCCACGAGCCGCCCAGGTCGCGGGTCACCCAGACCCGCCCGTCGTCGGTGCCGACGTAGACGGTCCGGCCGTCCCCGGCCGGGGCGACCGTGGTGATGGTGCCGTAGTTGGTGTAGATCGGGTCGCGGCCCGGTCCGCCGGTCAGGTCGCCGCTGATCGCCGTCCAGGTCCGGCCGCCGTCGGTCGACCGGTTGAGCACGTTCGCGCCGTAGTACATCACCGCCGGGTCGCGCGGGTCGAAGACCACCGGGGTGAACCAGTTCCGCCGGGCCGCGGTGACCTTGTTGCCGAAGTACGTCATCGTCTCGCCGCCGTCGACCGACCAGAAGCAGTTGCCGTACTGGTAGCAGGCGTAGACGTTCTCCTTGTCGGTCGGGTTGATCAGGTTCTCCTCGCCGTCCCCGCCGAGGTACTCGTTGAAGGCCGGGCCGCCCCAGGAGCGCAGCGAGCCGTTGTCCTGGGTGCCGCCGGAGATCCGACTGACGTCCTGCGGCGTGATCGCCACGCTGTAGAACTGGGTGTACGGCTCGTGGGTGGCCTTCACCCAGCCGCCGTCACCGTCGGCGTCCGAGCGGTACGTCCCACCGTCGTTGCCGAGGTAGACCCGCTGCGGACGGCGCGGATCCCAGATCATCGCGTGGTGGTCGACGTGGATGGAACTGCTGTCCGCCGTCCAGGTCCGCCCGCCGTCCTTGGTGGTCAGCAGCGGCACGCCCGCGACGTGCACGTGTTGCGGCTCGTCCGGGTCGACCCAGACCTTGCCGAACCACCAGCCGAAGGTGGACTGCGAGGTGGTCAGCTCTCGGGTGTCCGGCAGCCGGGTCCAGGCGTCGCCGCCGTCGTCGCTGCCGTAGAAGCCGGCGAACGGGCCGGCGGTGGAGTTGACGATCGCGTAGAGCCGGTCCGGGTCCGAGGCGGACTGGCCCAGGCCGATCCGGCCCACCTCCGGCCCGGCCGCCGGCAGCCCACCGGCCAGGCGCGCCCAGGTCGCCCCGCCGTCCGTGGAGCGGTAGATCCCTGAGCCGACCCCGCCGTAGGTGCGAAGGTCCGGGGTGCGGCGGTGGTCCCAGAGCACGGCGTAGAGCCGGTCGGCGTCGCGCGGGTCGATCAGCACCTCGGTCGCGCCGGTGAACTCGTTGGCCCCGGTGAGGATGCGCTGCCAGGTCGTCCCGCCGTCGGTGGAGCGGTAGACGCCCCGGTCGCCGCCGCCGTTGTAGAGCGAACCGGCGGCGGCCACGAAGATCCGCTTCGGGTCGGCCGGGTCGACGGTGATCGCGCCGATCGCGCCCGAGTCGTGCAGGCCCAGCGACCGCCAGGTGCGGCCGCCGTCGCGGGAGGCGTACAGGCCGGTGCCCTCGTAGGTGATGCTGCCGCCACCGGGATTGACCTCGCCGGTGCCGGCGTACAGGGTGCCGTCCGGGCCGGTCGCCACCGCGCCCATCGCCTGGGTCCAGCCGTCCGGCCAGGCCGGCTCGAAGCGGTTGCCGGCGTCGCGGCTCACCCAGACCCCGCCGCTGGCCGAGGCGGCGTAGACGGTGTCGGGACGGTGCGGGTCCAGCGCGAGCGAGGTGATCCGGCCGCCGATGTTGGTCGGCCCGACCGAGGTCCAGCGGCCGCCGACCACGGGCAGCCGGGCCCCGGCCTTCGCCGCCGTGTCGTAGGCGTGCCGGGGCAGCGCCTCGCCGCGCACCGTCTTCTGGAGATAGCGGTACTCGGCGGGGGCGGAGGGCCCGCGCACCGGCCGGTACTCGTCCTCGGGACGCGGCGGGGAGGCGCCGGCGCCGGTGGGGGAGAGGGCCACGGTGCCGCCGGTGAGCAGCGTCGTGGCCAGGATCAGGGAGAGGGTACGTCGTCGTGCCACGGAGGTCCCTTCGCCGGTGGAGGGAGGGTCGACGGTCCCGCCGAACGTTACGAAGACGGATGTCGATGGTCAACCCTTCGACGTCGCCGAAAGTGACCGGTTGGACACGGGGTCTAGGCAGCGGTCGCATCGATGGGGTGGAATGGCCTGACCTGCCGTACCCGTCGGAAGGACCACGATGACGCCTGCCCGGAGCCGGGCACTGGCCGCCGCCACCCTCACGGCGCTGCTGGTCACGGCCGCCCCCACCGCCCCCGCCCACGCCGCGCCCGACCCGCCGCACATCGTCGGCGACCACACGGTGCCGGTCTACTCCTACGCCGACGCCGTCCGGGAGAGCGTCCAGGTCGAGACGCCGACCGACGCCGACGGCGACGGCGCGCGGGACCGGGTCATGGTCGACCTGGTCCGGCCCCGGGAGGCGGCGCAGGCCGGCGTCCGGGTGCCGGTCATCATGGACGCCTCGCCGTACTACCACTGCTGCGGCCGGGGCAACGAGAGCGAACGCAAGACGTACGACGCGAACGGCGTGATCGCCAAGGCACCGCTCTTCTACGACAACTGGTTCGTCCCCCGCGGGTACGCCTTCGCCGCGGTCGACCTCAGCGGCACCGCGCGCGCCACCGGCTGCGAGGACGTCGGCGGCCGGGCCGAGGTGGCCGGGGCGAAGGCGGTGGTGGACTGGCTGAACGGCCGGGCCCGCGGCTTCACGCTGGACGGCGAGCCGGTCACCGCGTCGTGGAGCACCGGCCGGGTCGGCATGATCGGCAAGTCGTGGGACGGCTCGGTCGCCAACGGCGTGGCGGCCACCGGCGTGCGGGGCCTGGCGACCATCGTGCCGATCTCCGCGATCTCCAGTTGGTACGACTACCAGCGGTACCGGGGCCTGCTGCGGGCCTCGGACTATCCCGCCTACCTGCACCGGGTGGTCAACGGTAGGCCCGCCGAGGCGTGCGCCGCGGTGCTCGCCCGGCTGCGCGCGGAGAGCGCGGAGGACACCGGCGACTACAACGCGTACTGGGCGGAGCGGGACTACCGCCGCTCGGTCGGGCAGGTCCGGGCCAGCGTCCTGGTCGCGCACGGCGTCAACGACCTGAACGTCACCACCGGCCAGTTCGCCCGCTGGTGGGACGCGCTCGCCGACCGGCAGGTGCCGCGCATGCTCTGGCTCTACCAGGCCGGGCACGAGGACCCGTTCGACGTCCGCCGGGCCGAGTGGGTGGCCACCCTGCACCGCTGGTTCGACTACTGGTTGCAGGGCCTGCCCAACGGCGTCATGCGGGAGCCCCGGGCCACCCTGGAGACAGCCCCCGGGGTGTGGACCGAGCAGCGCGACTGGCCGGCGCCGGGTACCCGGAACGTTCCGGTGTCCCTGGGGGCCGGCGACGGCACGACCGGAACGCTCGGCGGTCCTGGCGCCCGTCCGGGAGTGGTGCGGGCGTACACCGACGAGTCGCTGACCGAGCCGCAGGTGGTCACCGAACCGACGACCGCCCGCGCCGGGCGGCTGGTGTTCCTCTCCGGCGCGCTGACCGCGCCGCTGCGGATCTCCGGGACGCCGTCGGTGCGCCTGCGGATCAGGGTCGACCGGCCGACCACCGCGCTGAGCGCGCGACTCGTCGACTACGGCATTGCGGAACGGATCCAGTACCGCAACTCCGAGGGGGTCCGGACGCTGACCACCGAGTCGTGCTGGGGGGAGTCCACCGAGGCCGACGACGCCTGTTACCGGGACACGGCCGAGATCACCGCGGTCACCGACCACGGCGTGCTCACCCGCGGCTGGCTCGACGCGGCGCACCACCGGTCCCTGCGGTTCACCAGCCCGCTGCGCCCGGACCGTTGGTACACGGTCACCCTGCCGCTCAACGCGTACGACGCGGTGCTGCCGGCCGGCCACGTCCTCGGTCTCGTCCTTGCCCAGAGCGACCCGGGCTTCACCGAGATCGACGACCGGGACGCCACCGTCCGGGTGGACCTCGGGCGCAGCACGCTGACGCTGCCCGTCACCGGCCCCGCCACCCTGCCGCCGGTCACCGGCGTGCCGGACGTGGTCACCGCTCCCGACCCGTCGGCCGACCGCCTCGCCCCGCCCGACAACCGTCAGCTTCCCGACCGGTCCTGACGGCGAATCGTGACCGGCCCGCCGCCCGGGGCGGCGGGCCGGTCGATCGGGAGGACGCCGGTCGTGGCGGGTGAGCCGCTACCCTGCGCGCATGGACGGCGTTGTGGACGGCGAACGGCTGGCGGCGTCGCTCGGGCAGGCTCTCGCCCGGCTCGCCTTCGTCGACCTGGGCACGGACGCGGTGACGGCGCGGATCATCGACTCCGTGGTCGCCTGGGCGGGTGACCAGGGCTGGCGTGTCTACCGCCGGGCGACGAGCGTGCTGCCCCTACCGCCACCGCTGTCCCGTCAGCAGTCGGTGCTCGACGTGGCGTGCGCCCGGCCGGACGGGCCGCCCGTGGTCGTCGAGGTCGACCACACCGATCGGCGTCGTACCTGGGAGAAGCTGGCGGCGGAGGCGGCGGCCGGCCGCATCGCGATCTGGGTGCGCTGGGGACCGGGCCGGTTCGGTACCGCGCCCGCGCCGATCCACCAGGTGACCTGCCAGGTCTCCCGCCGTGCCGGGCCGCCCGGTGCGGGCCGGCTGTACAGCCGGGCACCGGGCGCCGACCTGCCGCCACCCGCGCACTCCGACCGGCGCACCGGCAACACCGCCCTGCTGCTGCCGCTGCCCTCGTCGGACGACGAGCCGGTCTGACCCCGCCGCCCGGAGTGGATCACGTCATCCGGTCGGCCGGCGCGCGAGGGCCTACTCGAAGCGGGACGGGTCGCCGGCGCCCCGGCGGACGATCTCCGCCTCGCCCTGGGAGAAGTCGACCACGGTGGTGGGCAGGGTGCCGCACTCGCCGGAGTCGATGACCGCGTCGAGCACGTGGTCGAGCCGCTCCTTGATCTCCCAGCCCTGCGTCATCGGCTCGGCCTCGTCGGGCAGCAGCAGGGTGCTCGACACCAGCGGCTCGCCCAGCTCGGTCAGCAGCGCCTGCGCCACCGGGTGGTCGGGGATGCGCACGCCCACCGTCTTCTTCTTCGGGTGCAGCAGGCGGCGCGGCACCTCCTTCGTCGCCGGCAGGATGAACGTGTAGCTGCCCGGAGTGGCCGCCTTCAGCGACCGGAACAGGGCGTTGTTGATCTGGACGAGCTGGCCGAGCTGCGCGAAGTCCCGACACACCAGGGTGAAGTGGTGCCGGCCGTCGAGCTGGCGGATGTCCCGGATCCGGTCGATGCCGTCCCGGTTGCCCATCCGGCAGCCGAGGGCGAAGCACGAGTCCGTCGGGTACGCGATCAACCCGTCGGAGCGCAGCAGGTCGACCGCCCGGCTGATCGTCCGCGGCTGCGGGTTCTCCGGGTGCACGTCGAGGTACGTCGCCATGCCGGCAGCCTAGGAGCGCAGGTCCGGGCCGGCGGAGGCGGGCCCACCCGCACGCCTGCGCCGGCCGTCGCGACGCGTCGACTGCCGGTCGCCGCCGAGTCCCCGTGAGCCGGGCCCCGGTGTCGGAACCTGCCGTTACGGTGTGAGGCGTGGCGACGACGGCGGCCGAGGAGATCCAGGTCGGGGAGCGGGTCGTCCGGGTCTCCAGCCCGGACAAGCCCTACTTCCCGCAGCGTGGGCTGACCAAGTTGGACGTGGTGCGCTACTTCCTCGCCGTCGGCGACGGCATCCTGCGCGCCCTGCGGGACCGCCCCACCATGCTGGAACGCTGGCCGCGTGGGGTGTTCGAGGGGGCGAAGATCGGCACCCGGCAGGACAACCGGGGTGACGCCTTCTACCAGAAGCGCCTGCCCGCCGGCGCGCCCGACTGGGTGCGCACCGCGCACATCACCTTCCCCAGCGGCCGCACCGCCGACGAGGTCGCGCCGAGCGAGCTGGCCGTGGTGATCTGGGCGGCCAACCTGGGCACCCTGCGGTTCCACCCCTGGCCGGTCACCGCCGCCGACGTGGAGCACCCCGACCAGCTGCGGATCGACCTGGATCCGATGCCGGGCGTCGGCTTCGAGCAGGTGGTGCCGGTGGCACACGAGGTGCGGGCCTTCCTCGCCGAGCTGGGTCTGGTCGGCTACCCGAAGACCACCGGCGGCCGGGGCCTGCACGTCTACCTCTCCATCGAGCCCCGCTGGAGCTTCGGCGAGTGCCGGCGGGCGGTGCTGGCGCTCGGCCGGGAGATGCAGCGCCGCCGCCCCGACCTGGTCACCACCACGTGGTGGCGGGAGCAGCGCGACCGGCCGGTCTTCGTCGACTACAACCAGATGGCCCGCGACCACACGATGACCTCGGCGTACTCGATCCGGCCGACGCCGGCGGCGTTGGTGTCCGCGCCGTTGGACTGGTCGGAGCTGGACGACGCCCGCCCGGAGGACTTCGACGTGGCCGGCATGCCGGCCCGGTTCGCCGGGCGCGGCGACCCGCACGCCGGGCTGGACGAGCGGCGCTTCTCCCTGCAGCCCCTGCTGGAGCTGGCCGACCGGGAGGGGCTGGAGGCACCGTCGGAACGCTGAGCGCCCTTGGGCGTGTGTCGAAGTCCTGGCCGGCCTGTGGCGGGCCCAGGTGACGCCCGGCGGCGTTGGAGATCGGTCCGGATACGACACCGGTATTCGGACCGATCTCCGCCTTGCCGGACCCCACCTGGACTTCGACACGCGCCCTAGTCGCGGCGTTCCTGCTCGGCGGCGTAGGCGGCGTTCAGGCGTTCGAGCGGGCCCGGGCCGTCGTGGGGCTTCGGCGGGGCGTCGAGGTGGCGCACCCGGAGCTCGTCCATGAGCTCCTCGATGAACGCCGGGCCCGCGTCACGCATGATCCGCTGCCGGATCTGGAGCTCCTCGGTGCCCGGGCGCCAGTCGAGGCCCCAGTTGCCGAGCGCGTAGAGGACCGGAAGGGTCTGGATGCCGGCCTCGGTGAGGCTGTAGCGGGCGCGCTGCCCTCGCGCCGCGGTGCCGCGGGTGAGGATCCCCGCCTCGACGAGCCGCACGAGGCGGTCGGCGAGGATGTTCGAGGCGATGCCCTCGATCGACCCGGTGAGCAGCGCCCGGAAGTAGCGGCGGTCGCCGAAGATGACGTCGCGGAGCACGAGCAGCGTCCAGCGGTCTCCGAGCACCTCGACGGCCGCGTTGATCGGACACCCGGACCGTGGTTCCACGACTCCTCCTTGACAGGCACTTGGCCCCCAATATAGTGGTTGCAAATCGCAACCACTAGGGGAGGAGGGGGATGATGGGCCGCTTCCTGTACTGGATGAACGTGTCCCTCGACCTGCGGATCGAGCAAGTTCCCGGGGATGACGGCGCCGGCGAGTGGCTGCGCATCGACGAGGAGCTGCACCGGGAGTTCAACGCGCGGGCGCGAACGCTCGCGGGCATGGTCCAGGGCCGGGTCATCTACGAGACGATGGAGGAGTACTGGCCACGGGCGCGCGAGGACGCGTCGCTGCCGGACTTCATGCGTGAGTACGGCGAGATCTGGACCTCCGCGCCCAAGGTGCTCGTCTCCCGCACCCGCCACAGCGCCGATCACGGCACCCGGATCATCGGCGGGGACGACGCGATCGAGCAACTGGCCGCCCTCAAGGCTGAGACCGACGGCACCCTCGGTGTGGGCGGCGCGGCGCTCGCCACGCAGGTGCTCCGGGCGGGGCTTCTCGACGAACTGCTGCTCTTCACCCACCCGGCGATCCTCGGCTTCGGCCGGCCGCTGTTCGATGACTGGGACATGCCGATCGAGCTCGACCTGCTCGAGCAGCGATCGTTCAAGCAGGGCGTCACGATGCACCACTACGCCGTCCGGGAGGCGAGCTCGTGCTGAGGCAGGTCGCGGACGGCGTGTTGGTTCACGAGAGCGAATTCCTCCAGAGCAACACCATCGTCGTGCAAGGCCGCGCCGGCGTGTTGCTCATCGACCCCGGGTTGCAGGACCACGAACTGGCCTGCCTCGCGAACGACCTGTCCGCATCGGGCCGGACCGTCGTGGCGGGCTTCTCGACGCATCCGGATTGGGATCACCTGCTCTGGCACGCACAGCTCGGCGAAGCGCCCCGTTACGGCACGGCCCGCTGCGCGGCCGCTGTCCGGGAACAGCTGTCCGACCCGGACGCGAAGGCCCACATCACCGAACACCTGGCCGAGACGGAAATCGCCGGGCAGGTCCCGCTGGACCTGTACGGCCTCATCACCGCCCTGCCCGCCGGGACGGCGCGGATTCCCTGGGACGGCCCCGGAGTCCGGATCGTCGAGCATCAAGCGCATGCGCCGGGCCACGCGGCGCTGCTCGTCGAGGAGCGCGGGGTTCTCGTCGCCGGCGACATGCTCTCCGACGTCCTGGTCCCGATGCTCGACCTGGACGGCGCCGCCGACCCGATCGAGGACTACCTCGCGGCGTTGCGGCTGCTGGAGAGCGTGGCGGCCGACGTCGACGTCGTGGTCCCCGGCCACGGGTCGGTCGGCGGAGCCGGTCAGGTGCACGAGCGGATCGAGCGCGACCGGGCGTACGTGCTCGCCTTGCGTGACGGCCGCGAGCCCGATGACCCGCGGATCGGCCCCTCGGCCGAGCCAGGCTGGGAGTGGGTGAGCGATGTGCACCACGGGCAGGCTCAGGGCCTAACCGCTGGTGGCTAGCTAGTCCCAGGGGGTCTGTGCGCCGGTGAACTCCTCGAAGACCAGCCAGCTGCGGGTCGACAGCACCCCGGCGATGCCCTGCACCCGGTCCAGCACCACGTCCCGCAGGGTGGCGTTGTCCGGCGCGCGGACCAGGGCGAGCACGTCGTGCTCGCCGCTGAGCAGCGCGACGTGCTCCACGTAGCGCACCCGGGCCAGCTCCGCCGACACCTCCCGCCAGGTGTTCTGCTGGATGGTCAGCGCGATGTACGCCGAGGTGCCCAGCCCGGCGGGCTCCGGGGCGACCCGGGCGGCGAAGCCGGTGATCACCCCGTCGCGCAGCAGCCGTTCCACCCGGGCGTACGCGTTGGTGCGCGAGACGTGCACCCGTTCGGCGAGCGTACGGATGGACAGCCGGCCGTCGCGGACCAGTTCGTCCAGGATGCGTCGGTCGACCTCGTCCAGCGGGCCGGCCGAACGTCCCGTTCCGCCCGGCCCGCCCGGTGTCGGTGGGGTCTCCTGGCTCACATCAGCCCCCTGTTCATGCCATTCATCCCACGTTCACCGCGCGTCTTGAGTCAATCATCCAACGGCAGGAGCATAAGGCCACCACACGTCCAGGAGGTCCCCGCCGTGACGACCACACCCCAGGCGGTCCGCAGGGCATCCCCGCGCACCCGCCGGCCGGCCACCCCGGCCGCGCCGGACCCGTCCGCCGGCCTGCTGCCGCAGGCCGAGCCGGTCCGGCTGCTGAATCCGGACGGCACCCCGCTGCCGTCCCGCGCCGACTGTCCCGAGCCGCCCGTCGAGGCGCTGCGCGAGATGTACCGCCGGATGGTCGTCGGGCGTCGCTTCGACGTCCAGGCCACCGCGCTGACCAAGCAGGGCCGGCTCGCGGTCTACCCGTCCTCCCGCGGTCAGGAGGCCTGTCAGGTCGGCGCGGTCCTCGCGCTGCGCGACGACGACTGGGTCTTCCCCACCTACCGCGAGTCGATGGCGCTGACCTCCCGGGGCATCGACCCGGTCGAGGTGCTCACCCTGCTGCGCGGCGACTGGCACTGCGGGTACGACCCGGCGCAGCGGCACACCGCGCCGCAGTGCACCCCGCTGGCGACCCAGTGCGTGCACGCCGCCGGCCTGGCCTACGGCGAGTCCTACCAGGGGCGCGACACGGTGGCGCTGGCCTTCATCGGCGACGGGGCCACCAGCGAGGGCGACTTCCACGAGGGCGTGAACTTCGCCGCCGTGTTCAAGGCGCCGGTCGTGTACTTCGTGCAGAACAACAAGTACGCGATCAGCGTCCCGCTGTCCCGGCAGACCGCTGCGCCGAGCCTGGCGTACAAGGGCGTCGGCTACGGCGTGCCCAGCGAGCAGGTCGACGGCAACGACCCCGTCGCCGTGCTCGCGGTGCTCACCCGCGCGGTGGCGCACGCCCGTGCCGGGCACGGCCCGTTCCTGGTCGAGGCGCACACCTACCGGATGGAGCCGCACACCAACGCCGACGACGCCACCCGCTACCGGGACGCCGACGAGGTCGAGGCGTGGCGCGACCGCGACCCGGTCGCCCGGCTGGAGACCTACCTGCGGGCCCGGGGCGTGCTCGACGACGCCGCCGTGGCCGCGATCGCCGAGCAGGCCGAGGCGTACGCCGCCGACCTGCGCGAGCGGATGAACGCCCAGCCCACGGTCGAGCCGCTCAGCCTCTTCGACCACGTGTACGCCGAGCCGACCCCGCAGCTGGTGGAGCAGCGCGAGCAGGTCCGCGCCGAGCTGGCCGCCGCCAGGGACGAGGAGGGGGACGCCTGATGGCCACCATGACCATGGCGAAGGCGCTCAACGCCGCGCTCGCCGACGCGATGCTCGACGACGAGCGGGTGCTCGTCTTCGGTGAGGACGTCGGTCAGCTCGGCGGCGTCTTCCGGATCACCGACGGGCTCCAGGCCCGCTTCGGCGACAAGCGTTGCTTCGACACTCCGCTCGCTGAGGCCGGCATCGTCGGCTTCGCCGTCGGCCTGGCCATGTCCGGGCTGCGTCCGGTGGTGGAGATGCAGTTCGACGCGTTCGCGTACCCGGCGTTCGAGCAGATCGCCTCGCACGTGGCGAAGCTGCGCAACCGCACCCGCGGGTCGCTGAGCGTGCCCATCGTCATCCGGGTGCCGTACGCCGGTGGCATCGGCGGCGTCGAGCACCACTGCGACTCGTCCGAGGCGTACTACGCGCACACCCCGGGCCTGAAGGTGGTCACCCCGGCCACCGTGGAGGACGCGTACTCGCTGCTGCGCGAGGCGATCGAGGATCCGGACCCGGTCGTGTTCATGGAGCCGAAGAAGCTCTACTTCTCCAGCGCCGAGGCGGAGCTGCCGGCGCGTACCGCGCCGTTCGGCACGGCCGTCGTACGCCGGCCGGGCACCGACGCCACCCTGGTCGCGTACGGCCCGGCGGTGCCGGTGGCGATGGAGGCCGCCGAGGCCGCCCGCGAGGAGGGCTGGGACCTGGAGGTCGTCGACGTGCGCACCATCGTGCCGTTCGACGACGGCACCGTCGCCGCCTCGGTGCGCAGGACGGGCCGGTGCGTGGTGATCCAGGAGGCGCAGGGCTTCGCCGGGGTCGGCGCCGAGATCGCCGTCCGGGTGCAGGAGCGCTGCTTCCACGCCCTGCACGCCCCGGTGCTGCGGGTGTCCGGGCTGGACATCCCGTACCCGGCGCCGATGCTGGAGCACACCCACCTGCCGTCGGTGGACCGGGTGCTCGACACGGTGGCCCGCCTCCAGTGGGACGACCAGCCGGACGCCCGCTGGCTGCCGCAGGGGAGCGCGGCGTGACCACGGTGGAGCGGGCCCAGGTCTTCCTCCTGCCGGACCTGGGCGAGGGGCTGAGCGAGGCCGAGATCGTCGAGTGGCGGGTGGCCGTCGGTGACGTGGTCACCGTGGACCAGACCGTGGTGGAGGTGGAGACCGCCAAGGCCGTGGTCGACGTGCCCTGCCCGTACGCCGGTCGGGTCGTCGCCCTGCACGGCGCGGCGGGCGAGGTCCGCCCGGTCGGCCAGCCGCTGATCACCGTCGCGCCGCTGGACGGCGCGGGCTCCGACGACGGGGAGCCCGCCGGGCACGCCACCTACCGCGAGGAGGAGCGGGCCGGCTCCGGCAACGTGCTGATCGGGTACGGCACCGGGCACGGCAGCTCGGGCCGGCGCCGCCGCCGGCCCCGCCTGGCGGTCGCCCCCGAACCTGACGACCGCACGCCCGCCTCGACCGGCGCCCCCGCGGGTGTCGGCTCGGCGCAGGGCGCCGGCCGGACGACGCCGGGCGCTGCGACCGCGTCGGCCCCCGGTGACGCCGCGCCCGGCGGCGGGCCGGCCCCGCTGGTCATCTCGCCGATCGTGCGCCGGCTGGCGAAGGAGCGCGGCGTGGACCTGACGACGCTGCGCGGCACGGGGCCCGGCGGAGTGATCCGTCGCGCCGACGTGGAGGCCGCGACGGAGGCCCCGGCGGCCCGGCTCGCCGCCGTGCCGGACGCCGGACAGGCCCACGTCGGCCTCGCCCCGGCCGGCGAGGGTGACGTGGTCATCCCGCTCACCGGCATCCGCAAGGTGATCGCCGACAAGCTCTCCCGCAGCCGGCGGGAGATCCCCGAGGTGACCATCTGGGTCGACGTGGACGCCACCGGTCTGTTGGAGACCCGGGCGGCGATCAACGCGGCCACCCCGGACGCCCCGGTGAGCGTGCTGGCCCTGCTGGCCCGGATCTGCCTCAGCGGACTGCGGAAGTACCCGCAGCTCAACGCGCACGTCGACACCGAGGGGCAGCGGATCGTCCAGTCGGCCGGGGTGCACCTGGGCATCGCCGCGCAGACCGACCGGGGCCTGCTGGTGCCGGTGCTGCGCGACGCCCAGCGGCTCACCACCCGGGAGTTGGCCGCCGCGCTGGCGGAGACCACCGCCGCCGCGCGGGCCGGCACGCTGCCGCCGGCCCGGCTCACCGGCGGCACCTTCACCCTGAACAACTACGGGGTGTTCGGGGTGGACGGCTCCACCCCGATCATCAACCACCCGGAGGCGGCGCTGCTCGGGGTCGGCCGGATCGTGGACAAGCCCTGGGTGGTCGACGGGCAGCTCGCGGTGCGCAAGGTGACCCAGCTCAGCCTCACCTTCGACCACCGGGTCTGCGACGGCGGTGTGGCCGGCGGCTTCCTGCGGCACGTCGCCGACTGCGTCGAGCAGCCGGCGCTGCTGGTCGCCAACGTCTGAATCCGCCGCCCGGAGCCCCGGCACCGTCCACCCTCGGTGCCGGGGCTCCGGGCGTACCTGTTTCTCCCCGCGCGGACCGGGAATGCCAGCCCGGTCATCGAGGGGAGGGGCCGATGGCGCACCCGAACGTGCCCGGCGGTGTGCGGCTGCACCCGGTCGCCGGCGCGCCGCTGATGTGCAACGCGCGCGAACACGGGATGACGGGCGACGGGAAGACCAACGACCAGCCCGCGTTCGCCGCGCTGGTCGACCGGCTCGGTGACGCGTACTCGGCGGACGGGCGGGCCCGGGTGATCTACTGCCCGCCCGGGGTGTACTCGATCCGGGACGCCGGGACGGTCTGGCGCAGCGGGGTCTCCCTGATCGGCGCCGGTCCCGGCGCGACCCGGTTCGTGCTGAGCAATGCCGGCAACCGTGCCGACCCGGTTCCGCTGGCCTTCTACACCACCCAGTTGCACGGCGCGGATCCCGAACGCCACCTGGCGTACTGCACCTTCGCCGACTTCGAGATCGACGGCTCCGGGGTGTCGTCGGCCGAGTACAACCCCCTGGCCAAGGGGCTCGGGTTGCAGTACGTCGTGCGGGGCCTGTTCCGCAACCTCTACATCCACCACACCGCCGCGACCGGGCTGGGCTGCGACTTCCTCCAGGACACGCTGATCGACGGGGTGCTGGTCGTCGGCTGCGGACGGCTGGACAACGGCACCGAGATGGGTGGCGCGGGCATCGGCGTCGGGATCGGCGGGTGGGGCAGCGTCGAGCGGCTCAACGTGATCAACTGCTCGGCGGTCGGCAACTCCACGAACGGGATCTTCCTGGAGTTGCAGCAGAGCGGCGGCCTGCGCCCGCGCGGCATCCGGATCATCGGCTGCCACGCGCAGGGCAACCGGTTCGGCATCTCGGACTGGGGCGCCAACGGGCTGATCGTCTCCGCCTGCACCATGACCGGCAACCTGGAAGCCGGTTTCCACGTCTCGGCCAAGGGGACCACCGGCACGGCCGGGCGGGGCGGCATCCTCACCGACTGCGTGATCGACGGCAACATCCGCGACGGGGTCAGCATCGGCAACACGCCCGGGCCGTACACCATTCGGGGCAACCGGATCAGCGGCAACGGCCGCTACGGCTACCACCAGCGCAGTCTGGGCCGGGAGGAGCAGGATCAGGAGCACGCCCGCGAGATCGTCATCGAGAGCAACGACTTCTACGGCAACAGCGGCGACGCCATCCGCATCGACCGGCCGGTCCGGGACGCCATGCTGATCAACAACCGGATCCGCGCCAACGGGCGGCAGTGCTCGGGCGCCGAGTCCGGTGGCGGGGACTCGGTGCGCTACACCGAGAAGCTGGTCGTGGACCGCCAGGCGAACTGGCAGCACGACGGGCACCGGGGCAAGGTGGTCCGGGTCGGTGACCGGATGGCGGTGGTGGCCGCCAACGACGCGACCGAGCTCAGCCTCGCCCCGGTCCGCCCCGACTCGTTCACCGCCTGGAGCGCCGACACCCCGCCGCCCGGACAGCGGTACGAGCTGCCGGCGGCGGCCACCGTCCGGGCCGGGATCACCATCAACGCGCCGTTCGACTCGGCGACGATCCGGGGCAACCGGGTCTGGGACAGCCACGACGAGCGGACCCAGACCCACGGGCTGTGGATCACCGATCGGGGCAGCTGCGTCTCCTGCCGGGTCGAGGACAACGACTTCGCGGGCAACGTCGACGCCGCCGTCCGGCTGGACACCCCGCCCGTCGGTGGCCGGTGGGACCGCAACCACGGCGACGAGGACTGGGACTGACCGGTACGGCCGGTACGGTCCGTCCCAGCCACGCCGAACCGGGACGTGCCGCCCTTACGACGACCTGCCAGCACACGTACGGCCAAATGCCCGCCCGTTTGCGAGCAATTCCCGCGAAAGAGCGCCGCGCCGGGAGAAACGCCGTACAGAATGTGGCCAAGGGAAGCGGAAATGGGGGGCCGAACATGGACGTGAGGCGGCGATTGACGCTATTCGCGGTGACCATCGCAGCCACACCGTTGATCCTCGGCGGGTGCACCGCCGAACGGAGACCGGCCGACGGGTCGGCGCCCGGACGGGCGGCGGCGGATCTGGCGGTCACTGTCAGCCCGGTCGACCGGACGAGGGACGTGCCGGTCAGCGCGGAGGTCGGTACCAGCGTGACCGGGGGGAAGGTCACCGCCGTCACGCTCACCGACGACAAGGGCAGGAAGATCTCGGGGGAGCCCCGGGAGGACGGTTCGAGCTGGGTGCCGGGCGCCCCGCTGGAGAACGGCCGGACCTACACGGCCGAGGTGACCGCTACCGGTTCGTCGGGGCGCAGCACGGTGAAACGGACGACGTTCACCACCGCGCCGAAATCGAACAAGCAGGAAATCACCAGCACGCTGTATTTTGCCGGCAACCAGACGTACGGCACGGCGATGCCGGTGACGGTCGCATTCGATCCGGTGATTCCGAAAGAGGCCAGGGCGGCGGTGCAGCGCCGATTGTTCGTGAAGGTCGATCCGCCGCAGCCGGGCACCTGGTCGTGGCTGGAGGACGGCAGCCAGGTCTACTACCGGGCCCCGGACTTCTGGAAACCGGGTACGAGGATCAGCGTCCGCGCGGCGCTGGAGGGCCTGCCGATCGGCAAGGAGTACGTCGGCGACGACGACCGCAGGGCGACCTCGAAGATCGGCCGTCAGGTGGCTCTCGAGATCGACAACGCCACCAAGCAGATGTCGGTGTTCCAGGACCACAAGCTGGTCCGCAAGATCCCGGTGAGCCTCGGCAAGCCGAGTACGCCGAGTTCCAGCGGCAAGATGGTGATCATGGAGAAGCACCAGCAGACGACCTTCGACACCCGGGGCTCGGCCGACCCCTACGTGGTCGACGTCGAGGACGCCCAGCGCTACACCTGGGGCGGCGAGTTCATCCACGCCGCGCCGTGGTCGGAGGGGGACCAGGGCAACACCAACGTCTCGCACGGCTGCGCCAACATCTCGTCCTCGGCCGCCGACTGGTTGATGGGCGTCACCCAGGTCGGTGACCTGATCACGGTGAAGGGCACCGAGGTGCAGTTGGAGCCCGGCAACGGCTGGACGGCCTGGAACGTCAGCTGGGACGAGTTCGCCCGGGGCAGCGCGCTGCCCGTGCCGCCGGGGCTCAAGCCGGCGCCCGTCATGGGCCACGGGCACCCGGGCGCGGTGGCCGGCGGCTCGTCGCCCGCGCCGGGGCCGTCGGCCAGCGGCGGCTGACACCGCAGGGGAGGAACGGCCGGTACGACCGGCCCGCCGGACGGCGGGCCGGTCGCGGTCGTGCGGTCCGGTCAGGGTCGCGGGTGTCGACGTGATCGGCGCGGTCAGCCCAGGTCGACGCGGGCGATGCCGGCGCCGATCAGGCTGCCCAGCCAGAGCCGGTCGCCGTGCTGCCGGACCCCGGTGATCATCCAGTACGCCCCGCCCGGGCCGTGCAGGGTCCGCAGCACCGTCCCGTCGCCGTCGACCAGGGCGACCAGTCCGTACTTCTGCGGTTGCGGTCGTACCGCGTCGGGCAGCAGCGCCACCAGCTGCCGCAGCCGCGGGTGCGGCAGCAGCCGCTCGACCACGGGCAGCCGGGGGCTGGGCAGCGCGATCCAGTAGGTGCCGTCGCCGACGGCGGTCAGGTTGTCCGGGTACGCGGGCAGGTCGGCCAGCACGGTGACCGCACCGTCGGGCAGGGAGACCCGGACCAGCCGGTGGGTGCTCGTCTCGACCAGCATCAGCGCCGACTCGTCCGGGGTCAGCGCGACGCCGTTGGGGAAGTAGAGCCCCTCGGCCACCACCTCGGTGCGTCCGCTGTGCCGGTCGTGGGCCAGCACCCGCCCGTTGGGGCGGTGCTCCAGCAGGTCGTGCTTCCAGTGCGACAGCGGGAAGCGGTCGGAGGAGTCGGTGAAGTAGATGGTGCCGTCGCGGGCCACCGTGGCGTTGTCGGCCAGGTGCACCGGGGGAGCGGTGCCGGTCAGCTCCCGTACGGCCCCGTCGGGGGTGACCCGGAGCAGCCCCCGGTACGCGTCGCAGACCACCAGGGTGCCGTCGACCGGGTCCAGCTCGATGCCGAGGGGCCGGCCCCCGGTCTCGGCGAGCAGCTGGGGCGTGGTGCCGGCGGGCGCGTCGGCGGGCCACCACCAGAGCCGGCCGTCCTCGTCGCCGCTGACGACCCGGCCGTCGGGGTCGACGAGCACGTCCTCGGGACCGTGCGCGCCGGGCGGCAGGGGCAGCACCTCGGCGTGGTCGAGCCGGCGGTCGGTGGCGGCCCACGCCCCGTCCAGCGGCGGTGGGACGGTGGCCGGCTCGCGGACGGGCCGGATCAGGCGGGGCGGGCGCTGGCGCTGGCGCGGTACGACCATCGGGTCATTCTCGCCTGCCGATCCGCGTTCCGCCCGCCCGGGCGGCGTGTCGTGGCGCGTCTCCTCCTCAGGGAGGACCCGCCGACGGTCTCGGGGACCACCCGGGGTGTACCCGGATTCGACCCGTGGCAGGGCGGAAATGTCGGTGGGCGGGGCTAGGTTCGTCCGTATGGGACAGCGCGATGACCGGCTCCACGTGCAGCTCGGCGTGGGTGACGACGCGGTCGAGGTACGGGTGACCGGCGAGATCGACCTCGCCTCGGTCGGCGAGTTGCGGGCGGCGCTCTGGGCCGCCCCGGCCCGGCCGGTGCTGCGGGTCGACCTCTCCGGGGTCCGGCTGCTCTCCGCGGCCGGCGTCCGGGCGCTGCTCGCCGCGCGGCTGCGGGTGCGCGCCCGTGGCGGGGAACTGGTGCTGGCCGATCCTGATCCGGTGGTGTCGCGGGTGCTGCGCGTCACCGGCGTGCACCGGGTGATCCCGGTGGTGACGACGACGCCGGCCGGGCCCTGCCGGCGCAGCGAGTTGGCCGCCTGCGCCTGACCGGCGGGGCCGACCGCCGCCGGGCCGGTTGACGGGCGGCGGGGCGGGACGGGGTGACGGCCGGACCGGTGGGGGGCGGGCGTGTGCGGGGCCGCCGGCCGGACCGGCGACCCCGCGACCGGTCAGCGGACGCCGACCAGGTCGACGACGAAGACCAGGGTCTCGTTCGGCTTGATGACACCACCGGCGCCGCGCGCGCCGTAGCCCAGGTGCGGCGGGATGGTCAGCCGGCGGCGACCGCCGACCTTCATGCCGACCACGCCCTGGTCCCAGCCGGCGATGACCTGACCGCCGCCGAGCGGGAACTGGAAGCTCTCGCCCCGGTTCCAGGAGGCGTCGAACTCCCGGCCGGTGGAGTGGGAGACCCCGACGTAGTGGACCTCGGCCAGCTGACCCGGCCGGGCCTCGGGGCCCTCGCCCACGGTGATGTCCTCGATGACGAGCTCGGCCGGGGGCGCGCCCTCGATCGGGCCGACCTCGGGCTTGCCTGCCTGGGGCATGGTCATCTGTTGCTCTCCTGCCGTAGTGGCGGTGGCCCCGCGTGCGACGCGGCCACGGCCGTGATCGTCCGGTCGAGGTCGATCCTGCCCGATCGCGTCCCGCCGATGCCGGCCACACCCCGGGACACGGCGTCTGCGGGGCCGCCCGTCGCGGTCCCGCAGACGCCGGAAGGGGCGCCACCGGGTGGTGGCGCCCCTTCCGGGATCCGTCGGGTCACTTGAGCCAGCCGTACTTCCGGACGATCGGCAGGTTGCCCCAGGCCCGACCGAGGCCGACGGTGTTCTCCGCGCCGACCAGGGCGAGGCCGGCGAGCACCGCGGCGTAGATCAGGTGGTCGTCCATGAAGGGGTTGTTCTCGGGGGGCAGGACGGCGGTCCACATCAGGACCAGCAGCAGCGCGCCGGCCGCAGCGGCGATCCGCATCCCGATGCCGAGGACCAGGGCCACACCGATGCCCGCGAGACCGATCATGAAGAGCCAGTCGGCCCAGGTGGCGCCGGCGATGTCGTTGTAGATGCCCTTGAACGGGCCGGCCGCGCCGAAGGTCAGGAACCCCTTGGTCGGGCTGCCGCCGTTGATCCAGGCGTTCTTCGCTTCGGTGGCGTAACCGAGGCCGAAGGCCTTGTCGAGGAACGCCCAGAGGAAGATCCAGCCGAGGGCGATCCGGGTGCCGGCCCAGACGTACCGGGCGGCGCGCTGGCGGGTGGTCTCGGTCTCGGCCACCGGAGCGATGGTCCTGGCGGTGGTGTTCCGCTCGATCGTCGCGGTCATGATGTCCACGTCCCTTCTCTGCCTCGCACCGCGCTTTCCGGTGGCACATTCATTTCACCCCCGCGGCGCCTCGCCTAGCAGGGCCGACCGGGCCGTCCGAGGGCGGGACCTTGGACCCCGGAATGGGCCTGCGGGACGGGACCTTCGGCCCCGCGCAACCCGGCCCACCGCCCCTGACATGCCTGGTCAACGCGGTCGTAGCGTCGTGGTGCAGACCATCCGAGGAGGTCGTGATGAGGACGTGGCAGGTGGGCGACGTGATGACCCGGGACGTCGCGACGGTCAGTGAGGAGACCCCGTACCGCCAGATCGTCGACACGCTGATCCGGCGCGGGATCAGCGCCGTGCCGGTGGTGGACGGCTTCCGCCGGGTGCTGGGGGTGGTGTCCGAGGCCGACCTGCTGCACAAGGTCGAGCGGGCCGGCAATCCCGACGAGCGACGGGTCTTCGAGAGCCGGCGGCGGCGGACCGCCCGGGAGAAGGCCGACGCGCTGGTGGCGAAGGAGCTGATGACGGCGCCGGCCGTCACCACGTTCCCCGGGTCCACCCTGCCGGCCGCGGCCCGGCTGATGGACCGGGAGGCGGTCAAGCGGCTGCCGGTCCTCGACGACCTCGGCCGGCTGGTCGGCATCGTCACCCGCAGCGACCTGCTCCGCGTGCACCTGCGCACCGACGCCGAGATCCGTGAGGACGTGGTGCAGGAGGTGCTGCGCCGGGTGCTGGCAGTGCGCGACGGGCTGGTCACCGTGCAGGTGCGCGGCGGCGAGGTCACCCTGGACGGCCGGCTGGACCGGCGCAGCGCCACCGACCTCGCCGTCCGGCTCGCCGGCCAGGTCAGCGGCGTCGTCCGGGTCGTCGACCGGATCGGGTACGACGTGGACGACACGATCCTGGTCGAGTTGCCGCCGGGGCAGGTCACCCCGGTCGCCTGAGCCATCCTCCCCGGGCCCCGTCCACACCCCCTGGACGGGGCCCGCTCCCTGCCCCGGACTGGCCCCTCCCTGTACCCGGCGGCTTCCCGCCGAAGGGGCGGACGGTCCTGGACAGCGAATGGCGGCCGTCCCACGCGGGGAACGACCGCCACGTCCGGGACGGCTCAGCCGCGCAGCGCCGGCTCGTTCGTCGTCCGCGGCGCCGCCGCCGGCACCGGGATGACCACCACCGGGCAGTACGCCTTGCGTACGCACTCCTCGCTGACCGAGCCGAGCACGGTGTGCCGCAGTCGGTTGTGCCCGTGGCTGCCCAGCACCAGCAGGTCGGCGGTGCGGGCGGCGGCGGTGAGCACGTCCGCCGGCGGTCCCTCGACGACCTCGCCGGCCACCGTGGGGCCCGGTCCCTTGCGGACGGCCAGGCCCCGCAGCTCGTCGTCGAGGACCTCGGTCGCGCGCTGCCGCTCGTCGACGGGCGTGACCGTGTTCGCCGGGCCGAACTCGATCCGGTCCCACCGCCAGGCGACGACCGCCTGGACGCTGCCGCCGCGGGCCGTCGCCTCGTCGACCGCCCAGTCCAGCGCCCGCCGGCCGCCCTCGGATCCGTCGACCCCCACCACGATCAGTCGGTTGCTCTGCATGACGCACTCCTCTCCTCGTACCCGCAGTCCACCTCGGACGTGCCGGCGGGGACAGGCGCGAAGGGCCCGCCGACCACGGGTCCTTGGTCACCGGGTCGACGTGTCGAGCTGCGCGGCCAGCAGTCCGGGCGCCTCGGCCAGCGACGGGCCGTACCAGGTCAGGTGGCGGCCGGAGACCAGCGCGCAGGGCGTGCCGCCGAACGCCTCCGGACCGTCGGTGGCACTGAACCGGTACGGCTCGTCGGGGAGCACCACCAGCTCCGGTTCCCGGGCACGCAGCGCCGCGAGATCCGGCCGTGGGTACCGCTCGGGGTCGTCGCCGTACAGGTTGACCACGCCGAGGCGGCGCAGCACGTCCCCGGCGAAGGTGTCGCCGCCGAGCACCACCCAGGGCCGGCGCCACACCGGCACGACCGCCCGGCGTACGGCGGTCGGCGCGGGTGGGGTCGTCCAGGCCCGGCGCGCCGCG
This sequence comes from Micromonospora citrea, assembly GCF_049629545.1. Classification (GTDB taxonomy): domain Bacteria; phylum Actinomycetota; class Actinomycetes; order Mycobacteriales; family Micromonosporaceae; genus Micromonospora; species Micromonospora citrea_A. The sequence goes on from NZ_JBNADX010000001.1 coordinate 547,726, forward strand.
GCGAGCCAGCCCGGCTCCCCGGCGACGCCCAACGCGGCCAGCAGGTCGGCCAGTTCGGTCAACGCCTGCGGCACGGTACGCGGATACGTGACCCGCACCGGCACACCGGCCGCGGCCAGCGCGTCGGCGTCCTCGCGGCGGTTCTCCTCCACGTTGAGCAGCACCAGATCCGGCCGCAGGGCGAGCACCCGGTCCAGGTCGGGGTACTTGCTGCCGCCCACCCGGGCCACGTCCAGCCCCGCCGGGTGGGTGCACCAGTCGGTCGCGCCGACCAGCACCTCCGGCACGGTCACCGCGACCGCCTCGGTCAGCGACGGCACCAGCGAGACGACCCGCACGCCGTACTCCCTCCTGCGGCGCGGACCGCGCCGGTTCGTCGATGGCCGGGCGTCGCCGGTCCGGTCTCCGAGATCGTCCGCCGATGGCCGGGACCGGAGGTGGCGCTCCCGTGCCGGCCGGATCCGTCAGCCGTTGCCCGCGGTGACCGGCTCGCGGGCCACCGCCGCCACCGGCACCCCCTCCCGGGCCGCCCACCGCACCGCGTGCCGGACGTCGGCGACCGGCAGCGGCCGCCGATCGGTCACCGTCACCGCCGCGTGCACGGCGTACGCGACGAACGGGAACGAGCGGGCCAGCCCGGCCAGTTCGGTGTGCACCCGGGCGGCGACCGCGAGCGCCTCCTCCTCGGTCACCGCCGGCAGGATCAGCAGGTACTCGTCGGGGGCGAGGCGAACCGCCCGGTCGACCGGGCGCAGCGGGGCGGTGAGCGCGCCGACGACCGCCTGCGTCTCCCGGGCCGTGCTGCGCCGACCGAAGCGTTCCGGCGTGCCGGCCGGTTCGGCGACCCGGACGCCCACCAACGCCACCGGCAGGGTGCCGGAGGCGGTCACCCCCGCCAGGCCGGTCCACCGGCGCAACGTCGGCTCGTCGACCAGTCCCGCCTCCGACGGCTCGCCGATGGTCGCCGACGCGGCCCGGCGGGCACGCTCGGCGCGGGCGGCCATCAGCCGCAGCCCCGCCTCGGCGCGGCTCTCGCCGGGTGTGGCCGGCAGGTGACGGACCCGGTCGAGCACCTGGTCGACGGTGGCCAGCGCGGTCGCCGGGAGCCGGTCGGCCAGCCGGTCACGCAGCCGCACCACCTCGTGCAGCGCCTCGTCGCGGCGGAAGCCCCACCGGCCGTCGAAGAGCCGGCCGGCCTCCAGCGTGGCGGCGGGCTCCACCTCCCGTCGGTCCCGGGCCACCAGGGTGGCGCCGAAGCGTGGCGTGAGCGCCACCACGCTCCACTCCCGGGCCAGTTCCTCGGCGTCGTCGAGCGCCACCCCGTACGCCCCCGCGGGCAGCTCCGGCGGGGTCTCACCGACCAGGCCGACGACCGTCACCGCCGCGCCGGCGGCGATCCGCCGGTAGCGGGCCAGCTCCCGGGTGAAGTACGGCATCCGCTGGAACAGGGCGATCACCACCAGCGGCCCGTCCTCGGCGGTGGCGAGTGCGGCCTCCTCGATGGCGTGGGAGACCGTGACCAGACTCCGCTTGGTGAACCGTTGGGTCGGGGCCCCTGAGTGCAGCACGCGGTGAGCCTAGAGAAATCGATCGGCCCCCGCACCCTGGCGCCCGGGACCGCTCCGACCGCACCGGCGATCCGACGAGAGCGGTCGACGTCCTAGACTCGGCGGTCGACCGACCGAGCGGGAGGACCTGCCGACGATGACGCCCACCGCCACCGACGACGGTTCCCGGCTGCGGCCGGCGCCGGGCGACGGCGTCGGGTCGTTCACCCGGGCCGGTCAGCTCGTGCACGGCCGCCGACGTCTCGGGGAACTGGTGCCGCGACGCCCGGAGGGGATCACCGGGCACCAGTGGAGCGCGGCGACCCGGGAGGAGTTCGACCACGTCGTCTGCGCGGCCGACACCGGTCTGCCGCGCCTGGCGGTCTCCATCGGCCCGGCCGCGCCGGCCGGTTCGCCCGGGCAGCGCGCCGAGCGGATGCGCGACGCCGTCTGCGCCACGGTCGGTCTGCCCGTGCTGCGGATCGAGTCGCCGACGTTGCGCGCCGCCGAGCACGGCCGGCGGATCGTCACGTACGTCCTCGACGCCCGCGAGTACGCCGGTGGCGAGCCGGCCGACGGGCCGGACGCCGACGGGGCCGACCCGCCGGTCGGGTTCCGCGACATCGTCGGCCGGCTGCCGGACGGCCGCAGCGGCCACGTCAACGACCTCGGCGCGCTGACCCGGGCCGACGCCGTCGAGGCGTACGTGTCCCGGCGCCTGGCCGACCCGATCGTGCGCGGCCTGCACGTCCGCTTCCACGACGGGTCGGCCGAGGGCTGGAGCTGGGTGGAGGTGCGCCCCGGCCGGTGCCTGGTCGAGCGGGTGACCGTACGGGAGCACCGGTTCTGGTGCGGGGTCGACGCCGCCCGGCTGGCCGAGGACCTCGCCACCGTCGCGGTCGGGGAGCGGCTGCGCGTGCTGGAGACCGACGAGCCGACGCTGGTCGACCGGACCGTCCTGCGACAGGAGATCCGGGCGCTGCGGGACCGCCGCGACGAGATGGTGGGCGGCTTCGCCTTCGAGCACCTCTGCGTCGACTGACTCACCGCCGCCGTCGCTGACCGTACGCGGTCGATGGCCTTCGGTTCCCTTCCGTGCCGGTACGGCCGTCGTCGAAACTCCGTCGACGAATTCTGCGCTCCCGGTTGAACCATCGCCCACGGGGTTCCGTACTCAAGCGGGAATGGACACGGATCTTCCAGCCGCGCCACCCGACGCGGCGGACGGTGCGGAAAGGGCATCGTCGGCCATCGACGTGCGACCGGAACGTCGCAGTGATCCCGACGGGGTGACCCCACCCCGCATTCCGTCGCCCGGCGGGATCACGAGTCAGGTACCGGATCGAGAAGGAGAGCAATTCGATGCGCAGGTCCCCACGGGCGCGCCGGTCATCCGGTAACGCGCGGAGCAAGCGACTGCTGGCGGCGGTCGGCGCCCTCGCGGTCTTCGGCGGGATCGCCGCCGTGACGCAGATCTCGTCGGCGGGAGAACGTCGGCAGAGCGCCAACACGCGGACGGTCTCCTCGAACTGTGTGCAGCCGAGTCCCGGCGCCACCTCGCCCGGCGGCCGTGCCAGCACGACCCGGACGTGGCAGAACGGTCGCTGGGTGCGCAACCACTGGGGTGACGGCCAGATGTCGGTCGCCGAGTGCCAGTCCGTCAAGGCCGGCAACGCGCCGGTCACCACCCTCGCCTCCACCGTAAACTGCCCCGACGTGACCGGCCGGCTCCCGCAGATCCCCGATCGGGCCCGCAACGAGGTCGACCGCAACCTCGCCCTGCTGAAGACGCAGATCGACGAGGCGAACCGGCGGTTGGCGGCCGAGGGCAGCCGCAACGGGCAGGCCTTCGTCAACAACGCGATCCTCGGCCCGTTGGCCGACAAGCGCCGCGCGACGTTGAACCGGATCGCCACCGCGATCGGCCGGGTGGCGCAGCGCCCGCAGGGCCTGGACCAGCTCGCCCAGTGCACCGTCGTCGCCGGCAACGGCGGTCAGAACGGCGGTGCCAACAACGGCGGTCAGAACGGCGGCAACGACAACGGCGGCCAGAACGGCGGTAACGACAACGGCGGCCAGAACGGCGGCAACGACAACGGCGGGAACAACAACGGCGGGAACAACAACGGCAACGCGCTCGGCGTCCTGGCGAAGGACTGCGGAAACAGCCGCCTGCAGCCGCACGACGGTTTCCAGAACGGCAACCGCTGTGTCAGCACCGCCTTCGGCGAGGTCGGTGCGGCGGCCAACAACCCGTCGCTGCTGATCACCCAGTTCCCGAACCAGGTGCAGCGCAACCAGGCGTTCACCCTGCGCGTGTCGACCCGGAACCTGGTCCGCGACCGGTTCCTCGCGGCCGGGCAGGGCGGCTACTACCTGGAGAGCTCGGTCCTCAACGGCCAGGGCCTCACCCGCGGCCACTTCCACACCGCCTGCCGGATGTTGGAGAGCACCAACACCGCTCCGTCGAACCCCGAGGCCGTGCCGGCGTTCTTCGTGGCGACCGAGGACGGCCGGGGCGGCAACGAGGCCGACGAGGTGGTCATCCAGGTCCCGGGCCTGCCGCAGAACGGCACCGCGCAGTGCGCGGTCTGGGCCGGTGACGGCTCGCACCGGGTGCCGATGATGGAGCGGGCCAACCAGACCCCCGCCTTCGACGTGGTGCGCATCCAGGTCAACTGACCCGACGTACGTGACGGCTGCGGGCCGCCCGGGGCAACCTGGGCGGCCCGCAGCCGTATGCCCGGACCGACCCGCTGCCACCCGGCTCGGCAACTCGGCCTCCGGCTCGGCACCGGGCCGCCGCCGTCCTGGCATCGCAGCGACCTGCCGGCCAACTGCGGCCCGGCCGGTGTCCGACCCGGCCTGGCACCGGATCCGACGCCGCCGGAGCCGGACTTGCGCCGACCGCACCGCGATGGACCGGCGGACGGACGCGCGGCCTAGTCCGCGGCGGCGAGAGAGGCCGTCGGGAGTCCGCGTCGTACCGGCGCGCGTGCCGGCCCGGCTCGGTGGCAACCCGGTCGTGGTGACCAGCGGCGGCAAGGTCGCGGCGACGGCTCGACCGCGGTGGCGTCCCGATCCTGCCGGCCCAGCGATCAACCGTGTCCGCGCCGGGGGAGCCGCTACCGGCACGCCCGCGGGGCGCGCGTCAGCGCGCCGGAAACCGGCTGGGGTCGTCCACCACGTCGACGGGCGGGGGTGGGCTCATCGGGCGGCCGGGAGACCCGGGCCAGTGCCCGAGCGGGGCGCTGCCGGCGGGTGGGCCGGTCGAGGTGCCGGACCGGAGGTGGTGACGTCACGCGGCAGGTCGTCGACCGTGGGACGGGAAGTAACTCTCCTACGGCGGTGTCCGGCCGGGTGGAAATTGTGAACAGCGCGAAAAGCGCCGGGGTCGTCGCTGATTTCCCAGCGTGACCCCGGCGCGGCGGATCGTGACCCCGCCGGTGGTCGTCAGCGGTTCTTCCACGCCTCGACGACGTTGACGGGGATGCGCCCGCGCTCGGAAATCTCGTAGCCGTTCTTCGCGGCCCATTCGCGGATGGCCCGGTTCTGCTCACGGTCCATTCCGGAGACCCCGGCACGCGCCGGGCGGCGCGCCGGGCGGCCGGCGTCCACGTTGCCCCGCCCCATCCGCCGGCCAGCACTGATGTACGGGTCCAGTGCCTTGCGGAGCACCCCCGCGTTCTCGTCGGAGAGGTCGATGGTGTACGACGTGCCGTCCAGACTGAACTCGACGGTCCGATCGGCCTTTCCCCCGTCGAGGTCGTCGGTCAGAACGGTGATTACTTTCCTTGCCATCGCCATTACTCCCTGTGTCGGGCGGGGTGTGGCTAAGAGTTTGACGTATCCCACGGCAAATCCGCAACAATATGCGTCCCTTTCATTTGGCGGGTCGCGCAATCGTGGGAAAACCGCGCGTGGTCAATGCCGTGGGCCGGGGTGCCCGGTGAGCAGGCCGGCATGTCGGCTGACGGTGGACCGACGGCCCCGACGGTGACGCCGCTCCCGATCTGCCCGTACCGCTGCGGCGAACCGCGAACGTGCTCTGGCTCACACCGAGGAACAAGGGGAACGCTTTGTGACTTGAGCCTGTCACGCTCAACTCAACCCGATAGCAGGTGTTCGATGGCAACTCTTCCGGTACTTCCGCTGACCGACGCCGTCCTGCTGCCCGGCATGGTCATTCCGGTGACCCTCGACCCGACCACCCAGGCCGCGGTCGACGCGGCCCGCGCCACCGGCGACAAGAAGCTCCTCGCCGTGCCCCGCATCGACGGCGAGTACGGCTCCGTCGGTGTGATCGCCACCATCGAGAAGGTCGGCCGACTGCCCGACGGTGAACCGGCCGCCGTGGTGCGCGGCCTCGGCCGGGCCCGGATCGGCTCCGGCGTGCCCGGCCCCGGCGCCGCCCTCTGGGTCGAGGCGACCCCGCTCGACGAGCCCGCCCCGGCCGGCCGGGCCCGTGAACTCGCCCGCGAGTACCGCGCGCTGATGACCTCCGTCCTCCAGCAGCGGGGCGCCTGGCAGGTCATCGACGCCATGGAGCGGATGACCGACCTCTCCGAGCTGGCCGACGCGGCCGGCTACGCGCCCTGGCTCACCCTGGCGCAGAAGACCGACCTGCTCGCCGCGCCGGACGTCACCGCCCGGCTGGAGCTGCTGGTCGGCTGGGTGAAGGAGCACCTGGCCGAGCAGGAGGTCACCGAGCAGATCAACAACGACGTCCGCGAAGGGCTGGAGAAGTCCCAGCGGGAGTTCCTGCTGCGCCAGCAGCTCACCGCGATCCGCAAGGAACTCGGCGAGGACGAGCCGGACGGCTCCGCCGACTACCGGACCCGGGTCGAGTCCGCCGAGCTGCCCGAGAAGGTCCGCGAGGCGGCGCTGCGCGAGGTCGGCAAGCTGGAACGGGCCAGCGACGCCTCCCCGGAGGCCGGCTGGATCCGTACCTGGCTGGACACGGTGCTGGAGATGCCGTGGACCACGCGTACCGAGGACAACACCGACCTGGCCGCGGCCCGCGCGGTGCTCGACGCCGACCACGCCGGCCTGACCGACGTGAAGGACCGCATCCTGGAATACCTCGCGGTGCGCAACCGCCGCGCCGAGCGCAACCTCGGCGTGGTCGGCGGGCGCGGCTCCGGCGCGGTGCTCGCCCTCGCCGGCCCGCCCGGCGTCGGCAAGACCAGCCTCGGCGAGTCGGTCGCCCGGGCGCTCGGGCGCACCTTCGTCCGGGTCTCCCTCGGCGGCGTGCGCGACGAGGCGGAGATCCGTGGCCACCGGCGCACCTACGTCGGCGCGCTGCCCGGCCGGATCGTCCGCGCGCTGCGCGAGGCCGGCTCGATGAACCCGGTCGTGCTCCTCGACGAGGTGGACAAGCTGGCCGTCGGCTACTCCGGCGACCCGGCCGCCGCCCTGCTGGAGGTGCTCGACCCGGCGCAGAACCACACCTTCCGGGACCACTACCTGGAGGTCGACCTCGACCTGTCCGACGTGCTCTTCCTGGCCACCGCAAACGTGGTCGACGCCATCCCCGGCCCCCTGCTGGACCGGATGGAACTGGTCACCCTGGACGGCTACACCGAGGACGAGAAGGTCGCCATCGCCCGGGACCACCTGCTGCCCCGGCAGCGGGAACGGGCCGGACTCACCCCCGACGAGGTCACCGTCGCCGACGAGGCACTGGCCCGCATCGCCGGGGAGTACACCCGGGAGGCCGGCGTCCGGCAGCTCGAACGCGCCCTGGCCAAGATCCTGCGCAAGGTGGCGGTGGCCCTGGCCACCGACCCGCGGCCGGTCCGGGTGGACGACGACAACCTGGCCCGTTACCTGGGCCGGCCGAAGTTCACCCCGGAGTCGGCGGAGCGTACCGCGGTGCCCGGTGTGGCCACCGGCCTGGCGGTCACCGGGGCCGGCGGGGACGTGCTCTTCATCGAGGCGACCAGCATGGAGGGCGAGCCGGGGCTGACCCTCACCGGCCAGCTCGGCGACGTGATGAAGGAGTCCGCGCACATCGCGCTGTCGTACCTGCGCTCCAACGGGCGCCGGCTCGGCATCGACCCCAACGCCCTCGCCGGGCGGCGGATCCACCTGCACGTGCCGGCGGGCGCGGTGCCCAAGGACGGGCCCAGCGCCGGCATCACCATGGTGACCGCGCTGGCGTCGCTGGTGACCGGCCGGCCGGTGCGCCCCGAGTTCGGGATGACCGGTGAGGTGACCCTCTCCGGCCGGGTGCTGCCGATCGGCGGGGTGAAGCAGAAGCTGCTCGCCGCCCACCGGGCCGGCCTGACCGAGGTGATCATCCCGGCCCGCAACGAGCCGGACCTCGACGACCTGCCCACCGAGGTACGCGAGGCGCTGACCGTGCACACCCTCGCCGACGTCGCCGACGTGCTCGCCCTGGCGCTGCGTCCGGCCGACGTGGACGCGCAGACGCTCGGCGGCCAGACGCTCAGCCCGGCCTGAGCGCGTCGCCGAGGCCTCCGGCCGAACCCGGCCGGGGGCCTCGGCGCGAACGTCAGGGTCGGTCGCGCCGCTCGCGCCGCCCGCCGTCGAAGTCCCGGCGCTCGCGCCGGTCACCACCCTCGAAGCGCCGGTCGCCGCTCTCCCCGTCGCGGTCGCGGCGTACGGTCGCCTTGCGGCCCTTGATGGTGCTGCCGCGCAGCCCGGCGATCACCTCGTCGGCGACCCCGAGCGGCACCTCCACCAGCGAGAACCGGTCGGCGATCTCGATCGAGCCGATGTCCCGCCCGGCCAGCCCGGTCTCCCCGGTGATCGCGCCCACCAGGTCCTGCGGGCGCACGCCCGCGCGCCGGCCCAGCCCGATGAAGACCTGGGTGGTGCCGCCGGTGCGGGGCCGAGCGCCGCCGCGCCGCTCGCCCCGGCCGCCGACCTCCGGCCGGCCCTCCCGGGGGGCCCGGACCGCCACCTGGGGGATCTCCTCCTCGTCCTCGGTGGTGGGCCCGGCCGCCTCGTGGGCGAGCTTCACCGCCGCGAGCGCGACCTCCATCATGTCGAACTCGTCCGACAGCGACTCGACGATGACCCGGAACGGATCCAGGTCGTCCTCCAGCAGCGATTCGCGCAGCGCCGCCTGGGTCAGCTCCAGCCGTCGGGTGCGCAGGTCGGCCACCGTGGGGATCTTGTCGATAGCGATCCGCTGGCCGGTCACCCGTTCGATGGTCTTGAGCATCCGGTGCTCGCGCGGCTCGGCCAGGGTGATCGCCACACCTTCGCGCCCGGCCCGGCCGACCCGGCCGATCCGGTGCACGTACGACTCCGGCGCCGACGGCACGTCGTAGTTGACCACGTGGGTGAGCTGTTCGACGTCCAGGCCGCGGGCGGCCACGTCGGTGGCGACCAGCAGGTCGGCGGTGCCGGCGCGCAGCCGGCCCATAACCCGGTCGCGCTGCTCCTGGCTCATCCCGCCGTGCAGCGCCTCGGCCCGGTAGCCCCGGCCGTTCATCGTCTCGGTGAGCCGGTCCACCTCCTCGCGGCTGCGGCAGAAGACGATCGCGGCGGTGGGGGACTCCACGTCGAGCACCCGCCCCAGCGCGGCCGGCTTGTGCCCCCGGGCGACGATGTACGCGCTCTGCCGCACCCGGGGCGCCTCGCCGGCCACCGGCCGCTCCCGCTCGATCTGGATCCGCACCGGGTCGGTCAGGTGCTGCCGCGCCATCCCGTCGATCCGGGCGGGCATGGTGGCCGAGAAGAGCACCGTCTGCCGCTGCGCGGGCGCGTGCTCCAGGATCGCCTCGATGTCCTCGGCGAAGCCCATGTCGAGCATCTCGTCCGCCTCGTCGAGCACCACCGTGGCCAGGTCGCCCAGGCGCAGCGTGCCCCGGGCGATGTGGTCCAGCGCCCGGCCCGGGGTCGCCACCACCACGTCCACGCCCATGTCGAGCGCGCGCAGCTGCCGGCCGATCGGCTGCCCGCCGTAGATCGGCAGCACCCGGGCTCCCAGGTCCTTGCCGTAGCGGTGGAACGCCTCCGACACCTGTACCGCCAGCTCCCGGGTGGGCACCAGCACCAGCGCCACCGGGTCGCCCCCCGAGCGGCCGTCCGGCATCCGCTGCAGCAGCGGGAGCGCGAACGCGGCGGTCTTGCCCGTACCGGTGGCCGCCTGGCCGAGCAGGTCCTGCCCGGCCAGCAGGGGCGGGATCGCCTCCCGCTGGATCGGGGTCGGCTCCTCGTAGCCGAGGGCGGACAGCGCGCCGAGCAGTTCGGCGCGCAGCCCGAGATCCACGAAAGCGGTCGCCTCGTCGGCGCCGGAGGAGATGGTGGGGTCGGTCGGTGCGGGTGCGGAACTCATGGGCAAAGCTTTTCATCACCCCGGCCGGCCCGCTGCGGCGACCGGCACAACCGTCGCCCCCGCCACGTTCAGGTCAGGATGGCGAGCACCATGGTCAGCCCGACGGCCACGTCCAGGACCCCGCAGAACTCGGTGTATCCGCGCGGCGCCACCCGGTCCCGGCGGTGGTGCACGACGTCCCAGGCGGCGTGGGCCAGCCAGCCGCCGGCCACCAGCCAGCGCGCCGGACCGTCGTCGGCGACGACGGCCAGCGCAGCCAGCGTCCCCCACCCGGCCAGGCCGGCCAACTGGGACGCCACCGCCCCCCGGTCCCGCCAGCTGCGGCGTACCGTGCCGGCCACCAGGAAGCCCAGCGGGAGCACGAGCAGGCTCAGCGGCGGCAGCACCACCGGGGCGAACCAGTTGTCGATGGTCATCAGCAGCGCCAGCCAGCTCGGCCACCGGGCGACCAGCGCGGCGACGACCGGGTGCCGGGGCGGTGGGGCCGGGTGCGCGTGCCGGTGCCGGACCGCCACCACGACCATCGCCGGCACCATCAGCAGGTGTCCACCGAGCAGCAGGGCGTCTCCGTCGATCAGCCCGGTGACGTACGGGACGAGCAGCAGCAGGTACGGCAGGTACATGGCGGCGACCATCTCGGCGGTGGCCTGGGCGGGATGGCCCCGGTGCCACATCCACACCGCCATCCCGATCGACATGTCGGTCGCCATGACCAGGGCGGTGACCTCCGGCCGGGCCAGCAGGCCGGAGAAGTCCAGCAGCGTGCCGGCGGTGTGCCACAGCGGGTCGAGCAGCAGCATGCCGGCCACCATGGCGACGGTCATTTCGATCAGGTGCCGCAGCAGGCGGCGGCCGGGTCGGTCGGTGGGTGGGGACGAGGGTACGGCGAGCGTCTCGGACATGCCTCGACGGTGCCGCCGACCGGCGCGCGAGGGCAGGTGCGCCCGTCACGGACCTACCGTGCGGAATCCACGGTTGAACCGTGACGTCGGCGGGCCGGCCCGGCGCAGGTGCGCTCCAGGGCGTGCGGCGGCGCCCCCGGCCGGGCCGGGCGACGCCCGGCGGCGGGGAGACCGGTCCGGATCCGACACCGGTCTCCGCCCTGCCGACCGCCGCCGGGACTGCGCCTCGGCTCGACCGGGGACATCGACACACGCCCTAGGATCGGCGGACATGACGGTCGGTGCGACGGTGGCGGACCGGCGGCTGCGCAGGGCCCGTCGGGTGGCGCTGGCCTCGCTGGTCGCCAGCGTGGGCTCCACCCTGCTGCTGCCCGGCATCGGCCTGGCCCGCGAGCCCGACCCGGTACGCCTCGCGCTCGGCGCCGGCGGGCTGCTGGCGTTCGCCGCCGCGCAGGCGGTGGTGCTGCACGCGGCGGTCACCCCGTGGCTGGCGCAGCGCCGGCGACGCCGCTCGTACGCCGCCCTCGCCGTCGCCGCCGTGGCGAGCGTGCCGCTGGTCGGTCCCGTCGCGGCCGGCGAGTGGGCGACCTGGGCCTGGCTCGGCGCGTCCCTGGTGGGGATGACCCCGCTGCTGCTGCAACCCCGCGCGGCCCTGGCCGCCGTCGGGGTGATCGTCGTCGTCGCGCTCGCGGTGGCCCGCTGGACCGGCGGTTCCGCCGGGACGCACGTGGCCGTCACCGCCGGGGTCGGCGTCGGGGTGGCGGCCGTCAACTGGGTGCAGGTCTGGTTCTGGGACCTGCTCGTCGCGGCCCGGCAGGGGCAGGAGGCCCAGGCCCGGCTGGCCGCCGCCGAGGAGCGCCTGCGCTTCGCCCGGGACGTGCACGACCTGCTCGGCCACGACCTCACCGTGATCGCGTTGAAGGCCGAACTCGCCGCCCGGCTCGCGCCGGTCGACGCCGGGCGGGCCGGCCGTGAGGCGGCCGAGGCGCAACGGCTCGCCGGGGCGGCGCTGCACCGGGTCCGGGCGGCCGTGCACGGCTACCGGACGGTCGACCTCGCCGAGCAGCTCGCCGCGATCGGGGAGGTGCTGCGCTCCAGCGGGGTGCGCTGCGACGTCGACGTGCCCGACGCGGGATTGCCGGCCGGCGCCGGCGCCGAGCTGGCGGCGGTGCTGCGCGAGGCGGGGACGAACGTGCTGCGGCACAGCCGGGCCACCTGGTGCCGGATCGAGATCACCCGGGAGGGCGACGTGGCGACGATGACGGTCAGCAACGACGGCGTCGAGGGGGCGCCCGCCCCCGACGGGCACAGCCACGGACTGCGCGGACTGGCCGACCGGCTGGCCGAGGCGGGCGGCAGCCTGCGTACCCGGCGCGAGGGCGCGGTCTTCACGCTCACGGCGACCGTGCCGGTGGCTCCGTGATCCGGGTCCTGCTCGCCGACGACGAGGAGCTGATCCGCCAGGCCCTCGCCGCCCTGCTCGGGCTGGAGGGCGACATCGAGGTGGTGGCCCAGGCGGGGGAGGGGCGCGCCGCCCTGGAGGCGGCCAGGGCGCACCGGCCCGACGTGGCGGTGGTGGACCTGGAGATGCCGCCGCCGGGCGGGATCGAGCTGGCGGCCGAGCTGGGTCGGGCCCTGCCCTCCTGCGCGGTGGTCATCCTCACCGGGCACGGCCGCCCCGGGCACCTGCGCCGGGCCCTCGACGCCGGCGCGCGCGGCTTCCTCGCCAAGGGCGCCCCCGGTGGCGCCCTCGCCGACGTCATCCGCCGGGTGCGCGCCGGCGCTCGGTACGTCGACCCGGCGCTGGCCGCCGACGCGCTGACCCTGCCGCCCTGCCCGCTCACCGCGCGGGAGCTGGAGACACTGCGGCTGGCCGGGTACGGCAGCCCGGTCACCGTGATCGCCCGGCGCACCCACCTCGCCCCGGGTACGGTGCGCAACCACCTGAGCGCCTGCGTGCAGAAGCTCGGTGCCCTCGACCGCGCCGACGCGGTCCGCATCGCCCGCGAGGCGGGGTGGCTCTAGGACCCCTCGACCGGTGTACGCGCCTCGTCGAACAGCGCCGGCCCGGCGTACGCCACCGGTGTGGCCGGCCGTGTCGGCCGCAGCCCGGCGAGCTGCTCGGCGCTGAGTGCGTACACCACCCGGCCGAGGCCGGAGCGGTCGATCGCGGTGGCGCACATCCCGCACGGCTGGCAGCTGGTGTACATCGTGCTGACCCGTGCCTCGTCCGGCGTGAGGGACCGGGCCGCCCAACGGGCCAGCTTCAGCTCCGGGTGCGCGGTGACGTCGTCGTCGGTCCGCTCGGTGTTGACCTCCTCGGCCAGCACCCGTCCGTCCCCGCCGACCAGCAGCGACCCGAACGGGCCGTCCCCGGCCGCCCGCGCCGCCCCGGCCAGCGCGATCGCCCGGCGCAGGTGTCGCTCGTCGGTCTCCGTCAGCACACTCATCCCGCTGCCGTTCCCCACCGCGGCCGTGCTCACACGCCGGTTAGCCTGGCGGCGTGCGTACCGTCGAACTGCTCTGCTCGCCGGCGCTGGAGGAGACGGTGCGCGCGGCGTGGGCCAGGCTCGCCGCGGCCGGCCTGCCGAGCCTGGCCCGCAACACCCATCCCACGAACCGGCCGCACCTGACCATGGCGTCGGTCGACGCGTTCCCGCCCGGGGCCGCGGCGCGCCTGGCCGATCTCTTCGACGACGCGCTGCCGCTGGCGGTGCACCTCGACCGGGTCGAGGTGCTCGACGGCAGCGCCCCGCTGGTCTGGCTGGTCCGGCCCACGCCCGAGCTGGCCCGGCTGCACGAGGCGGTCGCCGACGTCCTCGCCGGCGCCGACGGGCAGCACCCGTGGCACGTCCCGGGCCGGTGGATCCCGCACCTGAGCCTCGCGCTGCGCTTCCGCGACCACGACCGGCGGCTGGCCCGGGCGCTGGCCTGCGCCGACCGGCCGTCGGGGCAGTTCGTGGCGGCCCGTAGCTACGACGGCGACACCCGGACCGTCAGCCCGTTGGGCAAGGGCTTTCCTGCCCGGTGACGGTGGCCTAGGCTTGCTCCAGCGCTCCCGTCGACGGTCTGCCCGACCGCCCGACGGTTCTCCGCTGGGCAGGTCCGGCAGGTGGTGACCCCGACGCCATCCGGAAGAGGACCCATGCCCCATCGCCAACGGCCGGCCGCCCTCGCGGCCGCCGCACTGCTCACCCTGAGCGCCCTGGCCGTCGTGCCGTCCCTCGCGGCCGCCGCTCCCGACCCGGGCACCCCGGTCAAGGTGAATCAGGTCGCCTACGTCCCCGGAACCCCCAAGCAGGCCACCGTGGTCAGTACGTCGACCGGACCGCTCGCCTGGACCCTGCGCAACGCCGCCGGCGCGACCGTCGCCTCCGGCCAGACCACCGTACGCGGCGTCGACGCCCTCTCCGGCGACAGCGTCCACGTCGCGGACTTCTCCGCCTACGACACCCCGGGCAGCGGCTACGTGCTCTCGGTCGGCGCGAACACCAGCCACCCGTTCGACATCTCCGCCGACGCGGTGCGCAAGCTGCGCACCGACGCGCTGGCGTTCTTCTACCACCAGCGCAGCGGCACCCCGATCGAGGCGCAGTACGTCGGCTCCCGCTACGCCCGCCCCGCCGGGCACGTCAACGTCGCGCCCAACCAGGGCGACAACGCGGTGCCCTGCCGCACCTCCTGCGGCTACACCCTCGACGTGCGCGGCGGCTGGTACGACGCCGGCGACCAGGGCAAGTACGTCGTCAACGGGGGCCTGGCCACCTGGCAGCTGCAGAACATCCACGAGCGTGCCCTGCACCTCGCCGGGGCCGACCGGGCCGCGCTCGCCGACGGCACACTCGCCATCCCCGAGCGGGCCAACGGGGTACCCGACGTGCTGGACGAGGCGCGCTGGGAACTGGAGTTCATGCTGAGGATGCAGGTGCCCGACGGTCGCCCGTACGCCGGCATGGCGCATCACAAGATCCACGACCAGAACTGGACCGGGGTGCCCACCCGGCCGGAGCTGGACAGCCAGCCCCGGTTCCTCGCGCCGGTCAGCACCGCCGCGACCTTGAACCTGGCGGCGACGGCCGCGCAGGCGGCCCGGCTGTGGCAGCCGTACGACGCGGCCTTCGCCGCCCGCGCGCTGGCCGCCGCGGAGAAGGCGTACGCCGCGGCGAAGGCCAACCCGAACCGGCTGGCCCCGGCCTCGGACACCATCGGCGGTGGCGCGTACGAGGACGCCGGCGTGGGTGACGAGTTCTACTGGGCGGCGGTCGAGCTGAACGTCACGACCGGGGCGGCCGGCTACCGCGCCGACGTGACCGGCTCGACGTACTACAAGGGCGTCAGCTTCACCACCCGTGGCTACGACTGGAACTGGACCGGCGGCCTCGGTGACACCACCCTGGCCCTGGTGCCGACCGGCCTGCCGGCCGCCGACGTCGCCGCCACCCGGTCGGCGATCGTCTCCTACGCCGACCGGCTGCTCAGCCAGATCGCGGCGCAGGGCTACCCGTCCCCGGGCGCCGGGGGCGACGGGAAGTTCTACTGGGGCTCCAACGGGACCGTCGCCAACAACGGCAACGCCCTGGCCCTCGCCTTCGACTTCACCGGCCAGCAGAAGTACCGCTCCGGGGCGTACGCCGCCCACGACTACCTGCTCGGGCGTAACCCGTTGAACCAGTCCTACGTGGCCGGCTACGGCGAGCAGCCGGTGCGCAACGTGCACCACCGGTTCTGGGCCAACCAGGCCGACTCGGCGCTGCCCACCGCGCCGCCCGGATCGCTCTCCGGCGGCCCGAACAGCGAACTGCAGGACCCGGTGGCCCAGGCCCAGCTCGCCGGCTGCAAGCCGCAGAAGTGCTTCGTCGACGACATCGGGGCGTACTCGGTCAACGAGGTGGCGATCAACTGGAACTCGGCGCTGGCCTGGCTGGCGAACTGGGCGGCGGAGCGGGCCGGCGCCGGCAGCACCCCGCCGGGCCCCACCCCGTCCCCGACCGTCTCGCCGTCCCCGACCACCTCGCCGTCGCCGTCCACCCCGCCGCCGGCGACCGGCTGCGCGGTGACGTACACGGCGAACAGTTGGAGCACCGGCTTCACCGGCAACCTGAGCGTCACGAACAGCTCGCCCGCACCCTGGTCGTCGTGGACGCTGACCTTCCGGTTCACGGATGGCCAGCGGATCAGCCAGGGTTGGTCGGGCAGATTCACCCAGAGCGGCGCCGACGTCACCGTGACCAACGAGAGCTGGAACGGGGCGGTCCCTCCGGGTGGCTCGGTGAGTCTCGGCTTCAACGCCTCCCACACCGGCGCCAACCCGGCCCCGGTCGGCTTTGCCGTCAACGGCACGGCCTGCACGCTGCGCTGACCCGCTGACGCAGGTCGCCCGCCGCGCACCGGGCGGGCGACCTGTCGCGCCGTACGCCGGGTCGAGGCCGTCGGTGAAGTCGTCCGACCATGCCGGCAGCAGGTCACGGACGGGCGGCGTGGCCACCGCACGCCGTGCCGGCGATGTCGCCCGAGTTCGGCGCCCGCCGAAGCGCCGACGTGCGACCATCGGCGGATGACCGCCGCCACCGACGGCCCCCGACTCGCCGACCTCGCCGCCCTGTTCGCCGACGCCACCCGGGCCACCTTCTGCCTGGCGCTGCTCGACGGGCGGGCCTGGACGGCGGGGGAGCTGGCCCGGGCCGCCGGCGTGGCCCCGTCCACGGCCAGCGACCACCTCACCCGGCTGGTCCGCGGCGGGCTGCTGGTCGAACAGCGCCAGGGCCGGCACCGCTACGTCCGGCTGGCCGGTCCGGCGGTGGCCCAGCTGGTCGAGGACCTGGCCGGCCACGCGCCGCCGGCGCCCCGGCCGGCCCGGTCCCTGCGCGCGGTCACCGCCGACGCCGCGCTGGCGCACGCGCGGACCTGTTACGACCACCTCGCCGGCCGGCTAGGCGTCCGGCTGCGCGACGCGCTGCTGGCCCGCGGGCTGCTCGACGCCACGCACGGTCTGGCGCTGACCCCGGACGGACGGGCCTGGCTGACCGACCTCGGCGTGCCGGCGGACCGGCCCGCCGGGCGTCGCGCGCTGCTGCGGGACTGCCTCGACTGGACCGAGCGCCGGCCCCACCTCGCCGGCGCGCTCGGCGCGGCGCTCTGCCGGCGCTTCGCCGAACTGGGCTGGACGGCACCGGGCAGCGGCCGCAGCGTCCGGGTCACGCCCGCCGGGGTCGCGGCCCTGGCGGACACGCTGGGATTGAGTCCTGTCGAGCTGACCCCGCCGGTCCGGGACACCGGCGGCGGCCGCGCCTGACCGAACCACCGGCCCGCGCCGGTCGTCCCGGTCCCCGTCCCGCGTCCCTGTCCCGCGTCCCCGTTTGGCGTCGTGCGTCCGGCGGCCGGGGCCCCTCGGCACCCGGCCGGGAAGTGCCGCCCCGGCCGATTCCGCCCTGCCCGCCCCCGGGCCGCGCAGGGCGGTCGGCGCGCTCCGACCCCGCGTGCCGGGAACTCCCGCCGCCTCCCGCCCGACGACACTTCGGCCCGCGCCGAACGGAACCGGCCCTACTGTGCGGCGGGTGACCGATCCCTCGCTCCGCATCGCCGCCGCCCCCGACACCCCGCCGTGCGCGCCACCGACCCCCGACGACACCGGCGCCACCTGGACGGTGACCCGGTACGCCGACGTCCGGGCCGCGCTCCTCGACCCCGCCCTCGGGGTGCCGCGAGCCCGTTCGGGACCGCCGGGCACGCTCGCCTGGCTGCGGGCGACGGTCGCCCGGTTCAGCGGTCCCGAGCGGCACCCGCCCCGACGCGCCGCCACGCTCACCGTGCTCGCCGGCCTGGACCCGGACCAGCTGGCCCGCGAGGCCGCCCGGCTCACCGTCGCCGAACTCGACCGCCGCGCCGGCCGGCCGGACGTGCCCGCCCGGCTGGCCCGGGACGTACCGCTGCGGGTGCTGGCGGTCCGACTCGGCCTGGCCGACCCGGCGGCGGCCGTGCCGGCGGTCGCCGTGGTGGCCGCCGCCTACCAGCCGGGCGCGGACCCGGCGGCCGTGCGGCGCGCCGACGACGCGGTGGCGGACCTGGTGGCGAACTGCCCGGCCGGGCCGGACGAGTCCACGGCACACCGGATCGGTCTGCTGGTGCAGGCGTGCGACGCCATCGCCGGGCTGATCGACGCCGCCACCCGGCACGCCCGGGTCCTGCCGGCCGCGGTGTCCACCCGGGACCTGCTGGGCGAGGTGCTCCGGCTCGACCCGCCGGTCCGCGCCACCCGCCGGGTCGCCACCGTTGCCGCCGAGGTGGCCGGGTGGCCGATCCCCGCCGGGGCCGTGCTGCTGCTGCGGTTCGACGCCGCGAACCGCGACCCGGCGGTCTTCACCGACCCGGACCGGTTCACGCCCGGCCGCCCGGCCCTGACCTTCGGCGTCGGCGCGCACGGCTGCCCCGGCGACCGGCACGCCCTCGCCCTGGCCGCCGGGGTGGTGGACGTGCTGCGCGACCGTGGCCCGCACGCCGGGGCGCCACCCCGGCCCGAGTCCGCGCGCCCGACCGGCCCGCAGGGGGCACGGCGATGACCGACCGGTACGCCGCGTTCCGGGCGCTGCACCGCCCCGGCCGGCCGCTGCTGCTGCCGAACGCCTGGGACCACGCCTCCGGGGCGGCCCTGGCGGCGGCCGGGTACCCGGCGATCGGCACCACCAGCCTCGGTGTCGCCGCGGCCGGCGGCAAACCCGACGGGACCGGAGCCACCGCGGCCGAGACGCTGCGCCTGGCCGCCCTGCTCGTCCGGCTGCCGGTGCTGGTCACGGTGGACGTGGAGGCCGGGTTCGGCGACGACCCCGAGGAGGTCGCCCGGTACGTCGCGCGGCTGGCGGCGATAGGCGTGGTCGGGATCAACCTGGAGGACGGCCGGCCCGACGGAACCCTCGCCGACCCCGAATCCGTGGCCGCCACGATCGCGGCGGTCAAGGCCCGGGTGCCGGCGCTCTTCGTCAACGCCCGCACCGACACCTGGTGGCTGCGCACACCGGACCCCCTCGGACAGGCCCTGCTCCGGGCCCGGGCCTACCGCCGCGCCGGGGCGGACGGCGTCTTCGTGCCCGGGGTGACCGACCCGGACCCGGTCCGGACGCTCGCCGCACGGGTCGACGCCCCGCTCAACGTCCTCGCCCGGCCGGGCGGGCCCGGCCTCGACATGCTCGGTCGCCTCGGGGTGGCCCGGGTCAGCACCGGGTCGCTGCTGTTCCGGGCGGCCCTGGCCGCCGTGGTGGGCACCGCCGAGGCGGTCCGCGCCGGCACCGACCCCGGTCCGGACATCCCGTCGTACGCCGATGTGCAGGCGATGACGACGACTCGTCGCCCTTAGGAGGAGATGGGAGGATTGCTCGGGCTTTCGCAATTCCGGGTGCTTACGGTGTGTTTCAGGTTCAGCCGCACCGTGTCGTACCGGGAGAGGACCCAGACCATGCGTGTGCCCAGCCGAAGTTCCGGACACCAGCCGTCCGTCGCCTCACCGGCCCCGGCGCGCCGGTCGCCCTCGACGGCCCGGGCGGTCGCCCGGGTCATGCCGGACCTCGACGCCTACCGTCACGCGGTCACCGACCTGCTGGTCGAAGTCGGCGCGCTGGCCGACGCCGCCTCCACCGCCGCCCGCCAGGTCCTGCTCGACCAGCGGCTGCGGGAACCCGCCATCGCCGCGGTGCTCGACGCCACCCCGCAGGGCCTCATCGGCGCGCGGGAGACCCTGCTGCTGGAGATGGCCCGCTACCAGCCCAACGAGCGCAGCTCGGCCGGGGACCTCACCGCGCTGGTCCGGATCTACCTGCTCTCCCGCATCGACGTGATGTGGTGGCGCGACGCGCCCACCTTCCTCACCGACGAGCAGGTGAACACCCACCCCGACATGGTCGACCTGGAATGGCTGCGCCGACGGGGCCTGCTCGCCTTCCGCTACCAGGAGCAGCCCGCCACGTTCCTCGGGCGCGGCGTACGGGCCGTCCGCCGGCGGCTGCGGCCCGACGCCACCCCGCGTACCGCCGGGGTGAAGTTCCGCCGGGCCCGCCGGGAGATCATCGCGCTCCTCAACGACCTCGCGCGGGAGTTCGACCGGGCCACCCCGGCCGGCACCCCGCCGCTCTGGGTCACCAGCCTGGTCCGCAGCGCCGAGCACCAGTACCAGCTGCGCCGGCTCGGGTACGCCGCTATGGTGCCCAGCGGCCACTGCCTCGGCTGGGCCGTCGACGTGGAGATGAGCTGGTTCACGCGCTTCGGCGTCCGGGACGTCCTCGCCGAGATCCTGCTCGCCCGGCAGGCCGCCGGCGAGCTGAACGTGGTCGACGAGGGGCAGGCCTGGCACCTGTGCCTCGCGCCGGCCGCCCGCGCCCGGCTCCGGTCGGCGTACGAGGCCGAGATGGGAGCCTGAGTCGGATGTGCGGAATCGCGCTCAGCATCGGCCCCGAGGCCGACCCGGCCATCTTCCGCCGGATGCTCGCCGTCCTCGCCCCGCGCGGCGAGGTCACCGAGACCCGGCAGGAGTCCGGGCTGCTCACCGGCGTACGGCGGCTGCGGGTCGTGGACCGGGACCGGGCCGTGCAGCCCTGGACCTCCGACGACGGCCGGTACGTCCTCTGCTACAACGGCGAGGTCTTCAACCACCACGAGCTGCGCGGGGAGCTGACCCGCCTCGGCCACGCCTTCCGCAGCGAGAGCGACACCGAGGTGGTGCTCGCCGCCTTCCTGCGCTGGGGTGAGGAGGCGGTGCACCGGCTGCGCGGGGAGTGGGCCTTCGCCGTCGTCGAGCGCGCCACCGGCCGGGTGTACCTCGCCCGGGACCCGCTCGGGGTCAAGCCGCTCTACTGGGCCCGTACGCCCGGCTGCCTGCACGTCGCCAGCGAGGTCAAGGCGCTGGTGGGGCACCACGCCCCGGTCGCCGAGGTGCCGCCCGGGCACCACGGCTGGGCCGACTCGGACGGCCGGGTGACGCTGCTGCCGTACCTCGACCTGCTCCGTCTCGGCGAGGGGCTGCCCCAGGTGGACGACCCGGACGAGGCCGCCCTGCTCGTCCGTGCCGCGCTCACCGACAGCATCCGGATGCGCGTCGACACCGACCTCACCGTCGGGGTGGTGCTCTCGGGGGGCCTGGACAGCTCGCTGGCCCTGCTGCACGTGCGCGAGATGCACCCCGACTGCGTGGCGGTGACGGTCGGGGTGCCGGACAGCCCGGACGTCGCCTACGCCCGGCGGCTCGCCGCCGACCTCGGCGTCGCGCACGAGGTGATCGAGCTGCGCCCGCGCGACATCCGGCTGGGTGAGATCCGGGAGGCGATCCGGATCTCCGAGCTGACCGAGTACGGCGACATCATCAACGCGGTGGTCTCCGTGCCGATCTTCCGGCGGCTGCGGGAGCTGGGGGTCAAGGTGGTGCTGACCGGCGACGGCTCGGACGAGCTGTTCGGCGGCTACCCGATGTACCACGAGGTCGGCCCCGACCGGGCCCGCCGGCTCTTCCTGCACAAGATCCGCAACCTCGGGCGTACGGAGTTGCAGCGGGTAGACCGGACCAGCATGGACCACGGTGTCGAGGCGCGGGTGCCCTTCCTCGACCTGAGCGTGGTGGAGCTGGCGATGCGGCTGCCGCTGTCGATGAAGATGCGCGACGGGCAGGAGAAGTGGATCGTGCGGCGGGCCTTCGCCGACGTGCTGCCGGACTACATCCGGCGGCGGCCGAAGAACCCGATGTCGTACTCCTCGGGGCTGCACGAGCGGGCCCGGCTCTACAAGCCCTTCTTCGCCCGGCTGCACCGTTCCTTCGGCTACGACCTGCTCGAACCGGTCCGCCGCGACTTCGACGCCGTGCTGACCCGGTGCGGCAACGACCTGGACCGGGCGATCGCCGACGGGCAGGCCCGGCCCGACTACACGGTGCTGGAGCACGCCCGGGACCTGGTCGGCGCGGCGAAGTGGAACGCGGCGCCGCTGGTGCGTCGACTGGTCGGCCCGCGCCCGACCCGCCGCGCCCCGGTGCGCTGAGCCCGGCCGGGGCCGGGTACCCCGACCGGGTGGTGGACGGCGTCCGGCCCGGCGGGGTGCGGGCCGACGCGCGACGGGGCGCAACCGACGGCGGCCTGCCGGAGCCGCCTGTGGCCAGGTGGCTCCGGCAGGCCGCCGGAGGGGGAGCGTGCCTGTCCGCCCACGTGTGGGGAAAGGTCGTCCCCGTAGGTTTCCTCGGTCTCGATCTTCCCGTCGGCGGTGTGCACCACCAACTGGCTCGGCTCGTTGGCGTGGGCGATCTTGCGTCCCTGCTCGACCGCACTGTGCTTGGTGTCGTACGAGCCGAGAGTCCTGTCGCCCTGCTCGACCTTCCAGCCGCCGCCGTTCGGCACCACGTGGTATTCGTTGCGCTTCATGAGCCGCCCTTCCTCTCGTCGGTCCGTCTCGCAGATACCCTCGCGCGGAGACCGGAAAACGACGTGCGGTGGACAACGGTCGATCCCTGCCCTAGCTTGCGGGCATGCGCAGGACTCTCGCGGGCGCCGGACTGGCCCTGCTGCTCGTCACCACGGGCTGCGCCGGATCCGGAGTGGAGACCCCACCCCGGCCGGCGGAGCCGACCGCGCCGGGCGCGGCCACGCCCACCGCCTCCCGGCAGGACGCCGACGAGGTCGCGCGGACCCTGGCCAGCCTGCGCCGGGTCGGCGACCTGCCGCTGTACGAGATGACCTACGTCGGCGGGTACGACGCGACGGTCGGCACCGACGCCCGGCCGGCGTCGGGTCCGTTCGGCTGTTCGCTCTTCGCCGCCGGTGGGGACCCGTCCCGGCCGTTGTTCGCCCGCAACTTCGACTGGGGGCCCCATCCGGCCATGGTGCTGCGCACCGACCCGCCGGACGGCTACGCGTCGGTGTCGATGGTGGACCTGTCGTACCTCGGGGTCGGGCCGGATCCGACGGGGGACCGTCGGCTGCTCAACGCGCCGCTGCTGCCCTTCGACGGGATGAACGAGCGAGGGCTCGCCGTGGGGCTGGCCGCCGACGACCACGCCACCGCGAAGCCGGTGCCGGGCCGGCCCACCGTCGGCTCGGTGCGGATCCTGCGCCTGGTGCTGGACCGGGCGGCCACGGTGGACGAGGCGGTGGCGGTGTTCGAGCGGCACAACCTGGACTTCGAGGGCGGGCCGCCGCTGCACTACCTGCTCGCCGACGCGGCCGGCCGCTCGGCGGTGGTGGAGTTCGTCGACGGCGCGATGCGGGTGCAACGCGGCGAGGGGCGCTGGCAGGCGTTGACCAACGTGCCGGTGATCGGCGTGCCGGAGGCGGAGCGACGTGACGACCGGCGCTACGGGGTCCTCGCCGCCGCGCTGGAGCGCTCCGGGGCGGTGGTGGACGCCCCGGCGGCGTTGCGCCTGCTCGACGAGGTGCGGCAGGGGCACACCCGCTGGTCGGTGACGTACGAGCTGCGCAGCGGCGAGGTCCGGGTGGTCCCGGCGAGCGGCGGCGAGCGCCGCTACCGGCTGCCGGTGAGCTGACCGGCGTACGCGCGAGGGCCCGGCCCCCGACGGGGACCGGGCCCTGCCGGGTCGCTCGCCCTCACCAGCTCAGGTAGCCGGCCTGGGTCTGCACGTTGAGCTCACGGAAGTGGACCAGGTTGGCCGTCCACGTCCGCCAGTCGTTCAGCTCCAGCACGTCCAGGCCCTTCTGGATGTCGCTGGAGTAGATGTGCCCGTTGTAGTAGTACGTCGACCAGGCGCCGCCGGTGCTGAGCTGGGTGTCCGACAGCGGGCCGCGCTCCCAGTAGCCGATCTCCTTCGGCCTGGTCGAGTCGGTGAAGTCCCAGACCGAGACGCCGCCCTGGTACCAGGCCTGGACCATGATGTCGCGGCCGAACACGGGGACCAGCGAGCCGTTGTGCGCCACGCAGTTCTCGGTGTCGGCGTTGGTCCGGGGGATCTTGTAGTAGCTGCGGAACACCATCTGCCGGGCGTCGCCGCGGCCGGTGATGTCGTAGATCGCGTCCGCCCCGCGGTTCGGGCCGACGGTCTCGTTGCAGGTGGCCGCGCCGCCGCCACCCAGCTCGTCGGTGAAGACGACCTTGGTGCCGGCGTTGTTGAACGTGGCCGAGTGCCAGAACGCGAAGTTGACGGTGTCGCGCACCCGGTTGATCACCCGGGGCGCCTCCCGGTCGCGGATGTCGAGCAGGACGCCGTCACCCATGCAGGCGCCGGCCGCGATGTCCTTCGCCGGGTAGGCGGTGATGTCGTGGCAGCCGCTGGTCGCCGACGCCTGACCCGGGATTCCGGCGTAGCCGCCGTCCGGGAAGAGGTTCGGGGTGGCCACGACGGCCGCCTCGGTGGGCTTCTTCACCGGCACCTTGACGATGGAGATCGAGTCGTGCGGCGGCTGGCAGTCCGGGAACTCGGCGCGCGGGCTGTACGACGAGACGTACAGGTAGACCGTGCGGCGGTCCTTCGCCGGGACCAGGGTGTGGGTGTGTGAGCCGCAGGCGGTCTCGACCGACTTGACGTAGCGCGGGTTGGCCTTGTCGCGGATGTCGAAGACCTTGATGCCCTCCCAGGACTCCTTGACCGAGGCCGGCTGCGCCGCGCTGGCGCACGAGTCGTCGCTGCGGGAGGAGTCGGTGGAGAGGAAGAGCAGGTCGCCGTAGACGGAGATGTCGTTCTGCGAGCCGGGGCAGAGCACCTGCGACACGATCTTCGGCGCGGCGGGCCGGCCGATGTCGTAGATGACGAACCCGTTGTAGTTGCCGACGAACGCGTACCGGCCCTGGAAGGCCATGTCGGTGCCGAACGAGCCGGCGGTGTCGAACGGCGCCTGCTTGGGCAGGTTGGCGATCTGGCGCAGGTTGGGGCTGCTGGAGATCTCGTCGACGCCGGGCACGCCGGGGGTGACCGGCTGTGCGGCGGGGGCGGCGACGGCCGCCTCCGCGTCGGGCGTCGCGGCCGCGTGGGCGGGAACGGTGGTCACGCTGGCGACCAGCAGGCCGGCGGCGACCATGCTGGCGATCTTCAGTTGCCGTCGTCCGGGGAGGGGAGATCTGATCATCGGCAGGGCCCTTCGAAAGGGGAGGATGATTCTGGACACACTACCGTCCGATGACGACGGTCGATGTGATCTGCGTCACACGATTGCCGTGTCGTCAATGGATACGATCGCTGTCACCTCGACCGGAGGGGGATCGGCATGACCGCCCGACGTGGACGGACCCTGCTCGTCGTCACAGTCGCGGCCGTGGTGCTGGTGGCGCTGGCGCTCGCCCTGCGACCCACCGACCGACCCACCCCGGTCACGGTCGGCGCGACCGGTCGGGCGACGCCCACCCCCGCGCCGACGGACGGTCCCTCGGTGATCGTGCCCGGCCGACCGGGTGAGTCGGCCGTCGCCCGCCCCGCGCACGAGGTCCGCGACACCACCGCGCCCCGCTACAACTCCCTCGACGTCTGGTTCGTGCGGATGATGATCCCGCACCACCAGCAGGCCCTGCAGATGGCGCAGCTCGCCCCCGACCGGGCCGGCAGCCCGAAGGTCAGGGCGGTCGCCGAGCGCATCCGCGGCGCGCAGGGGCCGGAGATCGGCATGATGCGCGGGTGGCTCAGCGCCCGTGGCCTGGCCGCCGACGTCCCCGGCCACGACCACGGCACCATGCGGGGCATGCAGTCGCCCGAGGCGATCCGGGCGCTGACCGACGCCCGGGGCGCCGAGTTCGACCGGCTCTTCGTCCGGATGATGGCCGACCACCACGACGGCGCGGTGCGGATGGCCACCGACCTGCTCAAGGTCGGCGTCGACCAGCAGCTCAACGAGTTCGCCAACTCCGTGGCCACCGAGCAGGCGGTCGAGATCGCCCGCATGCGCGAACTCGTCTGAGCCACCGCCCGACCCGACGGGCGCGCCTGCGGCCCTCGCCGAGCGGGCGTACCGACCCTGGTGGGGCACGTACGCTGGGTGACCGTGAATCGTTCGGTCCTCGGCCGCCCGCTGCGCTCCGTCGCCTTCGACGTGCTCGTCTCCGGCGTCGTGGTGCTCTTCGCCGTGGCCGGCGTGGTGGCGCAGCCCGGTGGCGCGAAGGCCACCCTGGTCGGCTGCGCCATGGCCGTCGCCCTGCTGTTCCGCCGGACGCACCCGTCCGCGGTGGCCGCGACGGTGGCCGTGCTCGCCCTGGTCCAGGTGGTCGCCGGCTGGGGGCCGCTCGCCTTCGACATCGGCGTGCTGATCGCCCTCTACAGCGTGGTCAAGTACGCCGACCGGCTCCGCGACGGCGTGCTCGCCGGCGTCGTCGCGGGCGTCGGCGTGCTGCTGGCCGCGTCGCAGACGGTCAGCAACCTGGCCTGGTGGGCCACCGCGGTGTACTTCGGGCTGGTCACCGGCGGGGTATGGCTGGCCGCGCTGAACGTCCGCACCCGCCGGCTCTACGTGCTCACCCTGGAGGAGCGGGCCGCCACCCTGGAACGGGAGCGGGAGGCCGAGGCCCGCGCCGCGGTCGCCGGGGAGCGGGCCCGGATCGCCCGCGAGCTGCACGACGTGGTGGCGCACAGCATGGCCGTGATGATCGTCCAGGCCGACGGGGCCCGGTACCTGCTGGACCGGGACCCGCAGACCGCGAAGGCGGCGGTCAAGGTGGTCGCCGACACCGGCCGGCAGGCGCTGGAGGAGATGCGCCGGCTGGTGGACGTACTGCGGGAGCCGAGCCCGCCGGAGCCGGCGGCCGGTCCCGGCGCGGCGGGTGACCCGGACGGTGGCGGGGTAGCCGAGCCGGAGCGCCGACGGCCCGCGGTCGCCGAGCTGCCCGCCCTGCTGGACCGCTTCCGCGACGCCGGCCTGCGGGTCCGGCACACCGTGCGGGGCGAGCCGCCGGCCCTGCCCCCGGGGCTGGACCTCACCGTCTACCGGGTGGTGCAGGAGGCGCTGACCAACGCCCTCAAGCACGCCGGGGTGGGCGCGGACGTGACGGTCACCCTCGACCACGATCCGGACGCCGTCGTGGTCCGGGTCGTCGACGACGGGCGCGGCCGCCCACCCGTCGCTCCCGCGCCGTCCGGCGGACACGGCCTGGTCGGCATGCGCGAGCGGGTCGGCGTGTACGACGGCAGCCTCACCGCCGGCCCCCGACCGGCCGGGGGCTGGCAGGTCGAGGCTCGGCTGCCGCTACCGTCGACGCCCGGGACGGAGGTGATCGCGGCATGACGGTCCGGGTGGTGATCGTGGACGACCAGGCGCTGGTCCGCGCCGGGTTCCGGATGGTGCTGGACTCCCAGCCCGACCTGGCGGTCGTCGGCGAGGCGATCGACGGCGCGGACGCGCTGCGGGTGCTCGCCCGCACCGAGGCGGACGTGGTGGTGATGGACGTCCGGATGCCGACCATGGACGGCGTCGAGGCGACCCGACGGATCTGCCGGGACAACCCCGGCGGGCCCCGGGTGCTGGTGCTCACCACCTTCGACACCGAGGCCGACGCGTTCGCCGCGCTGCGGGCCGGGGCGAGCGGCTTCCTGCTCAAGAACGTGCCACCGGAGGAACTGCTCGCCGCGATCCGGGTGGTCGCCGCAGGGGACTCGGTGGTCGCGCCGTCGATCACCCGCCGGTTGCTCGACCGGTTCGCCGACCGGCTCGGGCCGGGACCCGCCGAGGACCCCCGGCTGGCCCAGCTCACCGAGCGGGAGCGGGAGATCCTGCTGCTCGTCGCCCAGGGGCTGTCCAACGCCGAGATCGCCGCCCGGGTGCACGTGGCCGAGGCGACCGTGAAGACCCACGTCGGGCGGATCCTGGCCAAGCTGCGGCTGCGCGACCGGGTGCAGGCGGTGGTGCTGGCGTACGAGAGCGGGCTGGTCACCCCGGGCGGCTGAGCCGACGGGTACGACCTGGGTCGTACGGGACCGCCCGGACAGGGGCGACCCGGGGCGTACCGACCTCGACCGCGCGGGTGGACGCCACCACCGGCCGCGCTGCCTAGCGTCGGAGACGTACCTGGTCACCGACTGCACGCAGGAGCAACCCGCATGTCCCTCGCACCACCACCGGTCCGTACCGGCGTCGCGGTCGCCGCCCGCGGCCTGCGCAAGGAGTACGGCCACGCCGCCGCCCGCGTCGTCGCGCTCGACGACGTCGACGTCGAATTCGCCGCCGGCGCGTTCCACGCCGTGATGGGCCCGTCCGGCTCCGGCAAGTCGACCCTGATGCACTGCCTGGCCGGCCTGGACAGCCCCACCCGCGGCACGGTGCGCATCGGTGACACCGACACCGCCCGGCTCGACGACCGGCGGCTCACCCTGCTGCGGCGCGACCGGGTCGGCTTCGTGTTCCAGCGGTTCAACCTGCTGCCGGCGCTGACCGCCGAGGAGAACATCGTGCTCCCGCTGGCCATCGCCGGCCGCCGGCCCGAGCCGGCCTGGCTGCGGCAGGTGGCCGCCGCCGTCGGACTCACCGACCGGCTGAGGCACCGGCCCGGTGAGCTCTCCGGCGGCCAGCAGCAGCGGGTCGCGGTGGCCCGCGCCCTGGTCACCCGCCCGGAGGTGATCTTCGCCGACGAGCCGACCGGCAACCTCGACTCCCGCTCCGGCGCGGAGGTGCTGCGGCTGCTCCGCGAGGCCGTCGACACCCTCGGCCAGACCGTGGTCATGGTGACCCACGATCCGGTCGCCGCCGCGTACGCCGACCGGGTGGTCTTCCTCGCCGACGGCCGGCCGGTGCGGGAACTCACCGCGCCCACCGCCGAGCGGGTGCTGGACACCCTCGCCGGCCTGGACCGGGCCGCCCCGGACGGCTCCCGGGGCAGCGCGCCCGACGCCGGGCGGGGGCGGTGACCGGCATGATCCGGACCACCCTGCGGTCGCTGCGCGCCGACGCGCTGCGGCTGCTGCTCTCGTCCCTGGCCATCGTGCTCGGCGTGGCCTTCGTCGCCGGCACCCTGATGGTCACCGACGGCATGAAGGCGGGCGCGTACGACCGTGCCGGCGCCTTCGACCGGCACACCGACGCCGGCCTCTACGCCGACGACCAGCCCCTCCCACCGGCCCTGGTCGACCGGGTGCGCGCCCTCGACGGGGTGGCCGCCGCCGAGGGGGAGCTGACCGGCTCGGCCGGTCTGGTCGGCTCCGACGGCCGGCCGGTGCTCGGCTACGCCGTGCTCGCCGCCATCCCCACCGACCCGGCCCTGCGCTCGTACGACGTGACCGCCGGCCGGCTGCCGGAGCGCCCCGGCGAGGTCGTCCTCGACGCCCCGACCGTCGAGGACGAGGGCTTCGCCCTCGGCGCCTCCGTCCTCGTCGGTGGCGTGAGCGGGGCGGCCCGGCCGTACACCCTGGTCGGCACGGTGGACGTGGCGGGCACCTCCCGCGACGTCGGCGGCCCCTTCATCGGCCTGGTCGGCGCCGACGCCCTCGCCGTGACCGGCGAACCGGGCTACGGCCGGATCATGGTGGCCGCCGCCCCCGGCACCTCCCGGGAGGCGCTGGCCGAGCGGCTGACCGAGGTGGCCGGCCCCGGCACGACGGTGCGGACCCGGCAGCAGATCCTCGACGCGGCGGTCGACGACGCGGTGCGCGACCTGGAGCAGTTCGGCATGGTCCTGCTGACCTTCGCCGGGGTCGCCGTGGTGGTGGCCGGCTTCGTCATCGCCAACACCTTCGCCATCCTGCTCGCCCAGCGGACCCGCCGTACCGCCCTGCTGCGGCTGGTCGGGGCCACCCGGGGGCAGGTCTTCCGGGCGGCGCTGCTGGAGGCGGCGCTGCTGGGGCTGGCCGCCTCCGGGCTCGGCGTGCTGGCCGGCGCCGGGCTGGCCGCCGCCATGGCGGCCACGCTGTCCGCGTTGGACGTGCCGGTCCCGGCCGCCCCGGCCCTGTCCGGGTCGACCGTGCTGCTCTGCCTGCTGCTGGGCACCGGCATCACCGTGGCGGCCGCCTACCTGCCGGCGTGGCAGGGCACCCGGGTGGCCCCGGTGGCCGCGCTGGCCGACTCGTCCGTGCAGGTGACCCGTGGGGCGGGCCGGATGCGCCTGACGATCGGCGCGGTCGTCCTCGCCGCCGGGATCGCGGCGCTGGGGTTCGCCGCCACGGTCGGCCAGATCGTGCTGGTCGCCCTCGGCGGCGTGCTGGTCTTCTTCGGCATCGTGCTCCACGGGCCGGTGCTGGTGCCCGCCCTGGTCCGGCTCTTCGGCGTGCCGGTGCGGCGGATGCTCGGCGTCACCGCCGCCCTGGCGGTGGCCAACGCCGTGCGCAACCCCCGCCGGGTCTCCGCCACCGCCACCGCCCTGGTCATCGGCATCGGGCTGGTCTCGGCGTTCGTGGTCGGGGCGGGCAGCGTCAAGGTCGGCATCGAGCGCAGCGTGGACGCGCAGATCGGGGTGGACTATCTGGTCACCGGCATCGGCGGCGACCTGCCGGGCACGCTCGCCGACGAGCTTGCCGCCCGCCCGGAGCTGGGCGTGGTGCACGAGCACCGCAGCCGGGTCGTCGACGGCGTCGAGATCCGCTCCGCGCATCCCGGGCTGGTCGGGCGCGGCCTGTCCGGCGTGGTCGCCGGGGACGTCGACGACCTGCGGCCCGGCACGGTGCTGGCGCACCGCGAGCTGGCCGAGGCCCGTGGCTGGACGGTCGGCTCACCGGTCGTCCTGGCCGGGCGGACGTTCCGGGTGGCCGCGGTGGTCACCGCCGACGAGCCGTCCCCGGCCGCGGCGCGGGTGCCGGCGGGTCACCGGGTGGACGTCGTCGGCGCCGACTTCGCCGCCCTCTTCCCGGCCGTACGTGGGTACCTGGCCGAGGTCGACCCGGCGGACGGGGTGAGCGCCGAGCGGGCCCGCGCGGCCGTCGAGACGGTCGTCACCCGCTACCCGACGGTCAACCTGATGGACCAGGCCGCCTACAAGAAGATGCTCACCGGCACCGTGGACATGCTGCTGGCCTTCGTCACCGCCCTGCTCGGCCTGGCCGTGGTGATCGCGCTCGTCGGAGTCGCGAACACGCTCAGCCTCTCGGTCGTCGAACGGACCCGGGAGAACGCGGTGCTGCGTGCCGTCGGCCTCACCCGGGCCCGGATGCGGGCGGTGCTGGCGGTGGAGGCGGTGCTGACGGCGCTGGTCGGGGCGGTGCTCGGGGTCGCGTTGGGCGTCGGGGTCAGCGCGGGGGTGATGGCCTTCGTGGCGAAGGTCGGCGGCGACTTCACGCTGGTGCTGCCCTGGGGGCGGCTCGCGGTGATCCTCGCGGTGGCGGTGCTCGCCGCGCTGGCCGCCTCGGTGCTGCCGGCCCGTCGGGCGTTGGCCCGGCCGGTCGTGGAGGCGCTCGGCGCGCGGCGGGCCCGGCCGGCGATGCGGGCGCACGGGTGACCTGGCCCGGGTCAGAGTCGCTCCACCACCGGCCCGCGGCACCGGTCGCGGCTGTCGAAGACGTACCGGGCGTGCCGGGAGACCAGGTCGTAGTCGAAGCAGTCGTGGTCGGTGACCACCACCACCGCGTCCGCCTCGGCGACCTCCCGCTCGGTCAGGTCGACCACCATCACCCCGGCCGGGAGCTGCTCCGGCTGGGCGTACGGCTCGACCGCGCGGACCTCGGCGCCGAGCGCCCGCAGGTGCCGCACGACGTCCACGGCGGGGGAGTCGCGCATGTCCCCGGTGTTCCTCTTGTACGCCAGGCCGAGCAGCAGCAGCCGGGCCCCGTTGATCGGGCGGCCCAGCCGGTTGAGCCCGGTCATGACCCGGTGGGCGACGTGCTCGGGCATCTGGTGGTTGACGTCGTCGGCCAGTTCGATGAACCGGAACCGCCGGCCCAGGGTGCGCTTGACCTGCCAGGACAGGTAGCAGGGGTCGATCGGCAGGCAGTGCCCGCCGACGCCGGGGCCGGGGCGGAACGACATGAACCCGAACGGCTTCGAGTCGGCGGCGTCGATCGCCTGCCACACGTCGATGCCGAGGTGGTGCGAGACCACCGCGAGCTCGTTGATCAGCGCGATGTTGACCTGGCGGAAGGTGTTCTCGATCAGCTTGGTCAGCTCGGCCACCCGGGTCGAGTCGACCGGGACGGTCCGCTCCACCAGTCGCCGGTAGAAGTCGTCCACCCGGTGCAGCGCCTGCGCGTCGACGCCGGAGACCACCTTCGGGGTGTTCTCCAGCCGCCAGGTGGGGTTGCCGGGGTCGATCCGCTCGGGGCTGTAGCCGAGGTGGAAGTCGCCGGGGCTGCGCAGGCCGCTCGCCGACTCCAGCAGCGGACGCAGCAGCTCCTCGGTGGTCCCCGGGTACGTGGTGGACTCCAGCACCACGGTGCAGCCGGGCCGGACGTACGGGCCGATGCTGCGTCCGGCGTGCTCCACGTAGCTGAGGTCCGGTGCGCCGTCGCGCAGCGGCGTGGGGACGGTGATGACGCAGACGTCGAAGTCCCGGGCGTCGGCGTAGTCGGTGCTCGGCCGGTACCGGCCGCCGGCCAACGCCCGCCCGAGCCGTTCGGCGGGGATGTCCTCGACGAACGACTCACCGGCGGCGAGCCGCTTGACCCGGTCGGCGTCGACGTCGAGACCGACCACGTCCATGCCCGTCTCGACGGCGCGCATGGCGAGCGGCAGTCCGACGTACCCCTGACCGATGACGACGAGTTTCTCAGTGCCCACGCTGGCTCCTGCGGCAGATGACATCCTTCTGCCGCAGCCTAAACGTGTTATGGGGTTGAAAGTCCGAATTGGCGTAGACGCGTGGACTGTTCGTGTTGTCCTCAGGCGCCGGCGGGCGGCGGATCCTCGATCGGCGGCGTCGTGGTGGTGGGCGGCGGGTCGGCCGGCTTGGTGGTGGTCGGCGGCGGGTCGGCCGGGGTGGTCGGCGGCGGGTCGGCCGGGGTGGTCGGCGCGGTGGCCGTCGGCGTCGGCTCGGCCGAGCCGCTCGGCACCGCCGACGGCGTCACGGTCACCGTGGCCGACGGGCTGCTGCTCGGGCCCCACGAGCGGTCCGGCCGGTCCGGCCGGTAGGTGTCGTCCTCCGCCGGGCTCGCCGGCAGTTCCACCGGGTCGCTCGGCACGGCACTCGGCGGAGTGCTCTTGATGTTGGTGGCGCCGTCGCCGGTCTCCTTGGCCGCGCCCAGCGCCGCGCCCAACGCGGTGAGCGCCACCAGCACCGCGGCCAGCGCGCCGACCAACGAGCCCCGCCGCCCCCGCCCGGGAGAGGTCTGCGTGACGGCCGCCGCGGGCAGCACCGGCATGTCGTCGCGGGTGGTGCTCGGACCGGCCGCGCCCCGCAGCACCGGAGCCACCAGCGCGGTCGCCGCTCCGCCCTGGTCGCCGAGCGTGGCCCGGGCGGCCGCGGCCATCTCCGCGCCGGTGGCGAAGCGGTCCGCCGGGTCCTTCGCCAGCGCGCGCGTCACCAAGCCGCGCACCGGCGCCGGGATGTCCTCCGGCAGCGCCGGCGGCTCGTCGTCCAGGTGCCGCACCGCCACCTGGAGAGGGTTGTCGCCGGTGAACGGCGGGCCGCCGGTGAGGCAGCAGTACGCCACCGCGCCGAGCGCGTAGATGTCGGTGGCAGCCGAGACGGGGCGGCCGGAGGCCTGCTCCGGCGCCATGTAGAGGGCCGTTCCGGGCACTGCGTTGGCGCTGGTGATGCTCGTCACATTGGTCGACCGGGCCACGCCGAAGTCGACCAGCACCACCGTGCCGTCCTCCTGCACCAGCAGGTTGCTCGGCTTGACGTCGCGGTGCACGATCCCGCCCGCGTGCGCGGCGTGCAGCGCCTGGGCGGCCTGCGCGACGATCGACATCGTCTCGTCGACGTCCAGGTGCCCGGCGGCCTCGATCCGTCGGGACAGCGGCTCACCCTCGACGAACTCCATGACCAGGTAGTCGGCCCGGCCGCCGTCGTCGAGCCGGTCCTCGCCGCAGTCGAAGACCTGCACGATGCCCGGGTGGCGCAGGGCGGCCATGATGCGGGCCTCGGCGCGGAAACGGGCGATGAAGTCGGGGTCGGAGACCAGTGCGGGCAGCAGCACCTTCACCGCGACCTGGCGGCCCAGGACGAGGTCCGTGGCACGCCAGACGTCGCCCATGCCGCCGGTGGCGACACGTTCGTCCAGGCGGTAGCGACCGCTGAGCACGAC
Organism: Micromonospora citrea; assembly: GCF_049629545.1. Taxonomy (GTDB): domain Bacteria; phylum Actinomycetota; class Actinomycetes; order Mycobacteriales; family Micromonosporaceae; genus Micromonospora; species Micromonospora citrea_A. Next base: position 581,539 of record NZ_JBNADX010000001.1, read on the forward strand.
CTCCGATGACAACACCTCAATACCGTACCCAGAGGTCGCGAGAAGGACTCACGGTGATCTCCCGGTCGTCGCGCCCGGCCGGGCCGCCCCCGACCGCGTCGGGCGACGGGCGCGGACGGTGAGTGACGATGCTCGGACCGGGTGTCACAATGGCGGCGGCGCGCCCGCCGGGCCGGGGCGAACCGCCCGTCGCGGGACGCACCCGGCCGCGGCGACGTGCCGTGCGAGCGTCCCGGCCGTGCTTGTCGTTACGTCGGCTCGCCGTGCCGACCGGTAGAGATTTCTCACTCTTTCCGGATGCGGCGTCGACTTGTCCGTTCGACCGTCCGCTCCTAGCGTTAGCGCGACTCGGGCCAGCCCACGGTGCCGGCACGCTACGGCATCTCCGCCGACGGGCCGTATTGTCGCGGCGTGTGTCCAGACATGCCGCCCGGGCCGACCGGTCACGGGCGCGATCGGGTCGGCGGGGGGCTGATGGTGCGCGACGGGGTCCGGCTGCCGGGCCGGAGGTGCGACCACCGCACGTCCGCCAACCGAGGCGCGGGCCGGACGGCAGGGGCGGCGAACACATGACCGGTGAGCTCACCGAGGCCGTGGCCGCGGCGCAGTCCGGTGACGAGGACGCCTTCCGCTACCTCTACCGCAACCTCCAGCCCGGCCTCTTGCGGTACCTGACCGCCCTGGTCGGCGCCGACGCCGAGGACGTCGCGTCGGAGACCTGGCTGCAGATCTCCCGGGACCTGCCCAGCTTCACCGGAGGGGAGTTCCGCGCCTGGACGGTCACCATCGCCCGCAACCGGGCGATGGACCACCTGCGTCGGCAACGCCGTCGGCCCTCCCTGCCGGTGCCCGTGCAGGCGTTGAGCGAGCTGGCCGGGGACGCCGACACCGCGGAGCGGGCCGGTGAGACGATCGGCACCGAGTCGGCGCTCGCCCTGATCGCCACCCTGCCGCCACGGGAGGCGGAGGCGGTGCTGCTGCGGGCGGTGATCGGCCTGGACGCCGAGACCGCCGGCCGGGTGCTCGGCAAGCGGCCGGGCGCGGTCCGCACCGCCGCGCACCGCGGGCTGCGCCGCCTGGCCGCGATGCTGGAACGTCAGGACTCGCCGACGCCGGCCGGTGCCGAGGATCGCGCCGTCGCGCCCCGGCCCCGACGCGGCCGGCGGGCTCCCGACGCCTCCCGCACCGAGCCGGCGGACGGATGACGTGAGGGGAAACTGGATGGACTTCCGCCGCTCCGACGGCGCGGACCACCCCGCCGACCGGGCCGAGTCCGAGCGGCTGCTCGACGCGGCCCGCGCCGACGCGCCCGGGGACGCCGACCCGCTGACCCGCCTGCTCTCCGCCGCCGCCGGCCCGTCCCGCCCCGGCGAGCTGGCCGGGGAGGAGGCGGCGCTGGCCGCGTTCCGGGCCGCCCGCGCCGCCGGGCCCGCCACCGTCGTCCCGCCCCGCCGCCGACGGGGCCTGACCACGGGTGTCGTCGCCTGGATCGCCGGCGTCGCGGCCACCGCCACCGCCGGCGTCGCCTTCGCCGCCGTGACCATCGACCGTCCCACCGAGCCGGAGCGGGCTCCCCGGCCGCCGGCCCCGGCGCCGAGCTCCGCCGACGGCACGCCGGACCGCAGCGGCACGCCCACCGGCGGCGGCCCCACCGGCGCCCCGTCGGCCACGCCGGTCCCGGTCCCCTCCACCACCGCCGGCTCCGCGCGGCCCGGCGGCCCCGGAAACCCCGGCGGGCCGGCGGGCACCGCGGAACTGACCGGGCTGTGCCGCGCCTACCTGGCCAAGCCGGCGGCGCAGCGGGAGAAGACGCTGCGCACCCCGGCGTACGCCGACCTGGTCGACGCCGCCGGCGGGGCAGAGCGGGTCGACGCCTACTGCCGGGGCCTCGTGCCCGACCAGGCGCCGGCCGCCGCCTCCCCGGAGCCGGAGCCGTCCCGGGCCCGCCCGACGCCCGACGCGCGGCCCAGCCGCAACGGTTGACCGGACCCGGCCGGGAGGCGCCCTGCCGTCGCGCGGCCCCTTCCCGGCCGGGTCCGCGTACGCCGGGGACCTGGTTCGAAAAGACTTCACAGAAATTTCTTCCGGTCCGGTCAGCGCGATGCGTCTGCTAGACAGAAGATGGTGTGAGCCACGGGCACCTGGCCGGTGACGGTCGGTGCGCCGTGGTGGTAGGCCGTGGCCCAGCGTCGGGAGGGGGACCATCTCGTGGTGACGTCGCCGGAGCTGGACCGGACGACCGTGCTGCGGGAGGCGGGGTCCGCCGCGGCCCACCTTGCCCGGATCTGCTTCAAGACCGGCCCTCCGGTCTACACCGGCGTCGAACTGGAATGGACCGTGCACGACGCCGCCGACCCCGCTCGACCGGTGGACCGGGAGCGGCTGCGGGCGGCGCTGGGGCGGCACAGCCCCGTGACTCTGGACGACACCAGCCCCGCCCTTCCGCTCCGGCACGGCAGCAGCGTGACCGTGGAGCCCGGCGGGCAGGTGGAGGTGTCCACCGCGCCCCGGCCGTCGGTCGCCGCGCTGATCCTGGCCACCGAGGCCGACATCGCCGAGCTGGAAGCGCTGCTGGCGCCGGCCGGCCTGGTGCTCGGCCGCACCGGCATCGACCCGCACCGGGCACCCTCGCCGGTCGTCGAGACACCCCGCTACCGCGCCATGCGCCGCGTCTTCGACCGCCGGGGCCCGGCCGGCCGCACCATGATGTACAGCACCGCCGGCCTGCAGGTCTGCCTCGACGCGGGGGAACCGGCCGACGTGGCCCAGCGGTGGGCCACCGTGCACGCGGTCGGGCCGCCGCTGGTGGCCGCCTTCGCCACCGCCGACCGGCACGCCGGTCGCCCGACCGGCTGGGCCTCCGCACGGATGGCCGCCTGGCTGTCGATCGACCCGGCCCGCACCCGCCCGGTCTGGTCGCCGTACCGGCCCGACGAGGACCCGGTCGCGGCCTGGACCCGGTACGTCCTCGCCGCCCCGCTGCTCTGCCTGCGGCACGACGGCCCGGACTGGACACCACCTGCCGGGGTGACCTTCGCCGACTGGCTCGACGGGGCGCTGCCCCGACCGCCCACGACCGACGACCTGGAGTACCACGTCAGCACCCTCTTCCCGCCGGTCCGGCCGCGCGGCTACCTGGAGGTGCGCTACCTGGACGCCCAGCCCGGCGCGGGATGGACGGTTCCGCTGACCGTGCTGACCGCCCTGCTGGCCCGCGACGACACCGCCCGCGCGGCTCGGGAGATCGCCGTGCCGGTGGCCGACCGTTGGCACAGCGCCGCCCGGCACGGCCTGGCCGACCCGTCGCTGGCGCGGGCCGCCGCCGCCCTGCTCGACCTGGCGGTGGAGGCACTGTCCGGGCTGGACCTGCCGGCAGAGACCCACGCGGAGACGACTCGAGGGATCCGGCGGCGACGCGCCGCCGCGGAGAGGGGGCACCGGTGACCACGACCGAGGAGCCGGGCACGGAGACGGAACGGCTGCGCAGCCGCATCGCGGCGGAGCTGGAGCGCACCCGCGCCCGCACCGCCCTGCTCACCGAGGCGGTCGACGACGACGACCTGATGCGCCAGCACTCACCGCTGATGTCCCCGCTGGTCTGGGACCTGGCCCACGTGGGCAACCAGGAGGAGCTGTGGCTGGTGCGCGACGTCGGGGGGCGCGACCCCGTCCGGCGGGACATCGACGACCTGTACGACGCGTTCAAGCAGCCCCGTAAGGACCGGCCGGCGCTGCCGCTGCTGCCCCCGGCCGAGGCGCGCGCCTACGTGACGACGGTGCGCGACAAGGTGCACGACCTGCTGGACGGGATCCGCTTCACCGACCGGCCGCTGGTCGCCGACGGGTTCGCCTTCGGCATGATCGTGCAGCACGAGCAGCAGCACGACGAGACGATGCTCGCCACCCACCAGCTGCGCTCCGGGCCGGCGGTGCTGGACGCGCCCGCGCCGCCCGAGCCGCGGGCCAGCGTCGGCGGCGAGGTGCTGGTGCCGGCCGGCCCGTTCACCATGGGCACCTCCACCGACCCGTGGGCGCTGGACAACGAGCGTCCCGCGCACACCGTCGAGCTGCCCGCGTACGTCATCGACGCCGCCCCGGTCACCAACGGCCGCTACCGCGAGTTCATCGCCGACGGTGGGTACGACGACCCCCGCTGGTGGAGCGAGGCCGGCTGGCGCCACCGGCGGGAGGCCGGGCTGACCGCGCCCCTGCACTGGCGGCGCGACGGCGACGGCTGGGCGTACCGGCGCTTCGGCCGGTGGTCGCCGGTCCGCGACGACGAGCCGGTGGTGCACGTCTGCTGGTACGAGGCGGAGGCCTTCGCCACCTGGGCGGGCCGGCGGTTGCCCACCGAGGCCGAATGGGAGAAGGCGGCCCGCTGGGACCCGGCCACCGGTCGCTCCCGCCGGTACCCGTGGGGCGACGAGGACCCGACCGGCGACCACGCCAACCTGGGGCAGCGCCACCTGCGGCCGGCCCCGGTGGGGGCGTACCCGGCCGGCGCCTCCCCGCTCGGGGTGCACCAGTTGATCGGCGACGTGTGGGAGTGGACCTCCACCACCTTCCGCGGCCACCCCGGCTTCACCGCCTTCCCCTACCGGGAGTACTCCGAGGTGTTCTTCGGCGACGACCACCGGGTGCTGCGCGGCGGCTCGTTCGGCACCGACCGGGCGGCCTGCCGGGGCACCTTCCGCAACTGGGACTACCCGATCCGGCGGCAGATCTTCAGCGGCTTCCGCTGCGCCCGAGACGCGCGCGACGAGGAGGCGCACGGGTGACGGGGCGTACCCGCTGATGTGTCGACATCTGGCCTACCTGGGGCCGCCGGTCAGCCTGCGCTCGCTGCTGTTCGACCCGCCGTACTCGCTGGTGCGGCAGTCGTGGGCGCCGCGGGACATGCGCGGCGGCGGGACGGTCAACGCGGACGGGTTCGGCGTCGGCTGGTACCCCGGCGACGGCGACCCGGTGCGGTACCGGCGGGCCCAGCCGATCTGGGGCGACGTCACGTTGCCGGGACTGGCGGAGGTCACCACGGCCGGCGCGGTGCTGGCCGCCGTGCGCTCCGCCACGGTCGGCATGCCGGTGCAGGAGTCCGCGGCGGCGCCCTTCGCCGAGGGGCGCTGGCTGTTCAGCCACAACGGGGTGGTCCGCGGCTGGCCGGACTCGGTGGTGTCGCTCGCCGCCGCCCTGCCGGTGCGTGACCTGCTGACCCTGGACGCCCCGACCGACTCCGCCCTGCTCTGGGCGTTGCTCCGGCACCGGCTGCGCTCCGGGGTGGACCCGGCCGAGGCGGTCGCCGCCACCGTCGCCGAGGTCGAGAAGGCCGCCCCCGGGTCGCGGCTGAACCTGCTGCTCACCGACGGGCGGACGGTGGTGGCCAGCGCGGCCGGGCACGCCCTGTCGGTACGCGCCACGCCGGAGGCGGTGCTGCTGGCCTCGGAGCCGCACGACGACGAACCGGGCTGGCGGCCGGTGCCGACCGGGCAGCTGGTGGTGGCGACCTCGACCTCGGTGCGTACGCGTGCCCTGGCAGGTGCGTGACACCGCAGGAGTTTCGCAGGTGGAGACAGGGACATCGCCCAACGGAAGGGACATCTCATGAGCGCGGAGCCACTGGAGATCTACCTCGAGGAGCAGGACCTCGGCCGCAGCCTGCGCGAGGACGTACGCGTCGGGCTGACCGCCGAGCCCAAGTGGCTGCCACCGAAGTGGTTCTACGACGCCCGGGGCAGCGAGCTGTTCGAGGAGATCACCCGGCTGCCGGAGTACTACCCGACCCGGGCCGAGCGTGCGGTGCTGGCCGAGCGGGCCGGCGACATCGCCGAGCTGACCGGCGCAAAGACCCTGATCGAGCTGGGCTCGGGGTCGTCGGAGAAGACCCGGCTGCTGCTGGACGCCTTCGTCCGCCGGGGCGGGCTGGGCACCTTCGTGCCGCTGGACGTGTCGGTGAGCGCGTTGCGCCAGTCCACCGAGCAGATCGCACAGGACTACCCTGGCCTGCGGGTACGCGGCATCGTCGGCGACTTCACCCGCCAGCTGGACCGGCTCCCGACCGGCGGGCGGCGGCTGGTGGTCTTCCTCGGCGGCACCATCGGCAACCTGATGCCGGCCGAGCGGGCCGGCTTCCTGCGCGCCATGCGCGACGCCCTGGAGGCGGGGGACTGGCTGCTCATCGGCACCGACCTGGTCAAGGACCCGGGTGTGGTGGTGCCCGCGTACGACGATGCCGCCGGGGTGACCGCCGAGTTCAACCGCAACGTGCTGCGGGTGGTCAACCGGGAGCTGGGCGCGGACTTCGAGCCCGAGGCGTTCAGCCACGTGGCGCGCTGGGACGCCGAGCGGGAGTGGATCGAGATGCGGCTGCGCGCGCAGCGCCCGATGCGGGTCCGGGTGCTCGACCTGGACGTCGCCTTCGCCGCCGGCGAGGAGCTGCGGACGGAGATCTCGGCGAAGTTCCGCCCGGAGGGGATCGCGGCCGAGCTGGCGGCGGCCGGCTTCACCGGGGAGCGGTTCTGGACCGACCCGGACGGCCTCTTCGGCGTCACCCTCGCCCGCGCCGACTGACCCGGCGCCCACCCACCCGGCCCGCCGGGCCACCGGGACGTGCGCGTCGGGCAACCGGCGCGGATCCGCGGGTCGAGCCCGGCGGGCGGAGGATCGGCGGGGACGGGCCGGCGGGCCCGGCGTCCGGCGGGACGGGCGGGTGACGCTGGTTACCCGCGCCGGGTGCGGGCGGGTGGGGTGGGCTAGGGTCAGGGCGCGAAGGGGAGTAGCCCCCAATGTCGTGGTCGACACACTGGTGCGTTCCGCATCCGGCCACGCGGCCCCGCTGAGGCGGGGCGGGCGAGACCTTCGACTCAGGCTGTTGCAGCCGGGTCGAGGGCGCCCCTGTACCTCCTCCCGGCACGATCGGGAAGGTTCTCATGGACGGATTTCTTGCCGCGCTGGTGATCAGCTTCGGCGTCATCTTCGTCGCCGAGCTGGGGGACAAGTCCCAGCTGATGGCCCTCACCTTCGCCACCCGCTTCAAGCCGGTCCCGGTGCTGATCGGCATCACCGTCGCCACCGCGATCGTGCACCTGGCCTCGGTGGCGATCGGCGCGGGCCTCAACGCGGCCCTGCCCACCGGCTGGATCACGCTGATCGCCGGTGTGGCGTTCCTCGGCTTCGGCGCCTGGACCCTGCGGGGCGACCGGCTCACCGAGGAGGAGAAGCGCAAGGCGGAGAAGGGCGGCAAGTCGGCCGTCCTGGCGGTCGGTGTGGCGTTCTTCCTCGCCGAGCTGGGCGACAAGACCATGCTCGCCACCATCACGCTGGCCACCAAGTACGGCTGGTTCGGCACCTGGCTGGGCTCCACGCTGGGCATGGTGGCCGCGGACGCCCTCGCGATCCTGGTCGGCCGGATGCTGGGGCGGCACCTGCCGGAGCGGACCATCCGGTACGGCGCGGCGGTGCTCTTCGCCATCTGCGGTCTCTGGCTGATCCTCGAGGCGGTGGGTCAGCTCTAGGCGTCGACTAGCCGTGCCGGAGGCGGGTAACGCCTCCGGGTGAGTCTCGAGGAGATCCTCCGCGTCGGCGACCAGATCGCGGTCGTCGTGGTCGAGATCGCCGGGGCGGTGGTGATCTTCGTCGGTGCCCTCTGGGCGGCGCTGCGGTTCGTGGTCGAAGGGCTGCGACACCGCAGCGCCGCCGTCTTCACCCCGATCCGGCTGTCGTTGGGCCGCTTCCTCACTCTCGGGCTGGAGTTCCAGCTCGCCGCGGACATCCTGCGGACCGCCGTGTCGCCGACCTTCGACCAGATCGGCCAGCTGGCCGCCATCGCCACCATCCGGACCGCGTTGAACTTCTTCCTGCGCCGCGAGATCGCCCAGGAGCAGCAGCAGGTCGGCGAGGCCCGCGCGGAAGCCGGGTCGGGGCGGTGAGGCAGCACCTCGCCACCACGGTGACCGGGCTGGCGCTGTGCTGCGGCGCGCTCGTGCTGGTCACCGCCCGCTCCTGGCGTACCGCGTTGCGGGTGCTGCTGGACCTGCTCGTCGCCGCCGGTCTGCTCCGGCTCACCGTCGGGCAGGGCTGGAGCGCTCTGGCCAGCGCCGGGGCGGTGATCCTGCTGCGCCAGCTGCTCTGGGCAGGGCTGGCCGGCCCGACGCCGACTACCGCCACCGCCGCGCGGGTAAGACGATCGGTGACCGGCCGGAGCAAAAGCGAACATAGCGGGAGGATGACCCCATGAGCAGGCATGACGAGCCCAACGAGTACGGCTTCGCCGGTGGCGCCACCGCTCCCGAGCCCCCGCCCGGCGGCCGGGTGGACGAGCAGGACCGCGCCGAGGAGGTGGCGGTGCCGGGCGACGACCTGACCGAGCCGTTCGCCGACGCGTTGCAGGAGACCGAGGAGCACGAGGGGGAGCGGACGCCCGGGCGGCGCCGCTGAGCGGTCCCTCCGACGCGGGTGGCGGCGGCTCCGCTCGGAGCCGCCGCCACCGGTGGTCGTACGGTTCAGCGGGGTGAGGGCAGCATCGACACCCGGGTCGGCAGGTCCTCGCAGTACGCCGCCATCCGCTTGATCAGCTCGTCGGCGTCGGCGTACGGGTCGAGGAGGTGCAGCTCCTCGGGGGCGAGCGCGGGCACCCGCACGTGCGAGATGAGCGGGTGCAGTGGCCGGCTGTCGATCTCGTCGGCGCCGAAGAGGTCCTCGTGCAGCTTCTCGCCGGGGCGCAGGCCGGTGAAGACGATCTCGGTCGGGGTGGGCGCCTCGGCGGCGAGCCGGCGGGCCACGTCGGCGATCCGTACCGGCTCGCCCATGTCGAGCACCAGCGCCTCGCCGCCGCGTCCGATGACGGCCGCCTGGAGCACCAGGTGGACGGCCTCCTGCACGGTCATGAAGTAGCGGGTGACGTCCGGGTCCGTGACGGTGATCGGCAGGCCCGCCTCGACCTGCGCCTGGAACGCGGTGAGCACCGAGCCGCGGCTGCTGAGCACGTTGCCGAAGCGGACGCTGAGGAACCGGCCGTCGCCCTGGGTGGCGTAGTGGGCGGTCAGCCGCTCGGTGATCCGCTTCGAGTAGCCGAGCACGCTGGTCGGGTTGGCCGCCTTGTCGGTCGAGATGTTGACGAACTCGCTCACGCCCCGGCAGGCCTCCAGGACGTTCAGCGTGCCGCGCACGTTGGTCTTGATCGCCTCGCCGGGATGGCGTTGCAGCAGCGTCAGGTGCTTCAGGGCGGCGGCGTGGAACACCACGTCGGGCTGGCGCTCGGCGATGATCCGGGCGATGCCGTCGGCGTCGCGGATATCGGCGAGCACCAGTTCCGGCCCGTCCAGCAACGCCCGGCCGTGCAGCGACATCTGCAGGGCGTGCAGGGCCGACTCGTCCCGGTCGAGCATCATCAGCTCGCCCGGTTCGCAGCGGGCGATCTGCCGGCACAGCTCCGAGCCGATGGAGCCGCCCGCCCCGGTGACCAGGACCCGTCGCCCGGCCAGCCCGTTGCGTTCGAAGGCCAGCTCCGCCACCCGTTGCGCCCGGCCGAGCAGGTCGGTGATCTGCAGGTCGCGTACGTCGGTGACGGCGACCGGACGGTCCAGCAACTCGCGTACCGGTGGCAGCACCTTGAAGGCGGCGCCCGCCTGGAGGGTGCGACCGCGCACGTCGCGCATCAGTTCGGTGTCCGAGCCGTTGATCGAGAAGATCACGGTGGTGGCCCGGGTACGGCGCACCGCCTGCTCGATCTGCTCGCGACCGCCCAGCACGCGCAGCCCCTCCAGGCGCAGGCCCTGCTTGTCGGGGTCGTCGTCGAGCAGGCCGACCGGAAGGTAGCGGCTCTGCGGGTCGCCGGTGAGCACCCGCACCAGGCGCTCGCTGGCGGCGTCGACACCGTAGATCAGCGCCCGGTCCGACGAGCGTGTCGGACGGTCGTCGCGGTCGCGCCGCCATCGGTAGCCGGCCCGGCCGGCCGCCATCAACAGCAGCGCGACGGCGCCGCCGGTGACCGGGACACTGGCCGGCAGCGGCCGGTCCGGCATGGTCGCCAGGGCGGTGAGCACGACGGCCGCGGCGAGGATCGCGGTGCCGGCCAGGTCGCGGGCCTCACCCGCGCTGCCGACCGGGTGCCGGCCCCGGGCCGTGGAGCGCACCTGTTCGATGCTCGCGTGGACGATCGCGCACACCAGCGCGGCCCCGAGCGCCAGCACGCACTGGCGCGGGGTCAGGTCGAACTCGTACCGCGCCCAGGTGGCGACCAGGAATCCCCCGCACCACGCCGCCGTGTCGAGCGTTAGCAGAGAGAGGGCCTTGGTGCGCCGGGTGACCCAGTCGCGGTGCGGAGGGCTGTCGGCTCGGGAAGCTGCAGGATCCATCGGTGTCCTCTGCGATTGTTTCAGTGTTGCGGTGATTGAGGGTCTTTGAGGAGTTATATCCTCTACATTCACTTCATCACTGTCTTGAACCGTTTAGATCCTGACACGTCGTTAGTGCCATCAAGGGGGATTTCGTGCAGTTTCACGGGCCAATTGTCCTGGCGGAAGGGGAGGCGTGATGGAGGTCCGCACCTATCTGCGCCTGATCCGCCGGCACTGGTGGATCGTCCTGGTCACGTTGATGGTCGCGATCGGATCGGCCGCGTTGATCACGGTCCGCACCCCGCCCCGGTACGTGGCGTCGGTGACCTTCTTCGTCACCACCCCGAGTCAGGGCGTGACGGACGCCTACCAGGGCAGCCTCTTCCTCCAGCAGCGGGTGAAGTCGTACGCCGATCTGCTGCGCAGTGACCGGCTGGCGCAGAGCGTGGTGGCGGAGTCGCCGCTCGGGCTGACCGCCGACGACCTGCAACGGCGGGTCGCCACCTCGACCGAGTCGGGCACCGTGCTGCTCAAGGCCACCGTCACCGACACCGACCAGGCGCGGGCGATGAAGCTCACCGAGACGCTCGCGGCCAAGTTCGTCGAGCTGGTGCAGAAGGTCGAGACACCACCCGAGGGCCGCTCCGCGCCCATCAAGATCGAGGTGGTCAGCGGTCCCCGGGTCAGTTCCAGCCCGGTGTCGCCGCAGCCGACCCGCAACCTGCTCCTGGGTGGGCTGATCGGGCTGATCCTGGGCGCCGGCCTGGCCGTCCTGCGCGGCCTGGTGGACGTCCGGCTGCGCGACGCCGCGGGCCTGCAGCGGGTCACCGGCAGCCCGCTGCTGGGGGAGATCCCCTTCGAGGCCGGCGCCAAGGGTGCCCCGCTCATCGTGGGCGAGGCGGCCACCTCGGCCCGCGCCGAGGCGGTCCGCAAGCTGCGGACCAACCTGCGCTTCGTCGACGTGAACGAGCCGGCCCGGGTCATCGCGGTGACCAGCGCGCTGCAGGGCGAGGGGAAGACGACGCTCTCCTGCAACCTGGCCATCGCGCTGGCCGAGGCGGGCTGGCGGGTGCTGCTGGTCGACGCGGACCTGCGCCGGCCGAAGGTCGCCGACTACCTCGGCCTCGACGGCGGCGTCGGGCTCACCGACGTGCTGCTCGGGGACGTGCAGGTCGGCGACGTGGTGCAGCGGTGGGGCGACAAGTCGCTGCTGGTGTTGCCGAGTGGCTCGACCCCGCCGAACCCGAGCGAGCTGCTCGGCTCGAAGGCGATGGCCGACCTGCTGCTGGCGTTGCGCGAGTCGGCCGACATCGTGGTCATCGACACCGCGCCGCTGCTGGCGGTGACCGACGGCGTGGTGGTGGCCGTGCAGTCCGACGGCGCGCTGCTCGTCACCCAGCAGGGGCGGACGTCGCGGACCCAGGTCGCGGCCGCGGCCCGGTCGCTGCACTCGGTCTCGGTCCGCCTGCTCGGCTGCGTGCTGAACATGACCAAGGTCGCCAAGGCGGACGCGTACCAGTACGAGGCCTACCGGATCGCCACCAAGCCCTCGGTCCCGGCGGACCGCGCCTCGGCGGCGCACCGCGCCGGATCGGCCGGGGCCAACCGGGTGACGGACCGGACACAGGAACTCACCCGGCTGTCCCGATGAGTGCCACGACCGGTCTCATCGACCGCTCGATCTCCTCGGCACACCGCCGGAAGTCCTCCGGCGTGCCGCCGAGGGGGTCACGCAGATCGTCCGCGCCGGGGGCGGCGGGTTGCAGCCGCCCCCGCGCGCGGGCGGCGGCCCGCACCGCCATGCCCAGCGGGCCCTCCGCCGGCTCCGCCGAGGGTTCGGCCGCGGCGGCCAGCCGTCCGAACTGGCGCAGGGTGAAGGTCCGGTGCAGGGCGGCGGGCACCAGCGCCGTGCACCTCGACCGCTGGCTGCGGGTGGCGGTGAGGACCAGGGCGGCGCCGGTCAGGTGCTCGGGACGTAGCTCGCGCGAGACGAACCCGGCCGGATCGGCACCGGCCCCCGCGACGACCTGCGCGGCGTACGGGTGCATCGACCGGCCGTCGAGCGCGTGGGTGCCGGCGCTGGTGACGGGTACCGAGGAGTCCCCGAGCAGCTGCCGGACGATGTACTCGGCCATCGGCGAGCGGCACATGTTGGCGTGGCACACGATGAGCAACCCGTCGACCACTTCGGTCCCTCTCCTGGGTGGGGTCGCGGGAGGGGGCGCCGCGACGGCGGTCCGCCGGCCGTGGCGGCCGGGTGTGGAGGGGTTGCCGGCATCCTATGCGCCGCCGCGGCGGCGGCCGGGTGCCGCGCCGGTCCCCGTGTCGTCGAGGGGGAGCCGGTGAGGATCGGCATCCTGTCGTACCACTTCCCGCCGGAGCCGGCGTTCATCCCCGGCAGCCTGGCCGAGGAGCTGGCCGCCCGCGGTCATCAGGTGCGCGTGCTGACCGGCTTCCCGGACTACCCCGGCGGGCACGTCTACCCGGGCTGGCGGCAGCGCTGGCGGCACGTGACCCGCAGCGAGCGGCTCACCGTGCGCCGGGTGCCGCGCTACGCCGGCGGTGACGCCTCGGCCCGGGCCCGGATGGCCGGCTACCTGTCGTTCGCGGGCAGTGTCGCCCTGGTCGGGCGGCGCTACCTGGCCGACGTGGACGTGCTCTACGTCTTCCAGCTGCCCGCCACCGCCTTCGCCGCCGCCGGGCTGCTGCGGATGCTCGGCCAGGTGCCCACGGTGCTGCACGTGCAGGACCTGTGGGCCGAGGAGGACCCGGGCCCGGAACTGGCGCACCGTCCGGGGCGGCTGCTCACCACGATGCGTCGGGTGCACCGGGAGGCCGACGCGGTGGCCGTCGCCGCGCCGTCCATGCGCGATCTGGTGCTGGCCGACGGTGTGCAGCCCGACCGGGTACGGGTGGTGCTCAACTGGACCGACGAGCGGATCTTCCAGCCGGTCCGGCCCGGCCGGGCGGCACAGGGGCTGGTCCGCCGTGACGGCCGGTGCGTGGTCATGCACGCCGGCACCATCGGGGTACGGCAGGGCCTGGAGACCGCGGTCCGCGCGGCCGTGGCGCTCGACGACCGGATGGACCTGGTGCTGGTGGGATCCGGTGCCCAGGAGCGGCGGGTGCGGGGGCTCGCCGCCGAGTTGCGGGCGCGCAACGTCCGATTCGTGGAGCGCCGCTCACCGCTGGACATGCCGGAGCTGTACGCGGCGGCCGACTACCAGTTGATCATGCTTCGTGACCGGCCGGAGCTGCGGGGGACGGTCCCGGCCAAGCTCCAGGCCGCGCTCGCGTGCGCCCGGCCGGTGGTGGCCTCCGCCGGTGGGGACACCGTCGAACTCGTCGAGCGGGCCCGCGCCGGGCTCTCCTGCCCGCCCGAGGACTGGGCGACGCTGGCCGACCGGTTCTGGCTGGCCTCCACCATCCCGGCCGCCGCCCGGATGGAGATGGGCCGGCGTGGGCGGGACGCGTACCTGCGGGAGATGTCACTGCGGGCCGGGGTGGACCGGATCGAGGAGTTGCTCCGCGAGGTGGCCGTCGGCCGCCGCCGGTGATCACCCGAAAGATCCTCAAGAACCGGATTTGCCCTACAAAAACACTGATATTCGTACGTCAGTGTCGCGGTTCATGCTAGAAAAATGACGAATCATCATTTCTGTCCGATTCTGCGCTGGAGAGTGGTGTGTCGGGAAGCAGGGGGTCTCGTCGCGGCCGGAGATGGCTGCGGCGACGGACGCGGGCCCGAATTCGCCGCGTCCTGCTCGTCGGCCTCGTGGTCGGCTCGCTGCTGCTGGCGGGCGCCGGGTGGGTCGGCTTCCGTGGGTGGCAGGCCCGGGCCAACCTGCTCAACGCCGCGGGCCTGGCCCGTGAGCTCAGCGCGCAGATCGTCGCCGGGGACACCGCGCGGGCCCAGCGGACCCTGGCCGCCTTGCAGGAGCAGAGCGGCGCTGCCCGTTCGGCGACCGGCGGGCCGGCCTGGTGGCTGGCGGGGAACACGCCGTACGCCGGTGACGACCTGACCGCTGTCCGCCGGATCGCGGTCGCCGTCGACGACCTGGCCCGGGAGGCGTTTCCGCCGCTCGTGCGGACCGACGTGTCCGCGCTGGTGCCCAGGGAGGGGCGGCTCGACCTGGGCACGCTGCGCTCCGTCGCGCAGCGGCTGACCCGGGTCGACGCCACCGTACGCGACAGCAGCGCCAGCCTGCGCACGGTGCCGACCAGTGGGCTGCTGCCGGAGGTCCGGGACGCGCTGGACGGACTCCAGGCCGAGATCGACAAGCTGGCCGGGCTGCTCGCCGGGGTCACCAAGGGCTCCCAGTTGCTGCCCGCGCTGCTCGGCGCCGACGGGGCCCGCACCTATCTGCTCGTCTCGCAGAACCTGTCGGAACTGCGGGCCACCGGCGGGATGTTCGGCGCGTACGCCGTCGTGCGCGCCCGCGACGGCCGGCTGGATCTGGTGAAGCAGGGGACCGCCACCGACCTGCAACGGTTCACTCCGCCCCTCGCGCTCGACGCGGAGACCCGAGGGCTCTACACCGACCTGCCCGGCATGTATCCGGCCGACGTCAACCTGACGCCGCACTTCCCGACCGCGGCGAAGCTCTATCGCGAGATGGTCCGGCGGCGTACCGGCGTCGTGGCCGACGGGGTCCTCGCGGTGGACCCGGTGGCCCTGTCGTACCTGCTGTCGGCGGTGGGTCCGGTCACCGTGCCCGGCTATCCCGCCCTGTCGGCGACGACCGTGGTGCAGACCCTGCTGGCGGACAGCTACCTGAAGATGGACCTCGACACGCAGGACGACTTCTACGCCGCCTCGGCGGCGGCGGTGTTCAACTCGCTGCTCGGCCGCGATGTCAACCCAAGAGGGATTCTGTCCGCATTTGACCGTTCGATTACCGAACGCCGGATATTGTTCTGGAGTGCCCGGCCGGAGGAACAGCGGATGCTCGCGGAGAACCGGCTCAGCGGCATCCTGCCCGAGAAGGAGAAGGTGCCGACCGTCGGTGTCTTCCTCAACGACGGCAGCGGCGCGAAGCTCGGCTACTACCTGCGCCCGTCGGCGAGCGTCACGGTCGGCGACTGCCAGGACGAGGGCCGGCGGCAGCTGCGGCTGCGCTTCACCCTGCACTCGTCACTGCCCGGCTCCGGCCTGCCCAAGGCGGTGCTCGGCATGGGCAAGTCGGGCGACCCGTACACCGCCCGCACCCTGGTGACGGTGTACAGCCCGGCCGGTGGCGCGGTGATCGGCGCCCGCCTCGACGGGGTCGAGGCCCACCTGGGCAGCGGCACCGACCGGCGTCGCCAGGTCGCCATCGCCAACGTCGAGGTGCGCCCCGGCGCCACCCGGACCCTCGACGTCGACCTGCTCACCGGCAGGAACACCGACGGCACGCCGGAACTCTGGCTCACCCCGACCGCCACCCCATGGACCACCCAAGTAGTTCCCGCACCAAGCTGCAACCAGTAGGAGGAGAGCAACATGCGGCTATCCCGCATCATCATGGCGCTCACGGTCGGCCTCGCCGTCGTGGCAGTGCCGACCGCGGCGGGGGCAGCCCAGCCCCAGCCGCAGCCCCCGGCTAATGGGCAGCCGCCACCGGACTACGTGCCGACGCCGGCGTTGCTGACCGTGAGCCCGACCACGATCGTCATCGGTGACACCGCGGTGCTCCGGGGCCGGAACTTCGGACCCAACGAGATCGTGGACATCACCGTCTCGGTGGCGCCCCTCGCCGCCTCGGTCCCGGGTCAGGCTCCCGCGCGTCGCAGCGACGGCAGCGCCGTGGCGATGACGACGGTGGCGTACCCGCACCCCGCTCCGCGGCACTTCACCGCGCGGACCGACGCGCTGGGCCGCTTCACCGTGAAGTACCGGCCGTCGGACGTGGGTCGGCTCACCTTCACCGCCGTGGGCCGGGAGTCCGACCGGACGGCCAGCGCGACCCTCACCGTGCTGCCCAAGAAGCGCCCGCCCCACCGCCCGCCGCACCACCTGCCCGTCACCGGTGACAGCATCGGCACGCCGATGAAGGTCGGTGGTGGCCTGGTCGGCGCCGGCATGGTCCTCATGCTGGGCAGCGTCCTGTGGCGGCGGCGCAACCGCTTCGGCGCGGGGTCGGCGAGCTGATCCGAACCCGGGCAGTGCCCGGGACAGTGGTGAGGGCGCCCGTCGGTCCAACCGGCGGGCGCCCGCACGTGCCGTCGGTGTCAGTCCACCGGCGACCGTGCCACCTCGTCGGCGGGGCCGGCCCCGGCCTGACCGGCGAGTGGCAGCGGCACCGTGAGCACCCGGCTCACCGGCCGGAATCCGACGTCGTCGTACATCCGGCGGGCCGGGTTGCCGTCGCCGACGGAGAGCCCCAGGCGGGGCAGGCCGGCTGCCCGGGTGCCGCGCAGGGCGTGCCCGAGCAGCGCCCGTCCCAGTCCCCGGCCCTGCGCCGCCGGCGCCACCGCGAGGTTGAGGATCCAGCCGCAGGTGTCCTCGGTCCACGGCACCGGCCCGGCACAGAGCACATGACCGGCGCTGCGCCCGTCGGGCCCGACCACCCGGGCCGAGGCAGCCAGAAGCGGCGGCACCGGGTCACCCCGGTCGAACATGGCCCGGATCTGCGCGGTGTCGCCCGGCTGCCACGGACCGTCCGGATGCTCCGGCCCGTACGCCGCCGGCAGCCCCTCGGCCAGGTCGTCGTCCCAGCCCGCCGGGGCCAGCGACCACCCGGCGGGCAGGGCGAGCGGCTCCGGTACGACGGACAGGTCGTGCCGCATGTCCGTCGCGGCCCGGCGCAGGGTGAGCCCGTCGGCGACCAGGGCGTGCGCGAGATCGTCGTGGGGCGTCTCCAGGCGTGCGCCGGCCAGGTCGCGGCGCGCCTGTGCGGCCACCGTGGTGACGTCGACCCCGGACAGCGGGGTCACCTCGGCGGCGACCCGTTCCCCGTCGTCGTCGTGCAGGCGCAGGCGAGCGAGGGCGGTGCCGTCGTCGGCACGGAGCAGGTGACGCGTCGGCGCGTCCAGGTCGACCTCCAGTGGCATCCCGGCACGGTAGTGCCCCCGTCCCGCCCGCTGCCAACCCGTTCCCGCCGCCCCGTCGATCGTCATGTTTCGGATGATTCGGAGCTCGTGCGTTGCCATGGGGCCGATGTCTGAATCGCGCGTTACTGGGGGTGTACCGGCTGGTGTGCGGGGGCTGTCCGGTCCGGGGTCGGGGTGCCGTGGCCGGTGTCACCGTGCCGGCGGAATGGTGGCCGGGCCGGGGTCGTTACACCCTCTGTACGACCGCAGCAGCACCCCCGGCTGCCAGCCCGCGAGCCTGATCGGCGCGGGGATCGGGTGGGCCGGAATGCCGGCCGGCCGGTCGTCGTTACACATGGTCCCGGCGCCGCGAACCCGGTTCGCCCGTGCCTGCCGGGCCGATCGACTTCTTGAGCGCCTGTTCGAGGTGCCCGCACGCGATGTCGTCCCCCACGACGCGTGTGTGTCGACCCCCGTGAAGGAGCTTGTCCGATGAACACCATCATGCGGAAGAGCGTTCTCGGTATCGCTGGTCTCGCCGTCGCCGGTGGCCTCGCCGCCGGCCCGCTGAACCACGACACCACCGCCCCGGTCGAGGGCACCCCCGTCGCCGTGGCCGTGCAGGCCGACAAGCCGACCGTCGACAAGACCAAGCTGATCCCGCACGGCGTGCAGGGCCAGCAGTCGCGTATCGACCTGACCGACGAGCAGGTCGCCAACACCAAGGCGATCATCGCCGCCACCAAGAAGGCCGGCATGGACGAGCGGGCCGCCGTGGTGTCCATCGCGACGGCGCTGCAGGAGTCGAAGCTGGAGAACCTGGG
>NZ_JBNADX010000002.1:0-393697 GCF_049629545.1 Micromonospora citrea
GGGGGTGGGTGGGTGGATCAGGTGGGGTGGGACGGGGGGAGGTCGCCGGGGCCGCGGACCAGATAGAGGGCGACCAGGAGCAGGTAGGCGCAGAGGCTGAGGACCGGGTCGACGAAGACCACCGCGAAGGCGACCAGGTAGAGCAGCGGACCGAGGCGGAACCGGCGGGCCACCGCGCGGGCCAGCCCCGGGTCGAGACCGGGGTGCAGCAGGCAGCGGCGGCGCGCCCACCACCAGCTCAGGTTGAAGAAGAGCGCCTCGCCCAGCACCGTGCCGACGTACAGCCCGGCGGTCAGCCGCTGGTCGGCCACGGAGCCGCGCACGTTGTCGGCGAGCAGGTTGGCGGTGAACGGGATCGCCGCCACGAACATCAGCAGCGTCAGGTTCAGCACGAGCAGCATCTGGTCGACGCGGACCACGTACCGCCACATTTTGTGGTGGGTGAGCCAGACCTGACCGACGATCGCGAAGGTGATCACGTACGCCAGGTAGGCGGGCCACTCGTGGCCGAGCGCGGCGGCCAGGCCGTCGACAACACGCTCCGGGGTGAACTGGAGCAGTTCCACCGCCATCAGGGTGAGCACGATGGCGATCACCGCGTCGCTGAACGCCTCCACCCGCGAGGCGTCCCGGGCCATCTCGCTGCGCCGACCGAACCGGTACCCCGGATCGTCGTCGGTCCCCGTCCCGCCCCCGGCCTCCCCCATGAGGGGATCGTCGCGCGCCGGGGGCGACGGTGCGGGCGGAACCGGGGCTTGCGTCGAAGTCCCCGGCCCGCCTGCGGCGGACCGAGCCCTAGCTGACCGCCTCGCCGGCGGGGGCCGGGGTGTTCGCGTCGGCGCGGTGCGCCCGGACCTTGTGCCCCACGCTGGTCAGGCAGCGGCCGCTGGGCAGGTCGAACTTCCAGCCGTGCAGCTGGCAGGTGAGCTGGTCGCCGTCGACGATGCCGAAGCGGGTCAGGTCGGCCTTCAGGTGCGGGCAGCGACGCTGCACCACCCAGTCGCCGAGGGTGACGTCCTCGGCGTCGCTGGTGCGCTCGTGCTCGTCGTACCAGCCCTCGGCGTACTGGAGCCGCTCGGTGGAGAGGCACTTGAAGAACGCGTAGACGAACTCGTTGTACTGGCCGATCCGGGCGGCCGAGAAGCGGCAGGAGAGGAAGAGCGAGTTGACCCAGTCCACCTCGCCGATGTGCAGCAGGTGCTCGATCAGCGCCCGCTCGGTACGGAACCGGTAGCGCACCTTCTCGTCGGCGTACGGGCGGACCTCCTTGCCCGGGAAGTCCACCACGATCGACTCGACGCTCTCCCCGTCGTAGCCGACGAGGTCGAAGCGGACCGGGCCGCCGACCCCCTTGGCCAGGTAGATCGACTCGTCGAGCAGCGGCTCGATGCGGCGCTTCATCTCGCCGAGCACGTCCACCTCGGGGTGCCGCCAGGACGCCTTCTCCGCCTCGATGACCGGCCGCTTGCGCTCCCGCATCTCCTCCAGGTGGGCGACCTTGTTCGCGAAGAACTCCTCGACCGGCACCGGGTGGGTGGTCGTCGCGCCCTCCGTGGTGACCTCGGTGACGCTGCCCGGCAGCAGCACGATGCCGTTGGTGCCGCCGACCTTGGCGTACTCAGAGAGGAAGACGGACTGGTCGGGAAAGATGTTGCCCTCGTCGCCGTGGATGTCGTTGAACTGCCACAGCGCGTCGTCGAGGAAGCACGGCGGGCCGGCGATCGGGAAGACGTGGTCGGCCTTCAGGTCGTCGATGTAGCGCCAGGTCCGGTCGAACTGCCGGTCGCGCTTCTGCTTGCCGAACGCGGTCTTCGCCGCCTGCGGCAGCTCGTAGACCATCGGGTACCAGATCGCGCCGGAGAACTGCAGCAGGTGCGCGTGCACGTGGCCCAACTCGGCGAAGACGCCCAGATCGGTCGGCCGGGCGTCGTTCTGGTTGAGCAGCCGGACACCGTCGTACTCCACCCAGAGTGAGGAGTCGCCGATCGGGCCGTCGGTCGGGCTGGTCAACGCCTGGATCATGATCTTCAGGCCGCCGTCGAGCTCCACGACCTGCTCGTTCGGCGCCTTGAGGAACTTGGTGAAGCCCAGCTCCCGCAGCTCGTCCTCCATCTCGGAGGTGGGGAACTCGGGCAGCAGCACCGTGGCGTCCTTCGAGACGAACTCACGCAGGTGCTTCCCGTCGAAGTGGTCGCGGTGCAGGTGCGAGACGTACAGGTAGTCAACGTCACCGAGGGCCTCCCAGTCGAGCTGGGAGTTGTCGGGGAAGGGGAACCAGGAGGCGAAGTAGGCGGGATTGACCCACGGGTCGCACAGGATGCTGCCCGCGGCCGTGTCGATCCGCATGCTGGCATGTCCCGTACCGGTCACTCGCACCGCAGTCCCCCTCAAAAAGACAATCAAGGTGTACGTCAAGACGCTACCGGAGGCAGTGTCCTCGCCGTCCCGCGACGCCGGCAGAGCCGACCCGCCCCGACCGGAAGGGGTCCAACGACCCGGGTCGTGCGGGGCGTGTCCCCCGTTCGCGTACCCCGGTCAGGGCGGACCCCGCACCGGGCCCGGCAGGGGGCGTGCCAGACTACTCGGAGATCCGATCGCGAGGGAAGGACCGACAGTGGCAGGAAGCGAGCCGGTAACCGCGCCAGATCAGCACAAGCCCGGACACCGCAAGTCCGGACGGATCGGCGCGGTGCTCTCCGCGCTGGCGCTGCTGGCGATGCTCTGCGGCAACCACGAGGGCAGGGTCGAGGACATCTGGCTGGTCGGCCTCGCCGTGCTGCTGCTGGCGATCGTCGTCGGCGACGCGGTGCTGCGCCGCAACGGCCTGCGCTCCTGAACCGCGCCACCGCGCCGGACGACACGAGGGCCCGCCCCCATCGGGGAGCGGGCCCTCGTCGCGTCGGTCAACGGCCGAGCAGGATGTCCTGCACGTCCTTGAGGGCGGCGTCGACCTCGGCCTCGAAGTAGCCGCCCTGGACCAGTCCGAACCGCAGGGTGTCCAGGTCACGCGGGTTCACCGGCATCGGGTTGCGGCCCTGCATGCCGCCGAGCAGCGCCTCGAAGAAGCGGTCGACCTGGTCCGGGTCGTACCCGCTGCCGAAGCGACGGACCTGGAAGCTGCGCCGGATCTGGTCCACCCGGTAGAGGTCGCTGCCGGGCGGGCCGGCCATCGGCGGCCCCACCATCGGCGGGCCACCCATGGGCGGGCCGGCCATCGGCGGCGGGCCACCGTGCCCCTGCGGCGGCATGGGCGGCGGGCCGGCCGGACCGGGGCCCCGCAGGTCGCGCTCCGGCATCCGGATCTCGGCGGTCATGTCGGCCCGGCCGTGCCGGCCGGCCTCGAACCCGTCGAACCGGCCCGGCTCGTCCTGGGCGTAGCGACCCGGCGGCTCCTCCTGGGCGTAGCGACCCGGCGGCTCCTCCTGGCCGTAGCGGCCCGGCCCGGCGGGCAGGCCACGCTGCGGCGGACCGCCGTGGCCCAACTGCCCACCCGGGCCCATCGGGCCACCCGCGCCGGGCCCACCCGGACCGCGCGGCGCGTCGTAGCCGCCCCGCGGGGCGTCGTACCCGCCGGCGAAGGCGCCGGTCGGCTCGTCGTACCGGTTGCCGTACCGGTCCGGTGGGCCCGGCTGCGCCGGCATCCCGCGCGGCGGCAGCGGCTGCGGGACGGGCGAGAGCCCCCGGTGGTCGTCGCGCATCGGCGGGCCGAGGCGGTCGGCGGACGCGCGCAGGTCACCGCTGCGCCCGCCGGCCAGGCCACCGCGCTCCTCCAGCTCGGCCAGCTGCCGCTCGACCCGATCGAGGTGCAGGTCGACCTGCCACTCGTCGTAGCCGTTGAAGCGGACCCGGAAGACGACGTCGTGGACCTCCTGGGAGGCCACGGGCGCGCCGACCGGCTGACCGGCGAGTGTCGCCTCGACCCGGTCCAGGAAGGCGTCCACCTCGTCGACCTTGTAGCCCCGGCGGAGCGCCTTACGCCGGAAACGCTGACCCTGACTCGCCACTATGTCTCCTGGTCTCGTACCGCTACGCCCGGTCACGCCCGCGCGGCGCGTCGGTGTTGCTGTCCTCGGCCGCCGCCAACTGCCCGCACGCGCCGTCGATCTCGCGCCCCCGGGTGTCCCGCACCGTCGTGGACACCCCGGCCTCGCGCAACCGCCGGACGAACTCCCGCTCGACCGGCTTCGGGCTCGCGTCCCACCGGCTGCCGGGTGTCGGGTTGAGCGGGATGAGGTTCACGTGGGCCAACCTGCCGGCCAGCAGCCGTCCGAGCAGGTCCGCCCGCCACGGCTGGTCGTTCACGTCCTTGATCATCGCGTACTCGATCGACACGCGGCGCCCTGTCCGGGCCGCGTAGTCCCACGCTGAGTCCAGCACCTCGGACACCTTCCAGCGCTGGTTGACCGGCACGAGTTCGTCGCGCAGATCATCATCGGGCGCGTGCAGCGACAGCGCAAGGGTCACTGAGAGGTCTTCGCTGGCCAGTCGGCGGATGGCCGGGACCAGCCCGACCGTGGAAACGGTGATGTGCCGCTGGGACAGGCCGAGCCCTTCCGGAGCCGGCGCGACCAGCCGCCGGATCGCCGCGACCACCCGCGAGTAGTTCGCCAGCGGCTCGCCCATGCCCATGAAGACGACGTGCGACAGCCGCGGCGGCGATCCCGCCACCTGGCCGGAGGCGGCGACGCCGGCCAGGTAGACAGCCTGGTCGACGATCTCGGCGGTGGAGAGGTTGCGGGTCAGCCCGGCCTGGCCGGTGGCGCAGAACGGGCACGCCATGCCGCAGCCGGCCTGGCTGGAGATGCAGACGGTCACCCGGTCCGGGTAGCCCATCAGCACGCTCTCCACCAGCGAGCCGTCGTGCAGCCGCCAGAGCGCCTTGCGGGTGGCGCCGTCGTCGCAGGCCAGCTCGCGTACCGGGTTGAGCAGGGTGGGCAGCAGCGACCCGGCGATCCGCTCCCGGGTGGCCGCCGGCAGGTCGGTCATCAGCTCCGGGTCGCGTACCAGCCGACCGAAGTAGTGGTTGGAGACCTGCTTGGCGCGGAATGCCGGCTCGCCCAGTTCGGTCACCAGCGCCTGCCGCCCGGGCAGGTCCAGGTCGGCGAGGTGGCGGGGAGGCATCGCGGGCCGCCGCCCGGGGGCGTCGGGGTCTACGGGGATCACAGGCAGGCTCGTCATGGCGCGTCCAGTCTGTCACGCCGTTCGGCCGACACCGCCGTCCGGAGGTGCCGATTCCGCCCTGGCCGAGCGGGGCGGACGGGCGACCGGGCGTGATTCATGCCTCAGCCCACCACCGGCACGAAGACCGCCAGCAGCAGGTAGGCGGTGGGAACGGCGAAGAGGATCGAGTCCAGCCGGTCCATCAGGCCGCCGTGCCCGGGCAGGAGATTGCTCATGTCCTTCACGCCCAGGTCACGCTTGATCATGGACTCGGCCAGGTCGCCGAGGACCGCCGCCCCGGAGACCGCGATCCCGAACACCGCACCCCACCACGGCGCGACGTCCAGGAGCAGCCAGATCAGCAGGGCGCTGCCGGCCGCCGCGGCGGCGACCGAACCGGCGAACCCCTCCCAGGACTTCTTCGGGCTGATCGACGGGGCCATCGGGTGCTTGCCGAAGGACACCCCGGCGGCGTACCCGCCGGTGTCGGAGAGCACCACCGCGACCAGGGTCACCAGCACCCGCAGGTGCCCGTCGTCGGGGGCCGCCGCGAGCAGCGCCGCGAACCCGGCGAGGAACGGCACGTAGACCGCGATCAGGGTGGCGGCCGTGAGGTCGCGCTGGAAGCCGGCCGGACCGTCGCCGAGCCGCCAGATCATCGTGCCGAGCACCGTGACCAGCAGGCCGAGACTGAGCGCGTCCGGCCCGGCGAACCAGGCCAGCCCGACCGTCAGCACGCCGCCGGCGATCAGCGGCACCACCGGCGGGTGGGCGCCGCTGCGGCGGACCGCGCGGGCCATCTCCCAGATGCCCACACCGACCGCCGCGGCCAGCACGACCAGGAACGCCTGGAGGTAGAAGAACAGGGGTACGAGGATCAGCGCGCCGAGCGCGACGCCGACCCCGATCGCGGCCGGCAGGTTACGGCCGGCCCGGCTGGGGGCGCGCTGCTGGGTCGGCGGCCGCTCCGCGCTGGCCCGGCGCCGGCCACGTTGCCGGCCGGACGGCCGCTGCGGCTCCGGCTCGTCGGCGACCTCGGCCCGCACCACCGGGATCTGCGAGGTGGACACGTCGTCGTCGCGCACGGGTGCGAGCGGCGCGGTGGGCGCGTCGTCGTCGAGCGGCGGGCGGCCGGGGCCGCCAGGTCGGCCGGGGCCGCCAGGTCGGCCGGGACCGTCGCCGGGCAGGGCGTACGGGTCGGCGACGGGCTCGTCGGGGCGGTGCGCGTGCGGGCGCGGCGGGGCCTGCGGCCCGGCGTACAACTCGGGGCCGGCCTGCCGGCTCCACGGCTCGACGTCACGCTCCGGCCAGGGCAGCGCGGGAGGGCGCTCCGGCCGGTCCCAGCCGCGAGGCTCGGCACCGCCGTAGGGGTCGAGGTGGGACATCACGCACCGAACGGCAACGGTACGAGTTCCACCACATGACGCAAGACCAAGGCCATCCCCTACACGCGCGACTGTTCCGTCCGATTGCCCGGCCCTTCGACCGGTCGATTCCCGCCGTTCACCGCGTGGTGGCCCGGGAATCGTGCCGAGCCTACTGCACTCCCCGCCCCGGCAGGGCGGACGATGGCCGCCGGGGACCTGCCCGGACCGGGTGGGTGCGCCGGCCCGCGCGGGTACCGCCTCGCCACGAGCGCCGCCGCACCGCGCCGCCACCCGCACGTCAGGTGCCGCCGCGCGCGGGACGGACGTGCCTGCGCGCTCCGGGGCGCGACGACAGCGGCACCGGCGCCCACCGCCCGAGGGGGCGGCGGCACACCGGTGCCCGATGCCGCGGTGCCGGTCGCTCAGACCTCGAGCAGCTCGGCTTCCTTGTGCTTGACCAGTTCGTCGACGGTGGCGACGAAGCGCTGGGTCAGGTCGTCGAGCTCCTTCTCGGCGCGACGGCCCTCGTCCTCGCCGACCTCCCCGTCCTTGACGAGGCGGTCCAGCTCCTCCTTGCCCTTCCGGCGGATGTTGCGGACGGCCACCTTGGCCTCCTCACCCTTGTGCCGGGCCACCTTGATCATCTCGCGGCGGCGCTCCTCGGTCATCTGCGGGAGCAGGATGCGCAGCTGGTTGCCCTCGTTGTTCGGGTTCACGCCGAGGTCGGAGTCGCGGATCGCCTTCTCCATGGCGTTGATCTGCGAGTTGTCGTACGGCTTGATGATGACCATCCGCGGCTCGGGCACGCCGATGGACGCCATCTGCGGCAGCGGGGTGGGGCTGCCGTAGTAGTCGATGATGACCTTGGAGAACATGGCGGCGTTGGCGCGACCGGTGCGGATGGCGCCGAACTCCTCCTTGGCGTGCTCGATGGCACGCTCCATCTTCTCCTCGGCCTCGAGGAGGGTGTCGTCGATCACCGGTCTCCTCGCCTCCTTCTGTTGCTCGTCGTGGGCTGATGCTGCTGTCTGTCGGAGGACCGCCGCGGTGGCCGGCGGGGGCCGTTCAGGCGGTGATCAGCGTACCGATCTTGTCGCCGCCGACCGCGCGGATGATCGTGTCGTCGCCCTGTGCGCCGAAGACCAGCATCGGCAGCCCGTTCTCCATGCAGAGGCTGAACGCGGCGGCGTCGGCCACCCGCAGGTTGCGGCGCAGCACCTCGGAGAAGGTGATCGAGTCGAACTTGCTGGCGGTCGGGTCGACCCGGGGGTCGGCGGTGTAGACGCCGTCCACCCCGTTCTTGCTCATCAGCACCACGTCGGCGCGGATCTCCAGCGCCCGCTGCGCGGCGACCGTGTCGGTAGAGAAGTACGGCATGCCGGCGCCCGCCCCGAAGATCACCACACGGCCCTTCTCCAGGTGCCGGATGGCGCGCAGCGGGATGTACGGCTCGGCGACCTGGGCCATCGTGATCGCGCTCTGCACGCGGGTCTCGATGCCCTCCTTCTCCAGGAAGTCCTGCAGGGCGAGGCAGTTCATCACGGTGCCGAGCATGCCCATGTAGTCGGCGCGGGCCCGGTCCATGCCGCGCTTCTGCAGTTCGGCGCCGCGGAAGAAGTTGCCGCCGCCGACCACCACGGAGACCTGCACCCCGCGCCGGACGACGGTGGCGATCTGCCGGGCGATGGCCTGTACGACGTCCGGGTCGACGCCGATCGCGCCACCGCCGAAGACCTCGCCGGAGAGCTTCAGCACCACCCGGCGGGCCCGCCCGGGCGGCGGCGCCGTCGGGTCGTCAGCCTCCAGGCTCCGGTCACTCACAACCTGCGTCATCCGCCCCGCCCTTCCCCGGGCGCACGTCCCGCGCGCCGCGTACCGCTCGACTGCCGTTGCCGACCCTATGTGACGAGGAGGCCGCGGTGCCTGTCACGTACACCGGCGGCCTCCTCGTCGACGTTCCCTGCCCACGGGCGCGGTATGCGCCCGCTCCGGCGGATCAGGCCTGGCCGACCTCGAACCGCAGGAAGCGGGTCACCTCGATGCCGGCCTCGGCCAGCACCTGCTTCACGGTCTTCTTGTTGTCGGCGACCGACGACTGCTCGACCAGGACGTAGTCCTTGAAGAAGGCGTTGACCCGACCCTCGACGATCTTCGGCAGCGCCGCCTCGGGCTTGTTCTCCTCGCGGGCGGTCTGCTCGGCGATGCGCCGCTCGGACTCGACGACCTCGGCCGGCACCTCGTCCCGGGTGAGGTACTTCGGCCGCATCGCGGCGATCTGCATCGCGACCGCGCGGGCGTCGGCGTCGCCGGCCTCGTCGGTCTTGCCGCTGTACTGCACCAGCACGCCGACCGCCGGGGGCAGGTCCTGGCTCTTGCGGTGCAGGTAGACGGCGGTCGTGCCCTCGAGCTTGGCGAAGCGGTTGAGCACCAGCTTCTCACCGATCTTGGCCGACTGCTCCTGGATCAGGTCGGCGACCGTCTTGCCGTCGAGCTCCGAGGCGAGCAGCTCCTCGGCGTTGCTCACGCCGCTGCGCTCGCCGTGCTCGACCAGCTGCTGGGCCAGCGCGATGAAGGCGTCGTTCTTGGCGACGAAGTCCGTCTCGCAGTTGAGCTCGAGCAGCGCCTGGCCGGAGTGCGCCACGAGACCGTTGGCGGCGGTGCGGCCGGCCCGCTTGCCGACGTCCTTGGCGCCCTTGACGCGCAGGATCTCGACGGCCTTGTCGAAGTCGCCCTCGGCCTCGGTCAGCGCCTTCTTGCAGTCCATCATGCCGGCGCCGGTGAGGTCGCGGAGCTTCTTGACGTCCGCGGCGGTGAAGTTGGACATGACTCTCTCTTCGGTGTCGTGTCGGAACTGCGGTGGGATGGTCTGGGTGCCGGTTACCCGGATCCGGGCCGGATGTGTCCGGCGTACCCGCCGCTCCCCGCCGTCCGCGAAAACGGACGGCGGGGAAGCGACGGTGCGATCACTCCGCGGCGGCGGTCGCCGGCTGCTCGGCGGGCTGCTCGGCCGCCGGCTGCTCGGCCGGCTTCTGCTCGTCGGCCTTCTTCGGCTGCTCGAGCAGCTCGCGCTCCCACTCGGCCAGCGGCTCGTCGGCTCCGACCTGACCCGCCTCGGGCTTCTCGTCGCCGCCACGGCGGCGGCCGGAGCGGGCGATCAGACCGTCGGCGACGGCGGCGGCGACGACCCTGGTCAGCAGCTCGGCCGAGCGGATCGCGTCGTCGTTGCCCGGGATCGGGAAGTCGACCTCGTCCGGGTCGCAGTTGGTGTCGAGCACGGCGATCACCGGGATGCCCAGCTTGCGGGCCTCGTCGACGGCGATGTGCTCCTTCTTGGTGTCGACCACCCAGATCGCGGCCGGGAGCTTCTGCATGTCCCGCAGGCCACCAAGGGTCTTGGTGAGCTTGGTCTTCTCGCGGAACAGCTGCAGGGTCTCCTTCTTGGTGTAACCGGCGGCGGTGCCACTCAGGTCACCCAGGGCCTCCAGCTCCTTCATCCGCTGCAGCCGCTTGTACACCGTCTGGAAGTTGGTCAGCATGCCGCCGAGCCAGCGGTGGTTGACGTACGGCTGGCCGACCCGGGTCGCCTGCTCGGCGATGGCCTCCTGGGCCTGCTTCTTGGTGCCGACGAAGAGGATGCTGCCGCCCTCGGCCACCGTGTTGCGCACGAAGTCGTACGCCTTCTCGATGTAGTCGAGGGTCTGGCGCAGGTCGATGATGTAGATACCGTTGCGCTCCGTCATGATGAAGCGCTTCATCTTCGGGTTCCAGCGCCGGGTCTGGTGCCCGAAGTGGACACCGCTCTCCAGCAGCTGACGCATGGTCACGACGGCCATGGTGGGGTACTCCTCAAGATCCCTGGTTGTCACGCCCGGCCGGTGGCCGGGCGTCCTGGCGCCTGGTCGCCGGCCATGGTGGGCCCGAACAGGATCGGGACCAGGGAGGCCGTCGCCCCACGACGAACCGTGGAGAGGGCGCGCGAGGTCGACCGCACGAGGCGGTCGCCAGTCGATTAGTGTACGCCCCTGCCCCGGCACCGGGCCGCCGGGTGCGCGAACCCGCCCGCCCGGGTCAGCCGGCCGCCAGGGCGGCGGCGAGGAAGAGCGCCAGCCCGACGGTCAGGTAGGCGGTCGGCGGGCGCAACCAGCCCCGCGCGCCGTCGGCCATCGCCAGTCCGCCGGTGCGCAGCCCGTACAGGCCGCCGGCGAAGATCGGCAGCCCGACGACCAGGAACGTGCCCACGACCACGTGCGACGTGGAGACCGGATCGCCGGTCAGGCCGTGCAGCAGCACCCGCAGCGCCGGGAGCTCGAATACCAGGACCAGCAGGCCGAGCAGCGCCGCCAGCGCCGGGCGGCGGGTCCGGTAGACGCCGTCGGAGGGCGCGCCGGCCGGCCGGTACGCGGCGTCGGGGCCCGCCGTCACGTCCGGACGGGGCAGCACCGAGGGCATCGGGCCGGTCGGCATCTCCAGCGGGTTCGCCGGCTCACCGCCCCGGTTCGCCCCGATGATCGGGTATCCGGCCAGCGGGGCGGACCGGTCGGCCGCGCTGCCGGCGAGCGGGCCGGCCCCGGTGGTGGCGAGCCGGTCGGCGTGCTCCGGCGCACCGCCGGCGAGCGGCCCCGCCCCCGTCGTCGAGAGCCGGTCCGCGGTCGACGGACCGACGCCGCTCGTGGCGAGCGGGTCCGGCGCGGCCTCACGGGCGGCGCGGCGCCCGGGACGGTCCCCGGGCAGCTCGCCGGAGACCTCCGGGTCGTCCCGTTCGGCCCACCGCGCGCGGGTCGGGCGGTATCCGTCCGACTCGGGCCGGCCGTCACCGAGCGGGTCGGCGGCGCCGAACCGTCCGGTCCCGTCGTAGCGGCCGGCGTCGGCGTAGCGGCCCTCCTCGGCGACGCGCTGGTCGGGGGTACGGAACTGCTCGTCGCGCGGGCGTGCCTCGCCGCCGCCACGCCAGTCCTGGTCGTCGTACCCGCGCTCGCGGCCGGCGGGGTACCAGCGCGACTCCTGGTCTTCGGGGTAGCTCCGTCGTGCGTCCACGTCCGGCACGGTATGCGACCGCCACCGCTGCCGCCATTCGCCCCCGGTGCCCTCGTCCGCCCGGTCAGGGACGTTCGGCCGCCAGCGCGTCCAGTTCGGCGGTGAGCAGGGCGCGCAGCTCGCGGTGCCGGGGCCCGAGTGCGTGCGCCGGGTCGCGCCACACCGGGGCCGGGTACGCCGTGGCCGGACCCTGCCGCAGCTCGGCCGGCTCCCAGTCGTAGCGGGGGCGCACGTGGGCGTGCAGGAAGGCGTCGAGGTTGCCGAGGATCTCGTAGTTGACCCGGCGGAAGGCGGGATCGCGGCGGGCGCAGACCCGGTGGACCGCCGCGCCCAGCAGGTCCAGGTCCGCGAGGAAGGCCAGCCGGCGCTCCCGGGGCAGGTCGGCCAGCCGGTCCGCGGCGGGATCGTCGCTGATCAGGACGCAGTAGCCGGGCAGGAACTGGACGTCGCCGATCACCGCGAACCCGGCGGTGAGGCGTCGCAGCACCGTCGGGTTCTCGCCGCGCAGCGCCGCCCCGACCCGGTCGTCCCGCCAGCCGCCCGTCATGCACCCAGGCTAGGGCGCGTGTCGGAGTCCCCCGGGTCGGCCTGCGGCACATGCCCCGGGGCTGCCCTCGTAGCACAGTGCGGGCATGATCGGGTGGCTGTCCACAGGCCGCCCCGCCGTCCACAGCCGGCGCGACCGTGGCGGCGCCGTTCGCCCCCGCCACCGCACTCTCGACGCCATGACGAAGCGGAACCAGGCCGTCGGCGCGTACGGCGAGCGGTGCGCCCTGCGCCACCTCATCGGAGCGGGGCTGCGTCCGGTCGCCCGCAACTGGCGCTGCCCGGAGGGCGAGATCGACATCATCGCCTGGGACGGTGCGGTGCTCGCCTTCTGCGAGGTGAAGACCCGACGCGGCGGCGACTACGGCACCCCGGCGGAGGCGGTCGTGCCGCGCAAGGCCCGGCGTCTGCGCGGGCTCGCCGCCCGGTGGCTGGCCGAATCCGGGGTCGACGCCGACGAGGTCCGCTTCGACGTGCTGGCGGTCCGGCTGCCCGCCGCCGGCCCCGCGCTGGTCGAACACCTCAAGGGCGCGTTCTGATGGCCCGGGCGGCGATCCGCCGGGCGACGGGCCGTCAAGCGGGCGGGGTGGCGGGGCAGGGAACGTCCCGGCTCGCGGGCCGGATCCGGTGCGGGGTGGCCCGGTGAGCTACGCCAAGGTGCTCTGCGTCGGGCTGGTCGGCGTCACCGGCCACCTCGTCGAGGTGGAGGCCGACCTGGCGCCCGGGCTGCCGGCGGTGGTGATCTCCGGGCTGCCCGACACCGCCCTGCACGAGTCACGGGACCGGGTACGCGCGGCGATCGTCAACTCCGGACAGCGCTGGCCCAACCGGCGGATCACCCTGAACCTGCTGCCCGCCACCATGCCCAAGTACGGCTCGGCGTTCGACCTGGCCATCGCGACCGCCGTGCTCGGCGGCTCCGGGGAGCTTCCCCTCGCCCCGCTCGACGGCGTGGTGATCCTCGGCGAGCTGGGCCTGGACGGCGCGGTCCGGCCGGTACGCGGGGTGCTGCCGATGGTCGCGGCGGCGGCCCGGGCCGGGTGGGACCGGGTCGTCGTCCCGGTGGGCAACGCCGCCGAAGCGGCGGTCATCCCGGGGATCCGGGTACGCGCGGTCGACACGCTGCACCGCCTCGTCGCGTACGTCCGCGACGGCAGCCCGCTGCTCGACCCGCCCGTCGACCTGCCGGAGCCCGACCCGGACGGGCCGGACCTGGCCGACGTCGCCGGGCAGGGGCTGGGCCGGCGGGCGCTGGAGGTGGCCGCCGCCGGTGGACACCACCTGGCGTTGCTGGGGCCGCCCGGCGCGGGCAAGACGATGCTGGCCGAGCGACTGCCGTCGATCCTGCCGGAGCTGGACGACGACGCGGCGCTGGAGGTCACCGCGCTGCACTCGATCGCCGGGCTGCTCCCGCCGGGCGGGCGGCTGCTGCGCCGCCCGCCGTTCCAGGCCCCGCACCACACCGCGACGGTGCCGTCGCTGGTCGGCGGAGGATCGGGGCTGGCCCGGCCGGGCGCGGTGTCGCTGGCCCACCGGGGCGTGCTCTTCCTCGACGAGGCGCCGGAGTTCAGCAAGGGCGCGCTGGAGGCGCTGCGCCAGCCCCTGGAGCACGGCCGCATCCAACTCGCCCGCAGCGGGGGCGGGACGGAGTACCCGGCCCGGACCCAGCTGGTGCTGGCGGCCAACCCGTGCCCGTGCGCCAAACCCTCGGGTGACGCGTACTGCGAGTGCAGCCCGCTCGCCCGGCGGCGCTACCTCGGCCGACTCTCCGGGCCGCTGCTCGACCGGATCGACGTGCAGGTGAAGCTGCTGCCGGTGCGGGCGGCGGAGCTGATGGAGGTGGCCCGGGCCGGCGAGTCGTCGGCCGGCGTCGCGGCCCGGGTCGCCCTCGCCCGGCGGGCGGCGGCCGCCCGTTGGGCCCCCGTCGGCCGCAAGCTCAACGCCGAGATCCCTGGCCCGTACCTGCGCCGGCCGCCCTGGCGGCTGCCGGTGCGCGACACCGCCGAGCTGCGCGGCCGGCTCGACTCCGGGTCGATCTCCGCCCGCGGCTTCGACCGGATCATCCGCCTGGCCTGGACGATCGCCGACCTGGACGGCCGGGACCGGCCGGGGCGCGAGGACGTGCTGGAGGCCATCCAACTGAGGACGGGGGAAGGGACATGAGCACCCGAGACGAGCGCCTGCTGGCCCGGGTGGCACTGACCTGGCTCACCGAGCCGGGCACCTGGTCGGTGCACCGGCTGGTGCAGCGGCTCGGCCCGGTGGCCGCGCTGGACCTGCTGCTCGACGGCGGCGCGCCGGAGAGGCGGCTGCGTGACGTGGTGGCCGCCCGTGGCGGGACGGGGGACGCGCGGGCGGTCGCCGGGGAGGCGCTCGCCCGCACCGAACGGGTGGGCGCCCGCCTCCTGACCCCGGAGGACGACGAGTGGCCGGCCCGGCTCGACGACCTGAGTCGACTGGTCCTCCCCGGCGCCAACCGGCGGGTCGACCTGGAGACCGCCCCGCCGCTCTGCTTCTGGGTACGCGGCTGCTGGCCGCTCGGCGAGACGCTGGACCGCTCCGTCGCGGTGGTCGGCGCGCGGGCCGCCACCGGGTACGGCGTGCACGTCGCCACCGAGATCGGATACGGGCTGGCCGAGCGGGACTGGGCGGTGGTCTCCGGCGGTGCGTTCGGCATCGACGCGGCGGCGCACCGGGGCGCGTTGACCGCCGGCGGGGTGACCGTCGCCGTGCTCGCCTGCGGTGTCGACCGCCCCTATCCGATGGGCAACGCGGCGCTGTTCGACCGGATCACCGACACCGGTCTGCTGGTCAGCGAATGGATGCCCGGGGCCGACCCGCTCCGGCCACGGTTCCTGATCCGCAACCGGGTCATCGCCGCCGCCACCCGGGGCACGGTGCTGGTCGAGGCGGCGGCCCGCAGCGGCGCGACGCAGACGCTGAACCGGGCGATCGCGATGGGTCGCCCCGCCATGATCGTGCCGGGGCCGGTGACCTCGGCGATGTCGGTCGGCGCGCACGAGTTGCTGCGCGAGCACTCGTCGACCCGGCTGGTGACCGGGGTGGCGCACGTGCTGGAGGAGGTGGGCCGGATCGGCTACGACCTGGCGCCACCGGCACGCGGGCCCGACCGCCCGGCCGACCTGCTCGACGACGAGGCCACACTGGTGCTGGAGTCACTGCCCCGGCGCGGAGTGCTCGGCGTCGACGCCCTCGCCGCCCGGGCCGGGGTGGACCTGCGTACGGCGATGCGCAAGCTCAGCCTGCTGGAGGAGCTGGCGATGGTGATCCGCCGGGACGGCGGGTACGCCCTGGCGCCTCCTGCGAAGCCGGCCGGCGCCCCGGTCGCCCCGCCGCCCGGAGCGCAGGGATGACCGGCTCAGTCCCCCTCGAAACGGATCTCCAGGTCACGCTCGTGTGCGCACCGCCGGACCAGCGTCGCCACCCGGCTGAGCTGGGCGGTCTCCGCCGGGGTGCGGGCCACCTCGGCCAGGCGGCCCAGTTCGGCGAGCAGGTCGGCCGCCCGTTCCGCGCCGACCACCAGTTCACCGAGCGGGTCGATCCGGTCCAGGGTGGGGGTGTGTCCACCGCCCCGGCCCCGTTTCACCAGGTCGAGCAGGAGGTCGTCGGGGTCGGCCACCACCTGCGCCGCCACCGGGGACGGCCGGCGACTCTGGCCGCGCACCAACCGGTAGAGGACGACGTCCAGGCCCATGAGAGTCCCCCTCCTCCCGTCGACGGCACGTCCCGGCGTCGAGACGCCGGCGCGATCACCGTCCCTTCCCCCAGTCTCCCCGCCCGCGCCGGCCCAGGCCAGGGCCGATCCCGTACGACAGGACGCCGTGGCGCGCCGGTGCCCCCACGCCGGCTGCCGACGCGGGCGGGGTCACCCCGTACGGACGCGCGGGATCGGTGTCCTGCCGGCACGGGCGGGCCCGCCTAGGCTGAGCGGATGCGGGGCGGGAGTGACACGCCGGGGCGGGGTCCGACGGCCGGGCCACCGAGACCGTGGGGCGGGCGATGACGGTCGGCGGGCGGGACACCCGTGCCCGGCACGCCGCGCTGCCACCGGCGATGCGGGAGGCGGTGGACGACTTCGCCGACCATCTGGCCCGGGTACGCAGCCGCTCCGCGCACACCGTGCGGGCGTACGTCGCCGACGTCGTCTCCCTCCTCGACCACGCCGTACGGGCGGGGTGCGCCGCGCCGGCCGAGGTGGACCTGGCGGTCATCCGGAGCTGGCTGGCGAAGCAGCGCACCATGGGGGCGGCCCGGACGTCGCTGGCCCGCCGCGCGGCGGCGGCCCGCACCTTCAGCGCCTGGGCGCACCGCAGCGGACTGCTCGCCACGGACGTGGCCGCCGCGCTGGCCAGTCCCCGGGCGCACCGGGAGTTGCCCACCGTGCTCCGCGCCGACCAGGCCGCCGCCCTGGTCGAGGCCCCGGCCCGACCGTTCGAGGAGCCGGGGACGGCGGTCCCGTCCACCGCTGCGGCCCCGCCGCCGGTGCCGCAGAGCCGCTCGGCGCGGGCCGACGAGTCCGGTCCTCCCGCTCCACCGTCACCCGCGCACGGCCCCGACGAGGCGGTGCGGCTGCGCGACCGGGTCCTGCTCGAACTGCTCTACGGCACCGGGGTACGGGTCAGCGAGGCGTGCGGGTTGGACGTCGCCGACGTCGACCAGGGCCGGCGGGTGGTGCGGGTCCTCGGCAAGGGCAACCGGGAGCGGTCCGTGCCGTACGGGGTGCCGGCGCAACGGGCGATCGACGACTGGCTGCGCCGCGGCCGGCCCGCCCTGGCCGGACCGGGCTCCGGGGACGCGCTGCTGCTCGGCGCGAAGGGCGGTCGGCTGAACCCGACGACCGCGCGCCGGATCGTTCGCGGGTACGCCGACGACCTCGGGCTGCCCCGGGTCAGCCCGCACGGGCTGCGCCACTCGGCGGCGACTCACCTGCTGGAGGGCGGGGCGGACCTGCGGGCCGTGCAGGAGTTGCTCGGGCACTCGTCGCTCGGCAGCACCCAGATCTACACCCACGTCTCCGTGGAGCGGCTGCGGGCGGCGTACCGCCAGGCCCATCCCCGCGCCTGACCCTCACGCCGTCGCGGGCCGTCGCCCCGGCCGTTGCCGTGGCCACGGATCCGGCCCGGCCCGGGGACGGTGGCGAGCCGGTGAACCGATGAGGGTTGATCCGTCGGCGGATACGATCACGGGGTGACCGTCGCCCGGCCGCCCGAGCCGATCCCCGGGGCCCGACTGCTCTTCTCGCTCGACCCGGCGGTCAGCTACCTCAACCACGGCGCGTTCGGCGCGGTGCCGGTGAACGTGCAGCGGACCCAGCAGCGGCTGCGCGACGAGATGGAGGCCAACCCGCTGCGCTTCTTCACCCAGGGGCTGGTCGACCGGATAACGCACACCCGGCGACACCTGGCCGCCTTCCTCGGCGCCGACCCGCACGGCACCGCGTTGGTGGGCAACGCCACGACCGGCGTGGCGGTGGTGCTCCAGTCGATCGGCCTGCGTCCCGGCGACGAGGTGCTCACCACCGACCACGGGTACGGGGCGGTCGACTTCTCCATCGCCCGCGAGTGCCGCCGCACCGGCGCGGCCACCCGGGCGTTGCGGGTGCCGCTGGCCGCCACCGACGAGGACATCGTGCGGATCGTGCGGGACGGGTTGCGGCCCGGCCGGACCCGGCTGCTCGTGGTCGACCAGCTCACCTCGCCCACCGCGCGGCTCTTCCCGGTCGCGGCCATCGTCGGCGTGGCCCGGGAGCGGGGCGTGCCGGTGCTGGTGGACGGAGCGCACGCGCCCGGCATGCTCCCGGTCGACGTGACCGCGGTCGGCGCCGACTTCTGGGTGGGCAACCTGCACAAGTGGGGGTACGCCCCCCGGGGCACCGCCGTGCTGGTGGTCGCAGCGCCGTGGCGGGAGCGGATCGAACCGCTGGTGGTCTCCTGGGAGCAGGGCGCCGGCTTCCCCGGCAACGTGGAGTGGCAGGCCACCCTCGACTACACGAGCTGGCTGAGCGCGCCGGCCGGACTGTTCACCCTGCGCGGTCTCGGGCTCGACCGGGTCCGCGCGCACAACGCCGAGTTGGCCGCGTACGGGCAGCGGGTGCTCGGGGAGGCGCTCGGGGTCGCGCCGGCCGACCTGCCGGACCCGGGCGGGCCGGCGGTCGCCATGCGGGTCGTCCCCCTGCCGCCGGGTGTCGCCACCACCCTCGACGCCGCCCGCGCCCTGCGGGCCCGGATCGCCGAGCGGCTCGCCGCGGAGGTGTCGGTGGCCGGCTGGAACGGTCGTGGCTGGCTACGGCTCTGCGGTCAGGTCTACAACTCCCCCGACGAGTACGAGCGGCTGGCCGCCGGACTGCCCGCGCTGCTCGCCCGGGGCTGACCCGGCGCGCTCACCACGGTGCCCGCACCGGCAGGCCGACCCTCGGCGCCGCTCGGTGACGCCGGCCCACGGGTCCGGGGTGACCATGAGTGGGACGGGCGCGGCGAGGCCACCGGCCGACGGGGTGACCGTGAGGGGGACGAGGGTGACGAGACCACCGGCACCGGGACCACCCGGCGACGGCACGGCGGCGGAGCCCTGCGCGACCGGCAGCAACCGGACCCGGCCGAGCCCCAGCAGCGCCAGCGGGTCGAGGTAGTCCGGTCCGCGCCGCAACCCCCAGTGCAGGCAGCCCGCCGTCGCGCAGGCCGGATGCCCGCCGAGCAGGACGCCCAGCGGCGCGCCGGCCGGGACCGGGTCGCCGGGGCGTACGTCGGGGCGCACCGGCTCGTAGGTGGTGCGCAGGCCCGCCGCGTGGCCCACGGTGACCACCGGCCGGCCGGCGACCATTCCGGCGAAGAGCACCGTGCCGTGCCCGGCGGCGCGCACGGTGGCCCCGGGACCGGCGGCCAGGTCCACCCCGCGGTGGCCCGGCAGCCACGGCTGCGGCGGCGGGTCGAAGCGCCGCACCAAGCAGGGTGCGCCGTCGAGCGGCCAGCGGAACTCCGGGAGGAGTCCTGCCCCGGCCGGTGACCCGGTCGTGGCCGTCGCTGCCGGCGGCCCGGCCGCCGCCGCGGTGGCGACGGCCGAGGCTGCCCCGAGTGTCACCGTCCCGACGGCGTGCGCCGCCGTCCGGGTCGTCGGGGCGGGCGCTGCACCGCCCGCGCGGGCCGGAGCGCCGGGGGCCCCGAGGACCAGCAGGGCCGCCCACCACGCCGTCGCCCGCCACAGCTGTCGTCGCATGCCGCCAGCATGCCGGCGACCAGGGGTCCCCGACCCGGACAAGCCGTCCGCTGTGGACGACGACGTCGCCTGTGGAGAACCCCCGGACGGGCCGTCGGCCTGCTATGGGCGCCGGGCGCCGGATCCCGGCGCTGACGAGCGGACGCCCGGTGATGATCGCCGGAGGCGGCCGGGGAGTCGGTGACGGACTAGGCTGGGCGCGGGTGTCGAGGGCAGGACCGGGAGGCCGTCATGACCACGGTGGGCGAGGTGAGCAGCCCCTCTCGGGTGGCCGGCCCGGACGAGGCGATCAGCGCCGAGGAGCTCCGGCTCGCGGCGCGCAACCACGGCATCCCGCTGGAGGCGCTGCGCTACGACGTGACCCCGGCCGGCCTGCACTACCTGCTCATCCACTACGACATCCCGGACGTCGACCCGGCGACGCACACGCTGACCGTGGACGGCGCCGTCGCGCGTCCGCTCACCCTCGACTTGGCGGCGCTGCGGGAGCGTCCGAGGGTGACCCACCGGGTGACGCTGGAGTGCGCGGGCAACGGGCGGGCGCTGCTGCACCCGCGGCCGGTGAGCCAGCCCTGGCTGGTGGAGGCGGTCGGCAACGCGGAGTGGACGGGCACCCCGCTGGCGCCGTTGCTGCGCGAGGCCGGCGTCGCGCCGGAGGCGGTGGACGTGGTCTTCACCGGCGCGGACCACGGCGTCGAGCGCGGTGTCGAGCAGGACTACCAGCGTGCCCTGCCGGTCGCCGACGCGCTGCGCGAGGAGGTGCTGCTGGCGTACGAGATGAACGGCGCTGCGCTGCTGCCGCAGCACGGCGCTCCGCTGCGGCTGATCGTGCCCGGCTGGTACGGCATGGCGCACGTGAAGTGGCTGCGCGGCATCACCGTGTCGACCGAGGAGTTCACCGGTTACCAGAACGCGGTGGCCTACCGGCTGCGCCGGGACGCCGACGACCCGGGCGAGCCGGTGACCCGGATCGAGCCCCGGGCGCTGGTCCGCCCGCCCGGTTTCCCGGACTTCATGTCGCGTACCCGGGTGCTGCGGCCGGGGCCGTGCACGGTGGACGGTCGGGCCTGGTCCGGGCACGCGCCGGTCACCTCGGTGGAGGTGACCACCGATGGTGGGGTGAGCTGGGCACCGGCCATCCTGGACGTTGCCGTCGGCGGCGACTGGTCGTGGCGGCGTTGGCGATTCGAGTGGTCGCCCGAGCCGGGCCGCTACGTCCTGGGGGCGCGGGCGACCGACGCGTCGGGGCGGACCCAGCCGGTCGAGCAGCCGTGGAACCGGGGTGGCTTCGCCAACAACCTGGTGCAGCGGGTGGAGGTCGTGGTCCTCGCGGAGTGACCCGGCCGGCTCTCGTCCGACGACCGGCGGGTGGGGGACGCCGGCGGGACGGGTGGGGACCGGGTCAGCCGCCGAAGCCGGAGTCGGCGGGGAGGGAGATGTCGGGCTTCTCCAGCTCCTCGACGTTGACGTCCTTGAACGTCATCACCCGGACATTCTTGACGAAACGGGCGGGGCGGTACATGTCCCACACCCAGGCGTCGTGCATCTCGACCTCGAAGTAGACCTCGCCGTCGGAGTTGCGCACGTGCAGATCCACCTGATTGGCGAGGTAGAAACGGCGCTCCGTCTCCACCACGTAGGAGAACTGGCGGACAATGTCGCGGTACTCCCGGTAGAGCTGCAGCTCCATCTCGGTCTCGTACTTCTCGAGATCTTCCGCGCTCATCGCACTCCGCCTTCCATGACCACATCTTCCCCCACCGGCGCGAGAGGCCGAGGCTGCTCGCCCAACGCCACGCCGACGGTACCCCCTGACGCCCCCGCGCGCTCCATCGGCTCGGGTGCGGGCCGGCCGACCGGCCGCCGGGCGCGGGGCGGGGCCCCGTCACGGCCGGAGACGACGGCCACGTTGACGTACGAGAAGCGGTGCTCGACGCACGGACCGAGCCCGCGCAGCGCCTCGGTGTGCTCCGCCGTGATGTACCCCTTGTGCTCGGCGAAGCCGTAGCCCGGGTACCGCCCGTCCAGCTCCACCATGATCCGGTCCCGGGTGACCTTGGCGAGCACGCTGGCCGCCGCCACGCACGCGGCCACCCGGTCGCCCTTCCACACCGCCAGCCCCGGGACGTCCAGGCCGTCCACCCCGAAGCCGTCGGTCAGCACGTACTCCGGGCGGGTGGCCAGCGACGCGAGCGCCCGGCGCATGGCGGCCAGGTTGCACACGTGCAGGCCCCGCGCGTCGACCTCCTCGGCCGGGATGACCACCACCGCGTACGCCAGCGCCCGGGCGACGACCTCGTCGTACACCCGCTCCCGGCTCGCCGCGGTGAGCAGCTTGGAGTCGGCCAGCCCCTCGATCTCGCCCCGCCGCCCCTCGGGCAGGATCGCGGCGGCGGCGACCAGCGGGCCCGCGCACGCGCCCCGGCCGGCCTCGTCGGCGCCGGCCACGTGCCGGAAGCCCCGCCGTTGCAGGGCCCGCTCCAGCGCGTAGAGCCCGCCGTCGCGGCGTACCACGGTGCGCGGAGGCGTCAGCACGACGCACCTCCGCGCGGGCCGCCGGCCGACGGCGTCGCGGCGAGGGTCCGGGCCAGCAGCGCCGGCAGGTCCGCCGGGTAGTACCGCTCGTCGGTGGCGGCCAGCTCGTCGGGCGTCCACCACCGGTGCCCGGAGACGCTGGCCCGCTCGATCGCGTCGAAGCCCGCCGTGTCCACCTCCCAGGACGCCACCCGGACCAGGAAGAACTCCTGCTCCTGGCGGTACCAGACCCCGTCGAAGGGGAACTCGACCGTCTCCGACCAGACCGGCTCGCCCAGTTCGGCCGGGCCGAGCCGCAGCCCGGTCTCCTCGGCCAGCTCGCGGGCCGCCCCCTCGGCCGGGGTTTCCCCGGGGTCGAGCCCGCCGCCCGGCGTGAACCAGTACCGGTGGTCGGGGCGGGCCGGGTCCCGGCCGCTGAAGAGCAGCGTCCGGCCGCCCGCGTCGACGAGCAGCACCCGGGCCGCGCGGCGAGGGGTGTAGACGGTCACGGCCCCCAGCCTGCCAGACACCGGGGACCGTCGGCCACGCCCGGGGCGGCCTCGTGACCGCTAGGGGTTGGGGATCGCCTCGAACGGCTTCGGCACGCTGAGCCAGGTGGCCCGGCTCACCGGCCAGAACACCGTGAACGCGCGGCCGACGACCTGGTCCTCGGGGATGGTCGCCTCGGTGACGTCCTGGCCGGACTGCTGCCAGTGCTCCAGCGAGTCGCCGGAGGCGGAGCGGTGGTCGCCCATCACCCAGAGCCGCCCCTGCGGGACCCGGATGTCGAACTCCTGGTCGGCGGGCTTGTCCTGCTCGCCGTCGACGGAGTAGATGTACGGCTCGTCGAGCTGCTTGCCGTTGATCACGAGCTTGCCGGCGTCGCAGCAGACCACGTGGTCGCCGCCGACGCCGATGACCCGCTTGATGAAGTCCTCGCCGTCGGCGTTGCCGCTCCACGTGGTCGGCGCCTTGAAGACCACCACCTCGCCGCGCTCGGGCGAGCGGAAGTCGTAGACCAACTTGTTGACCAGCACCCGATCGTCGATCTGGAGGGTGTTCTCCATCGACGGTGAGGGAATGAAGAAGGTCTGCAGCACGAAGGCGCGGACCAGCACCGCCACCAGGATCGCGACACCCAGCAGGATGGGCAGCTCCTTCCAGAAGGAGCTGCGGGGCTTGTCGGTCTGCTCGTCAATCACGGGTGGAGCCTACGTCGCCGGGCACCGAGGGATCGTCCGGAACGCGCGAGAACAGACATCAGCCCCGTCATCGGGAGGACGAGGGCGACACCGCCCACGGGAGTCGGTTCGGCGGGCGGCGGCGGGTCGGCCGGCGCCGCCGCCGGACGGGAGATCGCGTCGAAGGTCGCCGGCACCGGCAGCGACGTCCACCGTTGCGACGGCCAGACCACCATGAACGCCCGGCCCACCACGTTGTCGATCGGCACCGGGCCCTGGCAGCGGGCGTCCTGGGAGACCAGCCGGTGGTCGCCCATCACGAAGATCTGGCCCGGCGGGACCACGACCTCCTCGAAGCGCCGCGACCGGCACTCGCGCGGGTTGGGCGGCACGTCCAGCGGCGAGTTGCGGATCACGTACGGCTCGTCGAGCGGGATGCCGTTGACCAGCACCCGCCCCTGGTCGTCGCAGCACTTCACCCGGTCGCCCGGGACGCCGATGACCCGTTTGATGAAGTCCTTCTCGCCGGGGCGGCTCACCCCGACCAGGTCACCGAGGGTACGGCCGAGCTTGCCGACGAAATCCGGCGGCGGGCCGGGCGTCTCCTGCGCGACCCACCGGTCGGTGCCACGGAACACGACCACCTCG
Source organism: Micromonospora citrea (assembly GCF_049629545.1). GTDB lineage: Bacteria > Actinomycetota > Actinomycetes > Mycobacteriales > Micromonosporaceae > Micromonospora > Micromonospora citrea_A. The sequence goes on from NZ_JBNADX010000002.1 coordinate 23,684, forward strand.
CCGCGCACCGGGTCACGGACGTCGTAGACGACCTTGTTGACCAGCACCCGGTCGCCGATGAGGAGGGTGTCCTCCATCGAGCCGGACGGGATGAAGAAGGCCTGGAGCAGGAAGGTGCGGATCAGCACGGCCAGGCAGAACGCCACGACCAGCAGCAGCGGCAGCTCCTGCCAGAGCGGCATCTGCCGGCGGGTGCGCCGGGTACGCCGACGCCAGGGATCGACTGTGCCGTCCGAGTCAAGCACCTGCACCACGCCACTCCCCGGTCCGCAGAAACGACACTACCGCCCGGGAGCCTCGTCGAGGCCCCACGGGCGGTAGTGGACATTCGCATACCGTGACCACCGTCGCGGCGTCGCTGCCCTCCTGCGCCCGTACGACCAGGGTAGTGCGATCTGGTCGATACGACATGTGCGCAGTTCAGGCGGCGCGGCGAGCGGACGTCAGCTCGCCGGCTGCTTCTCGCGCAGCTCCTTGATCTTGGCCTTCTTGCCGCGCAGCTCGCGCAGGTAGTAGAGCTTGGCGCGACGGACGTCACCGCGGGTCACGATCTCGATCCGGTCGATGCCCGGGCCGTTGAGCGGGTAGGTCCGCTCCACACCCACACCGAAGCTGACCTTGCGGACCGAGAAGGTCTCGCGCAGACCGTCACCCTGGCGGCGGATGACGACGCCCTGGAAGATCTGGACACGGGACCGGTTGCCCTCGACGACCCGCGCGTGCACCTTCACGGTGTCACCGGCACGGAACTCGGGAAGGTCGGTCCGCTTCGACTGGGCGTCAAGGGCGTCCAGGATGTTCATCGCTGCGTCCTCGTGAGGCTCACGGCGCACCGTCACTCGGTGCGCGGATGGGTGATTCTGACCCCCGGGTGGTGGCCGGCGACGCCGACCCCGGTCGAGGGCCCTCGCAACCGCCCACGGCGTGAGCGGATGCGGCAACCCCCCTACTTTGCCACATCCCCCGGCGGCAGCTGAAATCCGGCCCGGCCCAGCGTCGCGACGTCCCGTTTGTCGAGGCTCTCCGGGGGCAGCGCGGCGATCATGTCGGGCCGCCGGTCCGCCGTCCGGGTCAGCGCCTCGTCCCGCCGCCACCGGGCGATCCGGCCGTGGTCGCCGGAGCGGAGCACCTCCGGAACCTCCAGCCCGCGCCAGGTCGCCGGCTTGGTGTACATCGGCGCTTCCAGCAGCCCGTGGGCGTGCGACTCCTCGTCCAACGAGCCGGCGTTGCCGAGGACCCCGGGCAGCAGCCGGGTGACCGCCTCCAGGATCACCAGCACCGCCACCTCGCCGCCGAAGAGCACGTAGTCGCCGAGGGAGACCTCGGTGACCCGCATCCGGGTGGCGGCGTGGTCGAGCACCCGCTGGTCGATGCCCTCGTACCGGCCGCAGGCGAAGAGCAGGTGCGACTCGGCGGCCAGTTCGTGGGCCATCGCCTGGGTGAACGGGACGCCGGCCGGGGAGGGCACCAGCAGCCGGGGCAGGGTGTGCCCGTCCGGGCTGAGCTCGTCGGGGGCCAGGGCGTCCAGGGCCTCGCCCCAGGGCTCCGGCCGCATCACCATGCCGGGCCCGCCGCCGTAGGGCGTGTCGTCGACCGTGCGGTGCACGTCGCGGGTCCAGGTCCGCAGATCGTGTACGGCCAGCCGGAGCGTCCCGTTCGCCCGGGCCTTGCCGATCAGCGACAGGTCCAGCGGGGCGAAGTACTCCGGGAAGATCGACACGACGTCGACGCGCATGCGGTGGCTTTCGGTCTAGAGGTCGAGCAGACCGGCCGGCAGGTCGACCACGACGCGACCGCCGGCGAGATCCACCTCGGGCACGATCGCCTTGACGAACGGGATGAGCGCGGTCCGCCCCTCGGGGCGCCGCAGGACGAGCAGGTCGGAGGCCGGAGCGTGGTCGATCCGGGCCACCTCGCCCAGCCGTTCCCCGTCCGGGGTGACCACGGCGAGGCCGACCAGCTGGTGGTCGTTCCACTCCTCGGGGTCCTCCGGCGGGGCGACGTCGGCGCTGTCCACCCCGAGCAGGGTGCCGCGCAGCTCCTCGGCGACGTCGCGGTCGTGCACGCCCTCGAAGGCGACCAGCATCCGCCCCTGGTGGAAGCGGGCGAACTCGATCACCAACTCCGGCGGGACCTGGAACTGCTCGCCCGGACCGGGCGCCGGGGCGGCGGGGGTGGCCCCAGGCACGGTGCGCAGCACCGTGCCTGGGGCGAACCGTGCTTCGGGCTCGTCGGTCCGCACCTCCACGGTGACCTCACCGCGGATGCCGTGCGGTTTGCCGACCCTGCCGACGATGAGCAGCATCAGTACGAGTCGACGATGTCGACGCGTACCCCGCGTCCACCGATGGAGCCGATCACCTGGCGCAGCGCCTTGGCGGTCCGGCCGGACCGCCCGATCACGGTGCCGAGGTCCTCGGGGTGCACGCGGACTTCCAGCCGCTTGCCCCGACGGGAGTCGACCATGCGGACGCGCACGTCGTCCGGGTGGTCGACGATGCCCTTGACCAGGTGCTCCAGCGCGGGACGCAGTGCCACGTCAGGCCTGCTCACCGGCGTCGGCAGTAGCGGCCGGGGCCTCGGCCGGAGCCTCGGTCTTCGGCGCCTCGGCCGGAGCCTCGGCCTTGGCGGCCTTCTTGGCCGGCTTGGCGGCCGGAGCCTCGGCCAGGCCGGCGGCGGCCTTCGCCTCGGCCTCGTACGCCGCCTTGCGGTCGGCCCGCTCCGGGGCGACCTTCAGCGGTGGCGGGGCCGGCAGGCCCTTGAACTTCTGCCAGTCACCGGTCAGCTCCAGCAGACGCTGCACGGCCTCGCTCGGCTGCGCGCCGACGGAGAGCCAGTACTGGACCCGGTCCGACTTGACCTCGATCACCGAAGGGTCTTCCTTCGGCTGGTACACGCCGACGAACTCGATCGCACGACCGTCACGCTTGGTACGCGAGTCGGCGATGACGATGCGGTACTGCGGGTTGCGGATCTTACCCATCCGCAGGAGCCGGATCTTTACGGCCACAGTTGTTTCGCTCCTGTTGCGATCTCACCGGCCCGGACGGGCGGTGTGCACGGGTGAGCGCCGACCGGCACAGTGGGGTTTGGGCCGGAGACTGCTCGGTGGACTGGCGACGCGCCCGGGTTAGAGGGCGCCGGACGCGCGCCGGATACCAGCGCCCCATTCTGCCAGATCCGTCGCCGATCGCTCACACCGGACCCGGACACCACGCCCGGGTCCGGTGCCGCCGTGACGGGGAACACCCCTCAGCGCACCGGGGGGCGGTCCCAGCCGGGCGGCAGTCCGTCCGGTACGTCCCAGTCCGCCGGCGGCGTGAAGTCGCACCAGGTGCCGTCGAACGGGAAGGCGCCCTTCTCGGCGAGGGCGATCACCCGCTCCCCCTCGGCGCGGACCGCCGCCTCGTCGGCCACCCAGTAGTGCTCGGGGAAGGCGATCCGCTCGGCGAACTCGTCCTCGTCCTTCCACTCCCAGCTGAGGTCGGGGTGGACCACCACGTCGAGGTCCTGGTCGACCATGTCCACCCCGGCGACCGGGCCGTCGTCCCATCGGACGCTGGGCTCCTCCAGGTTGACGTACCAGTTGTTGAACCGGCCCTCGGCGTCGCGGAACCACCAGACCGAGTGGGCGGCCCCGGCGGGGATGAACTTCAGCAGCGGCGGGCCGTTCCACCGGCCCTGCGCCAGGCGGTAGGACGAGGTGATCCACTCGGCGAAGGGCATCGCCCGCATGCCGAGGCCCGCCTCGGTGACCTCGTGCGCCACCGGGGTGTCCCGGGCGACCCAGAGCAGCAGGCCGCGCTCGTCGTCGCTGACCACCCGGCCCGGCCGGACCCAACCGATCCGGCCGCGCCGCACGTTCCGGTGCATGATCAACCGACCCGGCGCGAACCGGTCGGCGGGACCGTCCGGGCCCACCTCAGTAGGCGCGGGCCAGGATGGCGACCAGGTCCGGTTCGTCCTCGGAGTCCGGCACCGAGCCGTCGGCGCGCAGCAGGCAGCGTACGGTCACGCCCTGCCCGTTCGCCTCGGCCTCGCCGGCCACGCCGACCGCCGACCACGGCACCCGGGCCCAGCCGGTGGCCGCCGCCTCGATCGCCTCGGCCAGCGTGGCGACCTCGACGGTGCGCGACTCGCGGTGGGCCAGGGCCTGGTCGTGCAGCGCCTTCTGGTCGGCCTCCAGGGCCGCGAGGACCGCGCCGACCACGTCCGCCACCGGGGTGGGGGCCTTCGAGCCGTCCGTACGCCGGACCACCACCGCGTTGCCGGCGGCCAGGTCGCGGGGGCCGACCTCGACGCGTACCGGATAGCCGCGCAGCTCGGCGTCGACGGCCCGGCGGCCGAACGGGGTGTCGGTGCGGTCGTCGAGCGCGACCCGCACGCCCGCGTCGCGCAACGCGTCGCGCAGCTTGGCCGCCGCCTCGCCGACGCCCTCGCCGGCCTTGACCACCATCACGTACGCCTGGACCGGCGCCAGCTTCGGCGGCACCCGCAGGCCGTTGTCGTCGCCGTGCGCCATGATCAGGCCGCCGAGCATCCGGGTGGAGGTGCCCCAGGAGGTCGTCCAGGCGTGCTCCCGGCCGCCCTCGGCGGAGGAGTAGCTGATGTCGAACGCCTTGGCGAAGTTCTGCCCCAGCTCGTGGCTGGTGCCGAGCTGCAGCGCCTTGCCGTCGCCCATCATGCCTTCGCAGGTGTAGGTGGCGGTCGCGCCGGCGAAGCGCTCCCGGGCGGTCTTCAGGCCGACCACCACCGGGATGCCCAGCACGTTGACCATCAGGTCCTCGTACGCCTCGTGCAGGATCCGCCGCGCGTAGGCGCGGGCGTCCTCCCGGGTGGCGTGCGCGGTGTGCCCCTCCTGCCAGAGGAACTCGCTGGTACGCAGGAAGATCCGCGGGCGCAGCTCCCAGCGGACCACATTGGCCCACTGGTTGAGCAGCAGCGGCAGGTCCCGGTACGAGTCGATCCACTTGGCCATGAACTCGCCGATCACCGTCTCGCTGGTGGGGCGCACCACCACCGGCTCGGCGAGCTGCTTGCCACCGCCGTGGGTGACCACGGCCAACTCCGGCGAGAAGCCCTCGACGTGCTCGGCCTCGCGCTTGAGGTAGCTCTCCGGGATGAAGAGCGGGAAGTAGGCGTTCTCCGCGCCGGCCGCCTTGATCCGGGCGTCCATCTCGGCCTGCATCCGCTCCCAGATGGCGTAGCCGGCCGGTCGGATCACCATGGTCCCCCGGACCGGGCCGTTGTCGGCCAGCTTCGCCTTGGCGATGAGGTCCTGGTACCAGCGGGGAAAGTCCTCCGCACGGGGAGTGAGCACGCGTGCCATGACCGCACATCCTATGCGCCGGTCCGGTCGTCGCCGCGCCCGGGCGGCCCGCCGCCGTGTCACGTCGCCGACGGATCCGCACCCGCCGCCGCTCGGGCCGGTGGGGACGGTCGGCGGGCGCCGGCCGACCGTAGACTTCGACCACCATGGGTGAGCCGAGGGACTCCGCGCGGCAGCGGATGCGTGACGCGATCGTGGACGCCGCCCGCGCCCGTACCGTGGCCGCCGGCTGGGACGCGGTACGGATGGGTGGCGTGGCCACCGTCGCCGGGGTGAGCCGGCAGACCGTCTACAACGAGTTCGGCAGCAAGGCGGGGCTGGCCGAGGCGCTGGCCCGGCGCGAGGTGGACCGGTTCGTCGCCGAGGTACGCGGGGCACTCGACGCGCACGGCGACGACGTGCGGGCCGGCGCGTACGCGGCGATCCGGCACACGCTCGCCTCGGCGGCGGACAACCCGCTGGTCAAGGCGATCCTCACCAGCGCCCGGGGCGGCTCGGACGAGCTGCTGCCCTACCTGACCACCCGTGCCGAGCTGGTGCTCACCGAGTCGTCGGACGCGCTGCTGGAGTGGGCGGGCCGGCACCTGCCCGACGCCGACCCTGCGGCGCTGGCGTTCGCCGCCGACACCGTCGTCCGCCTGGTGGTCAGCCACATCGTGCTGCCGCAGGCCCCGGTCGACGACACCGCCGAGGCCCTCGCCGGCCTGGCCGTGCACCTCTTCCTCTCCGCCACCCGCCCCACCCCCTGACCCACGCCCCCGCCCGCCCACGCCCCACGCCCCAGATCCGCGCACTTTCAGAGAATGAGTGCCTATCCGACGCGAAATAGGCACTCATTCTCTGAAAATGCAGTCGCGAGGGACGCGGGCGCGGGGGGCCAGGCGCGAGGACGCGAGCGCGAGGGGGCGCAGGCGCGCGGGGTCGAGGGGGCACGGGCGCGAGGGGACGCGGGCGCGAGGGGTGGGGGTCAGCGCAGGACGTGGCCGCGGAGGACGATGCGGGAGGGGGTGCGTACGACGCGCAGGTCGGCGCGCGGGTCCTCGGGGTAGACGGTGAGGTCGGCGAGGCCGCCCTCGACCAGGCCGGGGAAGCCGAGCCACTGGCGCCCCCGCCACGACGCGGCGGCCAGCACGTCCAGCGGGGACATGCCGGCCTGCTCGTGCAGGAGCAGCATCTCCTCGGCGGCGAGGCCGTGGTCGATGCCGCCGCCCGCGTCGGTGCCCACGTAGATCGGCACCCCCGCCTCGTACGCGGCCCGGACCACCTCGGGGAAGCGGTCGCGCAGGGCGATCATGTGGTCGGCGTACCCGGGGAACTTGGCGCGGGCCTGGTCGGCGATGCCGCCGAAGGTCCGGATGTTGATCATCGTGGGGACCAGCGCGGTGCCCTGCCGCGCCATCAGGTCGATCAGGTCGAGGCTCAGCCCGGTGCCGTGCTCGACCGAGTCCACCCCGGCGCGCACCATGATCTCGACGGCCGACTCGCTGAAGGTGTGCACCGCGGCGCGCGCACCGGCGGCGTGCGCGGCGGCGACGGCCGCGGCCATGGTGTCGGCGTCCCAGGACGGGGCGAGGTCGCCGACGCCCCGGTCGATCCAGTCGCCGACCAGCTTGACCCAGCCGTTGCCGGCCGCGGCCTGCGCGGCGACCGTCGTGGCCACCTCGGCCGCGCCGACCTCCACGCCGATGTCGCGCAGGTAGCGCTTGGGCGGGGCGACGTGCCGGCCGGCGCGGGCCAGTCGCGGCAGGTCCGGCTCGTCGTCGAGTTCCGGGTACGGGTACGGCGAGCCGGCGTCGCGGATGGCGAGCACCCCCGCGTCGGCGTCGGTGCGGGCCAGTTCGCGGGCCTGGTCGAGCGAGGTCACCGGCGCGCCACCGCGGGCGATGCCGATGTGGCAGTGCGCGTCGATCAGGCCGGGCAGCACGAAGCCGCCGTCGGAGACGGTCTGCGCGCCGGGCACCGGTTCGAAGGTGACCCGGTCGCCGACCAGCCAGAGATCCCGGACCTCGTCGTCCGGCAGGAGCACACCGCGCACATGCAGAGCCATGTGCACAGTCCTACCGGATGGGCGGGTGGCGCGCGTGGCCCACTACCGGAAACGACGCTGCGTGACGGAGTGCTCACAGATCACCGGAACACCTGATTGACAGATCTATTTATTTAAGCACGTCTTGATGAAGGGATTCTTCGGTCGCAGGATGCGGGGAAGCCGCTCATCCCGGCTTCTTCGCATCCTCGCCTCACCGAAGGAGCGTCCAGAGTGACACCACGACGATGGCGTACGGCGACGATCGGCCTCGCGGTCGGCCTCGCCCTCCCGCTCGGCGCCGCCGGCCCCGCCCCCGCCGCCCCCGACGACACCGGGGCGGCGGCCCGGGCCACGGCGGTCGCCGCCAAGGCCGATCCGAAGGTCCGCGAGCGGATCGGCAAGGACGGCAAGACCACCTTCTGGGTCTTCCTCGACAGCCGGGCCGACCTGGCCGGTGCGGCGAAGCTGCGCCGCAAGGAGGAGAAGGCGGCCTTCGTGCTCGAGGCCAAGACCCGCCACGCCGAGCGCAGCCAGGCCGGGCTGCGCTCCCTGCTCGCCGGGAAGAAGGCCGACTTCACCCCGTTCTGGCTCGCCAACACCGTCCAGGTCACCGGGGACGCGGCGCTGCTGGCCGACATCGCGGTACGCCCCGAGGTCGCCGAGATCCTCGCCGACGACCCGGTGGACATCCCCGAGCCGCTGCCCGGCCAGGTCGTCCCCGACCTCGACGGGGTCGAGTGGAACATCGACCGGATCAACGCCCCCCGGGTCTGGGACGAGCTGGGCGTCCGGGGCGAGGGCATCGTCGTGGCCAACATCGACAGCGGGGTGAACTACACCCACCCGGCGGTCGCCGCGAGCTACCGGGGCCGGCAGGCCGACGGCAGCTACGACCACAACTACCACTGGTTCGACCCGGCCGGGGTCTGCGGCACCGCCGCGCCCTGCGACAACAACGACCACGGCACCCACACCATGGGCACCATGGTCGGCCTGGACGGCGCCAACGTCGTCGGCGTCGCCCCCGGCGCGCGGTGGATCGCCGCGAAGGGCTGCGAGAGCAGCTCCTGCTCCCGCGCCTCGCTGCTCGCCGCCGGCCAGTGGATCGTCGCCCCCACCGACCTCACCGGGGCCGGCCCCCGACCGGACCTCGCCCCGGACGTGGTGAACAACTCCTGGGGCTCCAACGCCTACGACCCCTGGTACACCGAGACCGTGTCGTCCTGGGTGGCCGCCGGCATCTTCCCGGCGTTCTCCAACGGCAACAACGGGCCGGGCTGCGCCACCGCCGGCAGCCCCGGGTCGTACGCGATCAGCTACGCCTCCGGCGCGTTCGACGTCAACGACGCCATCGCCGGGTTCTCCAGCCGGGGCGCCGGGGAGAACGGCCAGATCAAGCCGGACATCGCCGCCCCCGGCGTGAACGTCCGCTCGGCGACCCGCACCGGCTACGGGGCGTTCAGCGGCACCTCGATGGCCTCCCCGCACACCGCCGCCACCGTGGCGCTGATGTGGTCCGCCTCGCCCGCCATCCAGGGCGACGTCGCCGCCACCCGCAGCCTCCTCGACGACACGGCGATCGACGTGGACGCCACCACCTGCGGCGGCACCGCCGACGACAACAACGTCTTCGGCGAGGGCCGGCTCGACGCGTACGCGGCGGTGACCGCCAGCCCACGCGGCGCGCTCGGCGCGCTCGGCGGCCGGATCGTCTCGGCCGGCGAAGGCCTCGCCGGGGCGACCGTGACCGTGACCGGCCCGATGAGCCGCACCGGCGTCTCCACCACCGACGGCGGGTACGCGTTCGACCGGCTGATGGTCGGCGAGTACACGGTGACCGTCGCCAAGTTCGGCTACCTGACCGCGACCGCCACGGTGACCGTCACCGAGAACCAGACCGTGACCCGGGACATCGAGGTCACCCGGGCGCCGTCGGGCACGCTCAGCGGCACGGTGTCCACCACCGCCGGCCCGGCCGCGGGCGCGACGGTGACCGTGGCGGGCACCCCGCTGACCGCGACCGCGGACGACGCCGGACGCTACCACCTGGTGGTGCCGCACGGCTCGTACGAGGTGCGCTTCGCGCACAGCTACCGCTGCGCGGACCCGGTCACCCGTACCGCGGACGTCGGCGGGGACCTCACCCTCGACGTCGCCCTGCCGGACCGGGTGGACGGCTTCGGCTACGCCTGCGGCGCGGCCGGTGGCTCCTTCGTCAGCGGCACGGAGCTGATGCCGCTGACCGGGGACGACAAGACCGTCCCGGTCACGCTCCCCTTCCGGGTGCCGCTGTACGGCAAGTCGTACCGGCAGGCGTGGGTGAGCACCAACGGGGTGCTGGGCTTCGGCACCGCCTCCTCCAGTCGGGCGAACACGGACCTGCCGAACACCGCCGACCCGGACCTGGCCCTCTTCCCGCTCTGGGACGACCTGTACGTGGAGGCCGACTCGGGCGTGCACACGGCCGTCGTGGGCGCGAAGCCGAACCGCACCTTCGTGGTGGAGTGGCGCAACGTGTCGTTCTTCGCCAGCCGCTCCTCGCGGGTGACGTTCAGCGCCGCGATCAGCGAGGACGGCACCGTCACCTACCGGTACGCCGACGTGGACGGCACCGGTGTGGAGACCGGCACCGGGGCCACCATCGGGTTGGAGAACGCCGACGGCACCGTCGGGTTCGCGTACTCGTACAACAGCTCGGCGATCACCGACGGCGCCGCGATCGCGTTCCGGCCCACCCGCAGCGCGGTGGTCTCCGGCGTGGTCACCGACGCCAACGACGGCCTGCCGGTGGCCGGCGCGACGGTCACCGCGCGGGTCGGGGACGCCGGTGTCTCCGACGCCACGGACGCCGACGGCGGGTACCTGATCCAGGCGCCGGCCGGTGCGGTCGCGCTGGGCGTCGCGGCGCCGCACTACGAGACGGGGTCGGCCACCGCGACGCTCGACCCGGGGGCGGTCGCGACCCGCTCGCTCGCGCTGCGCACCGCCCGGGTCGGCTCGGCGGTCACGGACCTGACCGTGGTCGCCGCGGCCGGGCAGACCCGGGACCGGCAGATCGGCCTGACCAACACCGGCTCGCTCGACACCGACGTCACGGTCACCGAGCTGGCCGCCGACGGCTCCCCCGCCGACCTGGGGTGGCTCAGCCTGACCGGCACGACCGGCACGCTGGCCGCCGGTGGCGGACGGCACACCGTCGGCGTCGCCGTCGACACCAGCGGACTGGCGCCGGGCAGCTGGCACCGGGCGAAGGTGCAGGTGGCCTCGGCCAGCGGCCGCCGGCCGACGACCGTCGTCGGAGTGACCGTGGTGGTGCCGAGCCAGGTGCTGGCGGTCGACGCGGGCGGCACCGGCGCCCGCACCGACGTCGAGGGGCAGACCTGGTCACCGGACGGGGCCTGGACCGCGGGCGGGGCCGGCTGGCTGGGCAACTCCAGCCGGCAGTCGACCAACACGACGATCACCGGTACGAACGACCCGGCCCGCTTCGCCACCCTGCGCGAGGGCATGTACGAGTACCGGGTGGACGGGCTGGCCGACGGCTTCTACACGGTGGAGCTCGACTTCGCCGAGGTACGCCGACAGGCCCCGGACAAGCGGGTCTTCGACGTGCTGGTCGAGGGCCAGGAGGTGCTGCCGTCGCTGGACGTGGCCGCCGAGGCGGGCAGCTTCGCCGCGGTGAGCCGGTCGTACACCGTCCGGGTGAGCGACGGCCAGCTCAACGTGCGGTTCGTGACCCACACCGGGTTCGGCAAGCCGATCGTCAACGCGCTGCGGGTGACCGACCGGCCCGACCTGACCCCGTGACCGACTGACGGACGGGCGGGGCCCGGCCGGTGTACCGGCCGGGCCCCGTCGCGTACGCGCCTCAGCGGGGGCGGTTGTCGCCCTTGCCGAGCTTGTTGAAGTCGATCTTCGGGAGCTTGAAGCCGGGCGGCAGGCCCTGCCCGCCGGCCAGGTCGCCCGGGTCCATGCCCGGCGGGAGCTGCGGCATGCCGCCCGGGAATCCACCCGGCATCCCCGCGCCGGTACGCGGCCGGTTGCCGCCCTTGGTGCCCTTGCGCTTGTTCTTCGGCGACTTGGTCGCCTTGCGCCGGCCGCCACCGGGCAGGCCCATCATGCCGCCCATCTGCTTCATCATCTTCTGCGCGTCGGCGAAGCGGTTGAGCAGCTGGTTGACGTCCATCACGGTGACGCCGGAGCCGTTGGCGATGCGGGCCCGGCGGGAGCCGTTGATGATCTTCGGGTTGGTCCGCTCGGCCGGGGTCATCGACCGGATGATCGCGGTGACCCGGTCGAAGTGCTTGTCGTCCAGCTCGGAGAGCTGGTCCTTCATCTGCCCCATGCCGGGCATCATGGCCAGCACGTTGGCGATCGGGCCCATCCGCCGGACCGCGATGAGCTGGTCGAGGAAGTCCTCCAGGGTGAACTGCTCGCCGCCCATCAGCTTGGCGGTCATCTTCTCCTTCTGATCGGTGTCGAAGGCCTGCTCGGCCTGCTCGATCAGAGTGAGGACGTCGCCCATGCCGAGGATCCGGCTGGCCATCCGGTCGGGGTGGAAGACGTCGAAGTCCTCCAGCTTCTCGCCGGTGGAGGCGAAGAGGATCGGCTGGCCGGTGACCTCCCGCACCGACAGCGCGGCGCCACCGCGGGCGTCGCCGTCGAGCTTGGAGAGGACCACGCCGGTGATGCCGACGCCGTCGCGGAACGCCTCGGCGGTCCGTACGGCGTCCTGACCGACCATCGCGTCGATGACGAAGATGACCTCGTCCGGCTGGACGGCGTCGCGGATGTCGGCGGCCTGCTGCATCATCTCGGCGTCGATGCCGAGGCGGCCGGCGGTGTCGACGATGACGATGTCCCGGGCGGCCCGCCGGGCGTGCTCGATCGAGGCGCGGGCGACCTGCACCGGATCGCCGGTGCCGTTGCCGGGCTCCGGGGCGTACACCTCGACGCCGGCCCGACCGCCGAGCACCTGGAGCTGCCCGACGGCGTTGGGGCGCTGGAGGTCGGCGGCGACCAGCAGCGGCTGGTGGCCCTGGGCCTTGAGCCAGCGGGCCAGCTTGCCGGCGAGGGTGGTCTTGCCGGAGCCCTGGAGGCCGGCGAGCATGATCACCGTCGGCGACTGCTTGGCGAACTGGAGCCGCCGTCCCTCGCCACCGAGGACGTTGATCAGCTCGTCGTTGACGATCTTGACGATCTGCTGGGCCGGGTTCAGCGCCTGGGAGACCTCGGCCCCGCGCGCCCGCTCCTTGACGTTCGCGATGAAGCCCTTGACCACCGGCAGCGCGACGTCCGCCTCCAGCAGCGCCATGCGGATCTCGCGCGCGGTGGCGTCGATGTCGGCGTCGGTGAGCCGACCCTTGCCGCGGAGCTTGGTGAAGATCCCGGAGAGGCGGTCACTCAAGGTGTCAAACACGCGAACATCCCGTTTGTCGTTTTTCCGGCGGGCACAACGCGGCCGGGCAGGTGTCCAGCCACCGCTAGGGTAGCCCGCCGTCCGCAGCCGCGCTCCGGCCCAGCCACCGCGGCACCCTCCGACCGCGCCGGCGAGCACGCATCGGCCACCCCGACATGCGCCGAGTCCGCCCGTCGCACGCTACCGACCTGATCGCATGGATGGATCGTCCTGGACGAGACGCCGGCCGGAGATGGTCAGCGGCTCGCCGTACCGGTCGAGCACGACGGCATCGGAAGCGACCGGAGCCGGGCGATCCACTCATGCGATCAGGTCGGTAGCGTCGCACCACCACCCCCGGTCTCCCCCGGGTCCGGCATCGAGACCGCCCGCGGCGCTCACCGGGCGAACTCACGCCGGCCACCCGGTACGACCTCCGACCGCGACACCCGGGCAGCACAGCCGCCGGCCATCACCGGGCGCCCTCAGACGGCGGCCAGCACGGCGGCCTCCAGGCGAGCCCGCTCCGCGTCGTCCGGCCAACCGCCGACCAGGTAGAACACGTCCACCACGTCGCCGCCGAGGGTGGAGATGCGGGCCGCCCGCACGTGCGCGCCGGCCTCGTCCAGGGCGCAGGTCACCCGATACAGCAGGCCGGCCGCGTCGGCGGCGCGCAACTCCAGCAGCACGGCGTGGGTGGCGGCCTCCCGGTGCCAGACCACCCGCGGCGCGGCCCCCTCACTCCGCGCCGCGAGGGCCCGGCCGCGCAGTCGCTGGGTGACCGAGACGTCCCCGTTGACGGCGCGACGCAGGTCCGCGCCGAGCGCGATCGGGTCGGGCGCGAGGCCGTAACGCGGCTGCACCCGGCACTCGACCAGCGCCCGGCCGTCGACCGTGGAGGCGTCCGCGGCGAGCACCTCCAGCCGGTGCAGGGCCAGGCAACCGGCCACCGTCGCGAGCAGGCCCCGCCGGTCCGCCGCGGCCACCGACACCCGGTCCCCGCTCAGGTGTACGACCGGCAGCGGGCCTGCCACCAACGCCGGGTCCGGGGCCGGTGGCGGGGGCACCACCCCGGTGTCGAGCGCGGTACGGACCCGGGCGACCAGTTCGGCGACCAGCCGGCCCTTCCAGTCCGACCAGGCGGCCGGGCCGGTGGCCGCCGCGTCGGCGCGGACCAGGGCGTGCAGCAGGTCCAGGGTGGTGGTGTCGCCGACCTTCGCGGCCACCCCGGCGACCGTCTTCGGGTCCGACAGGTCCCGCCGGGTGGCCACGTCGGGCAGCAACAGGTGCAGCCGGACCAGCGTGCCGATCAGCGCCGCCTCCGGCTCCGGCAGGCCGATCCGGGCCGCCACCGCCTCGGCGATCGGCGCGCCCACCGTGCTGTGGTCTCCGACGATTCCCTTGCCGATGTCGTGCAGGAACGCGCCGAGCAGCAGCAGGTCGGGGCGGTCCACCTCGCGGGTGTGCCGGCTCGCCTCGTACGCGGTCTGCACCAGGTGCCGGTCCAGGGTGAACCGGTGCACCGGGTTGTGCTGGGGCAGGCTGCGCAGCCGGGTCCACTCCGGCAGCCAGCCGTCGATCAGGCCGTACCGGTCGCAGGTCTCCCAGGCGGGCACCAGCCCGGGACCGGCCCCGAGCAGGGTGATCAGCGCGGCGCGGGCCTCCGGCGGCCAGGGCGACGGCAGCGGCGGGCAGTACGCGGCGAGCCACTCGCAGGTGGCCCGGGCGATGGGCAGCCGGGTGGTGGCCGCGGCGGCGGCGATCCGCAGCGACAGGCTCGGGTCGGGGCGGGCGCCGATGGCGGTCCGGGCGAGCACCAGCTCCCCGTCGTGCTCGACGACGTCCCGGGCGACCGGTCGGCGCACCGGGCGGCCGTCGGCGCCCCGGCGGCGGCCGGCGCGCAGCCGGTCGGCGGCCCGCCAGGCGTCGTCGAGGGCGTGGCGGACCGTGCGGGCGTCCCCGGCGACCCGGCGCAGCAGGGCGTCGCCGTCGTGCCCGACGCCGTCCGGCCCACCCTCGCCCGGCGGCGGCCGGAGGCCGAGCAGCGCGGCCACCCCGTCCCGCTCCTGCGCGACCAGCCGGTCGACGCGCCGACCGACCTGCTGGTGCAGGGCGTCGCGGGCGTCCAGCAGCCGCAGGTGGGCGGCGCGGACGGCGGGACGCAGCGCGTCGGTGACCCCGGCGCCGGCGATGGCCCGCAGGATGCCCACGTCCCGCAGGCCGCCGGCCGCCTCCTTGAGGTCACCTTCGAGCAGGAAGGCCAACTCCCCGTGGGTACGCCAGCGGACCTCGGTGATCTCCCGCAGCTCGGGCAGCCGGCGCACGGCGGTCCGCCGCCAGTGGTCGGCGGCCGTGCGGACCAGCGCGTCGGCGAGTGCGCGGTCCCCCGCCACGTACCGCGCGTCGAGCAGGGCCAGGGCCACCTTGACGTCGTCCTGGGCCACCGACAGCGCCTCGGCCAGGGTGCGCACCGAGTGGTCCAGCCGCACCCCGGCGTCCCAGACCGGGTACCACAGCGACGCGGCCAGCTCTTCCACGCCGGCCACCCCGGCGTGCAGCAGCACCAGGTCGAGGTCGCCGTACGGGGCGCACTGCCGCCGGCCCAGGCCGCCGACCGCGACCAGCGCGATCCCGTCCCGCGCGGGCAACAGCGACCCGAGCCAGGCGTCGTACCCTTCCGCACGCCGGGCCCGGGCCGCCTCCCCGATGCCGCCGACCCCGTCGACCGCAGCGCCCGTGTCGGTGAAGCCGGGGGTGTCCGACGCGGTGCTCCTGGTCGACGGGGTCATGAGCGGGGCCCTACAGGGCGTCGAGGCCGCGCTCGCCGGTGCGGACCCGGACGACCTCCTCGACCCCGGTCACCCACACCTTGCCGTCGCCGATCTTGCCGGTCCGGGCGGCGGCGACGATCGCGTCCACGATCTTCTCGACGTCCATCTCGTCGGTGAGCACCTCGACCCGGATCTTGGGCAGGAACTCGACCGTGTACTCGGCACCCCGGTAGACCTCGGTGTGCCCCTTCTGCCGTCCGTACCCCTGGACCTCGCTGACGGTCAGGCCGGCCACGCCGAGGGCGTGCAGGGCCTCCTTCACCGCGTCCAGCTGGTACGGCTTGATGACCGCGGTCACCAGCTTCATGTCCATGCCCTCCATTCTCCGAACGTTAACCGGCGACCTTCTCGTCCACCGGCGCGGCGGCCGGCGCGGGGGCCTCGTCCGAGGCCGGCTTCGCGGCGCCCGGGGTCAGCCCGGCCATCGCGAACGCCCCACCGCCGGCGCTGCTGCCGGTGGTCGGCGACAGGTCGTACGCGCTCTCCGCGTGCTCGGCGATGTCGACGCCCTCGACCTCGTCCTCGGCCTTGACCCGGAAGCCGATGGTCTTCTCGATGGCGATGGCGAGGGCGTAGGCCACGGCGAACGACCAGACCGTCACGATCAGACCACCGAGGGCCTGCCGGCCGAGCTGGGTGACGCCGCCGCCGTAGAAGAGGCCGTCGGAGGCGCCCACCACGTCGGTGATCGCGGCGTTGACCGAGTTGGTGGCGAACAGGCCGAGCCAGAGCGAGCCGATCCAGCCACCGACGAAGTGCACGCCGACCACGTCGAGCGAGTCGTCGTAGCCGAGCTTGTACTTCAGGCTGATGGCGAGCGCGCAGACCACGCCGGCGACGATGCCGAGCAGGACCGCCGCCCACGGGGCGATGAAGCCGCAGGCCGGGGTGATGGCGACCAGACCGGCGACGGCGCCGGAGGAGGCGCCGACCATGGTCGGCTTCTTGTCCTTGATCCATTCGACCGCGATCCAGCCGAGCACCGCCGCGGCGGTGGCGAGCTGGGTGTTGATGAAGGCGAGACCGGCGACCGAGTCCACGGTCAGCTCCGAGCCGGCGTTGAAACCGAACCAGCCGAACCAGAGCAGGCCCGCGCCGAGCGCGACCAGTGGGATGTTGTGCGGCTTCATGCCCTCACGGGGCCAGCCGAGCCGCTTGCCGAGCACCAGGGCCAGGGCGAGCGCCGCGGCGCCGGCGTTGATGTGCACCGCGGTGCCACCGGCGAAGTCCAGCGCGTGGATCTTGGCGCCGATGATGCCGCCGCCCCAGACCCAGTGGGCGACCGGGAAGTAGACCAGGGTGGCCCAGCCGAAGGCGAAGATCAGCCAGCCGGCGAACTTGGCCCGGTCGGAGACCGCACCGCTGATCAGCGCGACGGTGATCACCGCGAAGACCATCTGGAACGCCATGAAGACGTAGAGCGGGACCCCGATGCCGCTGGGGTTCTCGGCGGTCGCGCCCCACAGGTCGGTCTCCGCCAGGAAGGTCTTGGTGCCGAGGTAGGCGCCCGGGTCGCCCCAGAGCCCGTTGACGTCGGACCCGAAGGCGACGCTGAATCCGTAGAACCACCACAGAACAGAGATGAGCCCGATGGCCGAGAAGCTCATCATCATCATGTTGAGCACACCCTTGGACCGGTTGAGTCCGCCGTAGAACAGCGCCAGTCCGGGGGTCATGAGCAGCACGAGCGCGGTCGAAACCAGCAGCCAAACGGTGTTGCCGCCGTCGATCGTCGGTGCTTCAGGCACGCTGGCCTCCTAAAGGTGAAGTTCCCTCCTTCGCGGCTTCCGGGGCAGCGTCGCCCGTACGCCGGTTGCGCGGAAGCTTGGTCGCCGCCTGTTTCCTTCACCGACACCGCTCGATTTCCGGGGTGTGACGGGTTGTTTCCGGCGTGTGAAGAACTCCTCACCGCCTCCGGGGGACCGGAAAGGCAGTGGCCGTTCCACGCGGAACGGCCACTGCCCGCAGGTCGGCAGCGCCTAGTGCAGGGCGCGCTCGAGGGCGTGCCGCTCGTAGTCCAGCAGGCGCAGGTCGCGCATCGGGCGACGGAGGTGACCCTTGTGCACGATCCGGACGAACGCCGGCTCACCGGCCGCCGCCATCCGGCGGATGCCCTCGACGTGGTCGACGATCCGCTTGCGGATGGTCCGGATCAGCCGGTGCCGGTCCCGGGGGATCAGCCCGTACGCGTCGGCGAAGAGCCGCAGCCGGCGGGGCCGGTCGGGGCGCTTCCAGCCGAGGGTGATCGAGTCCCGGTCGGAGAAGATCGGCACCCAGGTCCAGGCCGCGTACGCCACGTCGTAGATCCGGGCCCCCGGCGAGGCCAGGTCGAAGTCGATCAGCCCGAGGGTGCCGTCCGGCCGCCAGATCACGTTGTGCGGAGCGGCGTCGTGGTGGCAGATCACCTCGGTGTCCGGCGGGGGCGGGCCGAACGAGCGCCACACCGCCCCGGGCGGCGGGGCGAAACCGTACTGGGCGTCGTGGAACATCCGCAGCATGGTGGCCACGGTGACCAGCGCCTCGTCGGTCACCCAGTGCGGGGCCAGCGGGTACTCCCCGCACTCCCCCTCCAGGTACGACAGGACCTCCCGGTTGCGCTCGTCCATGCCGAGGGCACGGGGCGCCCCGGTGAACCCGACGTACTCCAGGTGACGCAGCAGGGCGTGCACCGAGGGGGTCCACGGGCCGGCGTTGCGCCGGACGGTGTCGCCGACCCGCACCACGGTGCTCACGTTCCCGCCGTGCAGCGGGATCTCCTGCGAGGTCACGTACGGTCTCCCCAGGCCCGGACCGGAGTGGCGGGGGTCGCGCCACCCGGCGTACGCGCGATCGTCGTTCGTCACTGCGAGGTTACGCGTCCCGGGCGAGCGGCTCGGTCCCGAGCAGCGCGTCGACGAACTGCGCCGGGTCGAACGGGGCCAGGTCGTCCGCGCCCTCGCCGAGGCCGACCAGTTTGACCGGGATGCCGAGTTTGCGCTGCACGGCGATCACGATGCCGCCCTTGGCGGTGCCGTCGAGCTTGGAGAGCACCACCCCGGTCACATTCACCACCTCGGTGAAGACCCGGGCCTGTTCCAGGCCGTTCTGGCCGGTGGTGGCGTCGAGGATCAGCAGGGTCTCGTCGATCGGGCCGTGCTTCTCCACCACCCGCTTGACCTTGCCCAGCTCGTCCATCAGGCCGATCTTGTTCTGCAGCCGGCCGGCGGTGTCGATGAGCACCGTGTCGGTGCCGGCCTCGATGCCGCGGCGGACGGCGTCGAAGGCGACGCTGGCCGGGTCGGCGCCCTCGGCGCCGCGGATCGTCTCGGCGCCCACCCGGCCGCCCCAGGTCTGCAACTGGTCGGCGGCGGCGGCCCGGAAGGTGTCGGCCGCGCCGAGGGTGACGCTGTGGCCGTCGGCGATCAGCACCCGGGCGATCTTGCCGCAGGTGGTGGTCTTGCCGGCGCCGTTGACGCCGACCACCAGCAGCACCGCCGGCCTGCCGTCCTCGGGGGTGGTCTTCAGGGACCGGTCCAGGCTCGGGTCGAGGGCGTTGACCAGCTCGGCGGCGAGCAGGGCCCGCAGCTCGGTGGCGGAGCGGGTGCCGAGCACCCGGGTCCGCTCGCGCAGCCGGTCGACGATCTCCCGGGTGGAGTCGACGCCGACGTCGGCGGTGATCAGGGCGTCCTCGATCTCCTCCCAGGTGTCCTCGTCGAGGTGGTCGCGGCTGAGCAGGCCGAGCAGACCCTTGCCCAGGGCGTTCTGCGAGCGGGACAGCCGGGAGCGCAGCCGCACCAGGCGGCCGGCGGTGGGTTCCGGGACCTCGAGCGGGGGCGCCTCGACCACCGGCGGCTCGACCAGGATGCCGGTGGAGAATTCGGACTCCACCGCCTCGACCGGCGGACCGGCCAGGTCCTCCTCGGCCCGGGTGTCGACCTCGGTCTCGGGCAGCGGCGGCTCGGGGCGCCGGCGCAGCCGGGGCACCACCAGGCTGAGGCCGCCGAGGATCAGCACACCGAGCAGGGCGAGTGCGACGAGGAGGTATTCCGTCATGCCGAAATCCTGTCAGATGCCGGCGACGGCGTCTCATCGACCGCACCCCCGTGCCGCCCGGGAGGGCCGACGGTAGGCTCGCCCACAGCCAGCAGTGGTGCGACCGCCGGCGGGGTAGTAATGATGAAGTCCGCTCACCTCGGAGGTCCGCCATGCCCGCCGCACGCCTGCTCGTCGGACCTCTGCTGAGGCGGGTGGTCGGCACCCGGGCCACCGTCTGGGTGGAGACCAGTGCGCCCGCCGTGGTCACCGTCCGCACGGCCGGCGGCGCCCGCGGCACCGCGCCGACCTTTTCCGCGTACGAGCACCACTACGCCCTCGTGGTGGTGGAGGGGCTCACGCCGGACAGCGCCGACCGGTACGAGGTGCTGGTGGACGACGAGGTGGCCTGGCCGGTGCCGGCGAGCGGCTTCCCGCCCAGCGTGATCCGGACCAGGGCCGCCGACGACCGGGACCAGCCGGTACGACTGATCTTCGGTTCCTGCCGGGAGACCACCCAGCACGCCACCGCCCGGCGGTTGCCGCCGGACGCGCTCGACGCGTACGCCCGGCGGGCGATGGCCGAGGAGGACCCGGCCGGCCTGCCGGACCTGCTGGTGCTCCTCGGTGACCAGGTCTACGCCGACGAGACCTCCCCCACGGTGCGCCGGCTGCTCAAGCGGCGCCGGCGGCGGCCGAAGGACGCCCCGGCGACCCAGGTGGTCAGCTTCGACGAGTACACCAAGCTCTACCTGGAGTCCTGGCGGGACCCGGAGATCCGCTGGCTGCTCTCCACGGTGCCGAGCGTGATGATCTTCGACGACCACGAGGTCATCGACGACTGGAACACCTCGGCGCCGTGGCGCGACGACATGCGCGCCCAGCCCTGGTGGGCCGAGCGGATCCGCAGCGGACTGGCCTCCTACTGGGTGTACCAGCACCTGGGCAACCTGTCCCCGGAGGAGATCGCCGAGGACCCGGTCTACGCCAAGGTGATGGCCGCCGAGGACGCCACCGACGTGCTGCGCGAGTTCGGCGAGCGGGTCGACAAGGAGGCCGACGAGGCGCACGACACGGAACGCTGGCGGGCCGTGCAGTACCAGTGGAGCTACGCCCTCGACCTGGGGCGGACCCGGCTGGTGATGCTCGACAACCGGTGCAGTCGGGTGCTGCAGCAGAGCAACCGGGCGATGCTGCCGCCCGGCGAGTGGGCCTGGTTCCTCGACCGGGCGCACGGCGTCTACGACCACCTGGTGGTCGGCGCCTCGCTGCCCTGGCTGCTGCCGCCGGGCATCCACCACGTGGAGGCCTGGAACGAGCGCCTGGCCGACTCGCGCCGGCCCTGGGTGGCGAAGATCTCCGAGCAGCTGCGCCGGGGGCTGGACCTGGAGCACTGGGCGGCGTTCCGCCGCTCCTTCGACGGGCTCGGCGCGCTCTTCGCCCGGCTGGGCAGCGGCACGGCCTCGACGCCCGGCGATCGGGTCGGGGCGGGTTCGGCGTACCCGGCGCCCGCGTCGATCAGCGTGCTCTCCGGCGACGTGCACCACTCGTACGTGGCCCGGGTCCGGTTCGACGATCCGGCGGTGCGTACCCCGGTGCACCAGCTCACCTGCTCCCCCATCCACAATCAGGTGCCGGCGGGGCTGCGTCCGCTGATGCGGCTGGGCTGGAACCCGGGGCCGGCCGCCGCCGCCCGGGCCCTGGCCCGCTCCGCCGGGGTACGCCGCCCGAGCGTGCGGTGGAAGAAGCTGGCCGGCCCCTACTTCGGCAACGCGGTGGCGACGCTGGCGCACACCGGGCGGGAGGCCGAGGTGCTGATCGAGGGCACCACCAGCGACGGCCACCTGCGCGAGGTGGCCCGGCAGCGGTTGACGCCGGTGGGCTGAGCCGCGCCCCGTACCCTCGGTGCCGTGGACGAGCACCTGCCGGAGGCCCTGCGCGCGGTCGAGGACGAGCTTGCCGCGCTGCTGCGGCGGGGGCGCGCCCTGTCCTGGGAGATCGCCCGGGAGGTCCACCCCAACCTGGAGCCCAACGCGTACGGGCTGCTGCTGTGGTTGCGCCGCTCCGGCTCGACCCGGCTCACCGACCTGGCCACCCGGCTCGGCATCGGCAAGGGCACGTTGAGCCGGCAGATCCACGGCCTGGAGGGGTTGGGGCTGGTCCGTCGCGATCCGGACCCGGACGACCGCCGCGCCGCCCAGCTCAGCCTCACCGAGGAGGGCACCCGCCGGTTCGACGCGGCCCGGGCCGCCCGGCTGGGGCAGATCCGCCGCACCATGCAGAGCTGGCCGAGGCGGGACGTGGAGGAGTTCGCCCGCCTCCTGCACCGCTTCAACGACACCTTCTGACCTGCCTGTTCGACGGCGCTGGCCGGTCCCGGCTCGGACGGTCCGGGACGGTGTGGCACGGCCCCGCGCCGAGTCGACGTGCGGGAACCGCCCCAGCGGCCTCGACGGCAGGTCACCGTGCGTGTCGCTCAGGGGGCGGTGCCACCCGTGCGGCTCGAACACTTTGCTCTGCACCCACGGACGCGCCAGTCACGCGGCGTATCGGCATGGCGGCCACGCCTTGCCGACCCAGAACCGCAAAGCGCCTGGTGAACAGTGGTGTCGCGTTCGTGGGTGCAGAGCAAAGGACGACGACCACAGGAGCCGGGCACACCGCCTGAATGACGGGCAGTAACCAGCCCTCCAGATCACTCGGCGTGAGCACTGCGGCTACCTTCGCCCTGCCGGTTAACCCGTCGCGGGCTGTCGGGATCGCCGGGGAGGATGGCCGGCATGACCTGGAGAGCACCGGAGATCACCCGGACGAACGAACCGTACGTCGGCGACGAGCGCACCATGCTGGAGGGCTGGCTCGACTACCACCGTGACACCCTGCTGCTCAAGTGCGCGGGGCTGACCGCCGAGCAGTTGAAGACGCCCAGCGTGGAGCCGTCCGGGCTGACCCTGCTCGGCCTGGTCCGGCACATGGCGGACGTGGAGCGCAGCTGGTTCCGGGTCCGCGCGGCGGGGCAGGATCTCGGCGGCATCTACTGGAGCGCGGACAACCCGGACGGCGAGTTCGACGACGTCGCCGGCGCCGACGCGGAGGCCGACTTCGCCACCTTCGCCGCCGAGGTCGAGGCGGCCCGCAAGGCCGTCGCCGACGTCCCGCTGGACCACACCTTCCTGCGCCGCCGTCGCGACGGCGGCGCCGACGAGATGAACGTCCGCTGGGTGTACGTCCACATGATCGAGGAGTACGCCCGGCACAACGGCCACGCCGACCTGATCCGGGAACGCCTCGACGGGGTGACCGGCGACTGACGAGGCGCCCCCCTGACGCCGGCTCCCGCCGTACCTGGGGGCCGGCGCTCCTCGTTCACCCCGAGCCTGAGGCTCGTTCTCGGAGCTGGGATCTTCACCACATCTTACTTCTGATATTTATGATAAAAACTCCTCGTCGATCTCGGCACCATGAGGAGTACCAGCCATGACAAAAACCAACCTGACCGCGGTGGCGACCGCGTTCGTCCTGGCCACGGCCGTACCGGTCTGGGCGGCCGGCAACGCGTCGACGACCACGCCGGTTACCGGCGACACGTCGCACGGGGCCGCGACCAGCGTCCAGCCGAGCGGATCCGGGGCGCACCACGAGCACGCCGACCCGAAGGCCATGGACGCCGCCATGGCGAAGCGGGACAAGTCCTTCCCCGCGAAGACGGCCGGGCAGGGAGCACCCGACCTCGAGCCGACCGTCACTGCGGACGGGACGAAGGAGTTCGCGCTGACGGCCAAGATCGCCAAGTGGGAGTTGGAGCCCGGCAAGGTCGTGGACGCCTGGACCTTCAACGGCACCGTGCCCGGCCCGACGCTCAAGGTCGCGGTCGGCGACAAGGTGCGGGTGGTCGTCAAGAACGAGCTACCGGAATCCACCAGCGTCCACTGGCACGGCATCCTGCTGCCGAACGAGGTCGACGGGGTGGCCAACCTGACCCAGGACCCGATCAAGCCGAGTGAGACCTTCACGTACGAGTTCACCGCCGAGCGTCCCTCGGTGGGTTGGTTCCACTCCCACCACGACGGCACGAAGCAGGTCGCGAACGGCCTCTGGGGGACCATCCTGATGGGCGAGATGCCCCGACCGGAGGGCGTCACCGTCGCCCAGAGCAGGACCATGCACCTCCAGGACGGTGGCGTGATCGGGCTCAGCCTGAACGGAAAGTCCTTCCCGGCCACCGAACCGGTCCACGCGAAGTTGAACGAGTGGGTCGAGATCCACTACGTCAACGCCGGCGGGCAGGCCCACCCGATGCACCTGCACGGACTCGACCAACTCGTGATCGCCAAGGACGGCTACCCGGTGGCCACCCCGTACAAGGCCGACACCGTCCTGGTCGCCCCCGGTGAGCGGTACACCGTCCTGATCAAGGCCGACCGGACCGGCGACTGGCTGTGGCACTGCCACATCTTCTCCCACGCCGAGGGCAGCCAGGGCATGTTCGGCATGGTCACCGCCCTGACGGTCAGCTGACGCCCACCCCACCCCCACGCGTTTCCCCTGAGGAGCCTCTCGTGTCAGACACTCCCACCGGCGCGCCGACCGGCGTTGCCCGTCCCGACCGCAGGAGCGGGCTCGCCAAGCCGCTCCAGCGACTCATTCCCGCACTGACCTCCGCCATCGTCTTCGGCCTCCTGCTCGGCATGACCATCGTGGCGTTCGCCCCCGGGCGGACCGGACCGGGCCAGCTCGCGGCGGGTGCCGCGGCACCGGCGGGCAAGGCCGGTCCCTTCGACATCGAACTCGGTGACCTGTACGTGAAGCCGTCCTCGATCGACGTGCCGAAGGGCGCGACGGTCGAGCTGCGGGTGCACAACGCCGGCAAGATGGACCACAGCCTCGAACTCGCCGGCACCGGCGGCAAGATGCTGAAGCCCGGCGAGTCCGAGACCGTCACCTGGGGTCCGATCACCTCCTCGGTCAAGGCGTGGTGCACCGTCGCCGGCCACAAGGACGCCGGCATGGTGCTCGACATCCTGGTCGAGGGCAGCACCGCCAACGCCGGTGGAGCGACCGCCGGCGAGGGCGCCGACGACAGCGCGAAGATCGACTTCGCCGCGGCGCCGGCCCCCGACTGGAAGCCGTACGACCCGGCGGTCGCGCCGGCCCCCGGCGGCACCCGGCACGACGTCACCTTCAACGTCGAGGAGAAGGAGCAGGAGGTCGCCCCCGGGGTCACCCAGCTGCGCTGGACGTTCAACGGACAGGTCCCCGGGCCGACCCTGCGAGGCAAGGTCGGTGACCTCTTCACCGTGACCCTGGTCAACAACGGCACGATGGCCCACTCCATCGACTTCCACGCCTCGAAGGTCGCGCCGAACGTCGAGATGCGCACCATCAAGCCCGGAGAGAAGCTGACGTACCAGTTCAAGGCCGACTACGCGGGGATCTTCTACTACCACTGCGGCACCGACCCGATGCTGCACCACATCGCCAACGGCATGTACGGCGCGCTGATCGTCGACCCGCCGAACCTCGGCACGGTGGACCGGGAGATCATCCTGGAGCAGGCGGAACTCTATCTCGGCCCGAAGGGCGAACCCGGCGACCTGAAGAAGATGCACGCCGAGAAGGCCGACGCCGTGGTCTTCAACGGCTTCGTCAACCAGTACGTCCACCGCCCGGTCACGGTCGGCAAGGGCGAGCGGGTCCGCGTCTGGGTGCTGAACGCCGGCATCAACGAGATCAGCTCGTTCCACGTGATCGGCACGATCTTCGACACCGTGTACAAGGAGGGCAACTACCTGCTGCGGCCCGACGCGGGCAAGGGCGGCGGCCAGGCACTCGACCTGATGCCGGCGCAGGGCGGCTTCGTCGAGTTCACCCTCGACCGGGACGGCACCTATCCGTTCGTCACGCACAAGATGTCCTCGGCGCACAAGGGTGCGATGGGGCTGTTCCAGGTCGGAGCGGGACAGTGACCGGGGTAGGCGCCGCCGAGCGGGCGGGCAGGGCGACTCTCCCCCTGGGTGGCGTACGACCGGCCGGGGCCGACCTCGCCCGCCGGCTCGCCGTTGTGGCGGCGGCGCTCGCCGGGGTGGCGCACTACGCGGCGGTACCGCAGCACCGGGCCGAGTGGTGGGTGGCCGCCGCGCTCCTCACGCTGGTGGGTGCCCTGCAACTCGGTTGGGCGGTGCTGGCGTGGCGGGCCGCGGACCGCCCCCTGCTGCTCCTCGGGCTCGGCGGAAACGTCCTGGTGCTGGCCGGATGGCTGGTGAGCCGTACGGCGGGGTTGCCGGTGGGCCCGCACGCGGGTGAGCCGGAGCCGATCCTCGCCACCGACCTGGCCAGCGTGGTGGCCGAGGTGGTCGCGGTGGCAGCGATCATGGTGGGGCTGGCGCTGTCGGCCCGTCGCCGAAGGTCGGTGGGTCCGGGCACGGCCTGAGAACCTGAAGGGTGCCGGCGGCGTGAGTGATACTTGGCGGTAATGGAAACCAGGTCTGCTCCGCCGCCGGAACCCCAGCCGTCAGGTTCGGGCCGTGCCGCCGTCCTCGACGCCCTGCGTGCGTTCGACGGGCCGGTCACCATCCAGGCCTTGGCCGGACAGCTTCGCCTGCACCCCAGCACGGTGCGCTTCCATCTGATGAAGCTGGTCCAGGCCGGTCTCGTGCACGAGGAACAGGCCGCGCCGGAGGGACCGGGTCGGCCGCGGCTGTGCTACCGGGCGGTCCGGGACACCCCACCCGCCGGCCCGGCCGCCGAGGACCAGATCGGCGAATACCAACTGCTGTCGCACATCCTCACCGGCTACGTCGCGGCACACACCGACGATCCGGCCGCCGCCGCTCGCTCCGCCGGACGGCAGTGGGGCCACTTCCTGGTGGACCGCCCGACCCCGTCCGACCAGCCGACGCGCGAGGAGGTCGTCACCCGGGTCTCCGGCATGCTCGACAAGCTCGGCTTCGAGCCGGAGACGGAGGCGAACGGTGAGATCCTGTTGCACCGGTGCCCGTTCCGGGCGGTGGCCGAACGTCATCCCGGCGTCATCTGCTCGGTCCACCTCGGCCTGCTCCAGGGTGCCACGGAGGAACTCGGCGGCGACCCGGAGCAGACCGTCCTCGAACCGTTCGTGACGCCCCGGCTCTGCGTCGCCCGGCTGCCGCTCACCGGAGACGAGCCCGAGGGCGGCCGCCACCGCCCGGACGAGCAGCACCCGGACGACTCCGGGAACTAGCTGGGCGGATTCCCCGCGGGGCCGCCCTCAGGTCGTGGAAGTCCTCCGGGCCCGGTCCCCCGGCAGCCCGGCCCGCCGTCACCGCCCACGCGCCGTCGGCACCACCACGTCACCGGGACACACGCCCGCCTCGGCCGGCCACCGGCCGGGAGCGGGGCGGGCCGCAGCCGAGGTCAGTACGCCAGGGCCTTGCACAGGTAGCGCAGGTCGTCGGGGCCGGACCAACGCAGCGCCGACAGGCCGGCCACCCGCGCGCCCCGGATCGCCCAGTCCTCGTCGTCGACGAAGAGCACCCGCGACGGCGCGGTGTCCAGCGCCGCACAGGCCGCCTGGAAGTACTCCTTGGCCGGCTTGTTCACCCCGACGACCGAGGAGTTGACCACCACGTCCAGCTCACCGACCAGGCCCAGCGCGGCCAGGTCGGCGTCGAGCAGGTCCGTGCCGTTGGTGCCCAACCCGACCCGTACGCCGGCCGCCCGCACCTCGCGGACGAAGCCGAGCACGTCCGGGTCCACCTCGCCCCGGTAGCGCTGCCACTGCTCGACCGCGGCGCGGGCCCGCTCGGGGCTGCCCACCGACTCGGTCAGCGCGTCCGCGACGCTGGACATCCACTCGGCGTGGCTGACCCGGCCGGTCAGCACCGGCTGGAGCCGCCCCCACTGCATGGCGATCTCACCGAGTACGCCCTCGGAGAGCCCGTACTCCCGCTCGACGCCGACGGCCACCGCCGGGTCCCAGCGGCGCAGCACACCGTCGAAGTCCACCAGGAGCGCCGTCGCGCGTTCCCGACCCACTAGTCGTTCTCCTGCCGTTCGTCCCCGTCGGCCCGGTTGAGCCGTTGACTGATCACCTGGGTGACCCCGCTGCGCATGGTCACCCCGTACAGCGCGTCGGCGATCTCCATCGTCCGCTTCTGGTGCGTGATGACGATCAGCTGACTCTTCTCCCGCAACTGTGCCAGCAGTGTGATCAGCCGGCCCAGGTTGACGTCGTCCAGCGCCGCCTCGACCTCGTCCATGATGTAGAACGGGCTGGGCCGGGCGCGGAAGATCGCCACCAGCATCGCCACCGCGGTCAGCGAGCGCTCCCCGCCGGAGAGCAGCGAGAGCCGCTTGATCTTCTTGCCCGGGGGCCGCGCCTCGACCTCGACGCCGGTGGTGAGCAGGTCCTCCGGGTCGGTGAGGATCAGCCGGCCCTCGCCGCCGGGGAAGAGCACGGTGAAGACCTGTTCGAACTCCCGGGCGGTGTCGGCGAACGCGCTGGCGAAGACCTCCAGGATCCGGTCGTCGACGTCCTTGACCACGGTGAGCAGGTCACGGCGGGTGGCCTTGAGGTCCTCCAGCTGCTCGGAGAGGAACTTGAAGCGTTCCTCCAGCGCGGCGAACTCCTCCAGCGCGAGCGGGTTGACCTTGCCGAGCAGGGCCAGTTCCCGTTCCGCCTTGGCGGCGCGCTTCTCCTGCACCGGGCGCTCGTAACGGACCGGCTCGGGCACCGGCAGGCCGTCGCGTTCGGCCGCCGCGACGTCCGCCTGGGTGGGCGGGACGGGCTGGCTCGGGCCGTACTCGGCGACCAGGGTCTCCACGTCCAGGCCGAAGTCCTCGGCGGCCTTGGCCTCCAACTGCTCGATGCGCAGCCGCTGCTCGGCGCGGGCCACCTCGTCCCGGTGCACCTGGCTGGTGAGCCGCTCCAGCTCCGCGCCGAGTCGCTTGGCCGCGCCGCGTACCTCCGACAGCTCGGCCTCGCGGGCGGCGCGTTCGCGCGCCACGGCGTCGCGGTGCTCCTCGGCCGCGGCGATCGAGCCGGTGAGCCGGGTGAGCGCCTCGCGGGCCCCGCCGACCACGGCCCGGGCGATGGTCGCGCCCCGGGCCCGCGCGGCCCGCCGGGCGGCGGCCCGTTCCCGGGCGGCGCGCTCCGCGGTCGCCTGCCGCGCCAGGGAGTCCGCGCGGCCGGCGATGGAGGCCACCCGCTCCTCGGCGGTACGCACCGCGAGCCGGACCTCCATCTCGTTCTGCCGGGCCCGGGGCACCATCGCGGCGAGCTGGTCGCGTTCCTCGGTGGACGGTTCGGCGTCGATCGGGGTGGCCTCGGCCAGCCGCAGCCGCTCCTCCAGCTCCGCCAGGGCGGTCAGGTCTCGTTCCCGGGCCGCCTCGGCGCGGGCCCGGGACTCGCCGAGCCGGTCGGTCTCCGCCTTCGCCGAGCGGGCGGCGGCCCCCAGCTCGGCCAGCCGGCGGGCCGCGGCGTTGCGGTGACTCTCCGCCTCCCGCTTGGCGGCGGCGGCGTGCTGCACCGCCTCCTTGGCCGCGGCCACCTCGGCCCGGGCGTCGACGAGCTGATCGCGCAGCTCGCCGCTGGTCCGCTCGGCGGTGAGCCGGTTGGTCCGGGCCTCCTCGACGGCGGCCTGCACCTCGATGTAGCTGGGCGCCTTCGCCGACCCGCCGGCCGCCGCGTACGCCCCGACCACGTCACCGTCGGGCGTGACCGCGCGCAGCTCCGGGTTGGCGGCGACCAGCTCGGCCGCAGCGGCGAGGTCGTCGACGAGTGCCACGTCGCGCAGCGCGCGGTGCACCGCCGGGCGGATCTCGGCGGCGCACTCGACCAGGTCGGGGGCCCAGCGGGCGTGCTCGGGGAGCTTCGGGCGCAGCGCGTCGGCGCTGCCGTCCATGCCGGGGCCGGCGGGGCTGCCGACCAGCAGCCCGGCCCGGCCGGCGTCGGAGATCTTGAGCAGCCGCATCGCCTCGACGGCCTCGTCCACCCCGGTGACCGCAACCGCGTCGGCGAGCCCGCCGAGCGCGGCGGCGAGCGCCGCCTCGTGGCCGGGGGCGACGGTGAGCAGCCCGGCGAGGCTGCCGAGCAGGCCGGGCACCTCACCGGCGCGGGCGAGCAGCGCGCCCGAGCCGTCCTTGCGGCGCAGGCCGAGGGCGAGCGCCTCCTCGCGGGCCTTCCAGGTGGCGGCGTCCTTCTCGGCGCTGCGCTCGGCGTCGGCGAGGGCGCGGACGGCCGCCTGCGCCCGCTCGTGGACGGCGACCGCCTCGGCGTGCCGCTCGTCGAGTTCGGCGTTGTCCCGGTCGGCCTCGGTGGACTGCGCGGCGACCGCGTCCAGGTCGGCCTGCGCCTTCTCGGCCCGGGCCAGCGCGTCGGTGTGGGCGGCGGCGAGACGGTCGATCTCCTCGCCCGCGCTGGTGGTGCGGGCCCGCGCCGAGTTGACCTGCCCGGTGAGCCGGGCCAGCCCCTCGCGCCGGTCGGCGATGGCCTTGGCGGCGGCGACCAGCTCCCGCTCGGCGGCGGCGAGCTGCCGTTCCAGCTCCTGCCGCTGCTCGACCGCCTCGGCGAGGCGGACCTGGTCCTCGGTGAGCGCGGCGCGCAGCTCCTCCTCCTGCTCGCGGACCCGCTGCGACTCGGCCTCCAGCTGGTCCGGGTCGCGGCCGGTGCGCTCGTCGTCGCCGGTGGCGCTGAGGTGGCGCAGCCGTTCCCGGGCGAGCTGCTCGATGGAGCGGAACCGCTCCTGCAGGGCGGAGAGCTTGTACCAGGTGTCCTGGGCGGCGGCCAGCAGCGGCGCGTCCTCCGCGAGGGCCGCCTCCAGCTCGGCCAGCCGGGCCTGCAGCTCGGTGTGTTCCGCCTCGACCTGCTCGCGTCGCTCCCGCAGCGCGGTCTCGTCGGCGATCTCCTTGTCGAGTGTGGTGCGCAGGGTGTGCAGGTCGTCGGCGAGCAGCCGCAGCCGGGCGTCGCGCAGGTTGGCCTGGATGGCGGCGGCGCGGCGGGCCACCTCGGCCTGCCGGCCCAGCGGCTTGAGCTGGCGGCGCAGCTCGGCGGTGAGGTCGGTGAGCCGGTTGAGGTTGGTCTGCATCGCGTCGAGCTTCCGCAGCGCCTTCTCCTTGCGCTTGCGGTGCTTGAGGACGCCGGCCGCCTCCTCGATGAACGCCCGCCGGTCCTCCGGCTTGGCGTGCAGCATGCCGTCGAGGCGGCCCTGGCCGACGATGATGTGCATCTCCCGGCCGATGCCGGAGTCGGAGAGCAGCTCCTGGATGTCGAGCAGCCGGCAGGAGTCGCCGTTGATCTCGTACTCGCTCTCGCCGGAGCGGAACATCCGGCGGGTGATGGAGACCTCGGTGTACTCGATCGGCAGCGCGCCGTCGGTGTTGTCGATGGTGAGGGTGACCTCGGCCCGGCCCAGCGGCGCCCGGCCGGCGGTGCCGGCGAAGATGACGTCCTCCATCTTGCCGCCGCGCAGCGCCTTGGCGCCCTGCTCGCCCAGCACCCAGGCGATGGCGTCGACGACGTTGGACTTGCCGGAGCCGTTCGGGCCGACCACGCAGGTGATCCCGGGCTCCAACTTGAGCGTCGTCGCGGAGGCGAAGGACTTGAACCCCTTCACCGTCAGGCTCTTGAGATGCACCTTCTCGATCCTCGTCCGGTGGCCGCCGCAGGCGTCGCGGGCTGCGCGGACCTGGTGAACCCGCAGACTAACCCCTCGGTGGCGGCCGGTCGGCACGCGACCCGCCCCGGGGGCACGGCGCGGCGCCGGTGAATGGCGGCGTGACGCATCCGACAAGATCGCGAAATGCGGTGGCGGAATTGCGGAGACAGAGCTGCGCGCCGGCACTTCGAGTGTCGGCGCGCGTTGTTTCGGTGGTGCTATTCAGTTGTGCGGGATCCCGAAGAGATCAGGTCAGCGCGGGCTCGGCGAGCCGGAGGAGGTCGTCAGCCTCCGCGGCGGCCGCGGCGAGCCGATCGTTCTCGGCGCGCAGACGCGTGATCTCGAACTCCAGTGCCTGAACCGTGGCACGCAGTCGGGTGACCTCGTCGAGCAG
Source organism: Micromonospora citrea (assembly GCF_049629545.1). Lineage (GTDB taxonomy): Bacteria > Actinomycetota > Actinomycetes > Mycobacteriales > Micromonosporaceae > Micromonospora > Micromonospora citrea_A. Next base: position 55,309 of record NZ_JBNADX010000002.1, read on the forward strand.
ACGCCGGTCGGGCGCTGCACCTACGTGGCCGAAGAGGGCCTTCGCCATGCTGAACTCCTTGATATGCGCTGCCGGAAAGGCCGGCCAACGCGCGCCCATGAACTGTCCGCGACTGCTATCCCGGGCGAAATCCGGGCATGGCTGGGCGCGACTGGCGACACCTATATATTGAGCCGACAACCCCTCCTTCGTCAAGTTCCCGCAGGCCGTAGATCATCTCCACGTCTACCCTGTCCACTCGCCGGGGGCCGCAAGGCTCGGACACGCTCTGTCCGGACTCCTTGACTGTACGCCCGGAAATGTGCGTACGGTCACTACGTGAGCCACTCTCCCTTAACTCTTCCTTAGCCAGGTTGCCGCAGTTCGCGGCGCGTCCGTAGCGTCACCCCGGCCCGCAACCGACCCCGTGGAGGCGACAGGCGTGTACGGCTGGACCGACCCCAACGAAGCGGACGGCGCTCCCCGGCGACCGCGACCGCCTGCCGACGAGCAGCCGAGCTGGCTGACCGACCGCCCGGCGCCGCGCTCGGCGTACCTCTTCGGGGACGCCCCGGAGCAGCCCGGAGACGACCGGACCGAGGCCCCCACCGGTGGCTGGCCGGCCGCGTCCGCCGACCGGCCGTACGGGGAGCCGGACCGCACCGCCGCCCTCGGCCCGATCGACGCGCCGACCGGGCCGGTCGTGACGCCCTTCGAGCGGACCGCCGACCGACCTCGGGTCACCCCGGGCCCGGTGGTGGCCCCGTTCGAGCGGGCCGCCGGCCACAGCCCGCAGCCCGCACCCGCCTGGAGCCCGGCGGACGAGCCGTCGGCCGAGGGACAGGGACGACACCGGCAGCGCGGCCGCATCCCCCGCCCGCTGCTGATCGGCGGCGCCGCCGCGGCGGCCACGCTGGTGGTGAGCCTCGGCGTGGGCGCGCTGGTGCTGCCCGGCGACGGCGGCGAGACCGACCGGGCGTCCTTCGACGACTCGGTGGCCGCCGCCCCGGTGGTCCCCGACGTCACCGGCGCGCCCGCCGACGCGCTGGCCGTGACCGGCAGCCCCTCCCCCAGCGCCACGCCGACCACCGCCAGCCCGAAGCCGTCGCCGACGAAGACGGTCCGGCCGACGCCCGCGCCGACCCGGACCACGGCGGCGTCCCGGCAGGGCACCGCGCGCAACGGCAGCGCCTCGACCGGCGGCACGAACTCGCTGAGCCCCGGCGTCGGCAGCCAGGCGCAGCAGGTCGTCGACCTGGTCAACGCCGAGCGGGCCAAGGCCGGCTGCGGGAAGCTGGGCATCGACGACAAGCTGATGACCGCCGCCCAGCGGCACAGCCAGGACCAGGCCGACCACCAGAACATGTCGCACACCGGCAGCGACGGCAGCGACGCCGGCGACCGGATCGACCGGGTCGGCTACGCCTGGCGCACCTACGGCGAGAACGTCGCCTGGAACCAGAAGACCCCGGCCGCGGTCATGGACGCCTGGATGAACAGCCCCGGGCACCGGGCGAACATCCTCAACTGCGCCTTCACCGAGATCGGTGTCGGCGTGGCGAGCAGCAACGGCCCGTACTGGACGCAGGTCTTCGCCGCGCCCCGCTGAGCCGTCCACCGACGCGCCCCCGTCCGCGACGCCCACCGCGTCGTCGGCCGGGGGCGCGTCGTTTGACCGGGTGCGGCACGCCGCGCGAGGTGGCCCGGCGTACCGGCGCCGGACGGCGCGGCCCGCCCGAGGACCCGGGAGCGGCGCATGCGGATCCGGCTGCCAGCGCGGCGCGGCGCTCCGGCCCGCCCCGGCCCGCCCGCCCGGACGCCGTGGCGGCGCACGGCCCGCCGGGCACTGCCGGCCACCGTCGCGCTGATCCTGCTCACCCCGGTGTACGCCTGCCGCGCCGTGCCGACCCCGCCGGGCGCGCCGACCCCCTGGCCGGCCGGGTACGCCCACCGGTGGCAGTGGCAGTGGCAGCTCACCGGCCCGGTCGACACCACGGTGCAGGCCGACGTCTTCCTGCTCGACCCGGTCCGGACGACCTCCGCCGAGACGGCCGAGCTGCGCCGGCGGGACCGTCGGCTGGTGTGCCAGGTGCACGTCGGGTCGTACGCCGACACCGACCCGGACGCCACCCGCTTCCCGGCGGCGGTCCGCGGCGCCCCGACCGACCGACCACGCCGGCACTGGCTGGACGTACGCCGCTGGGACGTGCTGCGCCCGGTGCTGGCCGACCGGTTCCGGCTCTGCCGGGGCAAGGGGTTCGGCGCAGTCGCCCTGACCGACGCCGACGGGTACGCCCACCGCTCCGGGTTCCCGCTGCACTTCGACGACCAGCTCCGGTTCAACCGGCGCGTCGCCACCCTGGCCCGCTCCCTGGAACTCTCCCCCGGCCTGGTCGACGACCTGGATCAGGTCGCCGCGCTGGCGCCCGACTTCGACTTCGCGGTCAACGAGGAGTGCGTACGGCTGCGCCGGTGCGCCAAGCTGCTGCCCTTCGCCGAGGCGCACAAGCCGGTCTTCCACGTGGAGTACACCGGGACCACCGCCACGTTCTGCGTCACCACCGTCGGCTACGGCTTCGCCTCCATGCGCAAACAACGTGACCTGGGCCCCTGGCGCGTCCCCTGCCCCCTCCCCTGACCACGCCGGCCCTGTCCGCGCCCTGCCCCGCCCCGCGGTAGCTCTGCCCCGCCCTGCGACCGCCCCGCCAGCCCCGGCTGCGGTGATCAAGAAGTCCGGGCATCGGCAAGCGCTTGCCTGGTCCGTAAACCTCTTGATCATCACCGCGACGATCGGAGGCGCTGGACCGGGCGAGGCCCGGACCGGTGGGCGGTCCGGGCCTCGCGGATCGGGCGTGGGTCAGCGGGCGCCGACCAGCTCCGGGGCGGGGGTGGGCGGATCGGCCGGCGGGGCGACCCGGCGGGCCCGCAGGAAGCGCGGGGCCCACCAGTTGGCGTCGCCGAGCAGCGTCATCAGCGACGGCAGCACCACCGCGCGGATGATCGTGGCGTCCAGCAGGATCGCCGCCGCCAGCCCGATGCCGAGCTGCTTCATGTCGATCGTGCTCAGCGTGGCGAAGATGGCGAAGACCCCGACCATCACCACCGCCGCGCTGGTCACCACGCCCGCCGACGAGGTGATCCCGTACGCCACCGCGTCCCGGTTGGACATGCCGGCCCGGATCCCCTCCCGGATCCGGCTGACCACGAAGACGTGGTAGTCCATGGAGAGCCCGAAGAGCACCACGAAGAGGAAGAGCGGCAGCCAGGAGACGATCGCCCCCATCGACGTGAAGCCGAGCAGCCCCTCGGCCCACTCGCCCTGGAAGACCAGCACCAGCAGGCCGTACGCGGCGCCCGCGGAGAGCAGGTTGAGCACGATCGAGGTGAGCGCCACCACCACCGAACGGAACGTCCAGGTCATCACCAGGAACGTCAACGCCAGCACGAAGGCCATCACCAGCGGCAGCTTCTCCTCGACGTGCTGCGCGTAGTCCTCGCTGGCCGCGACCCCGCCGCCGACGGCGTACTCCACCCCGGGGATGCCACGCATCGCCGCCGGCAACAGGTCGTCGCGCAGCGTGTGCAGCGAGCGGGCCGCCTCGTCGTCCCGGCTCGCGTACGGGGTGGCGACCTCCAGCGTCGACACCCGCCGGTCGGCCGACACCTCGATCTTCGGGCCGTCCCCCTCGGCCGGCGCGAAGAGCGGGTCGGCGGCGGCGCGCCCGGCCAGGTCGGTCAGCGCCGCCCGTACGCGGTCGGCCTGCTCGGCCGGCGCCTGCACGGCCACCTGGTGGCTGGTGCCGGTGCTCGGGAAGGCGGCGGTGAGCCGGTCGTACGCCTGCATGGCCGGCGTGGTCCGGGGCAGGTCCTCCATGCCGGGGAACTTCAGCTTCATGCCCAGCGCCGGCGCGGCCAGGGCGAGCAGCAGCCCGACCGAGACGACCAGGGTGGCCAGCGGCGCACGCAGCGCGGGGCGCAGCACGGCCGGCCAGAACCGCGCCTTCGCCGGCTGCCCGTGCCGCCCGGTACGCGCCGCGGTGAGCCGCCAGAGCAGCGGCACCCGGGGCCGGTCGACCCAACGGCCCAGCTTCGCCAGCAGCGCCGGCAGCACGGTCAGCGAGCCGGTGACCGCGACCGCCACCACCAGGATCGAGCCGACCGCCAGCGAGGAGAAGACCGCGTCGTTGGCGAGCAGCAGCCCGGCCATCGAGATGATCACCGCGAAGCCGGAGACCACCACGGCGTGCCCGGAGGTCTCCGCGGCGATCTCCACCGCGTCCAGCCCGGAGCGGCCCTTGGCGCGTTCCTCCCGCTCCCGGCGGACGTAGAACAGCGAGTAGTCGACGCCGACGGCCATGCCGATCAGCAGGATCACGCTGGACGTGGTGTCGGTCGCCGGCACCAGGTGCGAGGCGAGCGTGGAGAGCCCCATCGCGGCGGCCACCGAGGAGAGCGCCAGCAGCACCGGCACCCCGGCCGCGATCAGCGCGCCGAAGGCGACGATCAGGATGGCCAGGGTGACCGGCAGGCTCAGCAGCTCGGCCCGCTCGAAGTCCTTGCCGAGGGTGTCGTCCAGGGCCTTGCCGATCGACGGCCCACCGACCTGCTCGACCCGCAGCCCCGGGTACGAGCCCTGGATGCCCGCCGTGACGTCGCGCAGCGACTGCACCCGGTCGGAGGCGTCCTCCGGGTCACCGGCCATGGTGACCGGCACCAGCAGCGCGTTGCCGTCCCGGGACGACACCGGCGCCCCCACCGACGCCACCTGAGTGACCTGGCGCATCCGCTCGGTCGCGTCGGCCGCCGCCGACTTCGCCGCCGCCTGGTCCAGCGTCCCGGTACGCGGCGTGATGAGGACGTTCTCGACCGCCGGGTCGTCGAAGTCCCCCTCGGTGACGATGATGTCCGCCCGGCCGGACTCCCCGATCGCCATGTCGGCGTTCGTGGCCTCCTTCAACCCGGCGGCGCTGCCACCGACGAAGCACACCGCCACGAACACCACCCAGAGCGCGATCGCACGCCACGGGTGCTCGGCGCTCCACCGCGCCAGCCGCACCGTCACCGGTCTTCTGCCCATCTGTCGCGTTCCCCCTGTCGCACCCGTCGACCCCCTGCCGACCGTGCTGACGCTAGGGAAACGGGGGCGCGCCGACATCGGGGATCGGCCCCGGCTCGTCCCGGACGTCGGCCGGCGCGTGCTGCGGGGCGGACGGGCGGGGCGGACGGGCAAAGCGGACCGGTGTCAGGGACGCGCGGGGAACGGCACACCGGCGCAACCCCGAGCCGGCTCGGGGTCACCCCCTCAGGGCACCCCGGGGACGCGGCTGGCAACGCGGGCAGCTGTACGACGACCGGTTCATGAACGCCTCCCGCCGGATCGGCGCGCCGCACCGCCGGCAGGGCCCGCCCTCCCGGCCGTACACGTTGAGCGACCGGTCGAAGTAGCCGCTCTCGCTGTTGACGTTGACGTACAGGTCGTCGAAGCTGGTGCCGCCCTGGGCGATCGCCTCGCCGAGCACGTCACGGACGTGCCCGAGCAGCCGGGTGGCGGCCGGGGCGGTCAGCGCGTCGGTCGGCCGGGCGCCGTGCAGCTTCGCCCGCCACAACGCCTCATCGGCGTAGATGTTGCCCACTCCGGAGATCAGCGTCTGGTCGAGCAGCGCCCGCTTCACCTCGGTCCGCCGCCGGCGCAGCGCCGCCACGAAGCCGGCGTCGGAGAACTCGTCGTCCATCGGGTCGCGGGCGATGTGCGCGATCTCGGCCGGCAGCTCGGCGCCGCCCTCGCTGACCGACAGCCCGCCGAACGTGCGCTGGTCGACGAAGCGCAGCTCGGGGCCGTCGTCGGCGAACCGGAACCGCACCCGCAGGTGCAGCTCGTCGGCGGCGTCCACCGGTTGCAGCAGCAGCTGGCCGGACATGCCCAGGTGGCCGATCATCGCGTCGCCGCTGTCCAGCGGCAGCCAGAGGTACTTGCCGCGACGCCGCACGTCGGTGACCGTACGGTCGGCCAGCACGGCGGCGAAGTGCGCCGCGCCGGGGACGTGCCGGCGTACGGCGCGGGGGTGGCGCACCTGGACCGAGGCGATCCGCCGGCCGGTGACCCACTGGGCCAGGCCCTGCCGGACCGTCTCGACCTCGGGCAGTTCAGGCACGGCCCAGGCCCGCCTCGGCGGTCGGCGCGGACTCCTCGGCGGCCAGGGCGGCCTGCTCCTTCTCGGCCTGCGCGGTCAGCTCCCGCCAGGCCGCCTCGGCGGCCCGCTGCTCCGCCTCCTTCTTGCTGCGCCCCTCGGCCCCGCCGTAGCGGTTGCCGGCCACCACCACCCAGGCGGTGAAGGTCTTGAGGTGGTCCGGGCCGGTGCCCTCGATCCGGTACTCGGGCACGCCCAGCCCCAGCGCGGCGGTGAGCTCCTGGAGGCTGGTTTTCCAGTCCAGGGCGGCGCCGCGGCCGGCGGACTCGGCCATCACCGGGTCGAAGAGGCGGTGGATGACCAGGGCGGCGGTATCGAGGCCGTGCTGGAGGTAGATCGCGCCGAGCAGCGCCTCCAGCGTGTCGGCGAGGATGCTGGCCTTGTCCCGGCCGCCGGTGGCCTCCTCGCCCTTGCCGAGCAGCAGGTACGCGCCGAGCCCGTCCGGCCCCAGGCCCCGGGCCACGTCGGCCAGGGCCCGCATGTTGACCACGCTGGCCCGCAGCTTGGCCAGCTGCCCCTCGGGCAGGTCCGGGTGGTTGCGGAAGAGCGCGGTGGTGATGACCACCCCGAGCACCGAGTCGCCGAGGAACTCCAGCCGCTCGTTGGTGGGCAGGCCGCCGTTCTCGTAGGCGTAGGAGCGGTGGGTCAACGCCCGCTCCAGCAGCTCGGGGTCGAGCGTCACGCCGAACGCCGCCTCCAGGTGACCGACGTGGACACGTCGGCGCTTGTCGTTCGTCATGGGCTTACCTCGGTGTCGATGCTGTCACTGGGCGAGGAGTACGCGGGGGCGCCGGCGAGCAGCGCGCGGACCCGGTCGGTGGCGCCGCGTCGCCACAGGTGCGCGGCGAGGGCGATGCCGGAGGCGACGTCGGCGGGCCCGGCGGCGCCGTGGCAGACGACCACCGTCCCGGCGACCCCGAGCAGGGCCGCCGCGCGGGGCGCGCCGCCGATCTCGGGCGGGCCGCCGGCCATCGCGTACGCGCCCTCGATGGCCTTGAGCAGCACGTTACCGGTGAAGCCGTCGGTGACCACCACATCGGCGCGCGCGCCGATCGAGAGGTCGTACCCCTCGACCAGGCCGACGTAGCGGGCCCCGCACGGCAGCGTCGCGGCGGCGAGCAGGGGGTCGGCGGCCTTGCGGGAACGGTCGCCCTTGCCGGCCTCGGTGCCGACGGAGAGCAGCCCGACCCGGGGGGCGGCGACGGCGTGCGCCACGGCGGCGTAGGCGGCGCCGAGCACGGCGTGGCGGGCCAGGGTGGCGGGACGCGGTTCCAGGGAGCCGCCGACGTCGAGCAGCACCACCGGGCCGGAGACGGCCGGGAGGGTGGCCACCAGGGCCGGGTGGCGGACGTCGTCCCACCGGCCGAAGCCGAGGGCGGCGGCGGAGACGGTCGCGCCGGTCGACCCGGCGGAGACGAGGGCGTCGGCGGTGCCGTCGCGGACGGCGGCGACGGCCGCCCGGACGGTGCTGTCGGCGCGCGGCGCGTGGTGGGCCGGGCCGGCCGCGGCGTGCACCGGGCGGACGGTGATCCGGGCGCGCTGCACCGGGGTGAGGGCGTCGGTCACCGTGGCCGCGACCTCGGTCGGGCCGACGAGCAGCAGGTGCAGGTACGGATCGGCGCGGACGGCTCGCAGAGCGCCGTCAACCACGACGGCGGGGGCGTCGTCCCCGCCGAGGAGGTCAACGGCGATCCGCGCGGTGCCCGGCTCCACCGTGACACCGGCCGGAGCGGGCCGGTCGGTGTCGGAGGGAGCCGGGGCACCGGGCGATCGCCAGGGTGCGCGCGCCACCCGACCCGTGGTCGGGGGCGTCACTCGGCGTCCAGGTCTCAGACCTCGAGGACCTGGCGGCCGTTGTACGTGCCGCACACGGAGCACGCGGCGTGCGGCAGCTTGGCGGACTTGCACTGCGGGCAGGCCACGGTCGCGACCACGGCCGCCTTCCAGTTCGCCCGGCGGGACCGGGTGTTGCTGCGCGACATCTTGCGCTTGGGGACGGCCACGGTTCCTACTCCTCTGTACGGTTCAGTTGCGACAGGCCCGCCCAACGCGGGTCGATCTGCTGGTGGCTGTGGTCGACCGGCAGATCGTCCCAGTGCACCCCACACTCGGGGCACAACCCTGGGCAGTCCTCCCGGCAGAGCGGGTTGGTCGGCAGCGTGAGCACCACCGCGTCCCGCAGCGCCGGCTCCAGGTCGATCAGATCGCCCTGCATCCGGCCCACCTCGTCCTCGTCGGTCGTGGAGTCCGTGGTGCTGTCCTCGTACGCGTACAGCTCCTGGACGTTCACGACCATCGAGTCGTTGATCTCACGCAGGCACCGGCCGCACTCGCCCCGGACGGGACCGCTGATGGTCCCGGAGACGAGCACGCCCTCGGACACCGACTCCAACCTCAGGTCGAGGTCGAGGTCCGCGCCCTCCGGCACGCCGATCAACTCCACGCCGAGGTCCGCCGGTGCCGGTGCGACCCGCTTGACCGTACGCATCGCGCCAGGCCGACGCGGCAGGTCCCTCGTGTCGAGGACCAGCGGCGACCTGGGGTTCAGGTTCGATGGCGAGTACTTGGGCATAGTCAGACTCCGGCCGGTGAGAGGCCGACAAAAAAGGTTACCTGGGCGACCGCCGGACCGTCGAATCGGGGGCGGACGCCCTCCTGCTCATGTCGGCTGGTGAGGTGCCGCTCAGAAGGGTAGCGGGCGCTCCGCCTCGTCCCCGGCGAAGGTGCCGATCTCGCGCAGCGCGTGCATCTTGTCCCGGCCGCGCTCTATCGAGGCCAGCGCCCGGGTCAGGAACTGCTCGAAGTTGGCCAGCGCGGTGTCGACGTAGTCGTCGACCTCGTCGCGCAGCCGCTGCGCCTCGGCCCGGGCCTCGGCGATGATCCGGGCGCCCTCGTGCTCGGCGGAGACGGTGATCTCGTTCACCGAGACCAGCCGGGCGTGTTCCGCCTCACCCTCGCTGATGATCCGGTCGGCCTCCCGCTTGCCGGCCTCCATGATCTTGTCCCGCTCCTCCAGGAGGGCGGCGGCCCGGCGCAGGTCGGCGGGGAGCTCGACGCGCAGCTCGTCCAGGGCCGCGATCATCTCGCCCCGGTCGACCATGCAGTTGTTGCGCGACATCGGTACGGAGCGGGCCTGCTCCACCATGGCGATCAGTTCGTCGATGCGATCGAGCGGGTCCACCGGTACCTCACTCCTGTCGTTCGTCGGCCGACCTACATGATGCGGGCTACGGCCGGTTTCCCGCTCCACACATGATGTCGTGTGCGGGCGAACCTCGCCCCATCCGGCCCGGCGCGTCGCGTGGCGGCGACCCGGGGCCGACGGGAGCGGCTCAGTCGCGCGACGACGGACCGATGCGCTCCTGGAGCGCCTCGCGGACCCGGTCCGGCACGTGCGCGGAGATGTCGCCACCCCACTTCGCCACGTCCTTGATCAGGCTCGAGGAGATGAAGGAGTAGAGCGGGTTGGTGGGCATGAAGAGCGTCTCGACCCCGGCCAGGCCGATGTTCATCTGCGCCATCTGCAGCTCGTAGTCGAAGTCGCTGACCGCCCGCAGGCCCTTGATCAGCACGCTCGCCTCCTGCGCCCGGCAGAAGTCGACCAGCAGGCCCCGGAAGGACTCGACCCGGACGTTGTCGTACGAGGAGGTCACCTCGCGGAGCATGTCGATCCGCTCCTCGACGGTGAACAGGCCGCTCTTCGACTGGTTGACCAGCACGCCGACGATCACCTCGTCGAAGAGCCGGCTGGCCCGTCCGATGATGTCGAGGTGGCCGTTGGTGACCGGGTCGAACGAGCCGGGACACACCGCACGTCTCATGATCGGCGACCGTACCAAAGGGTGGTCTCGCCGTAGCGGCGACTGCGCTCGCCGGTGACGCCTTCCACCCAGGTGACCGGTCCGGTCCGGCTGGACCGCTCCACCACCACCAGGGCGTCCGGGGCCAACCAGTCGTGCGCGACCAGCGCGGCCAGCATCGCGGTGAGCTCGGCGTCGGGCAGCGCGTACGGCGGGTCGGCGAAGACCACGTCGTACGGCTCGTCGCCGGGGCCGGCCGCGAGCACCCCGGCCACCTTGCCGGTGACCAGCCGGGCGGCCGGGGCGGCCCGGAGCGTGGCGACGTTCTCCCGGATCACCCGGGCGGCGCGCGGGTCGGACTCGACCAGCAGCACGTGCCGGGCGCCCCGGGAGAGCGCCTCCAGGCCGACGGCGCCGGAGCCGGCGTACAGGTCGGCGACGCGCGCGCCGACGAGGTCGACCTCGGCCTGCACCGCGCTGAACAACGCCTCCCGCACCCGGTCGGAGGTGGGGCGGGTGCCGGCGCCGGGCGGGGCGGCGATCCGCCGCCCGCCGAGCGTGCCGGCCACGATCCGGGTCACGGTCTCCCCCTGCTCATGGAGATGACGCTACGCGACGGCCGGGGCGGGCCGGGCGGGACGGTGCGGGCGGGCCGGGTGACGCGATGATCACCATCGGTACATCAATGATCTCAGATTCATAACATCATCCTTAGCCCTTCCTGAGCGCTGTAACGCGGGCGGCGATCCCACTAGGGTCGGCCGGGTGCCGGCGACGCTGCGCCGGCCGCGCGGCGCCGGGGAGGGCGCCGTCGCGGGACGCGCCGCAGGCGACCGCGACCAGCCGCCGCCACCCCACCCGCCGCACCCTGACGCTTCTTCACCCCGGGAGTACGCGTGATCCGTCCCCAGCCGTCGCCCCGGCGACCGCTCGCCGTGGCCGCCGCCGCACTGGCCGGCCTCGCCACGGCACTCGCCTTCACGGCGCCCGCGAGCGCCACCAACAGCTCGCCCTCACCGTCGGCCTCGCCGACCGCGACCGCGACGCCGACCACCCCGACGGAGCCGGCGCCGAACTGCGTCAAGGCCGACGACGCGAAGTACACGCACACCTTCGACGGCCCGAAGGGCAAGGCCTCGATCACGCTGACCAACGGCCCGCTCTGCGCCGGCGAGGAGCAGGAGCTGGCCCTGGTCTCGTACGTGACGCCGTCGGCGAAGTTCGCCGTGCCGCAGTACGTGCTCGACAAGTCGATCAAGAAGTTCACCGGCGTGGGCGAGGGCGAGCTGGGCCTGGCCACCCTGGACTTCAAGGTCGAGGTGCCGAACTGCTACACCCAGGTCGACTTCGTCTTCGGCGGCACCGTGATCGACCCGCTGACCGACACCAGCGACCGCTACGGCGACCGCAAGGTCGGCAGCAAGAAGGGCATCGGCTCCCGGTCCACCGGCCCGCAGGCCTGGTACAACGGCGGCTCCGGCACCTGCACCGCCGTCCCCGAGGTCATCGCCGAGTCCGACTGCGCGGGCACCGTCGAGCTGACCCTGGTCAACCGCACCGGCAACGCGGCGGCCGAGTTCACCATCGCCGGCAGCAACGGCTTCACCGAGAAGGTGACCGTCCCCATGCGCAAGATCGAGACCCGCAAGCTCAGCCCGGGTCAGGCGCAGGAGATCACCGTGACCGCGCCGGGCATGAAGGACTTCACCGGCGGCTGGGAGAAGCCCGAGGACTGCCAGCAGCCCGAGGTCGGCGTCCCGGACGCCAGCTACGAGTCCACCTGCGACGAGATGACCTTCCGGATCACCAACCCGGAGGACGGCGTCACGCTGACCTCGACGTTCACCCCGAGCAAGGGCGAGGCCAAGACGCTGACCGTCGAGCCGGGCCGCACCGGCACCGTCAGCTTCAAGGCCGGCGAGGGCTTCACCGTCACCGTCACCGGTGACCTCGACTCCGGTGGCCCGCTGGCCTGGGAGCAGCCGGAGGACTGCGAGGACGGTGGCACCGGCGGCGGCGAGCCCGGCCTGCCGGTGACCGGCGCGGCGGCCGGCGGCATCGCCGCGGGCGCGCTCGCCCTGCTGGCGGCCGGCGCGGTGCTCTTCGTCGTCGCGCGACGCCGACGGATCCGCTTCACCGCCTGAGCGACACCTGCCTGACCGCCGGGGGCGCGTCGACCGAAGAGGTCGGCGCGCCCCCGGCGCCGTTGCGGGCCGCTTCCTCCCCCGTGCCGGCCGGGGAACGCCTACCAATCCCAGCTCGGCGAGGACGCCGGGACGGCGTCGGGGCCGGGTCAGCGCGGCGCGAGAGCCACCGGCACCAGCGCCGGATCGACCTCGGCCTGGTTGGTCAGCAGCACCAGGCGGCGGTCCGATTCCGGCAGCCACGCCGCGAGCGACTTGAAGCCCAGGTTGTACCCGGAGTGGTGCACCGCCGGTTCCCCCGCCAGCGGGCCGAGGAAACAGCCGTAGCCGTACGCCTCGCCGTCCCGGGGGGTCAACGCGTGCCGGGTGGTCATCGCCGCGACCGAGTCGGCGGTGAGCAGTCGCCCCCGGCGCGGCACGTCGAGCCAGGTGAGCAGATCCGGCCCGGTGCACCAGACGTCGCCGGTGCCCTGGTTGACGACGTCGAGGTCCCAGGAGGGCACCGACCTGCCGTCCTCGTGGCCCACCGCCACCTCGGCGCGGTCCACCGGCGTGCCGGCGAAGCTGCCGGTCATCCCGAGCGGCCCGAACACCTCCTCGTCGAGGACGGCGGCGTACGGCCGGTCGGCCGCCCGCTCGACGACGCGGGACAGCAGCACGTAGCCCGGGCTGCTGTAGCTCCAGCCCTCGCCGGGGGCGAACAGCGGCGCGCCGGCGGCGAAGGTGGCGAGCAGGTCGTCCGGGTCGGCCGGTCCGGCCAGGTCGATCATCGGGTAGTCCGACCAGTGCCCGATCCCGGAGGTGTGGGTCAGCAGGTGGTGCAGCGTGATCCCGGACCAGTGCGCGGGCGTGCGCGGCAGCCAGCGGGCGACCGGGTCGGCCAGGTCGAGGGCCTTCCGCTCGGCGAGGAGCAGCACCGCCACCGCGGTCATCTGCTTGCTGATCGACGCGATCTGGAACCGGGTCGCGCGGGTGCACGGCACCCCGGACGTGTCGTCCGCGACGCCGCCGACCTGCTCCAGGACGAGGTCGTCGCCATGGGCCAGCAGGAGCACACCGCGGGTGAGGGGAATCGCCATCGATCGAGCCTAGGCGCGCAGCGCCGAACCGTGGGGGCAAGCTCCACAGGGGACAGGGGCGTCAGCCCTTCTCCAGGTACTCCGCGCGCTCCTCGTCGACCAGCGCGGCGACCGAGGCGGCCAGCGCCGGATGCCGATCCAGCTCCGGGTCCTCCGCGATCAGCGCCTGGGCCTCGGCGCGGGCGTCGCGGATCAGGTCGGTGTCGCGCAGCAGCGACAGCAGCCGCAGGTGCGAACGGCGACCGGACTGGGTCGCGCCCAGCACGTCGCCCTCGCGGCGCTGTTCGAGGTCGAGTTCGGCCAGCTTGAAGCCGTCGGTGGTGGAGGCGACCGCGTCGAGACGCTCCCGGGCCGAGGAACCCTCGCCCGCCTCGGTGACCAGCAGGCAGAGACCCGGTGCGGCGCCCCGCCCCACCCGGCCGCGCAGCTGGTGCAGCTGGGAGACACCGAACCGGTCGGCGTCCAGCACGATCATCACGGTGGCGTTGGGGACGTTGACGCCGACCTCGACCACCGTGGTGGCGACCAGCACGTCCAGGTCACCGGCGGCGAAGGACCGCATCACCGCGTCCTTCTCGTCGGCCGGCAGCCGGCCGTGCAGGACGCCGATCCGCAGCCCGTGCAGCGGCCCTTCGGCGAGCAGCGGCGCCACCTCGGTCACCGCCACCGGCGGCCGTCGGCCGCTGTCGTCCTCCCGGGGCGGTTCCTCCTCACTGGCCGGGCCGTCACCGATCCGGGGACACACCACGTACGCCTGGTGCCCGGCCGCCACCTCCTCGCGCAACCGGCGCCAGGCCCGGTCCAGGAAGGCCGGCTTCTCCGCCGCCGGCACCACGTGCGAGGCGATCGGCGAGCGCCCCTGCGGCAGCTGGGACAGGGTGGAGGTCTCCAGGTCGCCGTAGACGGTCATCGCCACCGTGCGCGGGATCGGGGTCGCCGTCATCACCAGCACGTGCGGTGGCTGGTCGGCCTTGGACCGCAGCGCGTCACGCTGCTCGACGCCGAAGCGGTGCTGCTCGTCGACCACCACCAGGCCGAGATCGGCGAAGTCCACCCCCTCGTAGAGCAGGGCGTGGGTGCCGAGCACGATCCCGGCCCGCCCCTCGGCGACCTCCGCCAGGGCCCGCCGCCGGGCGGCCGCGCCGAGCGAGCCGGTGACCAGCTCCACCCGGGTCGCGTCGTCGGCCGCGCCCAGCTCACCGGCCTGCGCGAGCGGGCCGAGCAGCTCCAGCATGCCCCGGTGGTGCTGGGCGGCGAGCACCTCGGTCGGGGCAAGCAGCGCCGCCTGCCCGCCCGCGTCGACCACCTGGAGCATCGCGCGCAACGCCACCACGGTCTTGCCGGAGCCGACCTCGCCCTGCAGCAGCCGGTGCATCGGGTGCGGGGTGGCCAGGTCGGCGGCGATCTCGACGCCGACGTCCCGCTGGCCGGAGGTCAGCTCGTACGGCAGTCGGGCGTCGAACGCGTCGAGCAGCCCGCCGGGCTTCGGCGGGCGGGCCCTCGCCGGCCAGGACGCCGCCCGCGCCTTGCGCTGCACCAGGGTGAGCTGCACCGCGAACGCCTCGTCCCACTTGAGCCGACGACGGGCCCGGTACAGCTCCTCCTTGCTGGTCGGGCGGTGGATCTCCCGCAGCGCGGCGCCGATGCCGACCAGGTTGCGGCTGGCCCGTACGGCGGCCGGCAGCGGGTCGTCCGGCGGGGTGAAGGTGTCCAGCACCACCCGCACGCAGCGGGCGATCACCCAGGTCGGCACCGCCGCGGCGGCCGGGTAGACCGGGATCAGCGCGCCGGCGAACTCCTCGACCTCCTCGTTGGCCGCCGCCTCGCCGTCGCCACCCTCGCCGAGCAGGACGTACTCCGGGCCGTTGAGCTGCCGCTTGCCCCGGAACTCGGTGACCTTGCCGGCGAACAGCCCCCAGCGCCCGGGGCGCAGCTCCCGCTCCCGCCAGGCCTGGTTGCCGAAGAAGGTGCACGTCAGCACACCGCCGGAGCCGTCACCGACGGTCACCTCCAGCAGGTTGCCCCGCCGCTGCCGCATCGGCCGGACCGCGGTGCGCTGCACCTGGGCCAGCACGGTCACCTGCTCGCCCACGTCGAGCGAGCGGATGTCGGTGTGCTCGCCGCGCTCGTCGTACCGGCGGGGGAAGTGGTAGACCAGGTCACCGGCGGTGTGCAGGTCGAGGTGGCCGGCCAGGGCCTTGGCCGTCCGCTCCCCGACCAGCTTCTTCAGCGGCGTGTCCACCGTCGACGGCTCGCTCGTCATTCGACCCCCACCAGCAGCGGATAGTGCGGCTGCCCACCCGGGTACGCCTGCACCTCGACGAAGGGCCAGCGCCGGACGACATGGGCTCGGACCGCCTCGGCGAGGCCGTCCGGGGCGTCCTCGCCGGTGAGCAGCGTGACCAGTTCGCCACCGCCGCCGAGCATCCGGTCGACCACGGCGACGCAGGTGTCGACCAGGTCGGCGCCGATCAGGTGCACCTCGCCCTCGACCAGGGCGAGCACGTCACCGGGGCGGCACGGACCGGCGACGGTCAGCGCCTCCCGGCTGGCCCGGCAGACCTCGGCGTACCGGCAGGCGCCGGCGGCCTCGGCCATCGCGATGACGTCGTCCTCGAAGCGCCGCTTCGGGTCGCGGACGGCGAGCGCGGCGAGCGCCTGCACCGGCGAGCGGGTCGGCACGACGCTGACCTTGACGCCGAGGGCGTGCGCCTCCTTCGCGGCGGCACTCGCCACGGCCTGCGTGTTCGGGTCGTTGGGGAGCACCACCACCCGGGCCGCGGCGGTGGCCCGGACGGCGTCCAGCAGCTCCCGGGTGGACGGGTTGCCCGGCACCACCGTCGCGCCCTCACCGGCGAAGAGCTCCGCGATGCCCGCGCCGGCCGCGACCACCACGGCCGCCCGGCCGTCGGTGGCGGGCCCGGGGTGCGGGGCCGGCGCCGTCTGGTCGGCGAAGCGGGTCACCGAGATCCGGTACGGCCGGCCGGCGACCACCCCGGCCTCGATCGCCGCGCCGACGTCGTTGACGTGCACGTGCACGTTCCAGGTGCCGTGCGGCTCACCCCCGTCGCCGACGATCACGAGGGAGTCCCCGAGCGTGTCCAGGATGTCCCGCAGCCGGGACACCGCCTCGTGGTCGGCGTCGAGGAGGAACTGCACCTCGTAGGCGTACTCCTCGGAGCCGGTCTCGCGCACGGCGGTCAGCGGCGGGCGGACCGCGCGGGCCACCGGCGCCGGCCGGGGTGGGCTCTCCCCGGTGACCACCTCGACCAGCGCGTCGAGCAGCAGGCAGAGCCCCCGGCCGCCGGCGTCGACGACCCCGGCCCGGGCCAGCGCGGGCAACTGCTCCGGGGTGCGGGCCAGGGCGCGCGCCGCCTCCCCGGCCGCCGCCCGCACGACCGTGCGCAGGTCGTCGGTGTCGGCCTGCTCGGCGGCGGTCGCGGCGGCGGCGACCACGCTGAGCAGGGTGCCCTCCACCGGCCGGGCGACGGCCGCGTACGCCGCGGCGGCGGCGTGGCGCAGCGCGCGGGCCAGCTCACGGCCGCCGACGGGTGAGACGTCGGCGAGCGCGTCGGCGAAGCCGCGCAGGATCTGCGACAGGATCACCCCGGAGTTGCCCCGCGCGCCGAGCAGCGCCCCGCGGGCCATCAGCCGCAGCGCGTGGCCGTGCGGGGTGTGCCCGTCCTCCGGCAGGGTGTCCAGGTCCATCGCGAGGGCCTGCTGGGCCGAGGTGAGGGTGAGCACCATGTTGGTGCCGGTGTCGCCGTCCGGGACCGGGTAGACGTTCAGCCCGTCGATCTCGCCCTGGTGGTGCCGGAGCGCGATGAGCCCACCGGCGCACCAGCGGCGCACCGCGGCGGCGTCGAGGGTGTCCAGCACGGCCAGAAGCCTACTGTCGCGCACCGACACACGCCGGGGTCGGCCGTCCTCACCCGGCGTGTCCGAGGTCCCGGTCGGTGCGCGACGGCGGCCCGGCGCGGCGGACACCGGGTCGCGCCCGGGCACCGGCCGGCGGTAGTCTGGGGCCGTTCCCCCGTCGGTCCGCACCACGGGGGCGTGGTCGCCGCGGACGGTGACCGCCGTCACGCCGACGCCTGCGGGCCGGGCCGGTTGGTCCGGGGTAGGGGTCATCGGGTAACCTGGCCAGGTTGCCCGGGCAGCGCCTGCCGGCGACCTCATGAACGTTTCAATCCCAGGAGTATCCCGTGGCTAGCGTGTGCGACGTCTGTGGCAAGGGGCCGGGCTTCGGCCACAACGTGTCCCACTCGCACCGGCGGACCAACCGCCGCTGGAACCCGAACATCCAGTCGGTGCGTACCCCGGCCGGTGGCGGCAACACCAAGAAGTTGAAGGTCTGCACCTCGTGCATCAAGGCCGGCAAGGTCACCCGCGCCTGACGCGGTAACGCCTCCAGCTCGAAGATTCGCCAGCACCGGCGGGCCGTGACGGTCCGCCGGTGCTGTCGTGTCCGGGTACGCCCGCACCCGCCGGCCCCGCTTCTGACAGGTCGGCGACGGGGCTCTCGACCGGGCCCGGGCGCCCGACTACCGTCTCCCCCGCCGGCCCGGCGGGGCGCGTCCGCACCGGCTCCCCTGCATCCACCCACGGAGGAGGACCGGTGCACCTGGACCTCGGCCCAGACGAGATGATCTTCTTCGGGTCCTCCGTCGGCATGCTGCGCTGGCTCGACGAGCAGCTCCCGCCGTCCAGCGTGGTGCTCGTCGAGGAGCCGGACGTGATCCGGCGGCGCGGCGGCGACCGGCTCGTGGCCGGGTTGCCCGTCATCTCCCGCGCGCTCGCCGTCCAGTACCAGACCGGGCTCGACGTCGACGCGCTGCTCGCCCGAGAGCCGGGCCTGGCCGACGCCCGGCTGGTCGTGCCCGGCACCGAGTACGCCGTGACCGCCGTGGCCCGGCTCGCCGACCGGCTCGGCCTGCCCGGCGCCGGCCCACAGGCCGCCGAGGTCTTCACCGACAAGCACCGGATTCGCCGGACCGCCGCTGCGGCGGGGCTGGCGAATCCGGCGTACGCGCTGGTCACCGACCCGCGGGAGGCGGCAGTCTTCGCCGACCGCTTCGGCGGACGGTGCGTGCTCAAGCCGACCCGCCGCGCGGGCAGCCTGGGCGTACAGCTCATCACCGACCGGGAGCAGATCGGGCCGGCCTGGGCGGCGACCGCCGCACCGGAGGAGTCCCCCGAGGCCACCGACCGGGGCATGCCCAGCCAGGTGCTGGTCGAGCAGACCCTGGTCGGCCCGGAGTACAGCGTCGAGCTGCTGGTGGCCGACGGCGAGGTGCGCTTCGCCAACGTCACCGACAAGCGGGTCCTGCCCGGCCGCTGCCCGGTCGAGACCGGGCACACCGTGCCCTCCGCGCTGCCCCTCGCGCAACAGGCGGAACTGGTGACCGTGTCCACCCGGCTCGCCGCGGCGGCCGGCTTCCGCACCGGGGTGCTGCACAGCGAGTGGATCGTCGCCGACGGGACGCCGACCCTGGTGGAGTGCGCCGCCCGGCTCCCCGGGGACATGATCACCGCGCTGCTCGCGGCGGCGTACGAGTGCGGGTTCATCGGCGCGTACCTGGACCTGCTCCGCGGCGGGCGACCGGCGCTGCCGGCCCGGCCCTCCGGCGCGGCGGCGGTGGAGTTCCTGCTCGCCCCGCCCGGCACGGTGACCGCGATCGACGGGGTACGCGACGCGCTGCGCGCCCCCGGGGTGCTCTCCGTCGAGCTGGACGTGCGGGTCGGCGACACCGTCGGCGAGGTGGTCTCCTCCACCCGGCGCAGCGGTCACGTGCTCACCTGGGGCGCCGACCCGGCCGAGGCGACGCGGACCGCCCGGCACGCCGCCGGACTGGTCCGGATCAGCGTCGGCTGAGCCGCTCCCGCCACGGTGGCAGCCGGGGGCGGGCCCGGCCGGGATCCGGTGGTGGCCGGGCCGGAGCCGGCGGCGGAGGGCAGGCCGAAGGTCCGCCGGCGGCGGGCCGGGCCGGCGTCCGGTGGTGGGCGGGCCGGGCCGGAATCGGCCCGGCGGACGGTCGGGCCGGGGTCCGGTGGACCGTCAGAGGACCCGGCCGAAGGAGAGGCAGCCCGGCTCGTCGGCGTAGAAGCCGAAGTTGGGGATCGACTCGTACCCGGCCGAGGTGTACATGGCGATCGCCTCGGGCTGCCGGTCGCCGCACTCCAGGATGATCCGCTTGCGGCCGTGGTCCCGGGCGGACCGCTCGACGGCGGCCAGCACCGCGCGGGCCACGCCCCGCCCCCGGGCCGCCGGAGCGGTGTACATCCGCTTCAGCTCGGCCGTGTCGTCGTCGTGGCTGCGCCAGCCGCCGCACCCGACCGGCTCGCCGTCGAGGTGCGCGACGAGGAACACACCGTGCGGCGGCACGAACTCGGCGGCGTCGACCGGGGTCTCGTCGCCGCTGCCGCCGTACCGCTGGCCGAGATCGGCCAGGGCCGCGCGGATCAGCGCCTGCGCCACCGGCGAGTCGAAGGCCGACGCGTGGATCTCGATCTCACTCACCGGTAAAGGGTACGACCGGGGTGGGCCGTTACCGGAAGTGGTCCCAGCCGGCCGGGCCGTCGTACGCGGCCCCGTCGACCGTCACACCCGCACCCTCGACCACCCGGCCGATCGGCCGCCACTCCGCCGGCAGGGCCACCGACCGGGGGAACGTCGCCGCCAGCGCGTGGTCGTCGCCACCGGCGAGGATCCACGAGTACGGGTCGACGCCGAGCGCCTGCGCGGCGTCGCGCATCTGCCGGGGCACCTCGAAGGCGTCCCGGTGCACGTCGACGCCGACCCCGCTGGCCTTCGCCACGTGACCGAGATCGGCCAGCAGCCCGTCCGAGACGTCGATCATGGCGGTGGCGCCGAGCCGGGCGGCGTGCGGCCCCGCCGCGTACGGCACCTCCGGCCGCCGGTACGCCTCGACCAGCAGCCGGGGCGTGCGGAACCCGCGGGAGAGCACGGTCAGCCCGGCAGCGGCCCAACCGGTCCGCCCGGCCAGCGCGACCACGTCCCCCGGCCGGGCGCCGGAGCGGACCACCGGGGCACGCCCACCGAGGTCCCCCAGCGCGGTGACGGCGATGGTCAGGGTGGGGCTGGCCGACATGTCCCCGCCGACCACGCTCGCCCCCACCAGGGCCGCCTCCGCGCCCAGACCGTCGGCCAGCCCCTCGGCCCAGGCGGTGTCCAGGTCCGCCGGCATGCAGAGGGCCACCAGCAGCGCGGTGGGGGTGGCCCCCATCGCGGCGATGTCGGCCAGGTTCGCCGCCGCCGCCCGGTGTCCGACGTCGACCGCGCCGGACCAGTCCCGGCGGAAGTGCCTCCCCTCGACCAGCACGTCCGTCGAGGCCACCACCCGTCGGTCCGGCGCCGCGACCACCGCCCCGTCGTCACCCGGGCCGAGCAGGCAGCTCTGCCCGTGCGTCAGGCGGGCCGTCACCCGGTCGATCAGTCCGAACTCGCCCACACCCGCGACCGTCATGCCGTCCCCTCGTCGCGCTCGTCCATGCCCGTCCCCTGCCGTCCCGCCACCACGTGTGCTCGCTCACCGCGTCCAGGCGGCCACCGATAGGGATCACCCCTGCTCCGTAAGGTAGTTTCACCCTTCGGGCCGCCCACGGGCGGCGACGGACGGAGGTCGAGTCGTGGTACAGGCGTACATCCTCATCCAGACGGAGGTCGGCCGGGCGCGTGACGTGGCCGGTCTGATCGCGGACCTCGCCGGCGTGGTCCGGGTCGACGCCGTCACCGGGCCCTACGACGTGGTGGTGCTCACCGAGGCGAACACCGTCGACGAGCTCGGCAAACTGATCGTCAGCAAGGTGCAGATGGTGCCCGGCATCACCCGCACCCTCACGTGTTCGGTGGTGCGCCTGTAAGTGGACGAGATCACTTCCACCTCTGCTCCCGAGGTCGACCGCGAGCAGCCCGCGAAGGGCTCCGGGCGACCCAAGGATCCGGCGACCCGCAAGGCGGCGCTGATCGCCACCCTGGTCGCGTTGCCGGTGACCGTGGCGGTCGCCGGGATCACCTTCGCCAGGCTGGCGCCGGACACTCCGGCCGCCGAGCCCAGCCCCACCGCGACGACCGCGCGGGCGCAGGCCACGACCCCGGTCGAGATGGCCGCCCCGGCGCTCGACGCCCGCCCGGCCGTCGTCTGTCGAGCGCTGGTGTCGCAGCTGCCCGACTCCGTGCGTGAGCTGAGGCAGCGGCCGGTCACCGCCGGGCCGGAGCAGAACGCCGCGTACGGCGACCCGGCGCTGACCGTGGCCTGCGGCGGCGCCGAGCCGACCGTGGACGCGACCGCCGACGTCTGGACGGTCAACAAGGTCTGCTGGTTCGCCGAGCAGAAGTCCGACGCCACGGTGCTCACCACCGTCGACCGGGAGACCGCCGTCACGGTCACCGTGCCGCTGTCGTACGAGCAGCCGTTGCAGTGGGTCACCCCGATCTCCGACACGATCGTCGCCTCGGTGCCGTCGGGCGGCGCGGTCCCGGCCGGCTGCCGAGCCTGACCTCCACCCTCGTAGCCGTCGTCCCGGCCCCCGCAGCACTCCGCTGCGGGGGCGCTCGTTCACTGCCACCCGCGTCGCCCCGCCGCCCCGCCTGCCGCCCCGCCCGCCGCCCGCCCGCCGCCCGCCCGTCTCGCCGCGCTCCGCCCGCCGTACCGCCGTCCGCCGGCCCCCGCCGCGCTGACGGGCGCCGAGACGGTCGCACTTTCACGGAAAGAGTGGCTATCCGGCGCGGAATGGCCACTCTTTCCGCGAAAGTGTGCGGATCCTGAGCGCGGCGCGGCGCGGCGTGGGCGCGGCGCGACGCGGGGCGGCGTGGCGTGGCGTGGGGTGCGGCCCGGGGGTGGTGGGGCGGGGTGGGTCAGCGGGGGCCGGTGTCGCGGTGCAGGGCGGTGCGGATCAGGCGGTTGACCAGCTTCGGGTACTCCAGGCCGGAGGCCGCCCACATCCGGGGGAACATCGAGGTCGGGGTGAAGCCCGGCATCGTGTTGATCTCGTTGAGGTAGACGTCCAGCCCGGGCGTGACGAAGAAGTCGACCCGGGCCAGCCCGGAGCAGTCCAGCGCGGTGAAGGCCCGGGTGGCGTACTCCTGCACCCGGCGGGTGACCTGCTCGGGCAGGGTGGCCGGGATGTCGTACTCGCAGGAGTCGTCGATGTACTTGGCCTCGAAGTCGTACCAGTCGTGGCCGGAGACGACCCGGACCTCGGCCAGCACGGACGCCTCGGGGGCGCCGCCGGCCTCGCCCTCCAGCACGCCGCACTCGATCTCCCGGCCGACGATCGCGCCCTCGACCAGCACCTTGGTGTCGATCTCCCGGGCGGTCGCGACCGCGGCGTCGAGCCGGGACCAGTCGTCGACCTTGGTGATGCCGAAGGACGAGCCGGCCCGGGACGGCTTGACGAAGACCGGCAGGCCGAGGCGCTCCTTGTCCTCCTCGCTGAGCGTCATCCCGTTGCGCAGCACCGCGTACGGCCCGACCGGGATGCCCTCGACGGCGCAGAGTTTCTTGGTGAACTCCTTGTCCATCGCGGCGGCGGAGGCGAAGACGTTCGCCCCGACGTACGGGATGTCGGCCATCTCCAGCATGCCCTGGATGGTGCCGTCCTCGCCGTACGCGCCGTGCAGCACCGGGAAGACCACGTCGACGTCGGCGAGCGCGCGCGGGCCCTCGGCGGGGTCGAGCACCATCAGGCCACCGGCGGTGGGGTCGGCGCGCAGGACCAGCTCGGCGCCGGAGCCGGCGGTGATCTCCGGCAGCTTCCGGTCGGCGATGGCGAGCTGACTCGGGTCACCGCTGGCCAGCACCCACTGCCCCTGGCGGGTGATGCCCACCGGCACCACCTCGAACTCGTCCGGGTCGAGCGCGGCGAGCACGCTGCCGGCACTGACGCAGGAGATGCCGTGCTCGGGGCTGCGGCCGCCGAATACGATCGCCACGCGGGTCTTGCCTGGGGTGGTCACTGGGTCACCTCTCGGTACGCGACTGCGGAGCCGCCTGCGGCGCGCTCACCCGGTTGACCTTACTGTGGGTGGCGGCGGGCCGATGGTGATACCCGGGAGGAGCTGAGCCTCCCTCGCAAACGGTCACCCGCACCGATACGGTGCGTGACCTACCTGTCCGGGCAGGTGTGCCGACCGCGGCCGACCGCGATCACCTTCACCCGTTGCCGGCCGGCGCGGACCATGCCCAGGGCCATGAACGCGCCGGCGATCCGGTCGGCGGCCTCCCGGCTGCTGGCGCCGACCACCTGGCGGCGCCGCTCGGGGGCGGTGCGCTCGTTGCGGACCTCCCCCTCCACCGGACGGACGTCGGTGAGCACCACCAGGAACCGCGTCATCGCCGCTCGCCAGGACATCCGCTCGACCTCATTCCGACGTCTCCCTCCCCGGTGGACGGTGGCGGAGCGGGGTGGCACGTGGCGATCGGGTACGGGGGAGTAAACCCGATCACCACGCGCCCCATCCCCTCCGGTCGCTCACCATCGCCGTCGCCACGACAACCGTTGGTGAGGACGCCATCACAGATTGACAGGTGGACAGGCGTGAATGCAACTCTCATCGACGTTCTCTCATGCGCACTTTCCCGAAGACATATGTCACCATCGACGTATGGCTCCCAAGACCGCCCGGGCGCGACGGCTGGGCATCGCCCTGCGCACCCACCGGGAGGCGGCCGGCCTCACACTCGAGGCCGCCGCCGACGAGATCAACAGCACCCGCAGCACGCTCTCCCGCTACGAGAACGCGCAGACGCTGGTCAGCCCCGCCACCGTGCGCGCGCTGCTCAGCCTCTACGGCGTCGGGCCGGACGAGATCGCGGCGGCGGTGCAGCTCGCCAAGGACACCCGCAAACCCGGCTGGTGGGTGCCGTACTCGCACCTGCTGGACAAGCGCACCATCGACTTCATCGCGCTGGAGGCGGAGGCGACCGGCATCGCCAACTTCGAACCCTCGGTGGTGCCCGGGCTGCTCCAGACCGCCGACTACATCCGGGGCGTGATGCGCGGCGGGCCGCACACCCTCAGCGACGACCAGGTCGAGCAGCGGGTGCAGCTACGGCTGGACCGGCAGCAGCGGATCACCGCCGACGACCCGCCCATCTTCGACGCGATCATCGACGAGGGCGCGCTGCTGCGCCCGGTCGGCGACCGCGCGGCGATGCAGGGGCAGCTGCGGCACCTGCTCAAGATGGGCGAGCTGCCGAACGTGACCGTGCAGGTGATCCCCCTGGCGGCGGGCTACCACCGGGGCACCCGCGGCTCGCTGCACATCCTGGAGTTCGCCGACCCGGAGGATCCGCTGATCGCCTCGGTGGAGACGGTCGCCGGACAGATGGTCCTCGACCGCCCGGGTGACCTGCGTACCTGCACCAAGATCATGGAACACCTGCGGACCGTCGCGCTCAGCCCGGCGGACAGCCGCGACCAGCTCGTGCAACTTCTGAAGGGACGGTAGGAGATGACACCGACGATCAGCGCGGCGTTGGCCACGGCCGCGTGGCGCAAGAGCAGCCACAGCGGCGACGAGGGGGCCTGCGTGGAGCTGGCCACCGTGCCGGAGGTGGTGGCCGTCCGCGACTCCAAGGACCCCGCCGGCCCGGTCCTGCTCTTCCCACCGGCCGCCTGGACCGCCTTCGCCGCCGCCCCGCCCCGCCGCTGACCCGCCCCACCGGTCCACGGGACCGGTCAGGAGGTTCGCGTCCCCGGACGGCCCGGTCCGGGACGCGAACCTCCTGATCAACCCGACAGGGGGGCGGGGGCGCGGGTGGCGGGTCGCAGGGCGGTCAGGGCGGCGATGGCGACGCCCCGCGCACCGGCCATGTCGCGGTCGGGGACCAGGGCGAAGGTCGCGACCGCCGCCTGCTCCGCGCGGAGCACCGTGTGCTCGCGTACGGTCGCCAGGAACCGGTCCCGGAACTCCGGCGCCGCCTCCACCACGCCGCCGCCCACGAAGTAGGCGTGCGGGTCGGTGAGGTTGGCCGCGATGGTGAAGAGCCGCCCGAGCGCGACCGCCTGCTGGGCGAAGACCTCCCGGGCCAGCGCGTCACCCCGCTCGGCGTACCCCCGCAGCAGCTTCGCGGCCCGGTCGGCCGGCTCCGCCGCGAGCGGATGGCCCGGGTACCGGGTCAGCCAGTACGGCAGCAGGTTGCGCCGGATCGCGGTCAGCGAGGCGACGCTCTCCGCGTCCCCGACGAACCCGCAGGCGCAGGTCGGGACCGGCTGCCCCGGGGCGAGCAGCCCGGTCAGCGGAATGTGCACGTGCCCGAACTCGCCGGCCATCCCCGCCGCCCCGGTGAGCACCCGGCCGTCCACCACCACTCCCCCGCCCAGCCCGGTGCCGACGATCGCCGACACCGAGGAACGGGCCGTCGCGTCGGCGCCGAAGTGGACGTGGTGGGCGTAGAGCGCCGCCGCGTTGCCGTCGTTGTGGTACACCACCGGCAGGCCCAGCCGCCGCTGCAACGCGCCCCGCACGTCGAACCCGTGCCAGGCGGGCTGGGCGAAGTTCGTCGACCCCCGCGACGAGATCACCCCGTCGGCGCTGGCCGGCCCCGGGGTGTCCAGCCCCACCGCCCGCACCAGCGCACGCGGCACGCCGGTGTGGGCGAGCACCCCGTCCAGCGCGCGGGCCATCGCCTCGATCGCCGCCTCCGGGCCAACCTCCACCTCGCTGGGGATCTCCAGCAGCCCGTCGACCAGGAACCGCCCGTCGAGGGTGAGGACGGTGGCGTTGTTGCTGGTCCCGCCGTTGTCGATGCCGACCACCACCGGCACGTCCACGCTGTCCATCTCCCGCCGCCTCCCGCCTGCGAGCCTGATGCGAGGCTAGTTCCCGCTCCCGGGCCCCGCCACGCCCGAAGGACCCGAACCGACCGGACCCGGCGGCGACGGTCAGCCGGGCCGGCGGGCGGCGACGGCGGTGGCGTCCCACTCCGGTTCGCGCAGCACCCGCGGCGCCAGACCCAGCCCGGTCATCGCGGCACAGAGCGCGTCGGCCTGACCGTCGCTCACCTCGACCACCAGGTGACCGCCGGGGGCCAGCCAGTCCACCGCCCCGGCCGCCACCCGGCGCAGCACGGCCAGCCCGTCGGCCCCGCCGTCGAGCGCCACCGGCGCCTCGTGCAGCCGCGCCTCGGCCGGCATCAGCGCCACCGCCTCCGTGGGGACGTACGGGGCGTTGGCCACCACCAGGTCGAGCCGGCCCCGCCGGGCGGGCGGCAGCGGGTCGTACAGGTCGCCCTGGAGGACCGGGACGTCCCGGCCGGCGAGGTTGCGCCGGGCGCAGGCCACCGCGGCCGCGTCCAGGTCGACGGCGGCCAGCCAGCGCGGGGCGAGCCGGACGGCGAGCGCGAGGGTGGTCGCGCCCGACCCGCAGCACAGGTCGGCCACCGCGGGCGCCGGGCCGGCGACCGACACGGCGGCCTCCACCAGCAGGGCGGTCCGCGCGCGGGGCACGAACACGCCGGGCGCGACGGCGACCCGCAGTCCGCAGAACTCGGCCCAGCCGAGGACGTACTCCAGCGGTTCGCCGCCGACCCGACGGTCGGTCAGCACGCTCAGCGCGTCGGACGAGTCGACGGCGGCGATGAGCAGGTCCGCCTCGTCCTCGGCGTAGACGCAGCCGGCGGCGCGCAGCCGCGAGACGAGGGCGGAACGGTCAGGGTGGAACGGTGCCATGACATTGCCTCTCGGGAACGCTCGTCGGCGCTCCCGCCGTCGCCTACTCCGGCGACGGGGACGCGGAGGGGAGCGCCGGTCCTCGGTACTGGTGGATCGGACTCACCTCCTCCGGTCGGGACCCCAGCGGGTCGCCGATCACGATAGCGGACCGGCCGGCCCGGCGGCGTCCAAGGCGGCGGCGATGTCGGCCACCAGGTCGGCGGTGTCCTCCACCCCGCAGGAGAGCCGGACGAAGCCCGGGGCGGTGTCGTCGCCCCACTGCGCCCGCCGGTCGGCCGTGGTGTGCAGGCCACCGAACGAGGTGGCGGCGGCGACCAGCCGGGACGCGGAGACGAACCGGGCGACCCGCGCGGCGTCACCGAGGTCGAAGGAGAGCACCCCGGGCATCCGCCGCATCTGCGCCGACGCCACCGGGTACGCCGGGTCCTCCGGCCGCCCGGGCCAGCGCAGGCCGGTCACGTCGGCCCGCCCGGCGAGCAGCTCGACGACGGCCGCCGCGTTGGCCGACTGCCGGGCCAGCCGCAGGTCCAGCGTGGCCAGCGACCGGTGGGCGAGCCAGGCGTCGAACGCCCCGGGCACCGCGCCGGTGGTGGTACGCCAGGCCGTCAGCGTCTCCAGCAGCTCCGCCGAACGGGCCGCGACGTAGCCCAGCAGCAGGTCGGAGTGCCCGGTCAGGGCCTTGGTGCCGGAGGCGACGACCAGGTCGGCGCCCAGGTCCAGCGGGCGCTGCCCGAGCGGGGTGGCGGTGGTGTTGTCGACCACGACCAGCGTGCCGGCGGCGTGCGCCTCGGCGGTGAGCGCGGCGACGTCGGCCACGTCCAGCCCCGGGTTCGCCGGGGTCTCCAGCATCAGCAACCGGACGCCGTCGAACGACGGGTACGGCCCGGCGGTCGGCACGAACCCGACGGAGACCCCGATGCCCTCCAGCGTGGCCGTGGCGAAGGCGCGGACCGGGAAGTACCCGTCGGCGGGGAGCAGCACCCGGTCGCCGGGGCGCAGCAGGGCCAGCAGCAGCCCGGTGATGGCCGCCTGCCCGCTGGCGAAGACCCGGCAGTCGCCCCCCTCCAGTTCGCCGATGGCCGTCTCCAGCAGCCGGCGGGTGGGGTTGTCCGGCCGGCCGTAGCCGTTCGGGCTCGCCGCCGGACCCTCCCACGGGTCGAGGTGGTACGGCGCGGCGAAGACCGGCCCGGGCAGGAACGGGTCGCCCGGGGCGGGATCGGGCAGGCCGGCGTGCACGCAGCGGGTGCCGTCGTGCCAGTCCCCCGCGCTCATTCGTACGACTCCGGCTTGGCGGTACGGCTCATCAGGGCGTCCACGGCGAGTCTCGGGTCCATCCCCTCGTGGCAGATCCGTTCGATCTGCTCGGTGATCGGCATCTCCACCCCGTGCGCCCGGGCCAGGTCCCGGATGGCGAGGCAGCTCTTGACGCCCTCGGCGGTCTGCCGGGTGGCCGCCTGCGCCTGCTCCAGGGTCTCCCCCCGGCCCAGGTGCTCGCCGAAGGTGCGGTTGCGGGCCAGCGGCGACGAGCAGGAGGCGACGAGGTCACCCATGCCGGCCAGGCCGGCGAAGGTGATCGGGTCGGCGCCGAGCGCCACACCGAGCCGGGCGGTCTCGGCGAGCCCACGGGTCATCAGCATCGCCCGGGTGTTGTCGCCGAAGCCCATCGCGGTGGCGATCCCGTACGCCAGGGCGATCACGTTCTTGACCGCGCCGCCCAGCTCGCAGCCGATCACGTCGTCGTTGGTGTACGGACGGAAGTACGGGGTGCGGATGGAACGCTGCACCAGCTCGGCCCGGCGGGCGTCGGTGCCGGCGACCACGGTCGCGGCCGGCTGCTCGTCGGCGATCTCGGGGGCCAGGTTGGGGCCGGAGACCACCACCACCCGGTCCGGGGTGACCCGGGCGGTCTCCACGATCACCTCGCTCATCCGCCTGGTGGTGCCCAGCTCGATCCCCTTCATCAGGGAGACCAGGGTCGAGTCGGGGGCGAGGTGCGGGGCCCAGTCGGCGAGGTTGCCGCGCAGCGTCTGCGACGGCACCGACAGCACCACCACCTCGGCGCCGGCGATCGCCTTGGCGGCGTCGCCGGTCGCGGTGACCCGCTCGGGCAGCCGCATGTCGGTCAGGTAGTCCGGGTTGCGCCGGTGGGTGCGGATCGCCTCGGCGACCGACTCCCGGCGCGCCCAGATCGTCACGTCCCGGCCGGCGTCGGCGAGGATCTTCGCGAAGGCGGTCCCCCAGGAACCCGCCCCCAGCACCGCCACATGGCTCATGCCGTCACCTCGCTGCGCTCGCTCATTCGGTCACCTCGGGAGTACGCGGACGGGCGGGACGTTCCCACAGCGGTGGCGGCGTGTCGCCCCGGATCTCGGCGAGCAGGTCACGCAAGGTCAGCATGATCTCGTCGGTCATCTCTTCCAGCACCGCCCGGGTCGGCGTCGCGCCCGCCCAGCGGCCCAGGTCCACCGGCGGGCCGGCGACCACGGTCACCGGGGTGCGGGGCCGCAGCCCGAAGCGGTTCGTGCGCGGGTCGAAGAGCTTCTCCGGCCCCCACATCGCCACCGGGATCACCGGCGCGCCGGTGGCCAGCGCCAGCCGGGCCGCCCCGGTCTTGCCCTTCATCGGCCACAGCTGCGGTTCGCGGGTGATCGTCCCCTCCGGGTAGATCACCACCGCGCCACCGGCGTCGAGGGCGGCGACCAGCTTGTCCAGCGACTTCACCGCGTGGACGGTCTCCCGCTCCACCGGGATCTGCTTGCACCGGTGCAGGATCCAGCCGATCACCGGCACCCGGAAGACGCTGACCTTGCCGAGGTACTGCGGCCAGCGTCCGGCCTCGTAGATGAAGTGCGCGGAGACCAGCGGGTCGGCGTGCGAGAGGTGGTTGGGCACGAGGATGATCCCGCCCTCGCGGCGCAACTGCTCGGCGCCGCGCCAGGTACGCCGGGTCCAGAGCAGCATCACCGGCTTGACCAGCACCACGGCGAATCGTTGCCAGAAGCCCAGCCTGCGCCGTGTCACCCTGCCTCCTCGTCGACCCCCGCGGTGTGGCCCGCAGCGGAAATCATGCCTGCTCGCCCGGGGTACGGCCAGTGAGGGTACCGGCAGGCGACGCTGGCAGGATTGTCACGTGCAGCCGACCTGGACCGTGGTGGTGCCGGTGAAGCGCCTCGACGCGGCGAAGAGCCGGTTGCGGGGCGCGCTGCCGGCCGTACCGCACGAGGAGCTGGCGCTGGCGTTGGCGGCCGACACGGTCCGCGCGGCGGTGGCCTGCCCGGCGGTGGCCGAGGTCCTGGTGGTCACCGCCGACCCGGCGGTGGCGGCCACGGCCGGCGCGGCGGGCGCCCGGGCGGTCCCGGACCGGCCGGACGCCGGGCTCAACGCCGCCTTCCGGCACGGCGCCGAGGTCGCCGGCCGCGGATGGGTCGCCGGCCTCACCGCGGACCTGCCCGCGCTGCGCCCGGCCGAGCTGGCCGCCGCGCTGCTCGCGGCCGCCACCGACACCCCGGGGGTACGCCGGTTCGTCGCCGACGCGCCGGGCAGCGGCACCGTGCTGCTGGCCGCGCCGCCGGGCGTCGCGCTGGAGCCCCGGTTCGGCGTCGGCTCGGCGGCGGCGCACGCCGCCGGCGGGGCGCTCCCGCTGCACGGCGACTGGCCCACCCTGCGCCGGGACGTGGACACCGCCGCCGACCTGGCCGCCGCCGCCCGGCTCGGGCTCGGCCCGCACAGCGCCGCGCTGCTGGCGCCCTGCCCCTGACCACGCCGTGTACGGTGCTGTCATGCAGGGCACCGTGGCGAGCTTCGACGCACAGACCCGCACCGGGGTGCTGCTGCTGGACGACGGCACCGAGCTGGCCTTCCCGGCGTGCGCCTTCGACGCCTCCGGGCTGCGGCTGCTCCGCCTCGGGCAGCGGCTGCGGGTGGAGCGGGACCCGGACGGAACGGTCGTCCGGGTGACGTTCCCGACGATGGCCTGACCGACCCGGTCGGAGTTCATTTTCAGTTAACCGTAATCGGGTGATTATGAGCGGGTGAGCACCCCTCGGGAGCACCCCACCAGCCCACCGCACGCCACCGAGGCGACGGTCCCCCGCAACGGCGCCCGCCGTCGCGGCGGCCGCGCCCCCCGCAGCCCCGAGGACGTCGTCGCCACGACGCCCGACACCCCCGGCTCCGGCGCCGCCGGCGCCTCGGCGGGACTCGACGAGGTGCTGGACCCGGGGCAGCGGCCCGCCCCGGGCCCGGACGACCCGACGGCGGCCCACGAGCCGCTGCCGGAGGACCGCTTCCTCAACCGCGAGGTCTCCTGGCTCGACTTCAACGCCCGGGTGCTGGCGCTGGCCGAGGACCCGCGCACCCCGCTGCTGGAGCGGGCGAAGTTCCTGGCCATCTTCGCCAGCAACCTCGACGAGTTCTACATGGTGCGGGTGGCCGGCCTGAAGCGCCGCCTCTCCGCCGGCCTGCCGGTACGCGGCGGGGACCGGCTGCCGCTGCGTACCCAGCTGGACCGGATCACCGAGAAGACCGCCGACCTGGTCGCCCGGCACGCCGCCTGCTTCGTCGACGACGTGCTGCCCCGCCTCGCCGAGGCCGACGTCCGGATCCTGCGCTGGGCCGAGCTGGACGACCCGGAACGGGAGCGGCTGCGCACCTACTTCCGCGAGCACATCTTCCCGGTGCTGACGCCGCTCGCGGTGGACCCGGCGCACCCGTTCCCGTACATCTCGGGGCGGTCGCTGAACCTGGCGGTGGCGGTCCGCGACCCGGACGGCGGCTCGGAGCTCTTCGCCCGGGTCAAGGTGCCGAACAACGTGCCGCGTTTCGTCCGGGTCGCCAAGGACCGGCCCGGGGTGCACATGCTGCCGGTCGAGGAGCTGATCTCGGTGCACCTCGGGCAGCTCTTCTCCGGCATGCAGGTGGTGGAGTGCCACCTGTTCCGGGTGACCCGCAACGCCGAGGTGGAGGTCGACGAGGACCGGGACGAGGACCTGCTCCAGGCGCTGGAACGGGAACTGGCCCGCCGCCGCTTCGGACCCCCGGTACGGCTGGAGGTCGCCGCCTCGATCTCCGACCACATGCTGGAGCTGCTCGTCCGCGAGCTGGACATGGACGGGCACGACGTGCTCCGGGTGCCGGGGCTGCTCGACCTGTCGGCGCTCTGGCAGCTCTACGGCGAGGCCGACCGCCCGGACCTGAAGGACCCGCCGTTCGTGCCGGCCACCCACCCCCGCCTCGCCGAGGGCGAGGTGCCGCGCAGCGTCTTCGCCACGCTGCGCGACGGCGACGTGCTGGTGCACCACCCGTACCACTCGTTCGCCACCAGCGTGCAGCGCTTCATCGAGCAGGCCGCCGCCGACCCGGACGTGCTCGCCATCAAGCAGACCCTCTACCGCACCAGCGGCGACTCCCCGATCGTCGACGCCCTGGTCGACGCGGCCGCCGCCGGCAAGCAGGTGGTGGTGCTGGTGGAGCTGAAGGCGCGCTTCGACGAGGTGGCCAACATCGGCTGGGCACGCACCCTGGAGCGGGCCGGCTGCCACGTCGTCTACGGCCTGGTGGGCCTCAAGACGCACTGCAAGACCGCGCTGGTGGTACGCCAGGAGGGCAACCAGATCCGCCGCTACTGCCACATCGGCACCGGCAACTACCACCCGAAGACGGCCCGGCTCTACGAGGACTTCGGGGTGCTCACCGCCGACCCGGAGATCGGCGCCGACCTGACCGACCTGTTCAACGTCCTCACCGGGTACAGCCGGCAGACCACGTTCCGGCGGCTGCTGGTGGCGCCGCAGGGCATCCGGCGCGGCCTGGTCGAGCGGATCGAGCGGGAGATCGCGCACGTCCGGCTCGGCATGCCGGGGCTGGTGCAGTTCAAGGTGAACGCCCTGGTCGACGAGGAGGTGACCGACGCGCTCTACCGGGCCTCCCGGGCCGGGGTGCACGTGGACCTGTTGATCCGGGGCATGTGCACGCTGCGCCCCGGGGTGCCGGGGCTGTCGGAGAACATCCGGGTCCGCTCGATCCTCGGCCGGTTCCTGGAGCACTCGCGGATCTTCCGGTTCGGCAACAACGGCGACGCCGAGTTCTGGATGGGCTCGGCCGACCTGATGCACCGCAACCTGGACCGCCGGGTGGAGGCGCTGGTGCAGGTCAGCGACCCGGTGGCCCGTGCCGAGCTGGACCATGTGCTGACCGCCGCGTTCAGCGCCGAGGTGGACGCCTTCGAGCTGGCCGCCGACGGCACCTGGACCCGGCGTACCGGCAGCGCCGAGGAGCCGCTGGTCGACCTGCAGGAGCTGCTGCTGCGCCGGGTCGGCGGCACGGCCGGCTGACCGCCTGTGCCTCGCCGGCCTGTGCTCACCACCCGGCGAGGCGCCGGCCGGAACGCGGCGGACGGGAACCGGCGGACGTACCGGCCGTCCGGCGCGGAGGGCGCACGGCCGGGTGGGGCGGTGGAGGAAGCCGAGCGGCCCGTACGGGGGGCCGCCCCGGACGTAGGGTGACCAGATGGTGGACGAGGAACCGGTCGGGATCCGGGCGGCCGGCGGGGTGGCCTGGCGGCCGGCCGACGGCGGCGTCGAGGTCTGCCTGGTACACCGCCCCCGCTACGGCGACTGGTCGCTGCCGAAGGGGAAGCTGGAGTCCGGCGAGCATCCGATGCTGGCCGCCGTCCGCGAGGTGGCCGAGGAGAGCGACGTGCGGGCCGTCCCGCAGGTCCGGCTGCCCACCGTGCGCTACCGCAGCGAGGGCCGGTCCAAGGCGGTCGACTACTGGTCCATGCGGGCGGTGGGCGAGGGCGGATTCCAGCCGGACACCGAGGTCGACGACGTGCGCTGGCTCGGCGTCGACGACGCGGTCCGGCTGGTCAGCTATCCGCACGACGCGGAGGTGCTGGCCGCGTTCGCTGCGCTGCCCCCGGTGACCGCGACGATGGCGCTGGTCCGGCACGGGCACGCCGGCAGGCGGGCCACCTGGTCCGGCCCGGACGACGGCCGCCCGCTCGACGCCGAGGGCGAGGCCCAGGCCGAGGCGCTGGCGCCGTTGCTGGCGCTGGTCCGCCCGACCCGGCTGCTGTCGGCGTCGGCACGCCGCTGCGTGCAGACCCTCGCCCCGGCGGCGGCCCTGCTGGACCTGTCGATCGAGGTCTGCGGCGACCTGGACGAGCCGCGTCCGGGCCAGCAGCGCGAGGAGTGCGCGCTGGCCGCGGCCGGCCGGCTGGTGGAGCTGGCCGCCGCCGGCGCGTCGGTCGGGGTGTGCAGCCAGGGCAAGGTGATCCCGGGCGCGCTGGAGCGGTTGACCGGGCGGGCCGGCGACTGGACCACCCCGAAGGGCGGCGGCTGGCTGCTCGCCTTCACCGCCGACCGGCTGCTCGCCGCCGACCGCCTCTGACCGGGCACACGCGAAGGGCGCCCACCGTCGCGGCGGGCGCCCTGTGCGTCGTACGCGGAGATCAGCGCTTGGTGGCGGCCTTCTTGGCCGGCGACTTCTTCGCCGTGGTCTTCTTGGCCGCGGCGCTCTTCGCGGCGGTGCTCTTGGCGGCCGTGGTCTTCTTCGCCGCGGCGGTGCTCTTGGCGGCGGTGGCCTTGGTCGCCGCGGCGGTCTTCTTCGCCGGGGCGGCCTTCTTGGTGGCGGTCTTCGCCGCCGCGGTCTTGGTGGCCTTGGCCGCCGTGGTCTTCTTGGCGGCGGCG
This sequence comes from Micromonospora citrea, assembly GCF_049629545.1. Classification (GTDB taxonomy): domain Bacteria; phylum Actinomycetota; class Actinomycetes; order Mycobacteriales; family Micromonosporaceae; genus Micromonospora; species Micromonospora citrea_A. The sequence goes on from NZ_JBNADX010000002.1 coordinate 89,885, forward strand.
GTGGCCGTGGTCTTCTTGGCGGCGGCGGTGGCCGTGGTCTTCTTGGCGGCGGCGGCCTTCGCACCGGCGGCCTTCGCACCGGCGGCCTTCGCACCGGTCGCCTTGGCCCCCGTCGCCTTCGCCCCGGTGGTCTTGGCGGCCGCCGTGGCGGTCTTCTTCGCCGGGGCTGCGGCCTTCGGCACCTTGCCGCTGGCCACCATCTCCTTGAAGCCGGCGCCGGCGCGGAAGGTCGGGACGGACGTCTTCTTGACCTTCACCGCCTCACCGGTACGTGGGTTGCGCGCTGTTCGGGCCCCTCGGACACGCTTTTCGAACGCTCCGAAACCGGTGATCGCCACCTTCTCGCCCTTGGTGACCGCCGCCTGGACCTCAGCGAGGACCGCGTCGAGCGCGGCCGTCGCCGTCTTCCGGTCCCCCAGGCGAGCGGCGAGCGCCTCGATGAGCTCGGCCTTGTTCACGACTTCCTCCCGATTGTGCAACTGACTCGACGCGAGCCATTCTGCGCGCACGGTATGCCCTGTGCTGCCGGGACACAAACATTCGGTGGAAAAAAGCCCTTGTGTCGTAACGGATTCGCCCCCACCGGGCGAACCGGTGGGGGCGAAAACCGATGAGTGGTGCGGCGTACGGCTATGCCACGGCGGGCTTGAAGGACGGCCGGGTGGCCTCGTACGCGGTGATGTCGTCGGCGTGCCGGAGGGTGAGTCCAATGTCGTCCAAGCCCTCCATCAGCCGCCAGCGGCTGTGGTCGTCCAGCGGGAACGACCAGGTGGACTCGCCGAGGCGAACCTGACGGGCGGTCAGGTCGACGGTCAGCGGAGTGCGCGGGTCGGACTCGATCCGGTCCCAGATCTCCTCGACCGCTCCCAATTCCAACTCCACCGGCAGGAGCCCTTCCTTGAGGGCGTTGCCCCGGAAGATGTCACCGAAGCGGGGAGAGATCACCGCGCGGAAGCCCCAGTCCCGCAGCGCCCAGACGGCGTGCTCCCGCGAGGATCCGGTGCCGAACTCGGGGCCGGCCACGAGAATCGACGCACCGTTATACGCGGGATCGTTGAGCACGAATTGCGGATCTTCCCGCCACGCGTTGAAGAGTCCGTCCGCGAAACCGGTCCGGGTCACCCGCTTGAGGTACACGGCCGGGATGATCTGGTCGGTGTCCACGTTGGACCGGCGCAGCGGCACGGCGGTGCCGGTGTGGGTGGTGAACTTGTCCATCTCTCGGCTGCCCTTCTACAGATCGGCGGGGGCGGCGAGCCGGCCGACCACGGCGGTGGCGGCGGCGACCGGCGGGGACACCAGGTGGGTGCGCCCTCCCCGGCCCTGGCGGCCCTCGAAGTTGCGGTTGGAGGTGGAGGCGGAACGCTGGCCGGGCTTGAGCGTGTCCGGGTTCATCCCGAGGCACATGGAGCAGCCGGCGAAGCGCCACTCGGCGCCCGCGTCGGCGAAGACCTTGTCCAGCCCCTCCGCCTCGGCCGCCTCCCGCACGGCCGCGCTGCCGGGCACCACCAGCATCCGTACGCCGTCGGCGACCGTGTGGCCGCGCAGCACGTCCGCGGCGGCGCGCAGGTCCTCCAACCGGCCGTTGGTGCAGGAGCCGACGAAGACCACGTCGACCGCGAGGTCGCGCAGCGGGGTGCCGGGGGTGAGGTCCATGTACTCCAGCGCCCGGCGGGCGGCCGTCCGCTCCGCCTCGTTGACGAACTCCTCCGGGTCGGGCACGGCCGAGCCGAGCGGCGCGCCCTGGCCGGGGTTGGTGCCCCAGGTCACGAAGGGGGTGATCCGGCTCGCGTCCAGGGTCACCTCGGCGTCGAAGGTGGCGTCGGCGTCGGTGGGCAGGGTCCGCCAGTAGGCCACCGCGGCGTCCCAGTCGGCGCCCTGCGGGGCGTTCGGCCGGCCCTGGAGGTACGCGAAGGTGGTCTCGTCCGGCGCGATCAGGCCGGCCTTGGCGCCCCACTCGATGGACATGTTCGCGACCGTCATCCGGCCCTCCATGGACAGGGCACGGATCGCCTCGCCCCGGTACTCCACGATGTGGCCGCGTCCGCCGCCGGTGCCCACCTGGGCGATCAGCGCGAGGACCAGGTCCTTGGCGGTGACGCCGGGGCCGAGTTCACCGGTGACGTTCACCGCCATGGTCCTCGGCCGGGCCTGGGGCAGCGTCTGGGTGGCCAGGACGTGCTCGACCTCACTGGTGCCGATGCCGAAGGCGAGCGCCCCGAAGGCGCCGTGGGTGGCGGTGTGCGAGTCGCCGCAGACGATGGTCATGCCGGGCTGGGTGACGCCGAGCTGCGGGCCGATGACGTGCACGATGCCCTGGTTCTCGTCGCCCAGGGGGTGCAGCCGCAGGCCGAATTCGGCGCAGTTGCGGCGCAGCGTCTCGATCTGCGTACGCGAGGTCGGATCCGCGATGGTGAGCAGGTCACCACGGCGCAGCCGGAACGACGGGTCGTCGTACCCGGTCGGGGTGTTGTGATCCTCGGTCGCGAGCGTGAGATCGGGACGGCGGACCCGGCGGCCGGCCAGGCGCAGCCCGTCGAAGGCCTGCGGGCTCGTCACCTCGTGCAGCAGGTGCAGGTCGATGTAGAGCAGGTCCGGCTCACCCTCGGCGGTCCGTACGACGTGCGCGTCCCAGACCTTCTCGGCCAGGGTCCTCGGTCGAGTGACTCCCACCATCTGGACATCCTAAATTCTGGGAGGTAAATTTCGGCTTGTGGGACACAGTATGAGCGGTGTCGGCGTCCTCGACAAGGCGGTGGTCATCCTGGCCGCCTGTGTCGACGGCGCCAGCCTGGCCGAACTCGTTGAACGCACCAAGCTGCCCCGGGCCACCGCGCACCGGCTGGCACAGGCGCTGGAGATCCACCGGATGCTGGTCCGGGACACCCAGGGGCGCTGGCGTCCCGGGCCCCGGCTCGGCGAGCTGGCCAACGCCGCTCCGGACGTGCTGCTGACGGCGGCGGAGCCGCTGCTGGCCGCGCTGCGCGACGCCACCGGTGAGAGCGCCCAGCTCTACCTGCGCCGCGCCGACGAGCGCGTCTGCGTGGCCGCCGCCGAGCGCGCCAGCGGCCTGCGGGACACCGTGCCGGTCGGCTCGGTGCTGCCCATGACGGCGGGCTCGGCGGCGCAGATCCTGCTCGCCTGGGAGCCGCCGGAGGCGGTCATGCCGCTGCTGCCCCGGTCGAAGTTCACCGGCCGCACCCTGGCCGAGGTCCGTCGTCGAGGCTGGGCGCAGAGCGTCGCCGAGCGGGAGGCGGGGGTGGCGAGTGTCTCGGCCCCGATCCGGGACCGCACCGGCCGGGTGATCGCCGCGATCAGCATCTCCGGCCCGATCGAGCGCCTCGGCCGCCGCCCCGGCGAACGCCACGCCATGGCGGTGGTCCGCGCCGGGCAACGCCTCTCCGGCCTCTGACCGCAGCTCGGCCGCCAGGCTCGACGGCGGGCCGCCAGGCTCGGCAGCAGGCCCCGGCGGATCGGCAGCGGGCCCGGCGGATCGGCAGCGGACCCCGGCGGATCGGCGTTGGGAGCCGGACGCCGGGCGAAGGCCGGACCGGTGCGAACATCCTCGCGACGGTCACTGTGCGTCAGATCACGCCAAGGGAGTAGGCCCATGGCCCGACACCTTTGCTCTGCTGCCATATACGCACCAGCCACTCAAGGTGACCGGCCGAGCCTCGGCTGTGACGCGCTCCCGTCACGTTATCGCTGTTCAGGGCGGTGGCGCGTCGGTGGCTGCAGAGCAAAGGACGCGACGGGCATCAGGCGACCCGGCTGCGGCATGCACGCTGAGTAACGACAGGCGGGCTGCACGCTCAGTGAGAGTGGGGCACCTTCACGACCGGGGCACCCTCGCCCGGCACCCGACGCAGCAGCCCCAGCCGCAACGGCGAACCCGGCCGAACGCGAACCCGGCCGAAACGGCGAACGGCCCGTCTCGCGGGTCAGCGAGACGGGCCGTTCCTGCTCTGTAGCCCCGACCGGATTCGAACCGGCGCTACCGCCTTGAGAGGGCGGCGTCCTGGGCCGCTAGACGACGGGGCCAGGCACTTTTCCTGCATCACCGCCCTGACGAGCGGTGCGGTTGTAGTCTAGCGGCACCGCTTTCCCGGGACGACGCGGGGGCCACTCGGCCCGGTCCACCCATGTGGGGCGACGGGGACACGAAGAAGCCCGTCCCACCGAGGTGGAACGGGCTGTCAGCGCTGTAGCCCCGACCGGATTCGAACCGGCGCTACCGCCTTGAGAGGGCGGCGTCCTGGGCCGCTAGACGACGGGGCCAGAACTCACATTGCTTCCCCACCCTCGCGGGCGGGGAAGCTGCACTCTACCAGAGATCATCTGCCACCCCTCCGAGGAGGGGAGGAGCGGAACTCCGCCAGAATCCAGCGTCCGGGACTCTCGCGAATCCGCGGTTGCGCTGGGGTACCAGGACTCGAACCTAGACTAACTGAACCAGAATCAGTCGGGCTGCCAATTACCCCATACCCCATTGGCCCCTTGCGGCGCCGAGAAAGAACTTTACCCTCCCCGCGCCGACAGGCCAAATCCAACCCCCCGAACCGCCTCTGACCTGCGGAAACAGGGCGTCGGACGCATCAGGCGACCGGGACCACCGGGTTGGTGAGCTCGCCGATCCCCTCGATCCGCACGGTGACCGTATCCCCCTCCGTGAGCGGGCTAACCCCCGCCGGGGTTCCGGTCAGCACCACGTCGCCGGGGAGCAGCGTCATCACGTGCGAGATGTACGACACCAGCGCCGGCACGTCGAAGACCATGTCCTTGGTCCGGCCGAGCTGGCGTACCTCCATCTCCTCCGGGTTGCGACCGACCTCACAGCGGACCTCCAGGTCGGAGACGTCCAGGCCGGTGGTGATCCACGGGCCGATCGGGCAGAACGAGTCGAAGCCCTTGGCCCGGGTCCACTGTCCGTCGGAGCGTTGCAGGTCCCGCGCGGTGACGTCGTTGGCGCAGGTGTAGCCGAAGATCGCCTTCTCCGCGGCGGCCCGGTCGGCCCGCCGCGCGCCCGGCGCGCCGATCACCACGGCCAGCTCCGCCTCGTGCTCGACCTGCCTGGAGAAGATCGGTAACCGGATCGCGTCCCGCGGCCCGATGACCGAGGTGGAGGGCTTGAGGAACAGCAGCGGCTCCTTCGGCACCTCGCTGCCGTGCTCGGCGGCGTGCTCGGCGTAGTTGCGGCCGACGCAGACCACCTTGCTCGGCAGGATCGGCGAGAGCAGCCGGACGTCGGAGAGCGCCCAACGGGCGCCGGAGAACTGGATCGGGCCGAACGGGTGACCCTCGATCTCGGCGATGGTCAGGCCCTGCGGCCCGGCCCCGGGCTCGCCCTCGACGACCCCGAACGACATTCCCTTGGCATGAGCAAAACGAGCGATACGCACCAGGCCAATCTAGCCCCCACCGGTGCGTCCCGAGCCCGGCGACGGCCCGGGCACCCGCGCGTCGGCGCAGCGTACGCCATCGGCGGCCGGCGGGGGCGGTCTTCGGCACTTCGTACCCGGCCGGAGGTGACGCGCCCCTAGCGTCGGCTGCGGAGGTTCGTTCGTATGCCTGCATCGAGACGACACCACAGGGCCCTCGCCGTGTTCGTGCACGGCCTGGGCATCCTCGCCGCCGTGCCGGCCCTGCCCGCGGCGACGTCCCCGAGAGCCGAGGCCGCACCGGCGGTGGTCGCCCCGGCGCCATCGCGGGCCGCGGCCACCAGCCCGGCGCCGCCGACGACGGCCGCAGCCACCAGGCCGGCGCCGTCGGCGGCGACGAGCCCGGTACCCGGCCCGACCGGGGCGCTCGCCCCGGTGGCGGCACCAGGGGCGCGCGAGACGCCGGGAGTCGCGGCGACCGGGGCGGTGATCCCGGTGACGCCGGCCGTGCCGGCCCCGGGGATGGGCGCCACGACCGCGCCGGGCGCGCCCCGGCCGGCCCCGCCGGTCACCGTGTCGGTGACGGCGGCCGGGACGCCCGCGCCGGGCTACCGGATCCGCGTGCACAACGACGCCACCACCCCGATCGAGACCACGGTGCGGCAGGAGCTGCCGGCCGGTTCGTCGACGACGGCGGTGAGCGCCGGCGGCCGGGCCACCCGCGTCCCGGGGCCGAACAGCACCGGGGAGGTGACCTGGCGGCTGCGCCTGCCGGCCCGGAGTACCACGACACTGGACACCGCGCTCGCGGTCACCGCGCCGGGCCGGGCGCTCACCGCGCCCGCCTGCGCCTTCACCGGCGACGGCAACCGGCCGTACGACTGCGCCACCGCCACCTGGCAGAGCGCGGCGGTGCCCGCCGCTGAGGTGGAGGAGGCGGCCCCGGCCTGGCGACAGCCGCCGATCCTGGCCGCGACGCTGGTCGTGCTGCTGGTGCTGAGCGCTGCCGGCGCCTGGATGTGGCGGCGCGCCCGCCGGCGGCCGGCCGAGCCGACCGGCGCGGCGTCGACGGCTGCGGGCGTCCCGCCGTACGCCGGTGGCCCCGCCGCTCCCGGCGGCACCGTCTACCCGCGACCGGCCGCCCCCGGCGCGCCGGGGCGACGCCGCAGACCACCGGTCTGGGCGATCGTCGGGATGGCCGTGGTGGTGCTCGCCGTGGTGGTCTCGACGGCGGTGTTCACCGCCACCCGGCGGGTGTCCGCGATCGACACGGCCAAGCAGCCGACCAGCGGCGCCTGGGTGGGTCGCAGCGCCACCGGCGCCGTCGGGGTGCCGCTGCGGGAACAGTCGTTCGAGTTCACCGTCTACCGGGTGGACTGCGCCAACGCCTCCGGGTCGGCGCGGCGGTGCCAGGCCACCGTCGGGGTGCGCAACGTCACGCCGGAGCAGCAGACCTGGCACGGCGAGCTGCAACGGGCCTACCTGCGGGGCGGCAACTGGGTCACCACCGACGCGGACGCCACCCGGATGGCCAACCTGGGCCGCGACGTCTTCGCCCAACCGGTCGCCGCGAACAGCCGGGTGGTGCTGCCGTTGGTCTTCACCATGAACGGGACGCAGAAGCCGGAACAGCTCGAACTACGCAGCGGGGTCTTCTCCGCCGGGGTCCGGGTGGACGTGCCCTGACCGGCGGACGGGCGGCGGTCGTACCCTGAACGGGTGACCGCCGCCCTCGCCCCCGCCGCCCTCGACGCGGCCGACTGGCAGGCCCGGCGCGCCGCGCACGAGCAGCGGGTGGACGCCTGGCTGACGCCGCACCTGGCCCGCCGCCAGGCGGGTGGGAAGCACCCGGTGGAGGACTTCCTCTTCACCTACTACTCGCACCGCCCGGCCCAGCTGCGCCGCTGGCACCCCGGCGCGGGGGTGGTGCTGCGCGACGCGGACCCGGCCGAGTTCGGCCCGGACTACCGCGCCGACGCCGCCGGGGTCACCCTCGACACCGATCGGGTACGCGCGCGCCGGGCCGGGTCCGTCGCCTGGATCCGTGACCTGCTCGCCGCCACCGCCGGCCGGCCGGCGCACCTGGGCTGCTTCGGGATGCACGAGTGGGCGATGGTCTACCGGCAGACCCAGGAGGAGGTACGCCACAACGCCTGGCCGCTGCGCCTGACGCCGGAGCGGACGGCGGCGGTGGTCGAGGAGCGCGGCGTTCGGTGCAGCCACTTCGACGCGTACCGGTTCTTCACCCCGCCGGCCCGGCCGTTGAACCTGCTCACGCCGACCAGGGAGAGCCAGCACGCGCTGGAGCAGCCGGGCTGCCTGCACGCCAACATGGACCTCTACAAGTGGTCCTACAAGCTCTCCCCGCTGGTGCCCAGCGAGCTGGTGGCGGACTGCTTCGCCCTGGCCCGGGAGATCCGCGCGCTGGACATGCGGGCCAGCCCGTACGACCTGGCCGCCCTCGGGTACGCCCCGGTGCGGGTGGAGACCCCGGAGGGCCGCGCCGAGTACGCCGCCGCCCAGCGGGACTTCGCCGAACGGGCGGCCGTGCTGCGCGGGCGGCTGCTGGCGGCGCTGGGCTGACCGCCCCGCTCGTCGACAGGGCGTCGGGCCGAGAGGCGCCGGGTCGAGGGGCGCCGGGTCGTACCGTCGGTGGCGGACGATGCCGACGGCCCGCGCCCCACGGGACACGGGCCGTCGGGCACCGCGACTCAGCCGGCGGTGCAGCTCACCGTCGGCACGGTGGGCGTGCCGGTCGTGCTGCCGAGGAACCCGAAGGTGGCCTCGGCGCCGGCGGCCAGGACGCCGTTCCAGCTCACGTTGCGCGCGGAGACGGCCGTGCCGCTCTGGGTCAGCTCGGCGTTCCACGCCTGGGTGATCCGCTGGCCGTCGGGCAGGGTGAAGCCGACCCGCCAGCCGGTGGTCCGGGCGGTGCCGGTGCTGCGCACGGTCACCTCGCCCTGCCAGCCGCCCTGCCACTGGTTGGTGATCCGGTAGGTGGCGGCGCAGGCCACCGGGGAGGACGGGGTCGACGTGGGCGTCGCGGTGGGGCTGACCGTGGGGCTGGGCGAGACGGTCGGGCTGACCGTCGGGCTCGGGATGGTGCCGGAGAGGGCGGCCACCACGGCCGGGTACCAGCGGTCGGACATCTTCTGGTCGCCGGCCGCGTTGGGGTGCACCCCGTCGTAGGTGTCGGTGGCGGTGCTGAACCCGGTCCACTGGTCGACCACGACGACCGGTGACTGCGCGGTGGTCTTCCCCGCCGCCCAGCCGTCGATGGCGCTGTTGAGCGCCACGGCCCGCTGGCCGCACTCGGCGCAGGAGGCCGGCGCCATCGGGATGATCTTCGCGACGATCACCCGCATCGCCGGGTTGCTGGCCCGCATCTGGTCGACCAGCCTGCTGTACGCGGCCAGGATGGTGGCCGGCGGGATGTTGCTCCACACGTCGTTGGTGCCGAAGTGCATCAGCACGATGTCGGGCCGGGTGGCGGAGAGCCAGCCGGGCAGCAGGTTCTGGTTGGCGACGTTGGTCACCAGGTACCCGCCGTGGCCCTCGTTGTCCCCGTCGTGCGGCTGGCCGCAGCCCTGCGGGCCGAGGGTGCCGACGAAGTCGATGTCGGTGTGGCCGGTGGACTGGAGCCGGTTCCAGAGTATCGACCGCCAGCAGCCCGGTGACCCGGTGATCGAGTCGCCGAGCGGCATGACGCGTACCGGCGCGGCGGCAGCGGCCGGGCGGGCGGGCGCGGCGGCGACCAGCCCGGAGAGCAGGACGAGCGGGACGGCCGCGAGCGCGGCGAGCAGGGCGGAGACGAACGGCCTTCGGGGCATGGTGAGGGGTACTCCTGTCACGTGACGGTGTGTGCGGTCGGTGACGGCCCTTGCTCCCACGGCCATTCCAGCATCGAACATCATCGAACTCAACGCCCTGCCGCCCAGGGGCCCGTCGCGCGGGCGGGGCGGCGCGCTCCGGCCGGCTCAGCCGATGGCGGGCCCACCCTGCCGGCGCAGCTTCTCCTCCAGCTCGGACATGGTGTCGACGAACCAGAGCTGGTGGCCCTCGTTGGCCTCGGTGACGAAGTCGCGCAGCGCGGCGCTGCGTGCCACGTGCACGGAGATGTCCCCGACCACGACCAGCGGCAGCCGGTGGTTGACGAACTTCTGCACCAGTTCCCCCGCCACCCCGGTACGCAGGGTGAAGAACTCGACGGCCAGCCGCCGTACCGGGACCACCACCAGTTGCGCGCCGTAGCCGGCCGCCTCGCCGATCACCCGCAGCGCGTCCGCGCCCTCGCAGAGCTTCGGCCCGTCGGCGGCGCAGGCCAGCACCGTGCGGCCGCGCAGGGTGACGAGGGTGTCGCCGGACATGTCCGCAGCGTAGGCACGCGCCGCGCGCGTACGTCGGCTTTCCCGGTCAGTCCCCGTCGACCCGCCGGTCCCGCTTGCGCTGCGACTGGCGCTTCTTCTCGGCCAGCCGGCGTTCCTTGGCCCCGCGCGAGGGACGGGTGGGCCGCCGGGGCGGGGGCGGCGGTGCGACGGCCTCGCGCAGCAGCGCGGCCAGCCGCTCCCGGGCCGCCTCCCGGTTGGCGAGCTGCGCCCGGTGTTCGCTGGCGGCGATGGTCAGCACCCCGTCGACCAGCCGGCCGGCCAGCCGTTCCAGTGCCCGCGTCCGCAGCGCCGGGGGCAGGCTGGGCGAGGTGGCCAGGTCGAAGCTCAGCTCCACCCGGGAGTCGGTGGTGTTGACCCCCTGCCCGCCCGGGCCGGACGAGCGGGAGAACCGCTCCCGCAGCTCGGCGGCGGGCACGATCCACCGGTCGGTCACCCGCAGTCCGTCATCCACGCCCCGAGGCTAGCGCTCCTTCACGCCGGCCTCGGTGGAAGCGGTCGGTGACGGGCTGGGGGCCGGCTCGGCGCGTTCGTGGTCGGGCCCCACGGCGGCGTACGCGACCGCGCCGACGAGCAGCAGCGCGATCACGCCGACCTTGGTGGTGACCGCCCGGACCAGCAGCCACGCGGTCCGCCGGGCGCCCGGCACGGCGTTCTTGGCGGCCTTGTAGTCGTTCCAGCCGCGTCTGGCCCGGGCGTACTGCGCGCCCACGCCCCATCCGAGGAAGAGTCCCACCGCGAGCAGGACCGCAACGAGAGGAAGCTCCACCCACGCCAGTATCCACACTCAGCGTAATATTTCTATGGCCCGATGGTCCCACGCCGGGTATCCGACAGTTCTACCGTTACGCCCGTCCGGTCCTGGCACGTCCGACTCAGCCGCCTTTGCCGATGATCGTGTCGGCGGTCTGCTGGACCTGGTCGATCGGAATGGCGAACCCGATCCCGATCGAGCCGTTGCCGTCGATGGTGGCGATCGCGGTGTTCACCCCCACCACCTCGCCCCGGGCGTTGACCAGCGGGCCCCCGGAGTTGCCCGGGTTGATGGAGGCGTCGGTCTGCACCGCGCTGCGCCGGTTGGTGCCCAGCCGCACCTGACGGTCCAGCGCGCTGACGATGCCCGCGGTGACCGTGCCGGCCAGCCCGAGCGGCGAACCGACCGCCAGCACCGGCTCCCCCACCCGGGTCGAGCGCGGCTTGGCCAGCGGCAGAGGCGCCAGGCCGGCCTCCGTCGGCACCTTCAGCACCGCCAGGTCGCTGCCCGGTTCCCGGCCGACCACCTCGGCGGCGTAGCGGCGGCCGTCGGGCAGTTCCACGGTCACCTCGCCGCCACCGCCCTTGGCCAGGATGTGGTCGTTGGTGATGATGTGCTGCTGGTTGTCGATGGCGAAGCCGGAACCGGTGGCGCCGGCCCTGGTGCCACCGCCGACCATCACCGACACCACGCCCGGCACGGTCTTCTGGGCGGCGGTCACCAGCTCCGCGGGCACCGGCGCGGCGGACGCCGCCGTCGGCCCCGGACCGTCCTGGCCGGCCACCCACCCGCCGGCCGCCGCGCCGGAGACGGTGGAGAGGGCCACCACCGCCGCCGCGGTCAGCAGCCGGCCGCGCCAGCGCCGCCGGGACGGGTCCTCCCCCGACCCCGGCACGTCCCACCGGGGCCGCCCGTCCGGGCCCAGCTCGGGCGAGACGAACCACGGTCCCCGGGGCTCGCCCAGACCGGTCTGCACTGCCATACGCGTGCTCCTCACTCGTCGCTCGTCGGGGCTCAGGGCAGCCGGGAGAACCAGCGCATCGACCCGGCCGCGGCGCCCATCGCGAACACCAGCCCGAGGCCGATGAACCGGGCGGAGATGTCCTGGCGTTCCTTGCGCCAACCGACCGAGGAGCCGATGTCCTCGTACACCGCCCGCAGTTCCTGGCTGCTGCCCGCCTCGTGGAACCGGCCCCCGGTGTCCTCGGCGACCGCCTTGAGGGTCTGCCCGTCCACCGGCACCTGGATCGGCCGGCCGCCCCGGTCGACGAAGCCGCCCGGGGTGCCGAACGAGATGGTGTGCACCGGCACCTTCGCCGTCACGGCGGCCGAGGCCGCCTCCATCGGGTCCATGCCGGAGGTGTTCGCCCCGTCGGAGAGCAGGATGATCCGGGCCGGCGGCGGTTGCTTGGCGGCGTTGGCGTCGAGGCTCTTCACCGCGCCGAGCGAGGCGCTGATCGCCTCGCCGATCGCGGTGCCCTGCACGCCGGTGATTCCCTCGGCGAGCCGGTCGATCCCCTCGTCCAGCGCCTCCCGGTCGGTGCTCGGCGGCACCAGCACCGCGGCGCTGCCGGCGAAGGCGACCAGACCGACGTTGAACTCGTCGGGCAGCCCCTCGACGAAGCGGCGGGCCGCCTCCTTGGCCGCCGCCAGCCGGTCCGGCTCGACGTCGGTGGCGAGCATCGAGGTGGAGACGTCGACGGCGACCATGACGGTGGCGCGTTCCCGGGGCACCCGCACCTCGGCCTCGGGCCGGGCGAAGCCCACCACCAGCAGCGCCAGCATGGCCAGGAAGAGGCCGGCCGGCACGTGCCGCCGCCAGGCGGGGCGGGCCGGCGCGACCCGGTCGAGCAGCCGCAGGTTGGTGAAGCGGACCGCGTACCGGCTCTGCCGGCGCTGGGCGAGCAGGTAGCCGACGGCCAGCGCGAGCACCCCGAACAGCAGCAGCAGACGGGCGGGTGACTGCCAGCTCACGCCACACCTCCCCGGGCCGCCGCGGGCGCCGCCGCGAGGCGACGCTGGGCGTGCACGTGGCGCACGATGTCGGCGGTCCAGTCCCGGTCGGTCCGCAGCGGCAGGTGGGCCGCCCCGCACCGGCGCAGCGCCCGGCCCACCTGGTCGCGCTGGGCGGCGGCGGCGCAGGCGTAGCGGCGGCGCAGGACCGCATCGCCGGTCCAGACCTCGCGCCGCCGGCCGGTCTCCGGGTCGACCAGGGTGATCAGGCCGACGTCCGGCAGCTCCAGCTCGCGGGGGTCGGTGACCTCGACCGCGAGCACCTGGTGGCGGGCCGCGAGCCGGCGCAGCGCCGGCTCCCAGGGGGCCGGGTCGTCGGGATGCTCGGGCAGCCCGTCGAGGAAGTCGGAGACCACCACGACCAGGCCGCGCCGGGTGGCGAACCGCTGCGTCGCGGCGAGCGCCGCGCCCAGGTCGGGTGGCTCCGGCGGGCGGCCGGCGGCGTCGTGCCCGCCGGAGCGCGGAGCCGCCAGCAGCGTCCGCAGCAGGCTCAGCAGGTGGGTACGCCCACCGCGCGCCGGGAAGCGGCGCAGCCCGGACGGGTGGAGCACCTGGGCGCCGAGCCGGTTGCCCGCCCCGGCGGTGAGGAAGCCGACCGCGGCGACGGCGGCCACCGACAGCTCCCGCTTGTCCAGCTCCGCGGTGCCGAACTCCATGCTGGGGCTGGCGTCCACCAGCAGCCAGGTGGTGAGTTCCCGGTCGGCGTCGACCTCGCGTACGTGCGGCACACCGGTGCGGGCGGTCACCGCCCAGTCCATCCGGCGTACCTCGTCCTCACCGGGCCGGTACTCCCGGCTGCCGGCGATCTCGCTGCCGGGCCCGGGCAGCAGTCCGCGATGCTGCCCCTGGAGCAGGCCGTCCAGGCGTCGGGTCACGGTCAGCTCGAGCCGACGCAGCCGCTGGTCGGGGGCGAGGTCGGCCAGTCCCGGGTCGGCCTGGGGCCGGGCGGCGGCCCGTCTCATGCCGCCGCCAGGTCGGGTGCGTGCTCGGGCTGCCCGGTGGCCAGCACGGGCGGCGGAACGGCCTGGACGAGCCGGTGCACCAGCGCCTCCGCGGAGATCCCGTCCGCGACCGCGTCGAAGGAGAGCACCAGCCGGTGGGCGAGGACGTCCACGGCGAGGTCCCGGACGTCCTCGGGGAGCACGTACTCGCGGCCGTGCAGCAGCGCCTGGGCGCGGGCGGCGGCGACCAGGCCGAGGGTGGCCCGGGGGCTCGCCCCGTACGCCAGCATCGGCGCGATCTCGGGCAGCCCGAAGCGGCCCGGGTCCCGGGTGGCGAGGATGAGCCGGACGACGTACTCGGCGATGGCGTGGTGGACGAAGACGCGGGCGGCGCGCTGTTGCAGGTCGCGTAGGCGTACCGGGTCGAGCACCTGCCGGGCCCGGGGTTTCTCGACGCTCATCCGGTAGAGGATGGCCAGTTCGTCGGCGTCGTCCGGGTAGTCCACGACGATCTTCATGAGGAAGCGGTCCCGCTGCGCCTCGGGTAGTTGGTAGACCCCCTCGGACTCGATCGGGTTCTGGGTGGCGAGCACCAGGAAGGGCTCCGGCACCGGCCAGCTGCGACCACCGATGGAGACCTGCCGCTCGGCCATCGCCTCCAGCAGCGCGGACTGCACCTTGGCCGGGGCCCGGTTGATCTCGTCGGCCAGCACGAGGTTGGCCATGATCGGTCCCAGCTCGACGTCGAAGCTCTCCTGCGAGGCCCGGTAGATACGGGTGCCGACGATGTCGGAGGGGACCAGGTCGGGGGTGAACTGGATCCGGGAGAACGTCCCGCCGACCACCGTGGCCAGGGTCTGCGCGGCGAGCGTCTTGGCCACGCCGGGCACGCCTTCGAGCAGGCAGTGCCCGTCGGCGACCAGTGCGGTGAGCAGGCGGTCGACGAGCCGATCCTGCCCGACGATCACGCGTTTGACCTCGAAGAGGGTCTGTTCCAGCTCGATGCCCGCCGGATCGGGATCGGCCGGGCTGGGCAGGCTGGCCAGGGTGTCCGAGATGTCCGTCACGGTGCTTGCTTCCCGGGCCACCGGGGCGACAAACGTCGGATTTTCCGGGCCGGACGGCGCCTGTCGGGCCTTATCCGGGACGAGCGGCGCCACAGGCGACAGAGCGCCGGGCGCACCCACGGCGTCGGCTCCCGCCGGTGGGGCGGGAGCCGACGTGACGTGCCGTGCCGGTCAGCGGGTGTGCACCGCCAGGTGGAACGGAAGGTCGGTCGGCACTCCGGCCGAGTTGCGGGTCTGCACGAAGACCGCGTTCGTCAGGCCGTAACCGCGTGGCGCGACGCCGATCTCCCCGGGCAGCGGGATCTCCCCGGTCGGCGGGGTCGGCACCGTGACGGTGCCGATGGTCGCGACGTAACCGCCGCGGGAGACGTCGCGGTTGAAGAAGACCTCGTACTGCCCGGGGCCGTACTTGTAGGCGGCGATCGCGTCGAGCCCCCGCACCAGCAGGTTCACGCCCCCGCCCGGGCCGGACTTGACGACGGCGAAGGACACCGCGCCGGCGATCGCCTGCGTACCGATCTCCGACTCCGCCGCCAGGGCCGCCCTGGCCTCGCGCACCCGCTCCGCCGACGGCCGGGGCTGCAGGTCGGAACGGGGGGCCGGTTGCACGACCTGGGCCGCGGACCGCTCGGTCGTCGGCTGGGCGGCGGCGATCCCGCCGCCGGCCAGGGTGAGCGCCAGGACGCCGAGCGTCACCGCTGCCGCCTTGCGCCTGAAGAATGTGACCATGACAGGTCTCCCTCTGGTTGCCGTGGTGATACGGCCGACTCACATTTACGCAAGTCGGTTTGATGCTGCGGACAAGCCGGGACAAGCGAAGGTCGCACCCCTTCGCCCCGCACCGCGAAACGTTGACCAGCGACGTTTTGCACCCAGCTTGAGCAGGCATTACTACGCTCTGTTGTGGCGCCTCAACCAGGAGGAAACGTAGCACCGAAAAAAGCTGAGCGTCAATAGTTGATCAATGCCTTTCGGCACCTCGGAGACAATTTTTGGAAACGCGAGCGGGGCCGCTGGAACCATTCATGAAATGGTGTGGCGGGCCACCGCCGCGAGTGACCGACGGCTAACCTGGGCGGCATGATCGACACCGTCGCGCCACCGCGCACGCGCCGCGACCGGGCCACCCTGCTCTGCTGGCTGGCAGTGGCGCCGGGCCTCGCCTGGGCGGTGGTGCGTCTCGCCGGGCTGGAGCGCGGCCCCCTGGTGCAGGCGCTGGCCTTCACCCCGTACGTCGCGGTGGGGAGCCTGGCGCCGCTCGGGCTGGCGCTCGCCCTGCGGCGTCGCCGGCCGGCGATGGTCGCGGCCCTGGTGACGCTGGCGCTGATCGGTGTGGTGGCGCCCCGGGCGCTCGCCTCGGAGCAGCCGGCAGTGGACGGGCCGGTGCTGCGGCTGCTCACCGCCAACCTGCTCAAGGGCGGCGCGGACGCCCGCACGCTGGTCGACCTGGTCCGCCGGCACCGGGTGGACGTGCTGGCCGTGCAGGAGTTCACTCCGCAGGCGCAGGCCGAGCTGGACCGGCAGGGGCTGGCCGGGCTGCTCCCCCATCGGCAGCTCAACCCGGAGGTCGGCACCACCGGCTCGGGGCTCTACGCGCGCCACCCGCTCTCCGACGGCGGTCTCCGGCGCAACGCCGGCTTCGCGTTCACCCAGGCGTACGCGTGGGTGGCGGTCCCCGGCGCGGCGCCGCTGCGGGTCGAATCGGCGCATCCGGCCGCCCCGTACGGGGTCGAGGTGGTCGACGAATGGTTCACCGACCTGCGGGCGCAGCCGCGCGCCACCCCGGACGGGCCGCTGAGCGTCCTCGCCGGCGACTTCAACGCCACTCTCGACCACGCCCCGCTGCGTGCGCTGCTGGACAGCGGGTACGTCGACGCGGCCGACGCCGCCGGGGCGGGGCTGGTCGGCACCTGGGGGCCGTACGACGGCGACCCGATCCCGCCGGTCACCATCGACCACGTGCTGGTCGACCGGCGGATCGCCGTCCGGGCGGTCGACGTGCACCCGGTGCCGGGCAGCGACCACCGGGCGGTCCTCGCCGAACTGCGCCTCCCGGCCGCCTGAGCCGGCCACCGACGAAGCCGAGCCGGACCGCCCACCCGGGCTCGGCCGGGGCCGGTTGCGGGCTCAGCCGGGCCGCTCATCGGGCTCAGCCGGGCCGGCGACCGGGTCGAGCGGGCCGGCGACGGGGCCGCGCCCGTCCCCGGCTCGGCACGCGGCCCTGCCGGCGCAGGGCCGCGTCGCGTCCGACGGTCAGACCCGGGCGCGGTCCAGGCCGTAGGTGAGCGCGTCGACGAGGGCGTGCCAGGACGCCTCGACCACGTTGGGGTGCACCCCGACCGTGGTCCAGTCCCGGCCGGCGCCGTCGACGGTCTCCACCAGCACCCGGGTCACCGCGCCGGTGCCGTGGCTGCCCTCCAGGATCCGGACCTTGTAGTCGGCCAGTTCGAAGTCGCGCAGCTCCGGGTAGTGCCGGGCCAGCGCGACCCGCAGCGCCTCGTCAAGGGCGTTGATCGGGCCGTTGCCCTCGGCGGTGGCGATCACCCGCTCACCGCGTACCCGGATCTTCACGGTGGCCTCGGAGACCACCGCGCCGTCCTCGCGGTGCTCGACCAGCACCCGGTACGACTCGAGCGCGAACGGCCGCGCCGGCGCGGCGTCCGGCAGCTCGGAGCGGACCAGCAGCTCGAACGAGGCGTCGGCGGCCTCGAACGACCACCCGCCCGCCTCCAGCTCCTTGACCCGGCTGGTCACCTTCGACAACGCCTCCGGATGGCCGGCCAGGTCCAGGCCCAGCTCGCGGCTCTTCAGCTCGACGCTGGCCCGGCCGGCCATCTCGGTGACGAGGATCCGCATGTCGTTGCCCACCACCGACGGGTCCACGTGGTTGTAGAGCAACGGGTCGACCTTGATCGCGCTCGCGTGCAGTCCCGCCTTGTGGGCGAAGGCCGCGGCCCCGACGTACGCCTGGTGGGTGTCGGGGGCGATGTTGGCGATCTCGGCGATGGCGTGCGAGACCCGCACCATCTGTTCCAGGCAGCCCTCCGGTAGGACGGGCATGCCGAGCTTGAGTTGGAGGTTGGCGACGACCGCGAAGATGTCGGCGTTGCCGGGGCGCTCGCCGTACCCGTTGGCGGTGCCCTGGACGTGCCGGACCCCGGCCTCGACGGCGGCGATCGTGTTGGCCACCGCGCAGGCGGTGTCGTTCTGGCAGTGGATGCCGAGCAGTTCCGGCGCCACGCCGGTGCGGGCGGTGAGGTCGACGACGGCGGCCGTCACCTGCGACGGCAGCATCCCGCCGTTGGTGTCGCAGAGCACGAACCGCTCGGCCCCCGCGTCGAGCGCGGCCTGCACCACCGAGGCGGTGTACGCCGGGTCGTGCCGCCACCCGTCGAAGAAGTGCTCGCCGTCGACGAAGACCCGCCGGCCCTGCGCGACCAGGTACGCCACGGTGTCCCGGATCATGGCCAGGTTCTCCGCGCCGGTGGTGCGCAGCGCGCGCTCGACGTGCCGGATGTCCGCCTTGGCGACCAGCGCGACCGCCGGGGTCTCGGCGTCGAGCAGGCCGCGCACCTGCGGGTCGTCCTGCACGGCGACCCCGGCCCGCCGGGTGGCCCCGAAGGCGACCAGCACGGCGTGCTTCAGGTCCAGCTCGGTGCGCGCCCGGCGGAAGAACTCGGTGTCCTTCGGGACCGCGCCCGGCCACCCGCCCTCGATGAAGCCCACCCCCAGCTCGTCGAGGAGCCGGGCCACGGCCAGCTTGTCGACCACCGAGTAGCTGAGCCCCTCGCGCTGGGCGCCGTCGCGCAGCGTCGTGTCGTACACCTGGAACGTCATGGGAGTCCCTTCTTCACAGGCCGGGGGAGCAACAAAAAGACCCCCCGCGGGGTGCGGGAGGTCTGCGCGCTCGGCGGAGGGGAGACCGGCGCGCTACGTGCCAATAATCAGGACGGTGCTGCTCACGGTCGCCACTCTGCCACCCCCGACGGGTTTCTGGGAGGCATAATCCACATGTCGGGACGGTGACGGAGGGTGTTCATACCTCATTCACTGCGGCTTACCGGACAGAACCCGCCAGCGGTGATCGACTTCACAAGTCACCCGGCCGCCACCAGCAGGAAACTTCGCTGCGGAAGTATCTGGAACCGATCAAGTTACCGGCCCTCGTGCCGCAGTCAAGGAGGACCCGTGCTCACTGTCGGTGACCGCTTCCCCGAGTACGAACTCACCGCGTGCGTCTCGCTCGACGCCGACAAGGCGTTCGAGACGCTCCACCACAAGTCCCACGAGGGCAAGTGGCGCGTCGTCTTCTTCTGGCCGAAGGACTTCACCTTCATCTGTCCGACGGAGATCGCCGAGTTCGGCCGCCTCAACGGTGAGTTCGCCGACCGCGACGCCCAGGTGCTCGGCGTCTCGGTGGACAACGAGTTCGTGCACTACGCCTGGCGCAAGGACCACCCGGACCTGCGCGACCTGCCCTTCCCGATGCTCAGCGACATCAAGCGCGAGCTGAGCGCCGCCTGCGGCGTGCTCGGCGAGGACGGGGTGGCGCAGCGGGCCACCTTCATCGTCGACCCGGACAACGAGATCCAGTTCGCCATGGTCACCGCCGGCTCCGTCGGCCGGAACGTCTCCGAGGTGCTGCGGGTGCTGGACGCGCTGCAGACCGACGAGCTCTGCCCGTGCAACTGGAACAAGGGCGGCGCCACCCTCGACGCCAACGCCCTGCTCGCCGGCGCCGGCGCCTGAGATGGGTCTGGACGCGGTCAAGGCGGCTCTGCCCGAGTACGCCAAGGACATCAAGCTCAACCTCGGCTCCACCGTCGGCACCTCGACGCTCAAGCCCGAGCAGACCTGGGGCACCGCCCTGGCCTGCGCGGTCGCCGCACGCAACCCGGTGGTGCTGAAGGAGATCGCCGAGGAGGCCTCGGCCCACCTGTCGCCGGAGGCCGTCGAGGCCGCCAAGGGCGCCGCCACGATCATGGCGATGAACAACGTCTACTACCGGGCCAAGCACCTCATCGGCGACGAGCAGTACGCCTCGATGCCGGCCCGGCTGCGGATGCAGATCATCGCCAGACCGGGCGTGGACAAGGGTGACTTCGAGCTGTGGTGCCTCGCCGTCTCGGCCGTCACCGGCTGCGGCGTCTGCCTGGAGTCGCACGAGAAGGCCCTGCGCGGCGCCGGGTTCACCCGCGAGCAGGTGCACGAGGGGCTGCGCATCGCCGCCGTCGTGCACGCCGCCGCGGTGGCGCTCGACGCGCAGGCCGCCCTGGTCTGAGTCGGACACCGGCGCACGGGCCGGCACCGCGGTCGCGGTGCCGGCCCGTCGTCGTTTCCGGTCACCGAGTGTGGAGGGCGGTGCGCCCGGGTACCCCATCCGTGGACACGAAGCACTTTCTCTCCGATACGACTACGACAGTCGAGGCAGGAGTTCCCCATGGACAGGCTCGACCCGCACGCCACGTACGGCAGCACGGACCCGATGATCGACGACGGTCAGGGCAGCGTCGCCGGCGGCGCCCCCGCCGGCGCCTTCAACCCCTGGCGCTACCGCGACGAGGCCGGGGTCGCCGACACCGACCTGGTCGGCTACAAGGTGGAGGCCACCGACGGCGGCATCGGCAAGATCGACAGCGCGAGCCACGAGGTCGGCGGCAGCTACCTGGTCGTCGACACCGGCCCGTGGATCTTCGGCAAGAAGGTCATGCTGCCGGCCGGCACCGTCAACCAGGTGGACCACGACGACAAGAAGGTCTACGTGGACCGCAGCAAGGACCAGATCAAGGCCGCGCCGGAGTACGACGAGACCAGCCACAGCGACCCGGCGTACCGGGACACGCTCGGCGGCTACTACGACGAGACGTACGGCAACGTGCCCCCGGGCACCGCGCGCTGAGCGCAACGGAACTCGACGGCCGGTGGGGCGACCCGCCGGCCGTTACCGTGTCCGCGTGGACGACACACAGGTCAACCGCCGCGTTCCCTTCTCCGTCATGTTCAACTTCCGAGACGTGGGCGGCCACCCCGCCCGCGACGGCCGGACCGTGCGCCGGGGCCGGCTCTACCGCTCGGACTCCCCGCACCGTCTCGACGGCGCCGACCGGGAGGCGTTCGCCGCCCTCGGCGTCCGGACCGTCATCGACCTGCGCCGACCCTCCGAGGTGGAGCGGGACGGCCGGGTGCCCGAGTTCGACGGGCTGGCGTACCGCAACATCCACCCGGAGCACGCCGACTGGGGCGACAACCCGTACCGGCAGGGCTCCGACCTCGCCCGCTACCTGGCCGACCGGTACGCCGACCTGGCCGAGAGCGGCGCGGCCGGGCTGGGCGAGGCGGTCGGGCTGATCGCCGACCAGACCACGGCCCCGGTGCTGGTGCACTGCGTCGCCGGCAAGGACCGCACCGGCATCGTCTGCGGGCTCACCCTGGCGGTGCTCGGGGTCCCCGACACCGACATCGCCGCCGACTACGCGCTCAGCACCGAGGCCGCCGAACGGTTCCAGGCGTGGTTCAACTCCACCGGCAAGCAGGTCCGGCCCGGGCTGCCGCCGCTCACCACCCCCGCCGAGGCGATGACGCTCTTCCTCACCGAACTGCGCCACCGGCACGGCTCGGTCGAGGGCTACCTGCGCCACGCCGGCCTGACCGACGCCGAGCTGGCCGCGCTGCGCGACCACCTGCTGGAGTGACCGGCGACCGGCGGGTGCGAAACGGCGACCGCCGGCCCAGCCGCGGCAGCGGCGGGCCGGCGGTCGGGGGATCAGCAGACGCGGCGCACCCAGCCGTGCGGGTCCTCGGCCTCGCCGCGCTGGATCGCCACCAGCTGCTCGCGCAACGCCATCGTGGAGCGACCCGGCTCGCCCCCGCCGATCAGGAACTCCCCGTCGGGGAAGCGCACCCGGCCGATCGGGGTGATCACGGCGGCGGTGCCGCAGGCGAAGACCTCCCGCAGCCGGCCGCTGGCCGCGTCGGTCTGCCAGTCGGCGAAGCCGACCGGCCGCTCCTCGACCCGGTGCCCGGAGGCGGCGGCCAGGGACAGCACGGCGTCGCGGGTGATGCCCGGCAGGATCGTGCCGGTCAGCGGCGGCGTGACCAGGGTGTTGTCGTCGTAGACGAAGAAGACGTTCATGCCGCCCAGCTCGTCGACGAAGCGGCGCTCCACCGCGTCGAGGAAGACCACCTGGTCGCAGCCGGCCTCGATCGCCTCGGCCTGCGCGGCCAGCGAGGCGGCGTAGTTGCCGCCGCACTTCGCCGCGCCGGTGCCGCCCGGGGCGGCGCGCGTGTAGTCCGGGCTGACCCAGACCGTCACCGGCTTCACCCCACCGGCGAAGTACGCCCCGGCCGGCGAGGCGATGACGCAGTAGAGGTACTCGTTGGCCGGGCGGACGCCGAGGAAGACCTCGCTGGCGAACATGAACGGCCGCAGGTAGAGGCTGGCGTCCGGGCCCTCCGGGATCCACTCCCGGTCGATCTCCACGATCCGGCGCAGCGACTCGACGAACGTCTCCACCGGCAGCTCCGGCATGGCCAGCCGCTGCGCGGAGGCGGCGAACCGGGCGGCGTTGGCCTCCGGACGGAACATGGTGACCGACCCGTCCGCGGTCCGGTACGCCTTCAGCCCCTCGAAGATCTCCTGCGCGTAGTGCAGCACGGCGGCGGCCGGGTCCATCGGGATCGGCGCGCGGGCCTCGACGCGGGCGTCGTACCAGCCCTTGCCCTCGGCATAGCGGATGGTGACCATGTGGTCGGTGAAGACCCGGCCGAAGCCCGGGTTGGCCAGCAGAGCGGCCCGGTCGGCGGCGGGTACCGGGGCGGGATTCGGACGGATCTCGAAATCGAGCTTGTCACCACCGCTCATCGCGCTGACCTCCCTGAGGGTTGAACGGCGTACGGGGCCGCACACCGACATCACTGGTGCCAGAAACTTACCCCGAACGGTCGTTCAGCGGATAGCTGCGCCCGGCGCGACGAGCACACCCGATCGGGTGCGGCGCGGGGCGGCGGTGCCGACGACGGCGGGGAGGGAAGCCGCCCCGGCCCGGGGTCCGGCGGGCCCGGACGGCGGACCGGTGGGAGCGGGCGGCTCGGAGCCCGGTCAGGATACGGCGTACCCGGCGAGGCGGTCGCCGACCTCCTCGGTGCGCAGCGGTACGCCCGAGGTGCGGTTGGCCAGCTCGGTGGCGACCGCGGCGGTCACCCGGGCGGCGGCGTCGGCGTGGCCGAGCTGGTCGAGCAGGAGGGCGGCGGAGAGCACCGCGGCCACCGGGTCGGCCAGGCCCTTGCCGGCGATGTCCGGCGCCGAGCCGTGCACCGGCTCGAACATCGACGGGTACGCCCCGGAGGGGTTGATGCTGCCGCTGGCGGCCAGCCCGATGCCACCGGTGACGGCGGCGGCGATGTCGGTGAGGATGTCGCCGAAGAGGTTGTCGGTGACCACCACGTCGTACCGCTGGGGCTGGGTGACCAGGAACATCGCGGCGGCGTCGACGTGCTGGTACTCGGTGGTCACGTCGGGGTGCTCGGCGGCCACGGCCTCGAAGGCGCGCGCCCAGAGCGACCCGGCGTGGGTCAGCACGTTGGTCTTGTGCACCAGGGTGACCTTGCGCCGTTCCCGGCGGGCGGCCCGGGCGAAGGCGTCGCGGATGACCCGCTCCACCCCGTGCCGGGTGTTCAGGCTCTCCTCGGTGGCGACCTCGGCGGGGGTGTCGCGGTGCAGCGAGCCGCCGGCGCCGGCGTACAGCCCCTCGGTGCCCTCCCGGACCACCACCAGGTCGACCTCGCCCGGCTTGACGGTGGCCAGCGGGCCCGCCACGCCCGGCCAGAGCCGGGAGGGGCGCAGGTTGACGTACTGGTCGAAGGCGAAGCGGAGCTTGAGCAGCAGGCCGCGCTCCAGCACGCCCGGCGGGACGCTCGGGTCGCCGACCGCGCCGAGCAGGATGGCGTCGTGCCCGGACAGCTCGGTCAGCACCGATTCGGGCAGCACCTCGCCGGTGCGGTGGTAGCGGGCGGCGCCGAGGTCGTACTCGGTGGCCTCGATCCCGGGGAGCACGGCGTCGAGGACCTTGCGGGCCTGCCCGACCACCTCGGGTCCGATCCCGTCCCCGGCCACCACCGCGATCCGTGCCACCTGGCGCTCCTCACCTCGTCGTTCCCGTGAACGGTACGTCGCCGTCCCGTTTCCCGGTACGCGTCTTCCACGATTCGGGACATCCACATACTCAGGAGCCTCCCAGGTGACATTCATGGTGCGGTCATCTCCAATGCCTAGGGTCAGTCGGGAGCGGGTCACGGGGGCTCGCGACGGATCCGCCGCTGTCGTCGCGGCGCGGTCACCGAAGGAGCAGGTGTGATGCGGACCGACCAGCAGCGCAGACCGGCGGGGCTCGACGAACAGCCGCGCACCCGGTGGGTGGACCAGGCGGCCTTCGCGCTGCGCCGGCCGGACCTGCGCCTCGGCACCCGCAGCCACCGCGTCGACTCCGGCGCCGACGCCACCGGCGACCGGATCGCCGTCCAGCACCGGGTGCGCACCCGCACGGCGGAATACTCACTGCTGCTCAACGCCCCCGAGCACGTCGGCCGCCGCACCGTCGGCGACGCGCTGCGCGACGCCGTCGCCGAACTGCGGGCCGTCGACCTCACCTACGGCCCGAGCCGCCCCGACAGCCTGGTCTCCCGGCTGCGCCGGGGCGAGATCAGCCCCGAGTCGTACCCGCCGCTGGCCGACCTGGTGGACCGCTGCGCGGCCATGCGCGCGGCGACCGACGGCTGGTTCGACGCCTGGGCGGTGCCCGGCGGCTTCGACCCCGGCGGCCTGCTCAACGGCTGGGCGGTGGAGCGCGCGGCGGCCCGGCTGCGCGCCGCCGGCATCACCGACTACGCGGTGCTCTCCGGCGCGGACCTGACCGTACGCGGGCACGCCGCGCACGGTGGCCCGTGGCGGGTGGCCGTGCACCACCCGACCGACGGGCGTCGCGCGCCGCTGGTGCTGGAGATGACGGCCGGGGCGGTCGGCACCTCGGGAGTGTCCGGTCGGCAGGGGCACGTGGTCGACCCGCACACCGGTGAACCGGCTCAGCAGCTCGTCGCGGCGACCGTCGTCGGTCCCGACCTCACGGTCGCCGACGCGTACGCCACCGCGCTCTACGCCGCCGGCCCGACCGGGCTGGCATGGTTCCGCGACGGATCGGGATATCAGGCTCTCTTCGCCCACCGGCGCCGCTGAGGCGCCGGGGCGCGTCGGCCGACGGAGTGGAGGGGGTCCACTCCGGTGGCGCGGTCGGCGGGCCCGCGATCGGCCCCCACGGTCTCGGCAACGACCGTGGGGGCCGGTCAGCGACGAGTGCGCGTGGCTCGCGCAATCGAGGGGTGCGGACCGGTCGGCCGGACGCCTGACCTCGTCACCCGAAGACGGGCCGAACGCCCCCACTCAGCCGGTGACCGCACCGGTACGCTAGCGAATCGACGCAACTCGACGCAAGGGTCTCCACAGCGGACCGTCCTGGCCGGACGCCGTGTCACGATCGGGTCGCTGCGCGGCGGGTCAGTTGCGAAAGGGTGAACGGCGGATGGCACGCTGTCCGCCGTGAGTTTCGATCTGAGCGTGTGGGCCCTGCCGGACGGGGCCACGCCCGAGGACGTCCACGCCGCGGTGCGGCGGTGCCGCGAGGGACGCCACGGCGACCGGCACCCGGACCCGCGAGTGGTCGGCTTCTACCGGGCCATCACCGCCACCTATCCCGACCGGCCGGTCGGACCGGGCAGCCCGTGGGAGGTCGCGCCGCTGCACGCCGCCGGCGACCACGTGGAGCTGAACCTCGTGCCGACCTGCGAGGACCAGGTCCTGCTCGACATCGAGCGGTTGGCGGGCGAGCACGACCTGATGCTCTTCGACGCCCAGGACGGTTCGGTGTACCCGCCGCCGTCACGGGTCGTGGGCTGACCCGCCGCACGACGAGGCGTGGCCCCGCGCGGATCCGACGGCGGTCCGCAGGGCCACGACGAGGGGCCCGGCCGAGACGGCCGGGCCCCCGATGCGTCGCGCGCGGACTACTCGTCGCGCAGGTCCGCCGCGCTCGCCGAGGTCGCACCGATCGAGTCGGCGGCCGAGGTGAGCAGGTCGGCGCCGAGCGCCTGGTCGACGGTGAGGGTCATCAGCGTCTCGCCGCCGGCCTCCCGCCGCGCCACCTGCATCGCCGCGATGTTGACGCCGGCCTCGCCGAGCAGGGTGCCGACCGTGCCGACCACACCCGGACGGTCGACGTAGCGCAGGAAGAGCAGGATGCCCTCCGCGCCGATCTCCACGTCGAAGCCGTCCACCTCGGTCAGCTTGATGACCTCGCGCGGGCCGGCCTGGGTGACCGTGCCGGAGACGCTGACCGTCCGACCGTCGGGCAGCGCGCCACGGACGGTGACCAGGTTCGGGTGGTCGATGGTCTCGGCCTGGGTGGTGAGGGTGACCTCGACGCCACGCTCGGCGGCCAGGTGCGGGGCGTTGACGTAGGTGACCTGCTCCTCCACCACCGAGCTGAACAACCCCTTGGTGGCGGCGAGCTTGAGCACCGAGACGTCGTGGTCGACGATCTCGCCACGCACCTCGACGGTGACGCTGGCGGCGACCCCGCCGGCCACCGCGGTGAACGCCCGGCCCAGCTTCTCGGCCAGCGGCAGCAGCGGGCGGACGTCCTCGGCGACCACGCCGCCGGCCTGCACGTTCACCGCGTCCGGGACGAACTCGCCCTGCAACGCCAGCTTGACGCTCTTGGCCACGGCCAGGCCCGCCTTGTCCTGTGCCTCGTGGGTGGAGGCGCCCAGGTGCGGGGTGGCCACCACGTTGTCGAAGGCGAACAGCGGCGAGGAGGTGCAGGGCTCCTTGGCGTACACGTCGACGCCCGCGCCGGCGACCCGACCCTCGGCGATCGCGTCCGCGAGGGCCTGCTCGTCGACCAGGCCACCACGGGCGGCGTTGACGATGCGCACGCCCGGCTTGACGATCGCCAGCTCCTTCTCCCCGATCAGGCCCACGGTCTCCGGGGTCTTCGGCAGGTGGATGGAGATGAAGTCGGCCTCGCGCAGCAGCTCCTCCAGGCCCACCAGGCGGACGCCGAGCTGGGCGGCACGGGCCGGCTGGATGTAGGGGTCGTACGCGATCAGCCGGGTGCCGAAGGCGGCGATACGCTGCGCGAAGAGCACGCCGATGCGGCCCAGGCCCACCACGCCGACGGTCTTGCCCTGCAGCTCCACGCCGGTGTACTTGGACCGCTTCCACTCCCCCGCCTTGAGCGCCGCGCTGGCGGCGGCGGTGTTTCGGGCGACGGCGAGCAGCAGCGCGACGGCCTGCTCGGCGGCGGAGACGATGTTGGAGGTGGGGGCGTTGACGACCATGACGCCCCGCGCGGTGGCGGCCGGCACCTCGACGTTGTCCAGACCGACACCGGCCCGGGCGACCACCTTCAGGCGCGGCGCGGCGGCGATCGCCTCGGCGTCGATCTGGGTGGCGCTGCGCACGATCACCGCATCGGCCTCGGAGAGCGCGGAGAGCAGGGCCGGGCGGTCGGTGCCGTCGACGTGGCGTACGTCGAAGTCGTGCGCGAGCACCTCGATGGCGGCGGGAGCGAGTTCTTCGGCGATCAGTACGACAGGATTCATCGGTCCTCGTAGACGTCGTATGCGGTCGGCCTGGGGCGTCGGGACGCCGCGCTGCGCCCCTGCGCTGATCCGTGCCATGGCCGTCAGGTGCCGGCTACGCACCTACTCAAGGATCGTAGGTGGCGCCCCGGCCGGCAGGTCCCGGTCGGCGGGGTGAGTGCCCTCACAAACCAGACATGTCCGGGGTGTTGACGGACGGCGACGGTGACGCGTCCGACGCCGGGGAGAGCGTCGGACGCGTCACCGCGTACGGGGAACGTCAGGCGGTCTCGGTGATGGGCCGGTCGACCCAGCTCATCATCGAACGCAGCTTCTGGCCGGTCTCCTCGATCGGGTGCGCCGCGCCCTCGGCCCGCCACTTGGCGAAGTTCGGCCGACCGGCCTCGTCCTCGGCCACCCACTCGCGGGCGAACTCGCCGGACTGGATCTCGCCGAGGATCTTGCGCATCTCCTCCTTGACCCGGGCGTCGACGACGCGCGGGCCACGGGACAGGTCGCCGTACTCGGCGGTGTCGGAGACGCTGTAGCGCATCCGGGCGATGCCGCCCTCGTACATGAGGTCGACGATCAGCTTCAGCTCGTGCAGGCACTCGAAGTAGGCCACCTCGGGCGCGTAGCCGGCCTCGGTGAGCACCTCGAAACCGGTCTGCACCAGCGCCGCCGCGCCACCGCAGAGCACCGCCTGCTCACCGAAGAGGTCGGTCTCGGTCTCCTCGGTGAAGGTGGTCCTGATCGCGCCGGCCCGGGTGCCGCCGATGCCCTTGGCGTACGACAGGGCGAGCGCGAAGGCGTTCCCGCTGGCGTCCTGCTCGACGGCGACCAGGCAGGGCACGCCCTTGCCGTCGACGTACTGGCGGCGGACCAGGTGACCGGGGCCCTTCGGGGCGACCATCGCGACGTCCACGTCGGCCGGCGGGGTGATCAGGCCGTACCGGATGTTGAAGCCGTGGCCGAAGAAGAGCGCCTTGCCGGGGGCCAGGTTCGGCGCGATCGAGTCGGCGTAGAGCGCCCGCTGGGCGGTGTCCGGCGCCAGGATCATGATGACGTCGGCCTCGGCCGCCGCCTCGGCCGGCGTGAGCACGCGCAGGCCCTGCTCCTCGGCCTTCGGGCGGCTCTTGGAGCCGGCCGGCAGGCCGATCACCACGTCGACGCCGGAGTCGCGCAGCGACAGCGCGTGGGCGTGGCCCTGGCTGCCGTACCCGATCACCGCGACCTTGCGGCCCTGGATCAGACCCAGGTCGGCGTCGTCGTCGTAGTACACCTCAACGCTCATTGACTTCCCTTTCGTACGGCGGTCCGAACGGCCGTCGTGGACTTGTGCGGTGGCGGTTGGGCGGCGCGCAGCGCCGGGGGTCAGGCGGCGCGCAGCGCGGGACCGGCGGTGATGGAGCGCGAGCCGCGCCCGATCGCCACCGTGCCGGACTGGACCATCTCCTTGATGCCGAACGGCTCCAGGTCGCGCAGCAGCGCGTCCAGCTTGTCGGGGGTGCCGGTGGCCTCGATGGTCAGCGTGTCCGGGGCGACGTCGACCACCCGGGCGCGGAACAGGTTGACCGTCTCCAGCACCTGCGCCCGGGCGTTGCGGTCCGCGCGGACCTTGACCAGCAGCAGCTCGCGGGCCACCGAGACCTGCGGGTCCAGCTCCACGATCTTGAGCACGTTGACCAGCTTGTTGAGCTGCTTGGTCACCTGCTCCAGCGGGGACGACTCGGCGTTGACCACGATGGTGATCCGGGAGACGTCCGGGTTCTCGGTCTCGCCCACGGCGAGGCTGTCGATGTTGAACCCGCGTCGGGAGAACAGGCCGGAGACCCGGGCCAGGACACCCGGCTTGTTCTCCACCAGGACCGAAAGAGTGTGCATGGTCATCAGATCTCGTCCTCGTCGAATGCCGGGCGGACGCCACGGGCGAACATGATCTCGTCGTTGCTGGTGCCGGCGGCCACCATCGGCCAGACCATCGCGTCCTTGCCGACCGTGAAGTCGATGACGACCGGCGCGTCGTTGATCGCCATCGCGGCCTCGATGGTCCTGTCCACGTCCTCGGCGGTCTCACAGCGCAGGCCGACACAGCCGAGCGCCTCGGCCAGCTTCACGAAGTCCGGGATGCGGTGCTTGTGGGTGCCCAGCTCGGTGTTGGAGTAGCGCTCGCCGTAGAAGAGGGTCTGCCACTGCCGGACCATCCCGAGGTTGCCGTTGTTGATCACGGCGATCTTGACCGGGATGCCCTCCAGGGCGCAGGTCGCCAGCTCCTGGTTGGTCATCTGGAAGCAGCCGTCGCCGTCCACCGCCCAGACCACCGCGTCGGGCCGGCCGACCTTCGCGCCCATCGCCGCCGGGACGGCGTACCCCATGGTGCCGAGGCCGCCGGAGTTGAGCCAGGTGCCCGGCTTCTCGTACGAGATGAACTGGCTGGCCCACATCTGGTGCTGGCCGACGCCCGCCACGTAGATCGCGTCCGGGCCGGCGATCTCGCCCAGCCGCTTGATCACGTACTGCGGGGAGAGGGTGCCGTCGGACGGTTCCTCGTAGCCCAGCGGGTAACGCTCGCGCAGGTCGTCCAGTTGCGTCCACCAGTCGGCGAGGTCGGTGCGGTGACCGGCCTTCTGCTCGCTGGTGACCGCGGTGATCAGCTCGTCGATGACGTGCCGGGCGTCACCGACGATCGGCACGTCCGCGTGGCGGTTCTTGCCGATCTCCGCCGGGTCGATGTCGGCGTGCACCACCGTGGCGTCCGGGGCGAACGAGTCCAGCTGGCCGGTCACCCGGTCGTCGAAGCGGGCGCCGAGCGCCACGATCAGGTCGGACTTCTGCAGGCCGTAGACCGCCGCGACGGTGCCGTGCATGCCGGGCATGCCCAGGTGCTGGCGGTGCGAGTCGGGGAACGCCCCCAGCGCCATCAGCGTGGTCACCACCGGGATGCCGGTCAGCTCGGCGAGCTTGCGCAGCCCCTCGGTGGCGCCGGCCTTGAGCACGCCGCCGCCGACGTAGAGCACCGGACGGCGGGCTGCGGCCATCAGCCGGGCCGCCTCGCGGATCTGCTTGCCGTGCGGGTGCAGCGTCGGCCGGTACCCGGGCAGGTCCAGGGTGGGCGGCCAGGCGAAGGTGGTCGGCGCCTGGAGGACGTCCTTGGGGATGTCGACCAGCACCGGCCCGGGCCGCCCGGTCGAGGCCAGGTGGAACGCCTCGGCCAGCACCTGCGGGATCTCCTCGGCGCTCTGGACCAGGAAGTTGTGCTTGGTGATCGGCAGGGTGATGCCCTGGATGTCCGCCTCCTGGAAGGCGTCCGTGCCGATCGACGGGCGGGCCACCTGGCCGGTGATCGCGACGATCGGGACGGAGTCCATGTACGCGTCGGCGATCGGGGTGACCAGGTTGGTCGCACCCGGGCCGGAGGTGGCGATGCAGACGCCGACCCGGCCGGTCGCCTGCGCGTACCCGGTGGCGGCGTGACCGGCGCCCTGCTCGTGGCGGACCAGGATGTGCCGGACGGTGGAGTCGTACAGCGGGTCGTAGGCCGGCAGGATCGCCCCGCCGGGAATGCCGAAGACCACGTCGACGCCGAGGGCCTCGAGGGACCGCACGAGCGAACCGGCGCCGGAGACCTGGGCCGGCACCGGCTGCCGGGCGGCGGCCCCGGTGGCCCCGGCGGCGACGGCCCGGCCGGCGGCGGCCGGGGCGGTGCCGGGGCGCGGCGCGGGGGCGTGCTCGGCGTCACCGGTCGGCTCGGCGACCGTGCGCGCCCGGCGGGCGGAGTGGGCGAGTGTCTCTGGCGTGGGTCTCGTCATGGCGGTTCAGGCCTTCGGCTGGAGTGGGTGGAGCTCAACGACACGTGCTACGGGGGCGGGTGCCCGCCCCGACAGGGTCCGACGGCAATAAAAACGGCCCTCGTGCAGATGCACGGGGCCAGCGCACTCTCGAGGAGGAGAGTGCGCTCAGGTAAGTACTCGCAGCGACCGGATCGACGACATGTGGACCAGCCTGACGCATCTCAAGCGCTGAGTCAACTGATCCCACATGTTGGTTCACGAACGGGGGACACCGTCCCCCGGCGAAGGCCCGACAACCGGCCCGGCCTGCGCAGATCCCTCCGGTGAGACGCGGGGCGCGGGCACCGGCGGCGACGCGGGCGGGCCGGACCGCAACCGGGGCAGCAACGGCGACGGGACGGCCCGACGAGGCCCGGGCGGCGGCACCGAGGAGGGCCGCGCCCCCGGCGAGGTGGCGGCCTCCAGCATCGCCTCAAGGTGCTCGGCGGGCACCCCCCAGCCGAAGAGCGCGCCCTGGCCGAAGCGGCAGCCGGCGGCGACCACCGCGGCCAGCTCCGTGGGGGAGGTCACCCCCTCGGCGATGACCTCCATGCCGAGCTGGTGCCCCAGCCGCATGACGATGTCGACCATCGGGGCGAAGGCCGGCCCGTCCCGGCCCACCGGGCGTACCGGCTCGTGCTCGGCGACCAGACTGTGGTCGATCTTGAGGATGTCGATCGGCAGCCGGCGCAGCTGGCCCAGCGAGGAGTAGCCGGCGCCGAAGTCGTCCAGGGCGATCCGGACGCCGGTGTGCCGCAGCGCGGTCAACCGGCGGATCAGCTCGTCCAGGTCGGTGGCGACCGCGTGCTCGGTGACCTCCAGCACCAGCCGCTGCGGCGGCACGTGGTGCGCGCGCAGCGCCTCGGCCACCTGCACCACGTACTCCGGGGCGTGCAGCTCGCGCGGGGAGACGTTGACCGACACCCAGACGTCGTGCCCGTCGGCCAGCCAGCGGGAGAGCTGCCAGCAGGCCTGGTGCAGCACCCAGGCGCCCAACCTGGCGATCATCCCGCACTCCTCGGCGAGCGGGATGAACTCGTCCGGGCGGACGTTGCCCAGCTCCGGGTGGTGCCAGCGCAGCAGCGCCTCGGCGCCGACCGGGCGCACCGAGGGCAGCGA
The DNA here is from genome assembly GCF_049629545.1 of Micromonospora citrea. Classification (GTDB taxonomy): domain Bacteria; phylum Actinomycetota; class Actinomycetes; order Mycobacteriales; family Micromonosporaceae; genus Micromonospora; species Micromonospora citrea_A. Next base: position 122,002 of record NZ_JBNADX010000002.1, read on the forward strand.
GGCGACCGGCTGGAACACCAGCCGCAGCTCGTTGCGCTCGATCGCCCCGCGCAGCTCGTGCTCCACCCGGGTACGCCGCAGCAGCGCCTGGTCGTGGGTGCCGTCGTAGCGCTCGATCCGGTTCTTGCCCCGCTGCTTGGCGTAGCGCAGCGCGAGGTCGGCGTGGCGCAGCAGGGCCGCCTGGTCGGGCTCGCCGCACTGCCCGGCCACCCCGATGCTGACCGAGAGGAAGACCGGCCCCTCCGACTGCTCGTACGCCCGCCCGAGCACCCCGAGCAGCCGCTGGGCGACCACGTCGGCGTCGGCCGGCCGGCCGCGCATGAGCACCGCGAACTCGTCGCCGCCGAGCCGGGCGGCCAGGTCGCCGGGGCGCAGGTTGCCGCGCAGCCGCCGCCCCACCTCGACCAGCACCATGTCGCCCACGTCGTGCCCGCGCATGTCGTTGACGTTCTTGAAGCCGTCCAGGTCGAGGCCGAGCAGCACGCAGTCGACCCCCTCCTCGGCGCAGCGCTGCAACTCGCGCAGCAGGCCCCGGCGGTTCGCCAGCCCGGTCAGCGCGTCGGTGTGGGCGAGCTCACGGAAGTGCGCCTCGCGCTCGGCCAGCCGCCCGGCGTACCCGCGCATGTCGTTGAGGGTGAGGTACTGCCGGGCCACCAGGGCGAAACCCTCGACGCTGCCGGCCACGATGCCGAGCGCGTCGAAGCGACCGCCCTGCACGAGGTGGTACATCGCCGAGCCGGCCATCGCGAACATCGGGACGAAGGCGTACGCGCCGTCGCGCCGGATCAGGTCGACGTCGACCTGCCCCGGCGGGTCGCCCCGGTACATCGCGAACGCGACGGCGAGCAGGCCCAGGGCGACCAGCACGGCGGCGGACAGGGTCATCCCCACGCCGCCCTGGCACACCCCCGCGGCGACGCCGAGCCCGCCGAAGGCGCTGGCGGTGATGCCCGAGCCGAGCAGCGCGAACCGCGATCGGGGTGGGGCGGCGCGGAGCACCACGATCAACGTCAGCCCGGCGGTCACCGCGGCGTTGACCGAGGCCAGCATGATCGCCGGGCAGGCCACCGGGGTCGCCGCGCCGAGCAGGCGGGTCGGCTCGGAGAAGACCACCCAGCCGACGAACCAGAGCGCGGTCGCCATGATCAGCCCGTCGAGCAGCAGCCGGGCGGTGGCGGCGCGGTTGACCACCACACCGGGCAGGCGCAGCAGCCCGGTGGCGGCGGCCAGGCCGCTCAGGGTGGCGGCAACGGAGACCACCAGCGGCCAGCCGGTGAGCCGGGCCGGGTGCGGTGACCGGTGCGGGTGGCCGAGTTCCACGATCACCCCGACCAGCAGACCGACCAGGGCGGCCGCCCCGGCGACGGCCAGCAGGACGTACGCCCGGCGGTGCGGACCGGTGCGGCGCCGGGCCGACCCGGCGAGCAGCGCGGTGGCCGCCGCGGCCACCAGGGCGCTCAGGATCGCGACCGCGACCATGCCCGGGGTGAAACGCACGTCCTCAACTGTGCCGGATGAGCGTGACCGATGGGGCACCGGGTGTGCATCTGTTGGGACACGTCCGGACCCGCCGGGGCCGCCGCGCCGACGGTGCCACACTGGTATCCATGCCTGAGCTGCGGTCGAGGACCTCCACCCACGGTCGGACGATGGCCGGCGCCCGGGCCCTGTGGCGGGCCACCGGGATGACCGACGACGACTTCGGCAAGCCGATCGTCGCCATCGCCAACAGCTTCACCCAGTTCGTCCCCGGTCACGTACACCTCAAGGACATGGGCGGCCTGGTCGCCGACGCGGTGGCCGAGGCCGGCGGGGTGGGCCGGGAGTTCAACACCATCGCGGTCGACGACGGCATCGCGATGGGCCACGGCGGCATGCTCTACTCGCTGCCCAGCCGGGAGCTGATCGCCGACGCGGTGGAGTACATGGTCAACGCGCACTGCGCGGACGCCCTGGTCTGCATCTCCAACTGCGACAAGATCACCCCGGGCATGCTGCTGGCCGCGCTGCGGCTGAACATCCCGACCGTCTTCGTCTCCGGCGGCCCGATGGAGGCCGGCAAGACGGTGGCGATCGAGGGCGTCGTGCACTCCAAGATCGACCTGATCGACGCGATGATCGCCTCCTCGAACGAGGCGGTCACCGACGACCAGCTCGGCGAGATCGAGCGCTCCGCCTGCCCGACCTGCGGCTCCTGCTCCGGCATGTTCACCGCCAACTCGATGAACTGCCTGACCGAGGCGATCGGCCTCGCCCTGCCGGGCAACGGGTCGACGCTGGCCACCCACGCCGCGCGCCGGTCGCTCTTCGTCGAGGCCGGCCGCACCGCCGTGGAGATCGCCAAGCGGTGGTACGACGGCGACGACGCCTCGGTGCTGCCGCGCGCGATCGCCGACCGGGCCGCGTTCGAGAACGCGGTCGCCCTCGACGTGGCGATGGGCGGGTCGACCAACACGATCCTGCACCTGCTCGCCGCCGCCCGCGAGGCCGAGCTGGACTTCGACGTGGCCGACATCGACGCGATCTCCCGCCGGGTGCCCTGCCTGGCCAAGGTCGCGCCGAACTCGCCGCAGTACCACATGGAGGACGTGCACCGGGCCGGCGGCATCCCCGCCATCCTCGGCGAGCTGGACCGGGCCGGGCTGCTCCACCGGGACGTGCGCGCGGTGCACTCCCCCGGCCTGTCGCAGTGGCTCGCCGACTGGGACGTGCGCGGCGGGTCACCGAGGCCGGAGGCCGTCGAGCTGTTCCACGCCGCCCCGGGCGGGGTGCGCACCACCGAGCCGTTCTCCACCACCAACCGCTGGTCGTCGCTGGACACCGACGCCGCCGGCGGCTGCATCCGCGACCGTGAGCACGCGTACAGCGCCGACGGCGGGCTGGCCATCCTGCACGGCAACCTCGCGCCCGACGGCTGCGTCGTCAAGACCGCCGGGGTGCCGGAGGAGTGCCTGACCTTCCGCGGCCCGGCCAAGGTCTACGAGTCGCAGGACGACGCCGTCACCGCCATCCTCGCCAAGGAGGTCGTCGCCGGCGACGTCGTGGTGATCCGGTACGAGGGCCCGAAGGGCGGCCCTGGCATGCAGGAGATGCTCTACCCCACCTCGTTCCTCAAGGGCCGGGGGCTGGGCCGGGCCTGCGCGCTGCTCACCGACGGCCGGTTCTCCGGCGGCACCTCCGGGCTCTCCATCGGGCACGTCTCCCCCGAGGCGGCCTCCGGTGGGCTGATCGCGCTGGTGCGCGACGGCGACGAGATCGTCATCGACATCCCGGGCCGGTCGATCGAGCTGAACGTGGCGGACGACGTGCTGCAGGCGCGGCGGGTCGCCGAGGAGAAGCGGGACCGCCCGTACACGCCGGTGGACCGGCAGCGGCCGGTGTCGGCGGCGCTGCGCGCGTACGCCTCGATGGCGACCTCGGCCAGCGACGGCGCGTACCGCCGGGTGCCGGAGTAGGTTCCGCACGGCCTCTCGTAGTCGCATCCTCACCCGCAGATCCTGATGCGAGATTGCCCCTGGAGGAGCCGTTTCCTGCCAAGATCTGTTCGCGAGAGCCGTCAGCCGCAGGCCTTTGATCACCGGGTGAGGACGACGAACCGGACTGGTTCCTCGAGCACAGCCAGCGCTCCCGGCACGTCCGTGAGACGGGCCGCGAGAGTTGCGCAAGCCAGCCGCCGCGGCAGCGCGGCGCTGCACTTGAGCCCGGCCAGTGCTCGGGAGCTGACCTCGGGCAGGCAGATCCGCTGTGCCGCGTCGGCGACCAGCGGCCGCCACTCCGCCGGTTTCAGATCCGAGCGGAGCCGGACGGTGTAGTCGTCGGATCGCTGAGCTGGATCGACGACTTCGCCCAGGGTCGCAGTCAGGGTGGCGGTGCAACCCGCGCGTGCCATCCGCGACAGCAGGGAAACACGGCCGCCTCGGTCTTATCGCCGGCGGTGGGCACGAGCAGCAGCACGTCGTCCCCCGGAGCAGCGGTGCGACCGCGGCCTGCTGCGGCGGACGAAGTTCCGGCCAGCCGAGACTGTTGACCACGTGGTGAAGCACCACGGGTCGCGCTGTGGCTCGTCGTTCATAGTGTCAGGTCGACGTCGTCGGCAGACGCGGCATTCCGCTCGACCTCGGTCAGTTCGTCGGAGCGCAGCGTCAGCTCGTAGTGGTCCCGGGGGTTCCAGTCGGCGAACTGGTCCACCCGATCGAAGACGTCGGCGACGAGTTTCTTCAGGTAGACCCGCGGGGCGACCCCGACCTGGCCACCCAGCCTTCCGGCGACGGCACGCGCGAGTTCGCCGAGGTAGTCGTCATCGACTCGATCGGTCACCCTGCTGCTGCCGTAGATCTCGCGTACCCGCGTACCCAGTTGGACCAAGGCGGCCCCCGTGAAGCCAGGCAGGCGAATCTGAGTGGCGCGAGGGTTGTCCCAGCGCGGTTCCGGTCCGAAGTCGGTGGCGAGGCGCTGGGCCAGTGGGGCGAGCCGCTGCACGCCCTGCTGGCCGTCGAAGAACGCCGGGGTGCCGGTGATCAGGAGGAACAGGCCGGGGAAGCGCCCGGAGTAAATGTCATCGACCAACTGCCGGAGCGCATTGAGGGCCTTGTCCCGGGCGTCCGACCGTACCCGCTGCAACGTTTCGACCTCGTCGAGCACCAGGAGTAGGCCGGAGTGGCCACTGTCCCGCAGTACCGTCAACAGACCCTGCAGAAAGCTGAGCGCCCCGAAGTGGTCGAGGTCGCCCTTGACACCCGCCGTCCGTCGCGCGGTGGCCGCGACGTGCGGCTGTCCGCCCAGCCAGGCGGCGAGGCCGCCCGCAGTCACCTGGTCACCGCCGGCGTTGGCGGTTCGGTAGCCCCGAAGCGCGGCGGCGAAGCCCGGTGTGCTCCGGGAGATGTCGGCCAGTCGGCGTTCGAGCAGTTCGCCGACGGCCCGGTCGAGCCCGTCCGCGTCCGCCTCGACGGCCGTGCCGGCGGCCAGCACGTCCTCCTCAAGGGCGAAGATCCAGCCATCGAGCACCGGTCTCAGTGCGCTCGGGGCGAACTGCTCGGTGGTCAACTGCTCAACCAGCCGGCGGTAGACGGTCTCCATCCGGTGCAGAGGTGTCTCCAACTCGGAGACCTGCACCTCGGCCACCGCGAATCCCCGCCGCTTGGCCCGCTCCCCCAGCCAGCGGGTGAAGAACGTCTTGCCCGCGCCGTACTCGCCACGTACTGCCTTGAACACGCTGCCACCACCAGCCACCCGGTCGAGGTCCTCGTCGAGGGCTACGGTGAAGCGGTCGAGTCCGACGGCCAGCGCGTCCAACCCGTTGGCGGGCACGGCACCCCGGCGGAGGGCGTCCACGATGTCCCTGCGCCGCCGGGCGCTCACCTCGAGCGTCACGACGGCGCCAGCCCGAACTGCTCAATCATGAGGGCGATGTCCAGCTTGGCGGTCTGCCCGTCCGGGTCCAGGCTGAGCACGGGGTATCCCTCGACCTGCAGCAGGCGGCGCAGGGCGGTGAACGTGCCGGAGACCCGGTGCACAGGGACACCGGCCCGGGTGGCCAGCGTCTCCAGGGTCGCCCGCCCGTTGCCCGCGATCAGGGTGGCGACCATGGCGGCCACCCGCTCGTCGGCCAGGGGTGCCCGCGTGTCACGACGGTCGACGTACACGGGACTGGCCAGCAGAGCGTCGACGAGAGCCGTTGCGGGATCGGCCGGAGAGGGCAGAGCCATCGGCGGCGGCGGAGCGGCCGTGACCGGAGCCGGCAGGTCGAACAGGCCCTCGTCCTGGACGGGTGGGCGGGTGAAGCGGCGGGCGGAGCGCTTGTTCCCCGGCGGAGCGGCCTCGCGGGAGATTGTCCCCGCAGCCGCCGGCCGCAGCGGCTCCCGCCACCACTCCGGGCTGGACACCGGCGCTCCCGCCCAGCCGGGGACGGCGCCCTCGTCGTGCGCGGCGAAGAGCAGCAGCGGGATGGCAGCCTCGGCGGGGGCAGCGCCGCCGTGGTACCCCGCTTTACGTGGGCCGTACCGTAGCTCCTCCCGCCAGGGCAGGATCGCCTGCCCGCCCGCGAGAGCCACCCTGCTGCCCCGGAAGAGTAACTCGCCGTCGCCTGGTACACCGGTCGCCGGACGCCACCTGTTCTCGCTCGACTCGGACGCGCGGTGGACAGCCTCGGAACCGCGATCGACGACGTGGCCGTGGTCCGACACCAGCACCACGACCCGGTCCTGGGCGACGGCGAGCAGGTGACGTAGCCCGTTGACGGTGGCCGTGCTCCACTCGGTGGTGCCGGGCTCACTGCGATCAAGGGCGTCATCGATGGTGTTAATGACGGCGGCGACGAGCGGAACGGCGGGATCAGCGATCGCAGCGGCGACCTCGGGGTCGACCGCCAGCCCGGCCGGGGTCCGTAGATTGGACTTGTGCAGGAGGACGCTGCCGGGAAAGTGCGCGGAGAACGCTCGCAGCTCGGCACCGCGGTCACCAACAGCCAGCCGCCCGCTGAGCAGGCTGCACCGGTTGACCTGGGTGACCGTCGGCAGCGCGGCAAGGACGCCCGTCCGTGGGCCGCCGGCCGGTGTCAGTTCCGTCCAGGCGCCGCTGCGGGCAAGGGAGTCGGCGATCTCGATCCCTGCTGCGGCGCCCATGCCATCAAGGACGAGCATGAGCACCCGACGCCCGTTGTCCAGCACGGGACGGATCACCCGGTCCAGGACGTCCTCCACCCGCAGGAGTGTTCCGGGTTCCCGGTCGGCGGCGGTCATGTCCTGCAACAGCTCGGCGAACTCCTGGTCGTGCCGGACACGGCGGGTGTCGACTGCCGCGTGCAGTAGCCGGTACGCCTGGGCGACCTGCTGGTCGACGTCGCCGGCGAAGACGTCCAGTCGGGCACGGTCGACCCATCCGTCATCGCGGATCTGACGGTGCACCGCGTCGAGCATCGTGGCGGGGGCGGGTCCCTCGGGCTCGGCGAGCCAGCGCAGCAGCCGGACGGCCATTCGTGCGGTCTCCACCCGGGTTCGGTCGGCCGACCGGTGGGCCTCGACTGCGGCGAGCTGGTCCTGCGCCCGCTCGATCAGCTCAGCCGTCGGAGCAGCGGTTCCCGTGACAGGGACGGCGAGCTGCACCGCGGCTCCGAACGCCCGCATCCGCTGCGCGAAACCGGTGGGCAGCAGAGCCGAGGCGGCGAGCCGGTTGGCCACGTCGACCTCGGACGCGATCTCCTCCGCCCGGCGCAGCATCCGGTGCGCGTCGTGGCGTACGGGGCCGTCGCCGTCGAGGGCCCGGTAGATCCACGCCTCCGCGGCTTCTCCGAAGGCGGTCGCCTGCGCTTCGGTCAGGCGGGTGCCACCGAAGCGCGGCTCGAGCCGGGTCCGGGCGACCACGAGTTCCACGTCGACCGTCTGCTCCACGTGGCGCGGCCAGAGCACCCCTGCGAGCAGGCCGAGCGGAATGGCGTCGACCCCGTGGCCCGCGCGTACAGCGGCCAGCACCGGCACGGCGACCGGGCCGGCCACTTCCGCGAGGAACACGGAGATCCCATCGGCCCAGTCGGCGGGCAGGTCACCGAAGCGCAGCTGGGTGGGGGCGTCGGTGCTCCACTGCAGCAGCCCGGCGCCGTCCAGCTCGTCGGGGTCGAGGCCGAGCACCGCTCCGGCGAGGTGCCGCAGCGCGTGGTCCCGGGTGAGGATGAGACCGGCGGGTGGCGCCCAGCCCTCGGCCGGAGCGAGGTCGGTGAGGGCGTCCGCGACCCAACGACCGATGCGGACCAGCGTCGAGTCGAGCCGTACCTGGCCGCCGAAAACCTGGGTGACCAGGTCCCACGGGTCGACACTGCGGCCCTTCTGCATGCTGACGTGAGCCAGCAGGCCGTCCCCCAGCTCCATGTCGGTGAGGTCGGTCAGCAGAACGAGCTTCTCCGGTGCGGCCCGGTCGGCCAGCGCGGCCCGTGCCGCGATGGGTGTCGGGCAGGGCACGACCCGCACCGGAACGTCCCCGACGGTGAGAACCGGCTCGTCCCCCCACTCGGGGCGGGCGTGCAACACGATGGCGTGGGCGCCGTCCCGCTCAGCGAGCCACGACTCGACCTTGCGGCGGACGGCCGCCGGGCGGACGGCGGCACGGGTGGTGCTCACGATCGCCGCTCCGACTCGTCGACCTGCCACGTGACGCTGAGCCGCCGGCCGACAGCCACCTCGGACCGCAGCTCGGAGACGAGCCGGTCCAGTGCCTCCTCGTCCTGCACCACCGCGTGGTGGGCGGCAGGTGGCAGGGCAAGGACCGGGTCGCTGGGGTCGCGCGGCCTCGGGACGACGACCTGCGGCCCCGGGCCGACGGGTGGGGTGATGACCGGTGGCTTCGGGTCCGGCGGTGCCACCGGCTTGCTCTCGGCCAGCAGGGCGGCGGCAGCCCCGACCGCCTCCTGCAGCGCCCTCACCAGGTCGGAACCGTGGTGCTCGTCCTGGGCGGCGGCACGGAGCTGGTCGACGATGGCCCGGGCTCTGCTGTCGGAGTCGACCCGTGCCTCGATGGCGCTGATCAGTGGCCACTGCGTGGTGGTCAGCCCCGCGTTGAGCTTCTGGGCCTGCTTGAACACTCCGCTGGCAGCCTGGCCGTCCAGTCCTTCGAGGTACCTCTGTCCGCCCGCCACCAGGCCGACGAGCACGACGTCGTCACGCTCGTGGCCCACCTGCGTGAGCAGCTCCGCGACCCGCCGTGCGGTGGCGAGTCGGCCCGTCTCCGACGCCACGTCCAGTCCGAGCGGCTTGGCATGCTCCTGCAGCTTGGAGACGAGATCGCGGGCAGATCCGGCGTACGTCATGGCGACACGACGCATCTCCGCCGCCATGGTGCCGAGGTTGGCAGGATTGCGGAACTGGGGCAGCACCACGCCGAAGAACGGCTGCCCGAACTGTACGGCCGCCTTCCACGTCTCCTCCGACGGCATCGGCGGGTGCCGCAGTTCGAACCGGTCCTCCACGCCGATGACCGCAGCAACGTTGACTTTCCCGCCGTTGTCGTACCAGCTCAGCTGCTGCTCGAACGCGAAGACGGCGATGATCAGGTTCTGCAGGTCGCGGTCGAATCCGCGCCGCTTCGGCACGTCCAGCCATGCCCGCAGCTTGTGCACCGGAAAGTGGTCGCGGTAGTCCTCCTTCGCCGCCTCCTGCAGCAGGTGACGACTCCAGAAGCAGGTGCTCATGGTGAGCACGTACCGGTGGTCGACCAGTTCGCCGAGCTGCAGGGGGTTGCAGATCCGGCGGAGGATCTTCTGGTCGGCGGGGGCGACGGAGACACCGTGGGTGGGATCGGCGGCGGCCAGCTTGGCATAGTCGAAGACCTTGGCCAGGTCGCCACGGGCGAGCGGCTTCTCGTCGACGGGCAGGGCCGGTGTGCCCGGGTACGACCACTCCAGCAGTTCGGCGGTGAGGTTCCGGAAGGCGTCGGTCAGCGTCCCGCCCCGGGGATCCCCGATGCGCAGCCCTTCGGCCAGGGTGTGCAGCACCCCGACGGTGTCGTCGTGCACGTCGGAGGGCTGCGGGTTGGCCGCCCCGTACGCCTGCTTGAGCGCGGTGATCAGGCCGTCGCGGAGCTGCGTCTGCCGCTGCAGCAGGTAGACCCGGCCCTGCTGCCGGTCGGCCTTCGGCCAGTCGGCGGCGAGGGTGTTGAGCCGCTCCCCCGCGCCGCCGGCACCGAGTAGGTAGTTGATCTTCGCGAGCTGGGCGACCCGACCCATCATGTCGTCGGTCAGGTAGAGCGGCAGCCAGAACACCGTGTTGGAGCCTCGAGGCAACTCCTCGATGCGGGCCCGATCGGCGCTGCGCGGGTAGTCCTGCGGGTCGAACGGGTAGTCGATGACGATCCGCCACGACTCGCCGGGAGCCAGCAGCGCAGCGACCGGCATGGAGTCAGGGTCGCGGACATTTCCGAACTTCACCTGGACGACGTGCCGCCGGCCCCGCCAGTCGCGCGGCTGCTGCAGCTCGCCGTGGCTGCCCTCGCTGCCGGCGAGGCCCATCTCGGCGCTGATCAGCTCGCGGAGCAGTTGCTGCCGCACCCCGGCGGAGGTCTCGTTGTGCGGCACCAGGTCGAGCAGCTTGTCGAAGTCGACGGTGTGCAGCTTGAGCGTCACCACCGGGTCGTGGTCGTCGGTGAGGTGCAGCTCACCGGCGTCCTGCTCGATCTTGCGGAGCCGGTTGAGCACCATCGTGTTCTCGTAACCGGGGATCGGCGAGGCGATCGAGCCGAAGTTGAGCGCGTGCAGCTTGGCGGCGGTGAGGTTGTGCAGGGCCGGCACCTCGGGCACCAGGGCGCTGAGCAGGATGGTCTTGACCAGTTTGTCGTCGAGCTGGAACTGGGTGTGCGAGGGTGCCTTCTCCTCGTCGACACCGTTGAGGGAGAGCAGGATCGGGCGCAGCTTGCGCAGGTAGAGGGTGCGGGCGGCGTCGAACTGCTGACGCAGCTTCGGGCGGTCGGGCAGCTCGCCGTGCAGCACCAGTGGGTCGAAGAGCGCCGCCACTCCGATCAGGTCGTTGACCCGCAGGGAGTCCCGCCGCTCGACCAGCAGCTCGGTCATCACCTTCAGAGCGGTCCGCTCGCGTTGCAGCGCCTGCGACAACGCGACCAGAGTGGCCACGAGGGCGGGTGAGAAGGGGTAGAGCTGCCGGAAGGCGGTGGCGTCGGAGCCGATACCGGCATCGCCGTACTGCGCGCCGAGCAGCAGGATGTCCCACACCTCGCGGTTGTGCCGCACGGCCGCGAACGCGTTGTCGATGACCGACCGCGCCGCGTCGTCGTTCGGCTTGAGCAGCCGCTTCTCGGTGATCTCGGGCAGGTTCGTGTCAGCAAGGACGATCTCGCCGAACCGGCCCTGAACGCTGCGCATCACGTGCGCCAGTGCCTCCCGCTCGGTGCCGCCGACCTGCGGGCCGAGGAACTCCTCCAGGTTTCGCTGACGGGCGACGAAGGAGACCAGCGGCAGCGGCCGGGCCGCGTCGGCGGACTCGACCAGCTTGTTGAGCTTGGCACCCTCGGTGTTGACGAAGGTGTAGTCGGCGATCCGGCCGGAGAGCCAGAGGATCAACTCGTCGAGGAAGAGCACGATCGCGTCGTACCCGAGGGACTTCGCGTGCCGGGTGATGACGGCGAGGCCGGTGTCGAGGTCCAGGTACTCGGCGCTGAGCACCGCGCCGCTGAAGAAGGTCTCGGTGAGCGCGCTGACCAGCGCGTCGCGGTCCTTGGTGCCGGGTGGCTGCGAGGCCGCGTCGGCGTACCGCTGCGGGGTCCAGCCCTCAGCGCGGGCCCGCAGCGCGGCCAGACCGCCGCCGCCCGCACCGGGGCTTGCGGCACCGCCGCGCAGCGCCGCGAAGAACGCCTCGTCACCCATCGCCTGACGCAGGCCGGCCGCGTCCTTCAGCAGCGCGTCCGACCGGTGTACGGCGGGGACCGGCGCGTCCGGGTGGGCGGCGGTGACCTGCCGCAGGTATCCCTCCAGGATTGCCTGCTCCACCGAGCGCGCGTCGAGCATGTGCAGGGTCAGGGTGAGGAAGTTCCGCCCGGGCAGCCAGGAGTCGGCGGAGACCACGGGACCCTCCAGCCCGCGAATCTTTCGGGCATCGGGGTTGTGTGCCAGGATCTCCCGCAGCACAGCCATGAAGTGCGACTTGCCGGAACCGAACGACCCGTGCAGGAACATCGCCTGGGATCGGCCGGTGGTGACGGCGTGGCCGATCCGCTGCAGCGCGCCGGCGAAGTTCTCCCGAAGCTGGTCGGTGACGACGTACCGGTGCAGGTCGGCACCCTCGGCCGCCTTCACCACGAAGTCACCTTCACCGACCGACATCGGGATCTTGATCAGGTCGCGCAGCAGCGTCACAGGTGGTCCTCCAGCCTCCCCAGGGTGCCCGACACGCTACCCATCGACCTGAATGCTCGGGTACCGCACCGGATGGCGTTTATGCGGTCCGGTTGACGGGACCACAGTGGACCCGATGGCGGACACTTCGGCCGTTCGTCCGAGAACACCCAGCTCAGCGATCGGGCTCAGGACGACGGGACGACGGACAATCCGCCGATACAGGAAGGAGTCGGGTTTTTGACAGACGTACGCCACCATCGACGCGCGGCCTCGACGAACCCGCCGGGGACGCTGCCTGCTTCCAGCGGGCTTTGCGCCGCTTCCTCGTGGTTTACTCGCAGAGATGCGCTCGTAACCGCTCATCACCGAGGGGCAGACGGCTGATGCTGCTGAGTTTCCGCTTCGCCAACCATCGCTCGTTCCGTGACGAGCAACAGCTCAACCTCATGCCCGTCTACGGCGATGGCGTCGAGCCGACCGAATCGGCCCCGCAGTCGGTCCAGGTCGTCGGCGTGTTCGGGGCCAACGCCTCGGGCAAGTCCAACTGCCTGGGCGCGCTGGCGTTCATGCGGGAGATGGTCGTGGGGTCGGACCGGGCGGTCGAGCCCGGTGAGGGGCTGTCCCGGGAGCCGTTCCGGCTGGATCCCGACGGTGGCGCGCAGCCGTCGCGCTACGTCGTCGATCTTCAACTCGGCGGGATACGGCACACCTACGGCTTCACCATCGACGACGAGCGGGTGCTGGAGGAGTGGCTCTACCACTATCCGCTGGGACGCAGGCGGCGCGTCTTCGAACGCGACGGGGACGAATTCGCCTGGGGCGAGGAGTCCGGTCGCCGCGGTGACCTGGGGCAGATCGCCGGGATCACCGCGCCGACCGCCCTGTTCCTCAGTACGGTCGCTCGCTTCGGGCACAGCCGCCCGGAACCGGATCCGACGAATCCGCAGCCGCTGCACGACACCTACCGATGGTTCTACCTGGCCAGCCCCCGAGCCGACGCGGCCTCCGGACTGTCCGTCCTGCTCGACGGCGGCAGGGCGGATGCCGAGCAGGTACGTCATCTCGTGGTCGACCTGTTGCAGGCTGCCGACGTGGGCATCGTCGGCGTCGTGCTCCGCCCCGATCGGAGCAACGACGACGTTTCCTGGCGCCAGGGACCAACTCGAGGTATGCGCGGTCGGGTAAGAGCAGCCATGTCCGCAGCGATACCACCGCGCCGGATCCAATTCGCCCACCAAGGCCCCCACGGCCCAGCATTGCTCGACCTTCATGACCAGTCGACCGGTACCCGCCAGCTCCTCACCCTCGGTCTGCACGCTGCCGATGTGCTCGGGACCGGAGCCACGATGCTGATCGACGAGATCGACGCCAGCCTGCATCCGATCCTGACCGCGAAGCTGATCAGCCTGTTCCGTAGCCAGAAGGCCAACCCGCTAGGCAGTCAGCTCATCTTCACCAGCCACGACGCCGCGCTGCTCGGCACCCTCGACGCGGAGGAGATCCTGCGCCGCGACGAAATCTGGTTCGTGGAGAAGGACGACGAGGGTGCTTCCTCGCTGTATCCGTTGACCGACTTCAAGCCTCGCAAGGAGGGCGAGAACCGTCAGCGCCGTTATTTGAACGGCAACTACGGTGCCGTTCCCGACCTGTCCACCCACCTGTTCGAGCAGGCCCTTGCCACCCGTGGAGGTTCGGATGACGCCGCGGCAGAGTGACCGGAGAGCGTCCGGTCCGGTACGTGCCGGCCGTGGCCGCGAGACCGATCTCCGACGGCGCCCGTCGAACCGGGAACAGCGGACAACCGTTCTGATCGCCACCAACGGCGAATCCACGGAACGGGCCTACTTCAACGGGCTCAAGCAGGAGGCGTGGGTGCGCTGCCGGGTCGTCGTCGTAGCGGAACGCGGCTCGCCGGTCAACGTGGTACGAGGTGCCGCGCGACGCCGGCAGCGCGACGACTTCGACGAGGCGTGGGCCGTCTGCGACGTCGATGACTTCGCCACCGAGCCGGCGACCCGCGAAGCCGTCGCCGCCGATGTGAAGCTGGCCTGGTCCAATCCCTGCTTCGAGGTGTGGCTACTGCTCCACTACGACAACTGCACCAGGTTCGTGGAGAACGCCAAGAGGGCACGAGACCTGCTGCGGGAGCACGACCCCGCCTGGGACAAGACCGCGCTCGACTTCGACAACTTCCGCGACCGGATCGAGGACGCCTGCCGGCGGGCGGATCGGCTCGACCCGCCCCCCCGAGGGCAATCCGTCCACCTCCGTCGGGCAGATCATCGCCGCGCTTCGCTGAGCGCTAGGCCGCCCTGCCGCAGAACCGTCGATGGTGTCGAAGATTCTCCGGTCCGATCGGATGCTTCGCGTGCAGCCGCAGCTTGCCAATCTTCTCGCCATCTGCGGCCCACCGTACGACGAGGTTACTGTCGATGAAGATGGCGAAGGCGTCGAACTGGACGTGGTGGTTCGGGCAGAGGCAGAGGACGTTGTCAATCCGGTCCAGGCCCTCGTGAGGTCTGCCCAGCCCTTTGATGTGGGCGGCCTCGCTGTAGAAACCGGACCTGGTCGCCAGCCGGGTCCCGCAGACCTGGCACCGGTGCCCATGGAGTCGCTTGACCTCCTGGGCGACAGCCGAACTGCGGATGATGCGCTCGATGCTCACCGTCTTTCGCCTTGCCGGCCCCTGATCACCCGCCGCCAGTCCGGCGAAGTCCTCGGCATCCAGCACCCCTGACGCCGAGTCGTAGCCGGCGAGACCCACCTCCGCGAGGAACGCCGCCCGATCGATGTCGGCCGACAGCGCAGTCGACAGCACGGCCACCGCGCGGCCCCGAGTCTCCGGATCACCGAGCAGCGCCGTCACCGCCGAGGTGAAACCGGCCGAGGAGACATGTTCATCCGCGGCAGGGGCGATGGACCCACGTCCCGCGTGGAAGGCGGAAGGATCGGCTTCGATCTCCCACAGCCCGCTGTCCCGCAGCTCCCAGGAGCGCTCCGCAACTCCTGGTCGGCTCCCGCCTGTCGCACCGTACCGCTCGAGGATCGGCTCAAGGGCGGGCCTGACGTCCTGCTCTTCCACACTGTCGGCAATCCGCCCGATGTGCCAGAGCGCGGTCACCGGCAGGCGCCGGGCGGCCGGATCCTCGCCGTGCCCACGACAGGCGTCGGCCAGTCGCTCCAGTGCCTTGAACAGCCGCTTGCGGGTCATCTTGCGAGGAGCGCTGGTGACGGGCGTGCGGGGCGTGATCCCCTCGTCGGCCAGCAGCGGCGTGATCATGGCGTACTCGGCGGCGCCGACCAGGGTGAGGCTCCGCAGCGGGAGGCTCAGCCCGAGCCGATGCAGGATCGGCGCGGCGGGGACGGGCCGCTCGAGGTGCTCGACGTCGCCGAGCGCCATCATGTGTTCCCAGGTTCGCCCGTCGTCGTCGGTCCCCCAGATCCGCTTCGCCGCGGCCGGGTTGCGCAGCAGGTGCAGGATCCGGGCCCGTGCGTAGAACGCCGTGTCGGCGTAGAAGAGCACGTCATCACCGACCCGCCGGTCACGCAGTGCTCGTGCCTTGTAGTTGTTCACCTGATTCGTCGGTGTCGACCCCCAGAAGCGGGCGACGCCGTTGGGGTAGAGCGCGGTGAGGGCCGCCAGGTCGGACCCAAGCTCCGCCCCGATGTCCCTGAGCCGGATTCCCCGCTCAACGGAGTGGGCGTAGTTCTGCGGGCCCCGGATGTTGCGGCCGCCGCGCGACTGCAGGACCAGTTGCGGTGCGCCGATGGCGCTGACCATGTGATCCACTCCTGGTCAGAGAATCTCGTTCGCCTGGGCGGCGATGACGGAACGAGGAACGACGAAGCCTTCGGCCTTGCCGGGCTTGAGGTAGTGGGCACGCAGCGCGGGTTCCAAGCCGGCAGGCAGGTCGCCCGACGCGATGAGATCCCGCGTGGCTCCGGCGATGGGCCGGGTGAATCCGACCAGGAGACGCCCACTGTCGTACTCGCCGATCTCGTAGACCCGTTGCCGCGGGATGAAGCCGTTCGGGTCCCGAGCGGCCTCGCGAAGGACGGCGACCCGGATCGGATAGCCGGACTCTTCGAGCCGGGCCACGAGCGCCTCCCACATGCCTGATGTCCAGGGCACCGGGGCGTCCGCGTCGGCGTCCTCGCTCAACTGCTCGGCGTTGTCGACGGTGCTCTGGCTCATCCCGACGTCGTGGAACTTCTCGGACACGACGCCCCACAGGTCTTCGGGGGCTGCGAGCAGGAACCGGACCCCGGCCCGGTCCCACATCTCATTGATCAACTCGACGCGGGGCCCGATCGGGCTGTTGACCGCGTCGAGGCGCCACCAGTCCTCCTTGAAGTCCCGGGTGACGAAGACGATGTCCTTCCCCACGTCTCTTGCTTGAACGATCAACTGCTCCCAGATGATGAAGTCGCCGGTTCCCTCCTCGCTCTGGTCGGCCTTCTCGGCGTCCATGTAGCCGGGCGGGATGCGACGGGCGAACCGGGCACGTCCCTCGGCCACCAATTCGACCAAGCGATCGTTGTCGAACGGACGCCCGACCCGCCCGCTGAACAGCGCCTCCAGCTGCCCGAGTACCGGGTCCGCCTTCACGTCGCTCAGCGCCGCGCGCAGGTTCAGCCCCTGCCCGCTGGGCTGCATCTTCGCGAGCACCTGATTGAAGGTCGACTCCACCTCCTTCTTCAAGGCGTCCACGTCGGCACCGGGCATGGTGTTCCTGCCCCAGTCGGACAGAGCCGCCAGGGCGCTTCGCTTGGCGTCCTTCAGACCGGAGAGCGGATTCTTGCGGACGATCTCCCGGATGACCTCGTCCCGGTTTCGCCAGAACTCTCTCTGCACCTGGGCGGGCAGGAAGAGGCGAGGAGCGATCGCTTCGAGCGCGGCGATTGATTCTGTCCGGGAGCGCTTCACGTACCGGTAGAGGTCGAGCAGTACGTTCGTGTCCAGGGCCACGATGCCGGACTGCACCACTTGGTCCAACTCCTCGGGCTCAGTCCTGCGGTAGCCCTCGTACCCGTCGTACAGCCCGCCGAGTGGCTCATGCGTCGTCCCTGCACCCTCCGAGTGGGGGAGCCTCATGCCGACACCACCGTTCCGGACACGCCTCGCAGAGCAGTCAGCTCGGCACGGTCCGCGCCGAGCTGCGACAGCTCGGCGTCGACGAGGTCGGTGAAGAACTGCGCGGGTGAACCGGGGAAGCCCGGTCGCTCGTCGGTGTACCACTGGTGCAACCAGGGCTCCAGCTCAGCGATGCCGGCCAGCAGTGGCAGCAGCCGGTCCGCCGGCCAGGCCGCCTGCAGCTTCCGGTCCAGGTAGACGGTCGCCAGCGCCTGGGCCTGCGCGAGGTGGTCCCACCCGGCCCAGCCGAGCAGCTCCGTGCCGTCGTTGTCCCGGCCCGCCCTCGGGTACGAGATGAAGCGCTCCTTCGGCACGTCGAGCTTGCCCCGGGCCCGCCAGTACGACGGCTTGGCGAAGTCGGCCGAGGTGTACTTCGGTGGGACCTTGATGTCCACGTCCTCACCCGCGTCCTCCAGCCGCTGCTGCGCCCAGGTCCGTTCCCACTGCACTCGCTTGCGTAGCCCGGACGGCTTGTAGCGGTAGGCAGGGAGGTAGGGCACATGCTCGTCGGCGACCAGCTTGGCGAGCGTCTTCGTCAGGTCGTAGTCGTCGCGGCCGGCCCACAGCTCCAGCACCGACCGGAAGTCGTCGTCGTGGCGCACCTTGTCGGCGAGCTGCGCCACCGACTGCGGCGTCGGCCGGTCACCCCACAGCTCCGGAGCCTCCAGCCGGTCGAGCAGCCAGTCGCGCAGCGCCTTGGCCTGCATGGCGTCCCAGCCATCGGTGGCCCAGCGCCGCTTGCACTCCGGCCGCTCGATCAACGCGATGTGGCGATCCGACTCGATGACCTCGATCCGCCGCTGCACCAGCGCTCGGTACTCATCCGGCCAGTGCGACGGCAACTCCGTGATCGGCGTCGACCCATGCCGGGCGAACCACTGCGTCTCCACCTCGCCGGCCGCCATCTTTCGCGCCAGCACAATCTCGAACGCCCGCTCGCCGAGCTTCAGTTCCGGCGGTTCGGCGCAGGTCAGGTCGCCGTCACGGAGGCCGTAGAGCCGGTAGACCTCCCAGTCCAATTCCTCCTGCGCCGCGATCATCCGCGCCCGGGTGGCGTCGTACTCGGCGCGGGCCGTCCGCAGCCGTTCCCGGGTCGGCACGCCGGACTCCGCGACCGCCGCCGGGGTCAGGCCGGCGAGCCGCTGCGCCAGCGTATCGAGCAGCCGCGCCCGCTCCAACGGGTACGCCTCGGGCAGCGGAAACTCCTGAAGCTTTGTACCGGTGAACTCGTAGAAGTTCTCCCACGCGACCGTGGTCTGCCGTGCTCCGCGTTGATCAACAGTGCTGCCCTTGTTGTGACTGACCTGCTTGAGCCAGAAGCAGGCGGTCGAACTGTTCAGCACCCCGAGCAGCCGCAGATGATCGTCCTCCGTCGCCCCCTCCGGCAACTTGATAACGGGCGCAGACTGCTTGAATACCTTGCCACCACGATCCAACACGAAGTGGTTGTGCGTCGCCACAAAGGCGAATGCGAGCGAGAACCCAATTCGGTATCGCTTGGGAAAAAACATGCTGTGGTCGTACCAGCGAAGCCCGCGCTCTTCAGGAGAGTGACCGAAATCAAGCCTCGATCGCAGCCATGAGCGAGTCACCCAATAATAGGCTTCCTCAACGTCGAATAAATCTCGCGGGCACCCTGATTCGTCATACGGAAACAATGTCACCGTTGGCGCTGTCAGTGCAAAATCGCGCACGTCTTCGCCGAGCACCACTGGCACTGTCGCCTCGGCCAACCCGCGTGTCTTGGCAGCGGCGACTCCGAGGTAGAACGCCTCGTCCAATCCGGTGTGGGTCGTACGGCCTATGACCTCTATTTCACCATCCAGATGGATCCGGTCGAGACTCAGCGCAGAGTAGAGTTCTCCCGCCCCTCCGCCTGACAAGCTCCATGGGTAGATTTCCAGCCGATCGCGGCGAGTATCGCCAACAGTAACCCATTCTGATTCGGAGCCAGGCATGTCCACCTGTGCAACTATCGCAGACCAGACCTGGCCGTCTGAGGGAGTTGCCGGTTGCGAAGGCTCTCCTCGAACACCTAGGACGGTACGTAAGGTCGGACACCGGCGCCGGCCATTCGCACGCCCTACCAAAATGACGGTCGGTGTCCCGTGACCGGGAATGTAGGCACCAGAGGTATCGATCACTTCTGTCAACTCGACCTGATGGGAAAAGTAATCCTCGATCAGTTTCCTGCCAAACTCGCGTTTCATAAAGCCGTTACCGGTAATCTGGCCGACGTGGCCCGCTCTCTCGCCGTGCTCGTCGGAACGCTTCGCCAGATCGAAGAAGCGCTTGGCGAACGGCACTGTCAGCGCGTACTGACGGTGGCAGACATGGGGGTAGATGCTGCGGTATAGCTGGTTGCGGGCCGAGTCGGCGACGGTGATGTACGGCGGGTTGCCCACCACCACCGTGTACTGCCCCTCTTCGAGGTAGTCGGCGAGCACGTCGGCGTCCTCGGTCACGTACGCGAAGCCGCTCCCGCCCTTGCCGTACTCGAACAGATCCCCCTGGTGACGCGACTTCCGCCCCCAGTGCAGCAGCGAGTCGCCCGTCGCCACGCGAACCGGCCAGGCCGGCGCACGCTCCAGCGACGTCAGCCCACATTCCTTCATCGCGGCGACCAGCAGCCGGAACCGCGCGATCGCCACCGCGAACGGATTGATGTCCACCCCGGTTACCTGCCCGAGCGCCCGTTCGACCAACTCTCGGATGTCCGAAGCCGGTTCCCGCTTCCGCCACAGCTTCACCAGCCGGTCGAAGGCACCCAACAGGAAGTGCCCCGACCCGCACGTCGGGTCGATGACCGAGGTCTCCGGCAGGCCGAACTCTTTCACCGCCGGCTCGAAGGTCCGGTCGAGGATGAACTCCTCCACGAAGTCCGGCGTCTGCAACAGCGCGTACGTCTTCTTCGCATGCGTCGACAGGTCCTGGTACAGGTCGCCGAGGAGCCGGGTGTTGAGATCATCAACCCGCAACGACACCAGACCCGGTCCGCGGCGGAAGAACTCCGACAGCTTTTCGGCCGCCTCACCGGAGATGTCGAACCGCCACACCGGGTTGTGCTCGTCGAATATCTTCCCGGTGGCCTTGAGTGTGCGCAGGTAGCCGAACGCCTCGCGCAGCCACTCCCGGTCGTTGTGCCGGGGGTTGTCGATCAGGTACTGCTGGCGCTCCTGCACCGCCCGCTCGACCGGCGCCGCCGGCTCCGGGCCGCCGATCCAGAGCGGTTGGACCAACTCGTTGTCCTCGCAGAAGCGTACGAAGACGCAACCGAGCACCCAGGCCACCGCCGCCTGGTCGAGGATGTCCTCCAGCCAGGTCTCGAACGTCCCCGCCGTACGCTTCGCCTCTGTCGCCTGGGCGTGCTCCTTGCGCAGCGAGGACTCCAGCTCGGAGTCCCGGGCGACCTGCGTGCGCAGGTCGTCGGTGAGGGCGGTGACCTGGGCCTGGAGCGCCTTGAGGGGGATCATCGGGGCGCGTTCCTCTCCGGGGCGGGGGTGGGGTCCTCGGGCAGCCACAGCGACTGGCTGGCCGGCGACGTGAGGGGGATCTGCTGGCCGTCGAGCAGCACCGGCTCGGTGCGGCGGACCGGCACCAGCAGTAGCCGTGCGGCGGGGCGCGTCCGGGTCGGGTCGGCCAGTTCCTGGATCAGCCGGAGCTGCTGATAGCGGGCCAGCGGCGCGGCCTCGGTGATCAGCACCGGCCGCTCGGTCTCGGCGAGCATTCGCTCGACCTCCGGCATGACCTCGTACTGGAACAACTCCATCAGGGAGCGGAAGTCGGCGTCGGTCGGCGAGCCGGTGTCGGCGGCGACGATCGCCTCCCAGGGGAAGCTGAGCGCGCGCAGCCGCTGCAACATGATGTCGGTGACGTTCACCTCGGTGAGGTCGAACCGGTCCAGCAACGCGCGGCGGGCGTTCCCCAGCCGTCGGACCGAGGCGAGCAGCACCAGGAAGCCTCGTCGGTCCACGACGTCGCGCAGTCGTCGGCCGGCCCGGACGGCGGCGTCCGACTCCAGGAGCGGGCCGACCGTGCTCAACGATCGGGTGCCCGTGACCGACGAGGTGCGGTCCGGCGGCACGTACCGGCTGCTGAACGAGTCCCACACCAGGGGGATCTCGCGCAGCAACGCGTCCAGCTTCGGCCGGGGTGGCAGCTCCTGTGCGCGGGGGAACCGGACGCGCACTCTGGCGCGTATTGTCTCCGGGTCGAGCCGCTGGCCGACCAGCGCGCCCGCGGCGAGTCGTAGCGCGCGCTCGGCGGACATCTGCTCCGCAGGGTAGAGCTGGCCCTGCGCGTTGACAGCGGCCTCCCCTCCGCTGCCGGCGGCGGCGAGCTGAAGCAGCCGGGCGTCACTCAACGGCGGCATGCCCGCCGGCGGCGGCTCCAGCGCACGCAGTTCCTCCACGGCCCGAGCCCGGGTGGGCAGCGGGTCCGCGCCGGCCAGGGCGGCGGCCCGGCGGCCGAGCCGGGTGACATACCCGAGGAGGTCGTCCGCCGTGCGTTCGGTGCCGGGGTCGTCCGGCTCCCGGCCGACGAGCACGGTGTCGCAGCCGCGCAGCCGCTGCATCGCCAGCCGGGCGTCGCCGCCCCGGGCCAGCTCGGTCTCCACGGCTGCCCGGACCAGACCGATCGCCTGGGCGGTGCGCTTCGGCTCAGCGGTGTACGAGCCGCGGGCGGCGATCAACGCCTCGGCGATCTCCTCACTGGAGGCCACCCCACCCCGCCCGTCGAGCAGGGCGACGATCTCGTCGCGAACCAGGCTGAGGGCGGGGTTGGGCTGCCATTCCCGGGTGACGATCCGCTTCAGCAGGGTGGATATCTGCGGCTGCTGCTTGCCGACCACCCGGGCCACGTCCGACTGGGACGGCCAACGCAGGTAGCGGCCCTCGTCGTCGGCGGTCTGCCCGAGCAGCACCTGCAGGGCGGTGCGATGCCAGGCCACCCGGTCGGTGGCCTCGGCCGGCAGGGTGGCACTGAGGGCCTCCACGCCCTGCGCGTACGGCCGCACGGGGGACGACGGCTCGGCGGCGGCGTCGAGCCGGTCGCGCAGTTCCCTGGTACGGGCCAGGATCTCCTTGCGCGTGGCGTCGGGGACGCCTCGGGCCCGGGTCAGCGCGGACGGTTCGGCATCCAGCAGCTCGCCGACCGTGGTGATGCCGAGCCGTTCCAGCGCCGAGCGGGCCCGAGCGGTCAGCTCGGTGGCTTCCAGGAGCGAGGCCCGAGTCAGCGGCGCGACCGCGCCGGTGTCATCGGTGGGCGCCGCCGGTTCGGGGATCTCCCGGAACACCGCCCGCCAGGCGTCGGTCATCTCGTCGAGGGTGTCGAAGCGGTCGGCGGGCTCCCGGGCCAACGCCTTGGCGAAGAAGGCGACGAGGCGGTCGGCGACCGACGGGTCGAAGGCGGCCGGGTCGAGAGTCACCTCGTCGGGGACGGTCGCCGGGTTCGCGCCGTCCCCCCAGCGGGGCAGCGTGCCGGTGGCCATCTCGTACAGGGTCACGGCGGCGGCGAACCGCTCGGCGGCGGCGTCGAAGCGCAGCCGGCGCGGCGGCCCGAGGAACGGGTCGAGGTAGGCGGTGGTGCCGGCGGTGAGCTGGTCGGCCGGCACCGCTGCGAGGGAGAAGTCGAAGATGCACAGGTGCGGCTGCTTGTCCTTCGGCCGGGGCCGGGACGCCAGGTTGGCGGGCTTGATGTCGCGGTGCCACACCCCCTGCCCGTCGAGGAAGGCGACGATCTCCAGCAGGTCCCGGCCGTAGCGCTCCAACAGGTCCAACGCCAGCCGACCGCCGCGCAGGTCCTCGGCGAGGGTGCGCTCGCCGGCGTTCTCCAGCAGCAGCGCGGTGCGGTTGCCGACCGTGATCGGGCCCTGCACCAAGGCGGCGACCCGCGAGTCGCGCAGCTTTTCGACGGTACGGGCCTCGGCGGCGAACCGGTCGGCGTACTGCTCGTCCCGGGCCACCTTGAGCACCAGCTCACGCCGGCCCTCCGGGGTCTCCTGCGCGACGGAGAGGGCGATCGCGGTGGCGCCACTGCCGAGGTTGCCGAGCACGGTGAGACCGCCGTCGAGCACGTCGCCCCGGTGGGCCTGCAGCGGGTCCACCACCGGCTCAGGCTCCGGGGCGGTCAGTTCCTCCCATACCAGGTCGATCCAGGTGAGGAAGTCACCCACCCGCTTCATCCGCTGCGCCGGGTCGCCCCGGGTCGCGTCGTAGACGGCCGAGACCAGCGCGTAGGGCATGCCGTCGGCGACAGCGTCGAGGTGTAGCCCGCCCTCGGCGACCGCCGCGAGCAGTTCCTCGGCCGACGTCGCCGGCTCGGCCCCGGCGAAGATCCGGTACGCCAGTGCGCCGAGGGAGAAGATGTCGAGTTGGTGCCCCGGCAGCTCCTCCAGGGTCGCCGCCTCCGGGGCCTGGTAACGGCGGACCGAGTCGTCGAAGAAGAGCTCGAGGCTGGCCGGGTCGGTCGGGGAACCCAGGGACGTGAGGCGGGTCCCGGGCAGCCGACCGCCGGTCTGCCAGTCGGTCACCACGAGCGTCGGTCGGGAGCTGTCCGGGTCGCAGACGTAGACGGCCCGGGGATTCAACGAGCGGTGTGACAGCCGCCGGGAGTGTGCGTGGTCGACGATCTCGGCGAGATCCTGCACGAGCTGGAGCCGCTGGGCCAGTTGTAGCCGGCCGTCCCGCTCGGCCAGCCACTGGTCGAGGCGTACCCATTCGGGGCGGTGGTCGAAGACGACCGCCGGCCCCCAGGGGTGCTCGACCAGGTCGAGGGCGCGGGCGATACCCGGGTGGTGGATGCCCTGTAACAGCCGGAACTCGCGCTCCGCGGCGAGCTTGATCTTCGGCACGTCCTCCTCGGTGGCCCGGCTCGTCAGGTAGAACCGGACGCGGCGTAACAGCTCGGTGCCGACCGTGTGGTCGGCGAGGAAGTCCTGCCAGCCGATGCCCTCGGCGAACGGTCTCTGGTGCAGCACGAGTTGGTTGATCCGGCGGTCGGCGACCGAGGGGCGGATCCGCGCACCCCGCACCAGCTCGACGATCTGCCGGCCGCGTACCGCGTCGACGTGGTGTCGGGCGTCGACCGGCTGGGCGAGCAGCAACTCCTTGAGGCTGGGCAGCCGCGAGGCGTTGCCGTCCAGGCCGTAGACGTGCTGGCGGCCGATCTCGTCCAGCTCCGAGCGCGAGTTCCGGGCGTGCAGGAAGACCGCCGCCTGGACGTAAGGAACCTTGGCGTTGCGCGGGGCGTACTGCTGCATGACGCTACGCAGCCGCTTCGCCTTGCGGTTCGCCAGGATCAGCGGGCTGTCGATCACCTGCGTTCGGCCGTTGGGCTTGTGCCGGCGCCACTGCTGGCCGTCTCCCGACACCCGGCCCTGCCAGTGCTTGAGTTCCAGCACGTAGAGACCGCTGCGGGTGAGCACCAGGGCGTCGACCTCGTTGATCGAGCCGTCCGTGCCGACGAACTCCACGTTCGCCCAGACGTGGTACGGCTCGGCATCCGGCAGGTACGAGGCCAGTTCCCGCAGGCCGTCCTGCTCGTGCTGGTACGCACTCGGATTGATCTGCTCCCAGCGCGGCGAGTCCTCACGCATGCCGCACCGTGCGCCCCCGCGCAGTCATGACGGTCACTCCCCACGTATTCAGCTGTGTTTGGGTCCCGTGGACGGTACCGGCCGGCAGATGCGCGCAGAGTCGGGAATCTGACAACTGTCCTCAGTGGTCTCCCAAGGGCCGACCCGCGGCGGAACTCGCGGACCAGACACCCTGCCCGGACGGCTGACCGCGACCGCTGGCGACGTTTCGATCCTCCCCGACGACGCGCTGCACGCCCAGAGCCACGAGCGTCCTGGGCACCTGCGCAGGAGGTACCAGGTGGGTCAGGAACTCCTGCGTCTCGCGGTCGACCGAATAGATGATCGTCCCGCGCATGCCTCGAGTGAGGAGGACCTTGTAGGCGTTGCGGATGAGCCGGTCCGTGTTTCCGGCGCGAGGTCGTCCGTTCCGGTCGACGATGGCGCTGTCCCGGGACTTGTCGGGCTGACAGACGAGCTTCCCTTTCCTGACCACCAGATCCTCGCCGAGGAGGACCCCGGAGTAGTCGTACTCGAAACCCTGGGCGGTGTAGATGCATCCGATTTGGTCGAAGCCTCGCGGGTCGGTGGCCCAGTAGGAACTGGACGGCACACCCGGCGGCGGATGGTCACCTGCAGCGTTCCACGGCCGGGTCCACGACCCGATCTTCACGTCCGGCACGAGTTGGCGACCGTTCGACTTTTCGGACCAGGGCCAGCAGAAGCCGGCGGAGATGCGGGCCGAGCCGCCCCTTTCCTGGGCCCCGCGCAACAAGGTCTCCATCTGCTGCGGAGACTCGGCCAGCGCCACCCGGAAGCCGTCGTCGCCTGGCCAGCGGTAGGGCCTCCAGCCGGAGCCGGTCAGCCCCAGCAGACCCCGCACCCAGCGCTCGTACCGAGGGCTGCCGCCACAGCGGAACTGCGCCCCGAGGTGGACGAAGTCGACGTCGAAGGCGAGGTCCTCCGCCGCCTCACGGATCATCGTGACGCTGCCGACCTCGTTCGGTCGCACGACCTGGTCGTCGTCGAGCAGGAAGACGGGCACTTTGGCCACCTCGATGAGCTCCCTGACCTGGGGCACCCTCCCGACGATCTGGTCGGCGCCCCGCCCACGTGTCGACCGGTTGCGGATCCGGTGCGCCTCGTCGCAGATCAGCACGTCGAGACTGTTCTCCGGCGAGTCCATGAAGTCCAGGAAGTAGTTGAACATGGGGGCGGTCCGCTGGCGCGGGTCACGAGGACTGCTCCGGGCGTAACGCTGCACCGTCTTCTTGAACGCCTTGGATCCGGTCGCGTGCGCCACCGCGCGGTCCTCGCGCGCCAGGTCCGCCAACAGGGTGAGCGCGATGGCACTCTTGCCGCTTCCCGGGCCACCGGAGACCAGCACAACTCGCTTCCGTCGACCCCGATCGGCCCAGCGCACACCACGCATGACCAGCTCGTACGCGGCGCGCTGCTCGTCGAGCAGAACGAGATGGTCGCGGCTCCCCACCTCCTCGGCCGTCAGGGCCAGGAGCTGCCGGCTCGGGCGAACGGACGCATCCAACAGTCGCCGCGCCACCGCCTCGTCCCGCCATGGCCCGAACCGCTCGGTCAGGTAGCTGCGGAACTGTACGACGCGGTCCCGTGTGCAAACCATCCGCCGTCGGTCGGTGTCGGCATCCCCGGTGCGGGGCAACTCCGGGATTCGGCGATGGTCCGCGTTGTGAAGGAACGCGAGGCCGTGCACCGAGTCGGGTGACTCCCACAGCACCGGCAGAAAGTCCGCCAGGTAGAAGCAGTAGGACTCGACCTGCAACGCGGGATGCAGCTGAGGATCGGCCAGGCCCGGGACCCGGACCAGCTTCTCGACCTCGTCGTAGAGGGTCGCTCCGCTCCACTGCTTGAGTTCGACGACGAGGTACGCCGGGCGTCTGGACAGAGGTTCCGCACCCGCGAGGATCACATCGATCCGTCTGCTGCTGCGGGGAAGTTGGCACTCCACAAGCGCGTCGAGGTCACCGAGGCCCACTGCGACGAGTTGCTCGGCCAATGCGGGAAGGCTGTGCCGCCACGACGACCGCTCGCTGTCGGTCACCTGGAATCCCGCGGAATTCAGGTGCGCGGCGACCCGCTCCTCCAACTCCCGCGCGCCGGCCCATTCGAGGATCTGCTTCGCGGTGGTCTGCAGAGCGAGCAACTGATGAGCCCCCGGGCACGAGAATCTCGCGCGGTGGGGGCCTTTCCCTGGAGGAAGCCCGTCGATCCGCTGAACCGACGGTCACTGTATCGACACTCTCCGGCTGCCGCTACCCGGTCTCACCCTCGAACCGGACCTCCGGCGCCTGCTCCACCCGTACCAGGGAGCGCAGGTACTCGCGGGTCTCCGGGTCCGTCGCGTACACCACCGTGCCTCGCATCCCACGCGTCAGCAGCACTTTGTAGGTGTTGCGGATGAGCCGGTCGGCCTCCTCGTCGCTGACCGACTTGCGGCTGCGGAATGCCGGGTCCTTCGACTCTGCACGACGGGTGAACAGTCGTCCGTCCCGGGCGACCAGGTCCGGGCCGATGACCACCCCGGACCAGTCGTACTCGAAGCCCTGGGCCGTGTAGACGCAGCCGACCTGGCCGAAACCGTTCGGGTCGGTGGCCCAGAACGCGCTGCCCGGGGCGTCACCGACGCTCCGCTCGCTCTTGACGTTCCACGGCCTGGCCCAGTCACCGATCGTCACGTCCGGCACGAGGGTGCCGTCCGGCCTCGGGTCGCTCCACGGCCAGCAGTAGCCGGCCGACATCCGCGCGGTGCCGCTGACTGCCTGCCGCTCGGCCAGGTACGACTCCAACGCCTCGGGCGAGTCCACCACATGCACGTCGAAACGACCGTCTCCCGTCCAGACGGTCGGCTCACCGCCGTCGAGGCCGAGGAGGTCCCGCACCCACTGTTCGTACGCCTCACTGCCGCCGCAGCGGAACTGGTCGTGCAGCGAGACGACATCGACCTCCAGTCCGAGCTTCTCCGCGAAGGCCGAGATGACCTCGACATTGCCCAGTTCACCGGGCTTGACCACCTGATGCTCATCGAGGAGGAAGACCGGCACCCGGGCGACGGAGACGAGTTCTTCGAGCTGCGGCCGCGCGACGTCGCGCCGGGCCTTGGGGGTGTAGCGGTTCACCGAGGTCTCGCGCACCCGGTGCGCCTCGTCGCAGATCAGCACCTCGATGTCGTTGACTCCGGCGTCCATGAAGCTGTTGAAGTACTTGAAGAGGCTCTGCAGGCGGGTCGAGCCGCGACCGGCGTAGCGGCGCAGGGTCTGGGTGAACGATCGGGAGCCGGTGGCGTGCAGCACTGACCGGTTCTGCCGGGCGAGTTCACCGAGGACCGAGAGGGCGATGACGCTCTTGCCGCTGCCCGGACCGCCCGCCACCACCACGGCCCGCTTGTGGTTCGCCGTCCGGGCCCGCTCGACCGCGTGCATGACCAACTCGTACGCCACGTGCTGCTCGTCCAGCAGGGTGAAGTGCGAACGTTCCTTCAGCTCGGCGGCCGCGTACGCCAGCAGATGACGGCTCGGACGCACGGTGCTGGTCAGGAACCGGTCAGCGGCGTCCGCCCCCGAAGCGGGAGCGAATCGGCGACGCAGGTGGTCGAGCCACTGCCCCCGGCGCTGCCTGGTGAAGATCCGGCTCTGCTCGGTGACCGGCCGTTCGAACAGGTCGACGACGTCCCGGTCCACCGCGTTGTGCAGGTAGGCCGCCCCGCCCAACTGCTTCTGTTCCCGGCCGAGGACACCCAGGAAGTCACTGAGGTAGCGGCAGTAGTCGGCGACCTGGATGCCCGGGTGCAGCCGTGGTCCGCGAACGTGCTCGACGGCCACCAGGGTGTCGGAGTCCTCGTAGGCTGTCGCGTAGGACCACTGCTTCAGTTCGACCACGAGGTACGTGTCGTCCCCGGTACGTGGATCGGTGCCCGCCAGCACCGCGTCGACACGACGGCTGGTCAGCGGGAGCTGGTACTCGACCAGCACTTCCACCTCGTCGAGGCCGGCGTCGACGAGGTCCTGCGCCAGTACGGGTAGGCTGCGCGCCCAGGCCCGTTTCTCGGCAGGAGCCACCCCGTGGCCGCCGAACCGGGCTCGCTCGGCGAGCACGTCGGCAAGGGTGCCGTCGGAGGCCAGTCGCAACAGGCCAGCAGCGGACGAGCGGTACGCCGACATGGAAGCGCCTCCGGACAGCACGAAGTGTCGCGCGGATGGGGGCGTGTCCATGCTCCGGAAGCCCGTCGGACCGCTGGTACGGAAACCCTATCCAGAAGATCAATCCACGGCTACGACCCTTCGGCCTTGGCGGCCCACCCCCGCACCCGCTCCACCGGGTACCGGCGAGCCACCTCCACCAGCTTGTCGTCAGCCGCCCGGACCAGGTCGATCCCGAGTACGTCCGCCAACCGGGTCAGGTAGATCATCACGTCTCCGACCTCGGCCCGTACCCGTCCGCCCAGCTCAGGGTCGGCCATCAACCGGCTCGACTCCTCCGGCGTCAGCCACTGCAGCTCCGCCAGCAGCTCACCGACTTCGCCGGCCAGCGCCATCGCCAGGTTCTTCGGCGTGTGGAACTGCTGCCACTCCCGCTCCTCGGCGAATCGCCGGAGCCGTTCGGTCAGCTCGGCAATCGTCCCCGGCTCGCGGTCCTCGCTGTCGCTCATGATTTGCCTACCCGATGTGGTGACTGCCTCGATGCCACGGGCATGGTGGCACGGCGGGCGCGTTCCCCGATATTCACGAGTCGCCCCTCGGGAGGGGTCCTCCGGGCAGGATTGATAACCCGCTTCGGCCGAGGGTGGATCAGTGTGCCGTGAGGGCCAGGGTGCGGGCGTGCCGGATGGCCGACGGGGTGTCCGGGAAGACCAACCCGTCACGGCGTAGCTCCTCGGCCACCCCGAGGGTGGTGAGCACCTGGTCGTGCCCCGGGGTGATGCCGGAGAGCAGCACGGTGATCCCGCGCCCCTGCAGCCGCCGGATCGCGTCGCCGAGGACGTGCGCGCCGGTGGCGTCGACGGTGGTGACCCGGGACATCCGCAGGATCACCACCCGCACGTCGGCGACCTCGGAGAGTTCCAGCAGGAAGGTGTGGGCGGCGGCGAAGAAGAGCGGCCCGTCGAGCCGGTAGGCGACGATGTGCTCGGCGAGCAGCGCGTGCTCCTCGGCGCTGTGTTCGCCCTGGTCGAGGGGGACCTGTTCCAGTTTGGCGCTGCGGGCCACGGCGCGCAGCGCGACGACGACGGCCACGCCGACGCCGACCGCGACGGCGGTGACCAGGTCCCAGATGACGGTGACGGCGAAGGTGAGCACCAGCACCAGCGCGTCGCCCCGGGTGGCCCGAGCCAGCGCCCAGAGCGAGCCGGCCTCGACCATCCGGACGCAGGTGGCGAGCAGCACGCCGGCCAGGGCGGCGAGCGGGATCCGGCCGACCAGCGGCGCGGCGGCGAGCACGATCCCGGCCAGGGCGACCGCGTGGGTGAGGGCGGCGAGCTTCGACGACGCCCCGGCGCGGACGTTGACGGCGGTGCGGGCGATGGCCGCGGTGGCCGGGATGCCGCCGAAGACCGGGGACGCGAGGTTGGCCAGGCCCTGACCGAAGAGTTCCCGGTCGGGGTCGTGTCGCTCGCCGACCGTCATGGCGTCCGCGACGGTGGCCGACAGCAGGCTCTCCAGGGCGGCGAGGGCGGCCACCGCGAGCGCGGAGGGCAGCAGCACGCCGAGAGCGCCGGGGTCGAGGAAGCCGAGCGACGGCGCGGGCAGACCCTGCGGCAGCGTGCCGATGCGGACCAGGTCGACCGGGACGGTCTCCGCGAGGATCGTCGCGGCGGCGACCCCGAGCAGAGAGAACGGCAGGCCGGGCCGCCAGCGGGCGCCGAGCAGCATCAGCGCCGCGACGCCGAGGGCCACCGCGACGGCGGCCGGCCGGGGGTGTACGACGAAGCGGGCGACGGCGTCGGCCGCCACCGCCCAGACCCGCTCGCCGTGGGCGTCGGTGACGCCGAGCGCGGCGGGCACCTGTTGCAGGGCGATGACCACGGCGATACCGGCGGTGAAGCCCTCGATCACCGGGGTGGGCAGGTAGCGGACGTACCGGCCGAGGCGGGCGAGCGCC
This sequence comes from Micromonospora citrea, assembly GCF_049629545.1. GTDB lineage: Bacteria > Actinomycetota > Actinomycetes > Mycobacteriales > Micromonosporaceae > Micromonospora > Micromonospora citrea_A. The sequence continues at coordinate 152,668 of NZ_JBNADX010000002.1, forward strand.
AGGGCGACGAGGATCAGCCCGGCCAGCGCGCCGACCATCAGCACCCCGGTCGGGCCGAACTGCTGCACCACCGGCACCAGCACGACGGTCATCGCCCCGGTGGGGCCGGACACCTGGAGGTTGGAGCCGCCGAAGATCGCGGCCACGGCGCCGGCGACGACGGCGGTGACCAGGCCGGCCTGCGCGCCGAGGCCGGAGGTGACGCCGAAGGCCAGGGCCAGCGGCAGCGCCACCACCGCCACGGTCAGACCGGCGAGCAGGTCCCGGCGCGGTGAGCGGCGTACCGCCGCCCAGTCGGCGCGGCCGGGGAGCAGGCCGAGGACGCGGTCGCGGACGAGGTCGGCCGCTGCGCTCACCGGTCGCCGCCGGAGGCGCGTAGTTCGTCGAGGAGGCCGTCCCGGTCGGTGAGGACCGCGCCGAGGATGCGCCGGCCGGCGGCCAGCAGGTCGGCCACGTCGGGGGTGCTGAGGGCGTACATGACGAGCGGGCCGTCGCGCCAGGTGGTGACCATGCCGGCGCGGCGCAGCACGGCGAGTTGCTGGGAGAGGTTGGACGCCTCGACGTCGATCGCGGCGAGCAGGTCGCGGACGGGCTTCGGGCCGTCCTGGAGCAGTTCGAGGACCCGGATCCGCACCGGGTGCCCGAGGGTGCGGAACAGCTCCGCCTTCGCCTGGTACAGCGGCACCGACACGCCCGTCGCCTCCCTCACCGCGCGGCCGGCGCCGCACCATGACGACTTTAGCACTTGCACAATTCTTCAATTCGAGAAGCGTCCGGCCGTGGGGTGCGGACGCGGCTCCGGCCTGTAGAGGGCCGGCACGCACGCTACGGACCTGATCGCACGGATGGATCCCCACCCCACGACGCCGGGCCGGCCGGTGGGGACCACCCACCGGCCGGCCCGGCACGCGCTCACTCGGCGCGCAGGTTGTCCAGGTCGTGCGTGCCGGGGCTGACCCAGATCAACACCCCGCGTACGTCGGCCAGCGCCGCCGCGTCGCAGGACATCTGGTCGAGCAGGTCCACCTCGACGGTGGTGGTGGTGGTCCCCTCCGGCACCCAGCCGAAGGTCGACTGGCACCAGGCGTACCCGGCGCCGGTCTGCAGGGCGATCGCGGACGAGGTGCCCGCCGAGGCGGACGTCCGCAGGTCGTAGCGGAGCGAGCCCTTGGCCGACAGGTCGACCGGGGCGGGCAGGGTGACCCCGAACCAGCCCCCGCCGGTGGCGGTGACCCGCAGGCCGTGGCTGCCGTCCGTGGCGAACTCGGCGGTCTGCGCCACCGTGCCCGCGTCGGCCTGCCAGTTTCCGGGCGCCCAGCCCTCCACCCCGGTCTCCCAGGAGGCGAGCCGGATCGGATCACCCGGCGCCGGCTTGACGGTGACCGTCAGATCGGCGACGTTCGACACCCGACCGGCGAGATCACGGATCGTGTAGTGGCCGACCGCCTTGCCCTGGAAGCCCTCGGCCGGCGTGAAGGTCACCTCACCCGACGCGGTGAGGGCGAACGAGCCACCGGTGACGGAGGCCGAGCGCTGCTGGCCGTACGCCGACGGGTCGAGGTCGACGCTGGACGGCCGCACCTTCCCCACGTACGCGATGTCGTTGCCCGCCGGGGTCAGGGTGACCGGCGTGCCGGCCTGGACGGTCACGGCGTCGTGGTCGGCGACCGGCGGTCGGGGCCGCCAGCCGCGCCGGATCCGGTCGCCGGCGTTGGTCAGCGTGGTGCAGACCGGGCTCGGGCAGTAGACGGTGTAGCCGTCGTAGTCCGGGTAGAGGCTGCCGTCGTCCTGGACACCGGAGAGGATCCAGTAGAGGAAGCCGGCCCCGCCGCCGCGGATCACCGCGTCGGTCCACCGCTGGTAGACCGGGTTGCGGGTGGCCCGGTCGGCCCAACCGAACTCGCCGAGCACCGCCGGCTTGCCGATCCGCTCGGCCTCCCGGTTGTGCCGCTCGATCCAGGCGACCCCCCAGTCGGCGTCCTTCTCCCAGTGGTCCGGGTAGAGGTGGTAGCCCATCAGGTCCACCGCCGGCAGCTTCGCCAGCGCCACCGCGTCGACACCCTCGCCGCAGTTGACCGTCCAGTCCTGCGCGGCCCGGTCGTCGCAGAAGAAGCCCTCGTCACCGACGCCGAGCAGGTGCCGCCGGTCGATCGACTTGACGTGCCGGCTCATCTCGTCGGCCCAGCCGGTGATCGTGTCCGTGGTGCAGTCGGGCGAGGGCGGGTAGACGCCGGAGCCCTTGCAGCGCGGCTCGTTCGCCAACTCCCACGCCAGCACCGTCGGGTCGTCCTTGTACGCCAGCCCGGTCAGCGGGTTGACCCGGTTGAGCACGTGCGACACCCAGTCGCGGTACCAGCCCCGGATCACCGGGTCGGTGTAGAAGTCGTCGTGGTGCTCGCCGCCGCGCCAGCGGACGTACTGGTCCATGCCGCCGAAGTCGCGCCAGTTGTTGACCAGCGGGACGACCACCCGGATGCCGGCCCGTCGGGCCGCGTACAGCACGTAGTCCAAGCGCTGGAGGCCGTCCGGGCCGTCGTTGTAGGCCGGCTTCTCCCCGTCCCAGTACTGGAACCAGACCCCGTCGGAGGGGCCGGCGACCGAGTCGGTGCCGCCCGGCGTGCCGATGTCGAGGAAGCCCCAGTGCCGCAGCACGGTGAACCGGGCCGCCTTGGCGTCGGCGAACACGTCGTCGACCATCGCCCGGGACTTGTACTCCAGGTAGTAGTTGTTCGTCCCGGCGAACCGGAACGGCCGGCCGTCCAGGAAGAGCTGGTCGCCCTTGCGGATGACGAATCCGCCGCCGTGCCGCTCGCCGGGCGCGGCCTGCGCGGGCCCGGCGGCCACCGTCGCCAGCAGCCCGGCCAGGGCCAGCAGTACGCCGGCCAGCCGCCGCCTCGTGCCCTCGCCCCTCATGCCGTCGCTCCTTCCGTGGCCGTCGCCCCGGCGGTCGTCGCCTCTTCCGTGGATGCCGTTGCGGTGATGTCGTTGACGCAGCGCAGCACCGGCCGGGCGGTCAGCGCCGCCGGGTCCAGCGGTGCGTCGGCCGTCACGGTGAAGGTGGTCGACTCCCCGGGCAGCAGGGTGACCAGCGCCCGGTCCACCTCGGCGGACGGGTCGAGCCGGTCCGGGAAGAGGGTCAGGTCGCGCAGCACCGTCCGGGCGGTCACCCGCACCCGCTGCCCGCCGTCGGCCGGCTCGACCGTCGCGTCGAAGCGGGCCGCCGGCCAGCGGGCGTCCCGGTCCTCGGCGAAGAACCAGAGGGCCCGTTCCACCTCGTCGCCGGCCTCGGCCACCAGCAACTCCCGGGCGGTCTCCTCCGGCCCGGCCAGGTCGGTCGGCAGCGGCAGCGCCACCGCCGAGTACGCCGGCACGTCCAGCTCGTACCCGGTCTTCGCCCGGGGCTCGCCGGCCAGGGTCAGCCGGGTCACCGTCGCCGCCGCCCGCCACGGCCGGCCGGTCTCGTTGACCGCGACCAGGGCCAGGCCGCCGTCGCGGGGCTGGACGGTGAGCAGCCGGTCGGCGTACGCCCGGCGCAGCGCGTACCAGAGCGGCTTGCGCCGCCCGTCGCCGTCGATCGCCGCCCACGAGGTGACCGGCCAGCAGTCGTTGAGCTGCCAGACGATCGTGCCCGCGCAGACGTCCCGGTACGAGCGGAAGTGCTCCACCCCGAGCTGGATCGCCCGGGCCTGGTTGAGCTGGGTGAGGAAGTGCCAGTCGTCGAAGTCCGCCGGGACGGGCAGGTGCGCGTCGAGGCCGCGCTGGAGCTTGCGGTCACCGTCAGCGGCCTTCTGGTGGTGCGCCATGCCGGGCGAGTCGTGCGCCAGCGGCTCGTCGGAGAGCGCCCCGCGCAGCGTCGCGTACGCCGGGGGCGCCTGGTAGCCGAACTCGGCGACGAAGCGCGGCACGTACTCCCGGTACTTGGTGTAGTCGTCGGTGTTCCAGACGTCCCAGATGTGCATGGTGCCGTGCGCCGGGTCGTTGGGGTGGATCTCGTCGCTGCCCGACCAGGGGCTGCCCGGCCAGTACGGGCGGGTCGGGTCCAGCTCGGCGACGATCCGGGGCAGCAGGTCCAGGTAGTAGCCCCGACCCCAGGTGCGGCCGGCCAACTCCTCCTGCCAGCCCCAGTCGTGCCAGCCCCAGATGTTCTCGTTGTTGCCGGTCCAGAGCACCAGCGACGGGTGTACGGCCAGCCGGGTCACCGCCTCGGTCGCCTCGGCGGCCACCTCGGTGGCGAACGGCTCCTCCTCCGGGTACGCCGCGCAGGCGAAGAGGAAGTCCTGCTGCACCAGCAGGCCCATCTCGTCGGCCAACTCGTAGAAGTCCGCCGACTCGTACCGGCCGCCGCCCCAGACCCGCAGCAGGTTGATCCCGGCCCCGGCCGCCTGGTCGAACCGGTGCGCCAGCCGACGACGGGTGATCCGGCTCGGGAACGGGTCGTCGGGGATCCAGTTGACGCCCCGGACGAAGACCGGCACGTCGTTGACGTGCAGGACGAAGGGGGTGCCGTGCGCGTCCGGGGTGGTGTCCAGGCGTACCGAGCGGAAGCCGATCCGCCGCGACCACGCGTCCAGTTCCCGGCCGTCGGGGGCGTGGAGGGTCACGTCGAGGCGGTGCAGCGGCTGCGCGCCGTACCCCCGCGGCCACCACAGCTCGGGATCGCGGACCTCGATCGTCGCCACGGCCGTGCGCTGTCCGGCCGCGACGACCACCTCGGCGGTGACGCCGGCGACGGCGGACCGGACGGTGACCGGGACGTCGGCCGCCCGCTCGACCTCGACGTGCACCTCGACCCGGCCCACGCCGTCGGCGACGGTGACCAGGGGGCGGACCGTGGCGAGCCGGGCGGTGGACCAGGCGTGCAGCCCGATCTCCTGCCAGATGCCGGCGGTGACCAGCGTCGGGCCCCAGTCCCAGCCGAAGTTGCAGGCCATCTTGCGGATGAACTGGAACGGCTCGGGGTAGGCGTTCGGCCGGTCGCCGAGCCGGTCGCGGTGGGCCTCGGCGTAGCGGTAGGCCGAGTCGAACCGGACGGCGAGGGTGTTCGCCCCCGGCCGCAGCAGCGACGTGACGTCGAAGCGGTGGCCGCGGTGCATGTTCTCGGTCCGGCCCACCTCGACGTCGTTGAGGGTGACGGTGGCGACGGTGTCGAGGCCGGCGCAGACCAGGTCGACCCGGTCGTCGTCGCCCGGCTCGTGGTCGACGGTCGTCTCGTAGACCCAGTCGGTACGCCCGATCCAGGTCAGCTCCGTCTCGTTGGCGTCGCGGAACGGCTCGGGGATCAGGCCGGCGGCGAGCAGGTCGGTGTGCACGCAGCCGGGCACGGTGGCCGGCACGCTCCGGCCGGCGACCGGCTCCGGCACCTGCTCCCCCGGTACGGCCCGCAGCGTCCAGCCCTCGTGCACCGTCTGAAGGGTCACGACTTCACCGCACCTTCCATGATTCCGCGGACGATCTGCCGGCCACCGATGAACAGCATGATCAGCAATGGCACGGTGGCGATGAACGCGCCGGCCAGCACCCGCCGGTAGATGACGTAGTTGCCGCTGGCCAGGTCGGAGATGGCCACCATCGAGGTCGGGTAGTCGGTGCCGCTCAGCGTGATCAGCGGCCACTGGAAGTCGTTCCAGGTGGCGACGAAGGTCAGCAGGCCGAGCACGGCCAGGGCCGGGCGGATCGCCGGCAGCACGATGTTCCAGTAGACGCGCATGGTGGTGGCGCCGTCGACCCGGGCCGACTCGACCAGCTCGTCGGGGACCGTGTTGACGATGAACTGGCGCATGTAGAACACGCCGAACGCGGTGACCAGGCCGGGCGCGATGACGGCGAGCAGGGTGCCGTTCCAGCCGAGCTTGCCCATCACGATGTACAGCGCCACGATGCCGAGCTGGTTGGGCACGGTCAGGGTGAGCACCACGAAGAGCATCAGCGCGTTGCGGCCGGCGAAGCGCAACTTGGCGAAGGCGAACCCGGCCAGTGAGCAGAAGAAGAGCACCGAGGCGGTCACCACGGTGGAGACGATGACGCTGTTGACCAGCGAGGCGGCGAAGTAGACGTCCTGGAGGGAGAAGACCTCGTCGACGTTGGTCATGAACCGGTCGCCGGGCACGACGGCCGGCGGCAGCTTCGCCAGCGCCTCGTCGTTGCTGGTGGCGATGACGAACATCCAGTACAGCGGGAACGCCGCGAAGAGCATGGTGACGGCCAGCAGCAGGTACGTCCCGAGGCCCGCCGGGGTGTCCTGCGGCGCCCGGCCCATCAGGGCCGGCTTGTTGCGCCGCACCTCGGCGCGGGGACGCGGCGGGGCGACGGCGGTCATTTGCGGCCTCCCGAGAGACGGTTCGTCAGCAGCGTGTTGATGCCGGCGACGACCAGGATGATCAGGAACAGCGCCCAGGACATGGCGGCGGCGTAGCCGAGGTTCAGGTCCTTCCAGCCGACCTTGTAGATGAGCTGGGCGATGGTCTGCCACTCGCCGTTCGGACCGCCGGTGGCGGCCTGCGCGTTCGGGTCGAACAGCATCGGCTCGGTGAAGAGCTGGAGGCCGCCGATGGTGGAGAGGACCACGGTGAAGACGATGACCGGCTGGATCATCGGCACGGTGATCTTCCACAGCTGCTTCCACGGCCCGGCGCCGTCGATCGCCGCCGCCTCGTAGACGTCGCGCGGGATGGACTGCATGGCGGCCAGGTAGAGCAGCGCGTTGTAGCCGATCCACTTCCAGTTGACCATCGTGGCGATGGCGGTCCAGGAGTGCAGCTTGTCGGCCCGCCAGTCGATCGGGGCCTCCGGGCTGCCGTAGCCGAACAGGCCGAGCACCCAGTTGGCCATGCCGAAGTCGCGGGAGAAGAAGACGCTGAACACCATCGACGAGGCGACGATCGGGGTCACGTACGGCAGCAGGATGCCGACCCGCCACCAGGTCTGCGCGCGCAGCTTGCGGTTGAGCAGCGAGGCCACCACCAGCGCCAGCAGCAGCTGCGGCACCGAGGAGAGCAGGAAGATGCCGAAGGTGTTGTAGAGCGCGTTCCAGAAGTCCTCGTCGCCGGCGAGCCGGGTGAAGTTCTCGAACCCGGCCCAGTACGGCAGCGTCGGGTCGTCCAGCCGGTAGTTGCGCAGCGAGACCACGCCGTTGAAGACCAGCGGGAAGAGCCCGAAGACGATGAAGAGCAGGAAGAACGGCGCGATCATCAGGTACGGCATGTAGCGCATGTCGAAGCGGTACAGCCGGTTGCGCCAGTTGAGCCGTCGCTCGTCGGATCCGGAGCCGCCGCGCCCTGGCGCGGCTCGGCGGCTCGACGGCGCGGGCGCGGCACGGGTGGTGGGCATGGGACACACTCCAGGGCCGAAGAGGTGACGGGGTACGGGCGGTGCGGGGTGGCCTCGACCGGACGGACGCCGGGGCGCCGGGGGCGGTGGGCGGCCGCCCGGGGCGGTGGCGGAGCGGTCGGGCCCGCTCCGCCACCGGTCACCGGAGGGTCAGGACTTGCCGGCCTTCTCGGCCTCCTTGACCGCCTCCGCCCAGGCGGCGTCCGGCTTCAGGGTCTTGTTCTCCACCCGGCGGATGACGTTCTCCACCGCGACCCGGGTCGGGCCGTTCTTCCGGCCCAGGTACTGCGGGGTCAGGCCCTGCGCCATCTTCGGGAAGATCTGCCCGACCGGGGCGTCGCTGAAGAACGGGTTCTTGAACTCGGCGATCGCCGGGTCGGCGTAGAGGGCCGGCTGCGACGGCAGGTTGCCGACCTTCTTGAAGATCTCGATCTGCTGCTCCGGCTGGACCAGCCACTCCAGCAGCTTGTACGCCTCGTCGACGTGCTTGCCCTGCTTGGGGATGGTCAGGAAGGAGCCGCCCCAGTTGCCGCCGCCGCCGGGCACCGCGGCGATGTCCCACTTGCCCTCGGTGCCGGGGGCGGTGTCCTTGATGTGGCCGAGCATCCAGGCCGGGCAGGCGAGGACGGCGAAGGCGCCGCTGGTGAAGCCCTTGTCCCAGTCGGCCTGGAAGCTGACCAGGTTGGCGGAGAGACCGGCCTGGACGGCCTTGACGGTGTAGTCGAAGGCGACCTTCGGCCCCTGCTCCATCTGGAGCTGTTCCTGGTCGTTGTAGAAGCCGACCTGCTGCTGGCCCAGGATCGGGTTGAACAGGTTGGTGCCCGCGTCGATGAACTTCTTGTCGGTCTTGGCGGTGTACTGCTGCCCGACCTCGATGAACTTGTCCCAGGTGGGCCAGAGGGCGGAGACCTGGTCCCGCTCGGTGGGCAGCCCGGCGGCCTTGAACAGGTCGGTCCGGTAGCACATGGCCAGGCCGCCGACGTCGGTGCCGAGACCGATCTGGGTCTTGCCGTCGGCCGACAGCGACTGCTTCCACTTCCAGGGCAGGTACTTGCTCTCGTAGGAGGCGGCGCCCTTGTCGAGGAGGTTGACGAACTTGTCGGACTGGCCACGGAACTGGACCATGAAGCCCTCGTCGATGGCCGCGATGTCCGCGGCACCCGAGCCGGCCACGAGCTTCTTCTGCAGGTCCTCGTGCTGGGCGTTGTACTCGCCCGAGTTGAGCTGGATCCGGACGTTCGGGTTGGCGGCCTCGTACTTGGTCTTCAGCTCCTGCAGACCGAAGTCGCCCCAGAAGTTGATTTTCAGGGTGACGACGCCGCCGGAGGCGTCGTCGGTGGTGCTCTTGCCACTGCACGCCGCGACCATGAGCAGGCTGACGGCACCTGCCGTCGCCGCGCGGGCCCAGTGGGTCCAGGACCGTTTCATGTCATCCTCCGCGCAAAATGGGAACGCTCCCGACATCGAGAGACGTTGACTGAACCGGATAAGTGAAGCCACCGTACGGGCCGACCATGGGCCTGTCAACGGCCGGTCAACGCCGTGGCCGTCCCGTAACCTGCCGGCGATCTCGGGAGCGCGACCATGCGTGGTGAAGCGCTCTCTCACGCAGTTCACGGCGTACCGGGGTGGCGCTGCGGGGTGGGTGAGGCCGTAGGCTTAACCGCGCAAGCAGACGTTCAGCACCACGGTTCAGTGCCACCCCCGCCCGGGCCCCCGCCCGGGCGGGGGCGCGATAGCGTGAGGGCCGCCGGTGATCCCGGCGCCGTGGACCGGCCCGTGGGGCCGTGAGGAATGAGGAGCACGCCGGTGAAGCGGCCGACCATCGCCGACGTCGCCCGACGCGCCGGGGTGTCCAAGGGTGCGGTGTCGTACGCGCTCAACGGACAGCCCGGGGTCTCGGAGGCCACCCGCCAACGGATCCTGGCCATCGCCGCCGAGATCGGCTTCAGCCCGAGCAGCGCCGCCCGCGCGCTCTCCGGGGCCACCGCCAACGCCGTCGGCCTGGCCCTGTGCCGGCCGGCCCGGATACTGGGCATCGAGCCGTTCTTCATGGAGCTGATCAGCGGCGTCGAGGCGGAACTCTCCGCCCGGTCGTACGCCCTGACCCTCCAGGTGGTGGCCGACCAGGAGGCGGAGATCGCGGTCTACCGGCGCTGGTGGGCCGAGCGCCGGGTCGACGGGGTGTTCGTCTGCGACCTGCGCACCGACGACCGACGGATCCCCGCCCTGGAGGAGCTGCAACTGCCGGCGGTGGTGATCGGCGGGCCGGGGCACACGGGCAGCCTGACCAGCGTCTGGTCAGACGACGCGGCGGCCCTGGTGGAGACGGTGGAGTACCTGGTGGCGCTCGGGCACCGGCGGATCGCCCGGGTCGGCGGGCTGCCCTCGCTGCTGCACACCGAGATCCGCACCGACGCCTTCGGCGAGGTGTGCCGGCGGCTCGGGCTCGACGAGGCGGTCACCGTCTGGTCGGACTACACCGGGGAGGAGGGGGCCCGGGCCACCCGGCGCCTGCTCAGCTCCGCCAACCGACCCACCGCGGTCATCTACGACAACGACGTGATGGCGATCGCCGGGCTCTCGGTCGCCCAGGAGATGGGGCTCGCCGTCCCGGGCGACCTGTCGATCGTGGCCTGGGACGACTCCCCGCTCTGCCAGCTGGTGCACCCGCCGCTGACCGCGCTCGGGCGGGACATCCCCGCGTACGGCGCGCACGCCGCCCGCCAGTTGCTCGCGGTCATCGCCGGCGAGCCGGTCACCGGCCTGCAGGACGAGACCGCCCACCTCACGCCCCGGGGCAGCACCGCGCCGCCCCGCCAGAGATGAACCGGTTCAGCGTTCACTGAACGCCGGGTCAGCGGGACGTCGACGGGAACTCCTCGAAGAACGCCTCCACCCGCTCGGCCGTGGCCGGACGGGCCAGCGCGAAGCCCTGGCCGTACCGGCAACCCGCCCGGCAGGCCCGGTCGACGTCGGCGTCCGACTCCAACTCCTCCACCACCACGGCCAGCCCGAGCCGCTCGCCGAGACTGACCACCACGTCGATCAGCGGCCGTCGCGGCCCGTCCGACGACTCCACCAGCTCCGGCCGGATCTTGAGCAGGTCGATCGGGAGCCGGCGCAGCTGCGCCAGGGACGCCTGCTCGGCCCGGAAGTCGTCCAGCGCCGTCCGCACCCCCAACGACCGCAGCCCGGCCAGCCGGGCCACCACGGTGGGCAGCTCCGCGCCGAGACGCGGCTCGGCCACCTCGACCACCAGCCGGTCGGCCGGTACGCCGTGCCCGGCCAGGATCGAGGCCACCCGGGGGATGAAGTCCGGCGCCAGCAGCTCGCGGGGCGTCACGTTGACCGCCATCCAGAGGTCGCGGCCCCCGGCCGACCAGCCGGCGAGCTGTCGGCAGGCCTGGTCCAGCACCCACCACCCCAGGTCACCGACGAGGTCCAGGTCCTCGGCGACCGGCAGCAACTCGGCCGGGAGCACGGTGCCCAGCACCGGGCTGCGCCAGCGCAGCAACGCCTCCGTCCCCACCGGCAGCCGGTCGGCCAGACCGAGCACCGGCTGGTAGACCAGGTCCAGCTCACCCCGGGCGACCGCCCCGGGCAGCTCCCGCTCCAGGTCCAGCCGGCGGACCAGCTGCTCCTCCAGGTAGGCGTCGTACCACTCGACGCGGTTGCGGCCGAGCTGCGCGGCCCGCCGCCGGGCGAGGTCCGCCTGGCGCAGGGCGTCCTCCGGGCCGGCCCCGGCCAGCTCGGCCAGACCGACGCTCACCCGCAGCCGGACCAGTTCCCCGGGCACCGGGCAGGGTTCCGCCAGCGCGGCCACCAGCCGGCTGCCCATCGCGTACGCCGGGACCGGGCCGGCGTCGGTGAGCACGGCGAACTCCTCCCCGGCGACCCGGGCCACCAGGTCGCGGGGGCCCACCACGTCGCGCAGCCGGCGGGCGGCGGTGACCAGCAGGGCGTCCCCCACCGCCGGCCCCGCCCCGTCGGCGACCGCGCCGAGGCCGTGCAGCTCCACCAGGAGCAGCGCGCCGCCCGGCTCCCCCCGTCGCGCGCCCAGCGAACGGAGCAGTTCGCTGCGGTTGGCCAGGCCGGTGAGCTGGTCGGTGGCGGCGAGCCGGCGCACCTCCCGCTCCAGCCGGCGACGCTCGCCGATGTCGCGCACGTGCAGCACCACCGCGTCGACCTCGGGCACCCCGCGCTGGTCGCTCACGGTCGCCTCGGTCTCCCGCCAGCCGCCGTCGCCGGTGGTCATCCGGGCCACCAGCAGGGGCGGCTGCGCCTCGGCCGGGTCGGCGGCGAGGCAGGCCAGCGCGAGCGGCGCGTCGTCGGGGTGCAGCAGGTCGGCGAGACGACGACCGCGCGCCTCGTCGTCGCGCAGCCCGAACCAGCGGGCGCCGGCCGCGGAGAGCCAGCGCACCCGTAGCTCGTCGTCGAGGATCAGGATCAGGTCCCGGCCGCCGGAGACCAGCGCCCGGAAGTGCGCCTCCCGGGCCGCCAGCCGCCGCTCCTGGTCCCGGTTGTCGGCCGCGGTGATCAGTTCCCGGGCGATCAGCGGCGGGATCACCGCCAGCCCGAGCAGGACGGCGGCCGGGGTGAAGCTGCCGACGGCCCAGAGGTGGTGCCCGGCCGCCAGGGTGGCCACCGCCGCCGGCGCGGTCACCCGTGGCCAGGGCGCCGCCGGTCCGCCGCCGAACGGCGGGTCGCCGGCCGTGACCCGGGCCATCCCGGCCGCGGTGAGCAGCGGGCCGGCCAGCAGGAACGGCGCCGCGGTCAGCGTCGCCTGCTGCGGTGTCCGGTAGGCCAGCAGCACCACCAGGTCGGCCAGGCCGAGCAGGGCGGCGGCCGCGCCGGCCCGGCAGAGCGCCGCACCGGGTCGACGCCGACGCTCGGCGAGCGCGCTCACCACCAGGCCGGCCAGCCCGGCCGCGCCGACGACGGTGACGACCCGGACCACCGACGGCACCTCGCCGGGCGGCAGCAGCACCCAGCCGGCGAAGACCAGGGCGGCGCCGAGGCCGAGGGTGTCGACGGCCCGGCGCAGCCGGACCCGGGGCGCCAGGCGGCGGTGGCCGGGGAGCGCGAGCAGGCCGACGCCGTACAGGCCGGTCGCGGCGAGCAGGCCGGCCGCCGCCACGTCCGGATGCTGCGGTGGGGCCGCCAGCGGCAGGACGGCCACGGTCAGGCCGACGACCAGCACGGCGGTGTCGAGCAGCGCGGCGGCCCGGCGACGGCGGCGGGCCGCCCGGTCCCGGCCCCGGGCGGCGGCCGACCGGGAGAGCCGGACACCGGCCAGGGCGCAGCCGGCCGCGCCGGCCAGTGTCGTGGCGGCCAGCGGCGGGAGGACGCCGACCAGGGCGGCTCCCATCAGCGACGCGGTCACCGCCAGCAGGGCGGCCACCGCGGGCGGCGGACGACGGACGAGGTACGCGTAGGGCACGGCGGTCGCCTTCGTGAGGGGGACACGGGGCGGTGCGGCGGTGCGTGGCGGCGACGGATATCCGACACACGCCATCCCCGCCAACGACCGACCGGCACGCCGGTTACGGTCCCGGGAAGTGACCCAGGTCACTACGGCATGGTGACCGTCACCGTCCGGACGCCCGGTGGGCCCCGATCCGGCCCCGGGGTGGGATCATCGGAGGGTGAGTCGCACCGACACCATCCGCTTCCGCCACCACCAGGCCATCCTGGTCGCGGCGATCGTCGCCCTGATCGGGGCGCTGCCACTGGCCACCGCCGAGTGGTACCTGCTGCCGGTGCTGCTGGTCCCGCTCGCCGTCGCCGTCTGGGCGTGGCGGGCCGGCACCGACGCCGACGCCCGTGAGCTGCGGCTGACCGCACTCGCCGGTGGCCGGCGGATCCCCTGGGAGCGGGTCGTCGAGCTGGCCGCCGACCCGCGCGGCCGGGCCGTCGCCCGCCTCGACGACGGGCAGGAGGTCCTCCTGCCGGCGGTACGCGGCACCGACCTCCCCCGGCTCGTCGAGGCCACCGGCCAGAGCCTGCCCGGCAGCCGCTGAACCCACCGCTCAGTAGCCGTCCACCACCGTGTTGACCAGCGGCTCTCCCGCTGCGAACCGGCGCAGTTGCGCCCCGACCAGCCGGTACGCCCGAGGCAGCAGGCCGCGTACCGAACCGGCGACGTGCGGGGTCAGCAGCACGTTCGGCAGCTCCCAGAGCGGGTGCTCCGCCGGCAGCGGCTCCGGGTCGGTCACGTCCAGCGCGGCACGCAGCCGGCCGCTCACCAGCTCGGCGACCAGCGCCTCCGTCCGCGCCACCGGACCCCGGGCGGCGTTGACCAGCAGCGCCCCGTCCGGCATCGCGGCGAGGAACTTCTCGTCGACCATCCCCCGGGTGGCCTCGGTCAGCGGCACCAGCAGGACCACCACGTCGGCCGCCGGGAGCAGCCGAGGCAGCTCGTCGGTCCCGTGCACCCCGTCGACGGGGCGGGCGGTGCGGGCGACCAGGGTGAACTCGACGTCGAACGGGGCCAGCCGGGCCTGCACCGCCGCGCCGATCGACCCCGCGCCGACGATCAGCACCCGCTTGCCGGTCAACTCGTCGGTCGGCGCGACGTCGGCGTACGCCCACTCACGGCGGGCCTGGGCGCGGGCCATCGCGGGTAAGTTGCGCAGCTGGGCCAGGATCGCGGCGACCACCCACTCGGCGGTGCCGGCGTCGTGCACGCCCCGCGCGTCGCAGAGCGTCACGCGGTCCGGGACGCACCCGGCCCAGGCGTCCGCCCCGGCGGAGAGCAGCTGCACCACCGCAAGGTCGGGCAGCCGCGCCAGCATCGCGGCGGCGTCCCCGCCGGCCAGGAACGGCGGCACCCAGAACCGGACGCCCGCCGGGTCCGACGGCGGCGCCGCCGGGTCCGTCCAGGGCTCGACGGTGACGCCCGGGGGCACCTCGCCGAGCAGTCCGACTCCGGCCGGGTGCGGGATCCATACCTTCACGCCCGCCGACGATAGCGGCCGTCGCGGACCCTGGCGCGGCCACCGGGCTGCGACCTTCGTCATCCGTGGTGGCGCGGCGGCCGACGTGGGTATAAGCGGTCTCCGGAACGTCGACCGGCGTCCCGTACGACCCCGGACAGGAGGCCGATGAGCCAGCGCCCCCCGGGAGCCGACCGGCCGCCCGCGATCGACGTTCCCGCGCTCGGCGACCCGGGCCGGCTCCGGTCGCTGGCCGAGACCGGCCTGGACGCCGCTCCCGACGAGGCCTTCGAGCGCTTCGCCCGGCTGGTCGGTGACCTGCTCGACGTGCCGGTCGCGCTGGTCTCCCTGGTCACCGACACCCGGCAGTTCTTCCCCGGCGCGATCGGCCTGCCCGAACCGTGGGCGGAACGCCGGGAGACCCCGCTGAGCCACTCGTTCTGCCAGCACGTGGTCGACATCGAGGTCCCGATGGTGCTGCCGGACGCCCGGCTCCACCCACGGGTGCGGCAGAACCTCGCGATCGCCGAGCTGGGCGTCGTCGCGTACGCGGGCATCCCGCTGACCGATCTCGACGGCCGGGTGCTCGGCTCGCTCTGCGCCATCGACAGCAAACCCCGGGCGTGGACCGCCGCCCAGCTGCGGACCCTCACCGACCTGGCCGCCGCCTGCTCGTCGGAGCTGCGGCTGCGGATCGCGCTGGACGGCGCGGAGGAGGCCCGGCGGCGTGCCGAGGAGGCGCACGACCGGCTGGAGCTGCTGGCCGGGTTGAGCGAGATCCTCAGCGGCACGCTGGACGTCGACACCGCGATCCGCCGGCTGGCCGACGCGGTGGTGCCGCTGCTGGCCGACTGGGCGCTGGTGACCCTGGTCGACCGGGCCCGGCAGCCGCGCCGGGCCACCGGGGTGCACCGCGACCCGGCGCACGCCGCCGGGGTGGCCCGGTTCGCCGAGCTGATGACCACGCGGCTCAGCTCCCGCTCGGTCACCCGTACGGTGCTGCGCACCGGGCAGCCCGTCCTCGGCGGCGCGGCCACCGCGGCGGACCTGAAACGGGCCACCGACGATCCGGAGATGGTCGCGCTCGCCGAACGGCTGGGCTTCGCCTCCCACCTGACGGTGCCGGTGCCGGCGCCCGGCGGCGCGGGCGTGATGGGGACCATCACGCTGATCAACGGGACCGGCCGGCGGTCCTTCGACGACAGCGACCTGCGCACCGCGGTGGAGATCGGCCGCCGCGCCGGACAGGCGGTCGGCAACAGCTGGATGTACGGCGAGCAGCGGCACGTCGCCGAGGTGCTCCAGCACAGCATGCTGCCGTCGCTGCCGGAGAGCCCGCTGGTCGAGCTGGCCGCCCGCTACCAGCCGGTGGCCGACCGGGTCGAGGTGGGCGGCGACTGGTACGACGCCTTCGTGCAGCCCGACGGGGACCTGATGGTGGCGATCGGGGACGTCGCCGGCCACGACATCGAGGCCGCCGCGACCATGGGCCAGGTGCGCAACCTGGTACGCGGGGACGCCTTCGGCCGGAGCGACCCGGTGCACGAGCAGATGAGCCGGCTGGACGCGGCGATCTCCGGGTTGCGCATCCCGGCCGCCGTCACCGCGACCCTGGCCCGGATCGGCCGCACCGCCGACGGGCTGGCGGTGAGCTGGTGCAACGCCGGGCACCCGCCGCCGCTGGTGGTGACCGCCGACGGGGCCGTACGCACCCTGGTCGGAGCCCGTGAGCCGTTGCTCGGTCTGACCCGGCCCTCCCCGCGCACCAGCCGGCAGGTGACTCTGGCGGTCGGGGACACCCTGCTGCTCTACACCGACGGGCTGGTGGAACGCCGGGACCGGCCGATCGACGAGACGCTGGCCGAGCTGGTGGACCTGCTCGCCGGCACCGCCCGGCTCCCGCTCGCCGAACTCTGCGACCTGCTGCTCGACAGCCAGCAGCGGCGGGAGGACGACGTCGCGCTGCTCGCCGTCCGGGCCCGCTGAGCGGGACGGTCCCGTCCGGGAGGCGTCACCGGGGCGGTCAACCGGGCTAGGCTGGGCCGGGTGAGCGCCCGTCCCCCGTACCCCCGCACCGGCCGTCACCGCGCGGCGCTGGCGGCGTCCTGCGCGGCGCTGCTGCTGGCCGTCTCCGGATGCGGCTTCGGCCCACCGGAGCCCGACCCGGCCGGCGAACCGCCCAACCTGCCGACCCCGTCCAGCACGGCCAGCCCGGGCGGCGCCGGGCAGCAGGTGGTCGCCACCGTCCTGGCCAAGGGGTTGCGGGTGCCGTGGGGCATCGCCTTCCTGCCCGACGGCGGGGCGCTGGTCACCGAGCGGGACAGCGGGCGGATCCTCAAGGTCGGCCCGGAGTCCGGGCCGGACGGGCTGCGGGTCGTTCCGGTGCAGACGGTCCCCGACGTGGCCGCCGGCGGTGAGGCGGGGCTGCTCGGCATCGCCGTCTCCCCCGGGTACGCCGAGGACGAGACGGTCTTCGTCTACTACACCACCGAGCGGGACAACCGGGTCGCCCGGCTGAAGCTGGGCGCGACGCCGACGCCGATCCTCACCGGCATCCCGAGGGCCGGCAACCACGACGGCGGCGGGCTCGCCTTCGGCCCGGACGGGCAGCTCTACGTCAGCACCGGCGACGCCAACGACCGGGACGCCGCCCAGGACCGCAAGAGTCTCGGCGGCAAGATCCTGCGGATCACCCCGGACGGCAAGCCGGCCCCCGGCAACCCGTTCCCCGGCTCGCCGGTCTGGTCGCTGGGGCACCGCAACGTGCAGGGCATGGCCTGGGACGCCGGCAAGCGGATGTACGCCACCGAGTTCGGCCAGAACACCTGGGACGAGATCAACCGGATCAACGCCGGTGGCAACTACGGCTGGCCGACCGTCGAGGGTCAGGCCGGCGACAAGCGGTACGTGGACCCGGTCGTGCAGTGGCGGACCCCGGAGGCGTCCTGCTCCGGGCTGACCACGGTGGACCGGCTGCTGGTCGCGGCCTGCCTGCGCGGGCAGCGGCTGTGGGTGGTCGAGCTGACCGACACCGGCACCGTGCTCGGGCAGCCCCGCGAGCTGCTGACCGGCAGGTACGGCCGGTTGCGGGCGGTCGCCGCCGCCCCGGACGGCTCGGTCTGGGTGTCCACGTCCAACCACGACGGGCGGGGCCGGCCGGCGCCGGAGGACGACCGGCTGCTACGGCTGGTCTTCGCCGACGGTGGCGCCGGGCGGAGCTGACCCGCCGGGTCGCCGCGGCGGCCGACACGCCGGTGAGCCTGCCGGATCGGGCCGCCGTCCGCCGGGTTTGCCAAGATCCTCCATCGGGCAGGTCAGAATCTCAGCATGGACGGTCAGGAGAACGAGCAGCGCGGGCCCGGGGTCGACGAGACCCCGACCCGCCGTGAGCGTCGCCGGTGGCCCTGGACCCGACAGGCCGGCCGGTCGGGTCGGCTCCGGCGGGTCGGGGTGGTCGCCGCGGTGGTCCTGGTCGCCCTCGCCGGTGCGGTGATCGGGGTGCTGGCCGGTGGGCGGGTCAACACCGACATCGGGCCGTTCCGGGCCGACCTGACCCTCGTCCCGGCGGTCCAGGGCAGCACCACCGTCGACATCCCCCCGCTGGGCGCCCTGCAACTGGACAGCCACGACGGGCCGACCCACCTCACGGTCGGCCTCGGCGCGCTCGACCAGCGCAAGACCGAGGCGCTGATCGACGACCCGGCGAGCATCAGCCGGGCCAGCCAGTCCGCCGTCCAGGACGTCCGGGACGGCGTCATCCGGCTCGCGCTGCGTACCCTCGGCGCGGTCGTACTGGTCACCCTCGTGCTTGCCGGGCTGATCTTCCGGGACACCCGCCGTACCGCCTGGTCGGCGGGGCTCGCGCTGGCGGTCACCGCCGGCAGCCTGGGGCTGGCCGCGGGCACCGTGCGGCCGGAGGCGATTGAGGAGCCCCGGTACGAGGGGCTGCTGGTCAACGCGCCCGCGATCGTCGGCGACGCCCGGCGGATCGCCAACGACTACACCAAGTACGCCGAGCAGCTCCAGCGCGTGGTGGGCAACGTCAGCAAGCTCTACACCACGGTCTCGGCGCTGCCGGTCTACGAGCCGGCGCCCGGGACCACCCGGGTGCTGCACGTCTCCGACATGCACCTCAACCCGACCGGTTGGCAGCTGATCCGCACGGTGGTGGAGCAGTTCAACATCGACGTGGTGATCGACACCGGGGACATCACCGACTGGGGCAGTGAGCCGGAGGCGTCCTTCGTCGGCTCGATCGGGCTGCTGAAGAAGCCGTACGTCTACATCCGGGGCAACCACGACTCGGCGCGGACGGCGGCGGCGGTGGCCCGCCAGCCCAACGCGATCGTGCTGAGCAACTCCACCACCACGGTGGCCGGGCTGACCATCGCCGGGATCGGCGACCCCCGGTTCACCCCGGACAAGGAGACCTCACCGGCCGGCAGCGGCCTGACCAAGCAGGTCGCCGACCAGGTCATCGGCACCGGCGAGCAACTCGCCACCACGGTGCGCAACTCGCCCCGACCGGTGAACATCGCGTTGGTGCACGACCCGGCCTCGTCCGGGCCGCTGTCGGGCACCAGCCCGCTGGTGCTGGCCGGGCACACCCACGACCGTCAGGTGTCGAAGCTGCCGCAGGTGCCCGGCAAGCAGTCCACCCTGCTGATGGTGGAGGGCTCCACCGGGGGCGCCGGGCTGCGCGGCCTGGAGGGCGAGAAGCCGACCCCGCTGTCGATGAGCGTGCTCTACTTCGACCAGCAGAAGCAGTTGCAGGCGTACGACGACATCACCGTCGGCGGCACCGGGCAGGCGCAGGTGAACCTGGAACGGCACGTGATCCGCGATCCGGCGAAGGGTGCCGACGTCCCGGTCACCCCCACCCCGACCCGGGGCGGGCCGGAGTCGCCGTCGCCCGGCCCGACCCGTACCAGCTCCGAGTCCCCGTCACCCAGCCCGACCCGCTGACCGGACGCCGCCGGCCGCGTGCCCCGCCCGCCCCGCCGCAAACCGGGGGGCGGTAGGGCCGGTCAGCGCAGCGAGAGCGCGGCCAGGGCGGCGTTGACGATGCTGCCGGGCAGCAGGTCGTGCAGCTCGTACAGCTCGCGGACACTGCCGGACTGGCCGAACTCGTCCACACCCAGCGGCACCGCCGGCACACCCAACGCCGAGCCGAGCCAGGCCATCGCGTGCGAGGCGGCGTCGTGCACCGTCACCACCGGGGCACGGTCGCCGAAGGCGGCCCGCAGCGCGCCGGGCACGCTCGGCACGGTCGCCGTCCGCACGCCCTGGCGCAGGGTCCGCTGCCAGGCCCGGTAGAGCCGGTCCAGCGAGGTCACGTCCACCACGTGCGCGGCGATGCCCTCCTCGGCCAGCTCCGCGGCCGCGGCGAGCACCTCCGGCAGCACCGCGCCGGAGCCGGCCAGGGTCACGACCGGGGCATCCGCCAGGTGCGGGTACGCCTGGTGCGCGTCCACCAGCCGGTACGCCCCGGCGACCACCTGACGGCGCAGCACGGCGTCGGAGATCCGGGCCCGGGCCGCCTCGAACGGCGCCTGGTCGATCGGCCGGGTGCTGAGCCGGAAGTAGTACGCCCCGTCCTCGGCCGGCGCGGCGGTGGCGGCCGGCGTCGCCCCACCGGCGATCTGCCCGAGCGCGTCGCAGAGCAGCCAGTCCAGGCTGGCGGCGTACGCCGGCTCGATGAAGGTGACGCCGGGCAGCTCCAGGCCGACCGAGGCGGTGATGGTGGACTGGTGGGCGCCGCCCTCCGGGGCCAGGGTGATGCCCGACGGGGTGCCCGCGACCACGAACCGGGAACCGGAATAGGTGCCGTAGAGGAACGCGTCCAGGCCGCGCAGCACGAACGGGTCGTAGACCGTGCCGACCGGCAGCAGCGGCTGCCCGGACAGGTCCCACGACAGGCCGAGCTGCCCGAGCAGCAGGAACAGGTTCATCTCCGAGATGCCCAGCTCGATGTGCTGCCCGGCGGGGCTCTCCGTCCAGCGCAGCATCCGGTCCTCGGTCCAGGAACGCTGCTCGGTGGGGGCGAAGA
The DNA here is from genome assembly GCF_049629545.1 of Micromonospora citrea. Lineage (GTDB taxonomy): Bacteria > Actinomycetota > Actinomycetes > Mycobacteriales > Micromonosporaceae > Micromonospora > Micromonospora citrea_A. The sequence continues at coordinate 172,981 of NZ_JBNADX010000002.1, forward strand.
CGCCCGTCTTGTTGATGAACCCGGCGAGGTTGGTGGAGGTCGCCACGTCCGGGGCGGTCGTCACCAGGTAGGGCGCGACCTGCGGATCCCGGGCCAGGTCGACCAGGACCCGGCCGAAGACCTCCTGGGTGGAGACGGGCTTGGTGGCGCGTACCCGGGTGGTCTCCGGAACGGTGATCCCCAGCGACCGCTCGCGCGGCGTGCGGGACAGCGCCTCCCGACGCTCGCCGGCCCGGATGCCCGCCGGGGTCGCCGGGTCGAGGCGGTCCCACTCGGTCTCGACGGTCAGCCCGTGCGCGGCGCGCAGGGCGTCGACCTGCTCGGTGCCGAGCAGCGCCGAGTGGTTGCGCGGGTTGCCGGCGATCGGCAGCCCCCAGCCCTTCACCGTGTACGCGAAGACCACGCTGGGCCGGTCGGTGACCGCGTCGCACTGCGCGTACGCGTCGAGCATCGCGGCCATGTCGTGCCCGCCCAGGTCGGTGACGAGCGGACCCAGCTCGTCGTCGGCGATGTCGGCGACGAAGGCGGACACCTCGGCCGGCGCGCCGTCGAGGAACTGCTTGCGCAGCGCCGGCCCGGCCAGCCCGAACAGCGACTGGTACTGCTCGTTGGGCATCCGGTCGATCCAGTCGCGCAGCGCCTCGCCACCCGGCCGGGCGTACGCCTCGGCGAGCTTGCGGCCGTACTTGACCTCGACCACGTGCCAGCCGGCGGCCTCGAACTGGCCGCGCCACTGGTTGATCCGGATGCCCGGGACGACCCGGTCCAGCGACTGCCGGTTGAAGTCGACCAGCCACATCACGTTGCCCAGCCCGGTGGTGGCCGGGTCGGCGACCGCCTCCCAGATGTTGCCCTCGTCCAGTTCGGCGTCGCCGATCAGCGCGATGAACCGGGAGTGCGGGCGGGCCCCGAAGTGGGCGTCCACGTAGCGGCGGGTGACCGCGGCGAAGAGCGGCGCGGCCGCGCCGAGCCCGACCGAGCCGGTGGAGAAGTCCACCTCGTCGGGGTCCTTGGTCCGCGACGGGTACGACTGGAGCCCACCGCGCGCCCGCAGCCTCGTCAGGTACGACCGGTCCAGGTTGCCCAGCAGGTACTGCACGGCATGGAAGACCGGCGAGGCGTGCGGCTTGACCGCCACCCGGTCCTCAGCGTCCAGGTGGGCGAACCAGAGCGCGGTCATCGCGGTGACCAGCGACGCGCTGGACGCCTGGTGGCCGCCGACCTTCACCCCGTCACCGGTGTCCCGGTCGTGGTTGGCCGCGTCGACGATGCGGGTGGCGAGCCAGAGCACCCGCCGCTGGATCTCGTCGAGGACGTCGAGGTCGTGCTGGTTCACGGTGACTCCATCCGGGCGTCGCCGTTGACGCCCTCACGAGGGGTGCGGGGTGGCCGCGTACCCGAAGAAAGGCCCGAAGGCCGCCGCCGGTCGGACGGCGGCCCTCGGCGGTGGGACTCAGCCCTGGGCGCCGAGGCGCTCCAGGATCAGCTCACGGACGGTCTTGGCGTCGGCCTGGCCTCGGGTGGTCTTCATGACCGCGCCGACCAGCGCGCCGGCCGCGGCGACCTTGCCGCTGCGGATCTTGTCGGCGATGCCCGGGTTGGCGGCGATCGCCTCGTCCACGGCGGCGGTGAGCGCCCCTGTGTCGGAGACGACCTCCAGGCCCCGGTTGGTCATGATCTCGGTCGGCGAGCCCTCGCCGGCCACCACGCCCTCCAGGACGCTACGGGCCAGCTTGTCGTTAAGCTTGCCGGCGTCGACCAGACCCTGCAGCTCGGCGACCTGCGTCGGGGTCGCCCCGACGTCGGACAGCTCCACGCCCGCCTCGTTGGCCCGGCGGGACAACTCACCCAGCCACCACTTGCGGGCGGCGGCCGGGGTGGCGCCGGCGGCGACGGTCTTCTCGATCAGCTCGACCGCGCCGGCGTTGAGCACCGACTGCATGTCCAGGTCGGACAGGCCCCACTGCTCCTGGAGCCGGCGGCGGTGCAGCCGCGGCAGCTCCGGCAGCGCGGCCTTCAGCTCGGCCACCCAGGCGGTGTCCGGGGCGAGCGGCACCAGGTCCGGCTCCGGGAAGTACCGGTAGTCGGTGGCGGTCTCCTTGGACCGCCCCGGGGTGGTGTCCCCGGTGTCCTCGTGGAAGTGCCGGGTCTCCTGGGTGATCTTCCCGCCGGCATCCAGGACTGCCGCCTGGCGCAGCATCTCCGAGCGGACCGCCCGCTCGACCGACCGCAGCGAGTTGACGTTCTTGGTCTCGGTGCGGGTGCCCCACTCCTCGCCGGGCAGGTTGAGGGAGGTGTTGACGTCGCAGCGCAGCGACCCCTCCTCCATCCGCACGTCGGAGACGCCCAGCGAACGGAGCACGTCGCGCAGCTCGGTGACGTACGCCCGGGCCACCTCCGGCGCCAGCGCGCCGGTGCCGGGAACCGGCTTGGTGACGATCTCCACCAGCGGGATGCCGGCCCGGTTGTAGTCGACCAGCGACTCGGTCGCGCCGTGGATGCGGCCGGTGGCCCCACCGACGTGCAACGTCTTGCCGGTGTCCTCCTCCAGGTGCACCCGCTCGATGCCGATCCGCACCAGCTCCCCGTCGACCTCGACGTCCAGGTAACCGTCGAAGCAGAGCGGCTCGTCGTACTGGCTGATCTGGAAGTCCTTCGGCATGTCCGGGTAGAAGTAGTTCTTCCGGGCGAACCGGCACCACTCGGCGATCGAGCAGTTCAGCGCCAGGCCGATCCGGATGGTCGCCTCGATGGCCGCCTTGTTCGCCACCGGCAGCGAGCCGGGCAGGCCCAGGCAGACCGGGCAGACCCGGGTGTTCGGCTCGCCGCCGAAGTCGGTCGGGCAGCCGCAGAACATCTTGGTGTTCGTACCCAGCTCGACGTGGGTCTCCAGGCCGATCACCGGTTCGTAGCGCGCGACGACGTCGTCGTACGCGGGCAGTGTCGTGGTCATCTGAGCTCCTGCCTCACAGCGCCGGTGGGGTGAACGTGCCGACCACGGACTCCAGCGCGGCGGCGACCCGGTACATCCGGTCGTCCGCCATCGTCGGGGCCATCACCTGGAGGCCGACGGGGAGCCCGTCGGAGAGCCCGCACGGCACCGAGATGCCCGGGCCGCCGTACAGGTTGGTCGGGATGGTGAACAGGTCGGCCAGGTACATCTGGTAGGGGTCCGAGGTGCGCGCGCCGAGCGGGAAGGCCACGAACGGGGTGGTCGGCGAGATCAGCGCGTCGACCCGCTCGAACGCCGCGGTGAAGTCGCGGGTGATCAGGGTGCGGACCTTCTGCGCCTGCCCGTAGTAGGCGTCGTAGTAGCCGGAGGAGAGCGCGTACGTGCCGATCATGATGCGCCGCTTGACCTCGGGGCCGAAGCCGGCCTCGCGGGTCAGCGACATGACCTCCTCCAGCGACCGGTTGCCGTCGTCGCCGACCCGCAGGCCGAACCGGACGCCGTCGAACCGGGCCAGGTTGGAGGAGCACTCACTCGGCGCGATCAGGTAGTACGCCGGCAGCGCGTACTTGAAGTGCGGGCAGGACACCTCGACGATCTCGGCGCCCAGCTTGGCCAGGGTGTCGACCGACTCGCGGAAGGCGGCCATCACGCCCGGCTCGGCGCCCTCGCCGGTGAACTCGGAGACGACGCCGAGCCGCACGCCGGTCAGGTCGCCGGTCGCGCCGAGCTTCGCGGCGGCCACCACGTCCGGCACCGGGGCCGGGATCGAGGTCGAGTCACGCGGGTCGTGCCCGCCGATGACCTGGTGCAGCAACGCGGCGTCGAGCACGGTACGGGCGCACGGGCCGGGGGTGTCCAGCGAGGAGGAGAAGGCGACCAGGCCGTAGCGGGAGGTGCCGCCGTAGGTGGGCTTCGCGCCGACCGTGCCGGTGACCGCACCCGGCTGGCGGATCGAGCCGCCGGTGTCCGAGCCGATCGACAGCGGGGCCTCGTACGCGGCGAGCGCGGCGGCGCTGCCACCACCGGAGCCGCCCGGAATGCGGTCGGTGTCCCACGGGTTGCGGGTCGGACCGTAGGCCGAGTACTCCGTGGAGGAGCCCATCGCGAACTCGTCCATGTTGGTCTTGCCGAGCATCACCGTGCCGGCCTCGCGCAGCCGCTGCACGATCGTCGCGTCGTACGGCGGTCGCCAGCCCTCGAGGATCTTCGAGCCGACGGTGGTCGGCACGCCCTTGGTGGTGAGCACGTCCTTGACCGCGACCGGTACGCCCGCGAGCGGGCCCAGCTCCTCGCCGGCGGCCCGGCGCTCGTCCACGGCACGGGCGGCGGCCAGCGCGCCCTCGGTGTCGACGTGCAGGAAGGCGTGGACCCGGTCGTCGACGGCGGCGATCCGGTCCAGGTGGGCCCGGGTCACCTCGACGGCGGAGGTCTCGCCGCCGGCCACCAGGCCGGCGATCTCGACGGCGGTGAGCCTGGTCAGATCACTCATGCCGACACTCCGCTTCGCTCCGCGCCGCCATGAGGCACCCGCACACTGAGTCTGATGATTCCCCACCCACCGCGCCCCAACCGGCGCTTCGCACTGACCCTCTTGCGCTCGCTCATGAGGCCACATCCTCGTCCAGGATCCGCGGGACGCGGAACCGCTGCTGGTCGGCGTCGGGCGCACCCGACAGCGCCTCCTGCGGGGTCAGCCCCGGCACCACCACGTCCTCGCGGAGGACGTTGGTCAGCGGCACCGAGTGGGAGGTCGGCGGGATGTCCGCCGCGGCGACCTCGCCGACCTGGGCGACCGACTGGAGGATGACGTCGAGCTGGCCGGCGAAGGTGTCCAGCTCCTCCTCGGTGACGGCGAGCCGCGACAGTCGCGCGAGGTGCGCGACCTCCTCGCGGGAGATGGCGGCCATCGGTGCCCCCTTCGTGGCTGTCCTGAGTGCGTCTGCGGTGTGCCGGCCGCGCGGTCGCGGTGGAGATGACGCGCGGTGACCGGAGCGAGTCTATTGTCCTGCGGACGCGGCGACGCCTCCGACTCCCCCCGCCGCCCGCCTGCCGGACCCGTCACCGGCCGGCGCGGCGCGGCCCGTCCGGCTCGGCGGCCACCGTCGGGTGCACCGGCCGGTACCGGGACAGCCAGGTCACCAGATCCTCCGCCGGCATCGGCCGGGCGTGGAACCAGCCCTGGGCCACGTCGCAGCCCGCCGTGTGCAGCAGCCGCCAGGTGCGCTCGTCCTCCACGCCCTCGGCGACCACCCGCAGCCCGAGCGCGCCCGCCAGCTCGATCATCGACCGGACCACCGCCGCGTCGTCGGGGTCGTCGGCCATCCCCAGCACGAACGACCGGTCCACCTTCACCTCGGCCAGCGGCAACCGTCGCAGGTGCTGCAACGACGAGTAGCCGGTGCCGAAGTCGTCGAGAGAGATCGCCACCCCGAGCCGGTGCAGCCGGGTGATGGTGGCGAGCACCCGCCGGGGGTCGGCCATCAGCGCGCCCTCGGTGATCTCCAGTTGCAGGCGTTCGGGGCGTACCCCGAAGCGGGCGAGCTGCTCGGCGATCCGGTCGGCGATCTCACCGGTGTGCAGGTCCCGGACGCTGACGTTGAGCGAGGCCCGCAGGGTGATCCCGGCCGCCGACCACTTCGCCAGCTGCTCGATCACGTCGTCGACCACCCGCCGGGTGAGCAGCCGCATCACCGCGCTCTGCTCGGCGAGGCGGATCAGCTCACCCGGGTCGACCATGCCCCGGCGCGGGTGCCGCCACCGCAGCAGCGCCTCCACGCCGACCACCTCGCCGGTGGCGATGGCGATCTGCGGTTGGTAGTACATCGTGATGGCCCCCACGTCGTCCGCCGCGTCGTCCCGGGCCGGGGCGGGGGCGACCGGCGCCTCGGCGGGCAGCGGCACGTCGGGCTCCGGGCGGGTGACCCGCGGGCGGGTCGGGTCCGCCCCGGTCAGGATCCGGTTGAGCAGCTCGTCCGGGTGCTCCGGGCCGGTGCGCGGGCGGCGGCGCGGCCACCACCGGCTCTGCCCGGCCCGCGGGCCCGGGTCGGTGGCCAGCCGGGACGGCAGCGTGGCCCCGTCGCCGCCGCGCACCGCCCGCGCCGGGGGCGGCCCCGCCTCCAGTACCCGGCGCAGGTCGGCCAGCAGGCCCAGCCGCTCGGCGGAGTTGTGGTCGGACTCGGCGGCGTACACGGCGACGGTGTCGTTGCGGTGCTTCGCGTCGTACATCGCCACGTCGGCGTGGCGCATCAGGGTGGCGTAGTCCTCGCCGTGCTCGGGGAAGAGCGCGACACCGATGGAGGCCCCCACGTCCAGCGGCAGCCCGTCCAGCGGCACCGGCTCGGCGAGCGCCGCGACCACCCGGTCGGCCAGCTCGCGGGCCTCGTCGACGCCGGCCAGCCGGGTGGCGACGATGGCGAACTCGTCCCCGCCGAGGCGGGCCAGCATGTCCCGCCCGCCGACGACGTCGACGAGCCGGGCGCTGACCTCCACCAGCAGGCGGTCCCCCACCGCGTGCCCGAGCGCGTCGTTGACGTTCTTGAACCGGTCCAGGTCGATCAGGAGCAGGGCGAGGTGGGCGTCGGGGGCGCCCCGCGCGACCCGCTCGGCGTGCAGGTGCACCTGCTCGGCCACCTCGGCCAGCAGCGCCTTGCGGTTGGGCAGGCCGGTGAGCGGGTCGAGCGCGGCGAGCTGCTCCTGCTCGGCGGAGAGCCGGGACATCCGGTAGACGGCGAAGAGCGGCACCAGCACCAGCGGGATCAGCGCGGCGCTGGCCCGCGCGGCGGCGACCAGCACGGGGGCGAGCAGCAGCAGCGACCCGGTGGAGAGCAGTTCGAATCCGAGCGCCTGCCGGACGCTCGGCCACCACCGGCCGCCGAAGCGCAGGCGCAGCGCGGTGCTGACCAGGCCGTAGTTGACCGCGAACCAGGTGGCGACGGCCGCGCCGACGACGGCGACGTCGGTCCAGCGCAGCCGCCCGCCTTCGGCCAGCCCGCCCGGCCCGAGCCGGAGCACCAGGTACGCGGCGCCGAGGGCGCAGGCGTACTGGGCGGTGTTGAAGGCGGTCCGCCAGAGCGCGTGCCGCATCCGCCAGCCGGAGATGGCGACCGCGACGGCCTGCACCGCCACCGCCGGGCCCAGCCCCCAGCCGAGCAGGATCGCGAAGGTGAAGCAGGTGGACGGGAAGACCGCCGAGGTCTGCCGACGGCCGGGCGGGACGAAGGGACGCGCGTCGCAGGCCACCGCGAGCGTCGCCATCGTCCAGAACGCGGCCGGCAGGGCGGGCAGCCGGTCCGGCAGGCCCACCAGGGCCGGGACGGCGATCAGCGCCGCCACCGTGGTCACCGCGACGACGAACCCGCCGAACGCCTGGTGCCCGGGCGGGACGGAGTTGCGGGGGTCGGCGGTCTCCATCGCACCTCCCGGGCGTACGGCCGAGGTGTGCGCCGGTCGCACACCGTGCACCCATCAAACGCCCTGAGCGACGCAATCCCCCAGGCGACAGTCACGAATCGGTCGTAGTCGTAATTAAGTTGGTATACGACGTCAAGATCCGATTCTGTCCGGGGCGGTCACTCCTCGACCCGGGCCGCCTCCCGGGCCGCGTCGGGCCCCTGCTCCAACAGCACCCGGAAGCCGTCCTCGTCGAGGACCGGCACCTTGAGCGAGGCGGCCTTGTCGGCCTTCGAACCCGGGTTGTCGCCGACCACCACGAAGCCGGTCTTCTTGGAGACCGAACCGCTGACCTTGCCGCCCCGGCTCTGGATCGCCTCGGCGGCCTGGTCCCGGCTGAACCCGGCCAGGGTCCCGGTCACCACCACCGTCACCCCCTCCAGCGGGCGCGGCCCCTCGTCGACCGCCTCCTCCGCCATCCGTACGCCCGCCTGGGTCCACTTGCGGACGACCTCGCGGTGCCAGTCGACGGCGAACCACTCCTTGATGCTGGCGGCGATGGTCGGGCCGACCCCGTCCACCGAGGACAGTTCCTCCTCGGAGGCCGCCTCGATCGCCTCGACCGAGCGGAAGTGCCGGGCCAGCGCCTGGGCGGCGGTCGGGCCGACGTGCCGGATGGAGAGCGCGACCAGCACCCGCCACAGGTCGCGTTCCTTGGCCACGGCGAGGTTGTCCAGCAGCTTGGTGGCGTTGCTGCCCAGGCTGCCGTCCTTGTTGACGAAGAACGGCGAGCGGGCGAGCTGCTCGGCGTCGAGGGAGAACAGGTCGCCCTCGTCGGCGATGATCTGCGCGTCGAGCAGCGCCGCCGCACCCTTGTAGCCGAGCACCTCGATGTCGAAGCCGCCCCGGCCGGCCAGGTGGAAAACCCGCTCGCGCAGCTGCGCCGGGCAGCTGCGGGTGTTGGGGCAGCGGATGTCGACGTCGCTCTCCTTGGCCGGGGCGAGCGGCGTGCCGCAGGACGGGCAGGTGGTCGGCATGACGAACGGGCGGGCGTCGGCGGGCCGCAGCTCGACCACCGGGCCGAGCACCTCGGGGATCACGTCGCCGGCCTTGCGCAGCACCACCGTGTCGCCGATCAGCACCCCCTTGCGCTCCACCTCGCGGGCGTTGTGCAGGGTGGCGTACGCGACGGTGGAGCCGGCCACCTTCACCGGCTGGAGCACGGCGCGCGGCGTGACCCGACCGGTCCGCCCCACCTCGACCTCGATGTCGAGCAGGGTGGTGTTGACCTCCTCCGGCGGGTACTTGAAGGCGATCGCCCAGCGGGGCGCCCGACTGGTGGAGCCGAGCCGGCCCTGGATGGAGACCGGGTCGACCTTGACCACCACGCCGTCGATCTCGTGCTCGACGTCGTGCCGGTGCTTCGCGTAGTGGGCGATGTACTCGGCGACGCCGGCCAGGTCGGGCACCACCCGCCACCGGTCGCTGGTGGGCAGCCCCCACGCCTTCAGCGCCGCGTACGACTCGGACTGTGCGGTCGGCCGGAAGCCCCGGCGGGCGCCGATGCCGTGCACCACCAGGCGCAGCGGCCGGGACGCGGTGATCCGCGGGTCCTTCTGGCGCAGGCTGCCGGCGGCGGCGTTGCGCGGATTGGCGAACGGCGCCTTGCCCTGCTCGACCAGGCCGGCGTTGAGGTCGGCGAAACCGGCCACCGGGAAGTAGATCTCGCCGCGCACCTCCAGCAGCTCGGGCAGCGCGCCGAACTCGGCCGACGGGGTCAGCCGGGCGGGCACGTCCCGGATGGCGCGCACGTTGGCGGTGACGTCCTCGCCGGTGCGCCCGTCGCCCCGGGTGGCGGCACGGACCAGCCGCCCCTTCTCGTAGGTGAGGTTGATGGCGAGCCCGTCGACCTTGAGTTCGCAGAGGTAGGGCACCGGGCCGCCGGCGTCCCGCTCGACCCGCTCGGCCCAGGCCGCCAGCTCCTCGTCGGCGAAGGCGTTGTCCAGCGAGAGCATCCGCTCGGCGTGGGCCACCGGGGTGAAGTCGGTGGAGAAGGTGCCGCCGACGCGCTGGGTAGGCGAGTCGGGGGTGCGCAGCGCCGGGTACTCCGCCTCCAACGCCTCCAGCTCGCGCAGCTGCCGGTCGAACTCGGCGTCGGAGACGGTCGGCGCGTCGAGGACGTAGTAGCGGTACTGGTGTTCGGTGAGCTCCTGGCTCAGCGTGGCGTGCCGCTCCCGCACCTCGGGGGTGGGCTCGCCGCCGGCCGCCGCCTCCTGCGCGGCGCTGACCTGCGGGGAGATCTCTTCTTCCGACACTTCGCCGCCTCCGGACACCCTGGAACCTCCCCGTGATCACGCTACCGGAGCACGGTAACGGGACGGTCGGACAATCCCGCGCCTCCCCCGCCGCGCCCGACGGGCGGGCGCCCGCCGTCCGTGCGACGATCGCCGCACGTCGGCGGCCCGGTGCGTCGCCCGGGGAGAGGCAGGGATACGGATGCCCGAGTGGGTGTGGTGGGCGCTGCTGGTCGTCCTGGCCGTGGTCGCCGGATGGGCCTGGAACGAGTGGCGACGCCGGGGCGGACGCCCGTCCGACGGCGGCGGCGACCGGGCCAGGCCGCAGCGGGGCACCCCGCCGCGCGACCGGGCCCGCCCGACCGCGCCGCCCCGACCGCGCACCCCCACCGGTACGCCCCGGCCGGGCGAGATCTGGTGGGCCGACGTCCCGTACGCCGACGGCAGCGGCTCGAAGGTGCGCCCCTGCCTGGTGCTACGGGCCGACGACCGGGGCGCCGAGGTGCTCAAGATCACCAGTCAGGACAAGAGCGGCCGGGACGACCACGTCCGGATCCCCACCGGCGACTGGGACCCGGACGCCGACCACGACAGCTGGCTCGACCTCGCCGAGCCCCTGTCCGTGCCGCTCGACGACTTCTCCCGCCGCGCCGGCTCCTGCGACCCGGAGCTGTGGCGGCAGGTACGGCGACTGCACGGCCGGCGCAGCCCGGCCTGACCGGGCGGGCCTGCCGCCGTCACCCGGGTCCGACCGTCCCGGTGGGTGAGCGCCACCGACACCACCAGCCGCGCCGACCGGCCGGCGCCCACCCGGCCTCGGCCGGGCTCAGTCCCAGGCCGCGCCGAGGGCGGTGAGCTGGTCGGCGTACTCGATGCGGGTGGGCCAGTCGGCCGGCCAGGCCGCCGTGCCGTGGACGGCGCCGACGAACGCGCCGGCCAGGGCGGCGATCGAGTCGGAGTCGCCGGCGGTGGTGGCGCCCCGGGCGATCGCGGCGACCGGGTCGTCCGGGTGCCGCAGGGCGCAGAGCAGCGCCGTGGCCAGCGCCTCCTCGGCGATCCAGCCCTCACCGGTGTGCCGGCACGGGTCGTCGCCGTCGTCGGGCCGGCCGAGCGCGAGGTCGAGCCGGTGCAGCGCGTGCAGGCACTCGTCCCAGCCCCGGGCGATGAACTCCGCCGGGGAGTCCAGCCCGGGACGCTGCCACAGGTCACCGAGCCAGTCGCCCCGGTAGACCCGGCGCTGCTCCCGGGCCCGCGCGGTGAGCAGCGCGGGCAGCTCCGCCAGGCCCGCCCCGTCGCGCAGCAGGCGCACCGCGTACGCGGTCAGCTCGCTGGCCGCCAGCCCGGTGGGGTGGCCGTGGGTCAGGCCGGCCTGGAGCTGGGCCAGCCCGGCCAGGGTGTCCAGGTCGACGTCGAGCAACCCGACCGGGGTGACCCGCATGTTCGCGCCGCAGCCCTTCGAGCCGGCGACGGTGGCCTGCTGCCAGGGCAGCCCCCGGCTCAGCTCGGCGCAGGCGCGCAGGCAGGTCGTGCCCGGGGCACGGTTGTTGTCCGGGCTGACCGCCCAGTCGAGGAAGCGCCGCCGCAGCAGCGGCTCGACCGTCTCCGGCGTGTGGACGCCCGCGTCGTGCAGCGCCCACCCCACCGCCAGGGCCATCTGCGTGTCGTCGGTGACCAGCGCCGGGTCGCCCGCCAGCTCACGCGGGCCGGTCGGGCCGTACCGGCGGTGGATCTCGGCGACGGTCAGGAACTCGGTCGGCTTGCCGAGTGCGTCACCGTAGGCGAGGCCGAAGAGCGAGCCGGAGGCGCGGCGGAGCGAGGAGTCGATCACGCCCGTGATCATGCCGGTCGTCCGCAACCCCCTGCGGACTCAGTCCCAGCAGAGGCAGAACGGGTGACCGACCGGGTCGGCGTACACCCGGAAGCCCTCGCCCTCGCCGGGCAGCCGGCGCGCGCCCAGGGCGAGCGCGGCCCGTTCCGCGGCGTCGATGTCGTCGACGGTGACGTCGAGGTGGAACTGCTGCGGCCGCTCCGGATCCGGCCAGGCCGGCGGTCGCAGGTCGGGGGCCTTCTGGAAGGCGATCCGCGGCTGGTGGCCGGGCGGGCCGCCGAGCACCACCCACCCGTCGCCGTCGGACTGCTCCTCCACCAGCGGCAGCCCGAGCAGTTCGGCGTAGAAGGCGGCCAGGGCGCGCGGATCCGGGCAGTCGAGCACCGTCGAGCGCAACCGTCCAATCATGCCGGTCATCCTGCCCCACACCTACGACGGGAACCTCAGTCCTCAGACAGCCGCCGGCCGGCGTCCCGGCAGGCGGCGAGGACCGCTCGCGCGTACGCCGGCGTGGCCCCGGCGAGGCCGCAGGCCGGGGTGACCACCACCTGCTCGGCGAGCCGGCGACGAGGGAAGCCGAGGCGGTCCCAGAGGGTGCGTACCCGGTCGGCGACCTGGGCCGAGGTCGGCGCGCGGCCGGCCGGCGGGGCCGGCGTGGGCGCGGCGCCGGCCAGCAGCCCCAGCCCGGCGTCGATCGCCTCGCCGAGCGGGTCCAGCTCCTTGACCAGGGTGAGGTCCAGCGCCACCCCCACCGCTCCGGCGGATCGGATCAGCTCCAGCGGCACCTCCGGGGCGCAGCAGTGCACCACGGTCGGGACCCCGGCCGCGTCGATCACCTGGCGCAGCAGGCTCCGGGCGACCTCGGGCTGCACCGCCCGGTGGGCGCCGAAGCCGCTCTCGGTGGGCACCCGCCCGGCGAGCACCGTCGGCAGGGACGGCTCGTCCAGTTGGAGCAGCACCGAGGCCCGGGGCAGCCGGCGGCTCACCGCCGCGACGTGCACCCGCAGTCCCTCGGCCAGCGAGCCGGCCAGGTCCCGCACCGCGCCCGGGTCGCGCAGCATCCGCCCGCCGATCGGCAGCTCCAGCGCCGCGGCCAGGGTGAACGGTCCGCCGGCCTGGATCTTCACCGGCCCGGCGTACGTCTCGGCCTGCTCGGCGAGCTGGTCCAGGTCGCGTTCCATGAGGTCACGGGCCCGGCGCAGGTCCCGCCCGGGACGGGGCGCGATCCGCCAGCGCGCCGCGTACAGCTCGACCGGCAGCTCGACCAGCAGCCCACCGGTCCGCCCGATCAGGTCGGCGCCGGGACCGCGGGCCGGCAGTTCGGGCAGGTGGGGAAGGGCGGGCAGCTCGCCGAGGACGATCCGCTGCGCCTCGGCGACGTCGGTGCCGGGCAGCGAGCCGATGCCGGTGGCGGCCCCCGGGGGCCATGGCCAGGACTGTTCAGTCACGGCCGAAGGGTATCCGTTGCGCCGGACCGGGCGGGACGAGCAGCCCGGACCCGGCGCCACGGACTCGACGGGCGGTCCGGCTCGCCGGACCGCTCCCTGCGCCACGACATCGCGGGCATACACCCGGGCGGTCGACGCCGACAGACTCTCTCACTGGCCGGCGGGCAGGCCCGGGATAGGAAACTCCACCTCGCTGCGGATATCCACGAGTTCCTTGCCCCGGTCGACCGGACGCTTCTTCGGGCTGAGGAACATGACAACGCCGGCGCTGATCTGATCGACCCAAGCGCACATCGTGACGTGATACTGCCCGTCGCGGGCGCTACCACACGCTGCCACGCCACCCAATGGTCCAGCGTCCACCGTCCGGACCTCACCCATCGAGGGGTACAGCCCGAAGATCGCGTCCAGCGTCGCTTCCTCGTCCCGGATCCTGCCGGCGGCAGCGCTGACCAGAACCGCGTAGTCGGCGTCAGTCTCACCGTTATAGACGGCCGCGACAGCCTTTTCATGACGATCATCCACTAGACGATCGAGGATGCTGTAGTTCCTGATCGCGACACGCGTTAGCGACCTGTCGTCGAAGCGAGAGCGATTGCCGAGCCGCATGGGCAACTCAAGCCGGGCCCGCATGCTCGACGGGCTCACCGAGGGCTGCGTCGACACGGAAGAGGAGGGCAGCTCCGAGCGGTGCCCGGAGGAATCCGAACAGCCGAAGACCGCTCCAACGACCACCACGACCGCAATCCTGCACGCGGCGACCCAACCGCGCCGCACCGTGACCCCGTACCCCATGCCAGCCCCCTCGTCGTGACCACAACCCCGGGGACGATAGTGCAGGGTGCCAGCTCCGCCACAGGCTCGCCCACCGGCAGCGCGACCAGCCCACCTCAGCTGACGTCAGTCGGGGCGGCGTCAACGCCGGACCCCCACAGTCGCACCGGCTTCGGTGTTGCGCCGCTGGGCAGATGGTCGACCTCCAAGCGGATGACTGTTCCCTCGATGACCGGCAGCACCTTCGCCGCGTCGATCCAGGCGGATCGTTGGGTCAGCCGGTGATGGTGGCGGACCCGAGCACCACGTCGCCCGCCGGATCCGGCCGGTACGCCACGATCGCCTGCCCGGCGGCGACCCCGCGTACCGGTCGGCGCAGCTCGGCGTGGAGTGTGTCGCCGTCCAGCGTCACGATGGCCGGGACCACGTCGCCGTGCGCGCGCAGCTGCACCTCGCACTCGATCGGGGCGGCGGGTCGCTCGCCGCCGGTCCAGACCGGGCGGGTGGCCCGCACCTGCGAGACCTCCAGCGCCTCGGCGGGGCCGACGGTCACCGTGTTGGTCTTCGGGGTGATGGAGAGCACGTAGCGGGGGCGGCCGTCCGGGGCGGGCCGGTCGAGGTGCAGGCCGCGCCGCTGCCCGACGGTGTACTGGTAGGCGCCGGTGTGGCTGCCGACGACCGCACCGGTCGACGCGTCGACCACGTCGCCGGGGGCCTCACCCAGCCGCCCGGCGAGGAAGCCGCGGGTGTCGCCGTCGGCGATGAAGCAGATGTCGTGCGAGTCGGGCTTGTCCGCCACGGCCAGCCCGCGCCGGGCCGCCTCGTCACGCACCTCGGCCTTGGTGGCGTCGCCGAGCGGGAAGATCGACCGGTCGAGCTGCGCGCGGGTCAGCACCGCCAGCACGTACGACTGGTCCTTGGCGTGGTCGACGCTGCGGCGCAGCAGGCCGTCGGGGCCGAGCCGGGCGTGGTGGCCGGTGACCACGGCGTCGAAGCCCAGGGCCACCGCCCGGTCCAGCACCGCGGCGAACTTGATCTTCTCGTTGCAGCGCAGGCAGGGATTCGGGGTACGGCCGGCCGCGTACTCGGCGACGAAGTCGTCCACCACGTCGGAGTGGAAACGCTCGGCCATGTCCCAGACGTAGAACGGGATGCCGATCACGTCGGCGGCGCGACGGGCGTCCCGGGAGTCCTCCAGGGTGCAGCAGCCACGCGCCCCGGTGCGGTAGGTCTGCGGGTTGCGGGCCAGCGCCAGGTGCACACCGGTCACGTCGTGCCCGGCCGCCACCGCACGCGCCGCCGCGACGGCGGAGTCCACTCCGCCCGACATGGCTGCCAGAACCCTCACCGCCGTACCCCCTTCACCCCACCGAGCCTATCCGCCTACGCCTCGTCGCCCGCTCCCCCACCGCTCGACTGCGACCACCCCCACGCCCGCACGCCTGCCGTCGGCGGGACCGGGCCGCCCGGAACACGGGGACGGGTCAGCGCGGGCCGCGCAGCGAGGCGGCGCGGCGGGCGCGTTCGACGGCGGCCGGCAGTGCCGCGATGAGGGCGTCGACCTCGGCGGGAGTGCTGGTGTGACCGAGGGTGAAGCGCAGTGACGAGCGGGCCCGGTCGTGGTCGGCGCCCATCGCGATGAGCACGTGCGAGGGCTGCGCCACCCCGGCCGAGCAGGCCGAACCGGTGGAGCAGGCGATGCCCTGGGCGTCGAGCAGGAGCAGCAGCGCGTCTCCCTCGCAACCGGGGAAGGAGAAGTGCGCGTTGCCCGGCAGCCGGTCGGTCGGGTCGCCGTTGAAGATCACCTCGGGCACCGCCTCACGGACCCGCCGGACCAGGTCGTCGCGGAGCGCGGCCACCCGCGCCGCGTACTCCTGCTGGCCCTTGACCGCGGCCTCGACGGCGACCGCGAAGGCGACGACGCCGGCGGTGTCCAGGGTGCCGGAGCGGACGTCCCGCTCCTGGCCGCCGCCGTGCAGCAGCGGGGTGGCCGCGACGTCGCGGGCCAGCAGCAGCGCGCCGACCCCGGCCGGGCCGCCCAGCTTGTGCCCGGTGACGGTGAGGGCGGAGGCGCCGCTCGCGGCGAAGTCGACCGGCACCTGGCCGACCGCCTGGATCGCGTCGGTGTGGAACGGCACCCCGTGCTCGGCGGCCACCGCCGCCAGCTCGGCCACCGGCTGGACGGTGCCCACCTCGTTGTTGGCCCACATGGCGGTCACCAGGGCGACCCGATCGGCGTGCGCGGCCAGTTCGGCGCGGAGCCGATCCGGGTCCAGCCGGCCGGCCGCGTCGACCGGCAGCCAGCCCACCTCGGCGCCCTCGTGGGCGGTGAGCCAGTCCACGGCGTCGAGCACCGCGTGGTGCTCGACCGCGCTGGACACCACCCGCACCCGCGCCGACCCGCGCCGGGCCCAGAAGATGCCCTTGACCGCGAGGTTGTCGCTCTCCGTGCCGCCGCCGGTGAAGACGACCTCGGACGGGCGGGCGCCGAGCGCGGCGGCGACCCGCTCGCGCGACTCCTCGACCCGGCGTCGGGCCCGCCGGCCGGCGGCGTGCAGTGACGACGCGTTGCCGACCTCGCGGGCCGTGGCGACGTACGCCTCCAACGCCTCGTCGAGCATCGGGGTCGTCGCCGCGTGATCCAGGTATGCCATCACCGTTCAGCCTAACGACCGGCAGGCCGCCGGCCCCACGCCGGACCACCGGCGGGGTGGGGAGGACGTCCTTCCCACCCCGGCTCAGGCCGGCACCGCCGTGACGACGATGTTGTCCCGGTACGAGCGGGTCTTCGCGTCGAACGGCCCGCCGCAGGTGATCAGGGTCAACCGGAGCCCGCCGTCGCGGGCGAAGTAGCGCTCCAGCGGGATCTTCGACTTGTCGTACTCCTGGCGGGCCACCACCCGGTACGCCCGCTGCCGCCCGTCCGTGCCGGTGACGGTGACGGTGTCGTCGCGGTCCAGCTCACGCAGCCGGAAGAAGGCCCCCTTGCCCTGGTCGGCGCTGTCCACGTGGCCGGCGATCACCACCGACCCGGCCGTCGCCTCCAGCCCGGGGCCGAACCGGTACCAGCCGATCCGGTCGACGCTCGGCGGGACCTCGAACTCGTCGGTGCGCCGGTTGACGCCGACCGGGTCGACGGTGGCGGTGACGTCGATCGCCGGGATGACGAGCTTCGCCGGCGGCACGGTCTCCTCGCCCGCCGGCAACTCACCCGCAGTGACCGGCACCGACGAGGTGCCCGCCGGGGTCGGGGTGGAGCCGGCCAGGGCGGCGGCCTCCTCGGCGCCGACGTCCTCGGCCGGCTGCGACCCGCAGGCCACCACCCCGGCGACGGTGAGCGCGGCGACGCCGGCGGCCACCGCCGCCAGCGCCCCGCGGTGTCGCACCGTCACCGGCGACCGACCCGGGCGGTCGCCACCCGCGCCCCGCCGCCGACCAGGAGCAGCGCGCCGGCACCGGCCAGCACGTACCACCAGGTGTCCACGCCGGTGCCGGCCTGGCCGCCGCTGCCGCTGGGCACGCCGCCCGGCGCCGAGTGCAGCCCGGTCACGGTCTGGGCGACCAGGTCGAGGGTCTTGCCCTCGGCGGAGCCGATGGCGTACACGATCGTCGCGGTGCCCTCCTTGAGGGTGAGGTCCGCCGGGCCGATCGCCACGGTGTCGGTGCCGGCCAGCACCACGTCGGCCTTGACGGTGCCGGCGTCGACGTCGGCCTTCGCCTCGTTCGGGTTGGTCAGGTCCTCGAAGACCGGGGTGCCGCCGGCCCGCACGTCCACGGCCGGGGCCGCGGCGGTGTGCCGGACGATCAGCCGGGCCTTGCCGGCGTCGACCTTGGCGACGTCGTTGGCGAACGGCGTGATCTTCGGCTGGCCGGACGCGTCGAGGTGCGCCGCGATGCTGATGTTGGCCCCGCCGGGCACGGCGGCGTCGTCGACCGTGAGGATCGCCTTGTCGAGCGCCTCGCCCGGCTTGGTCAGGGCGATGTCGTACGCGCCCTGCTCCAGCGTCAGCGGGCCGGCCACGTCGCCGGGCTTGAAGTTGTCCAGCGTCTTCTCGCCGTTGACGTACACGTCGACCGGAGTGTCCGGGATGCCGTGCACGACGGAGACCTTCGACGAGGCGGCGAAGGCGGGCGTGGCGGTGAGGGCCCCGACGCCGGCGAACGTCAGGGCGGCGACCGCGCCACCCGCGGCGACCCGACGGAAGTTCGAGAGCTGCATGACTGCCTCCTGGTGATTGGTGCTGATTCGTCAGGCCTGGCTTGCAGAACGGGTTACGCCGCCGTCCGCACCGCCGGATGCAGCCGGACGGAATTCTTTTTTTCTTCGTCCGCGCCGCATCCGGAACCGCCCTCGGCGACGAAGAGCAGGTGACAGGAGCGCAAGGACACACGGACCGGGAGAGTGGGGCGGTGACTGTGGGAGCTACAGTCGGGCATGCCCCACGGAAGGCGAGCCGCCCGGTGACAGCGGTGCGACAGGAGCCGGATCCCCCGCCCCAGGACGATCTGGCGCAACGGTTCCGCGTGGGCGACGAGACCGCCCTGCGGGAGGCGTACGACCGGTACGGCCGGGCCGTCCTGCATCTGGCCACCAGCACGCTGGCCAACCGCAGCGACGCGGAGGACGTCACCCAGGCCACCTTCGTGGCGGCCTGGCTGGGGCGGGAGACCTTCGATCCGGCCAAGGGCTCGCTGATCGGCTGGCTGCTCGGCATCGGCCGGCGCAAGGTGATCGACCGGCTGCGCGCCTCGGCCCGGGAGACCCGGGTGGTGGAGACGGTCCGGCAACTGCCCGAGCCGGCCGCCACCGGCCCGGACCCGGACACCGTGGTCGACCGGCTGGTGGTCGCCGACGAGCTGGCCCGCCTCCCCGACGACCAGCGCCGGATGCTGGAGCTGGCCTTCTACGACGACCTGACACACCAGCAGATCTCGACGGTGACCGGAGTGCCGCTGGGCACGGTCAAGAGTCACATCCGACGCGGCATGGCGAGCTTGAAGCGCAGATGGGAGGTGGACGGTGCAGCACCTGGACCACGACCGGCTGGTATTTCTGGCACTCGGTGAGAGCGAGGCGGACCACGGCGAGACCGACCACCTCGGCGCCTGCGCCACCTGCCGGGGCGAGATGGAGAACCTCCGGCACGTCGCCGGCCTCGGCGCGGCGACCCAGACCCTGCGTGACCTGCCCGATCCGCCGGAGCACATCTGGCAGGGCATCGTCGCGGAGATCAACGCCGCCGAGGAGCTGCCCTCGCTGACCGGGGCCCGCCGCCAGCAGTCCGTGCCCTCGCAGCCGGTCTCGGGCACCCCGGCCGCGTCGCCGGCCGGCGGTTCCCGTCGCCGCCGTCGCTGGCCCCGCTGGGCCACCACCGTGGTGACCGCCACGGCCGCCGCCGCGCTCGGCGTCGTCGGCACGCTCGCCGTGCTCGACCCCGGCCGGCGGGAGCCGGACCCGGCGCCCCGGCAGATCGTGCTGGCCAGCACGCCGCTGACCGCGTACGGGCAGACGCCGAAGGACGCCAACGGCGACGCGCGGGTGTTCGTCGACGGTCGACTGCACCTGCACGTGGCGAATCTCCCGGACGTTCCGGGGTATTACGAGGTCTGGCTGATCAACCCGAAGACCATGGAGATGTTCTCGGTCGGTGTGCTGCGTGACGGGTCGGGCGATGCGCTGCTCCCGTTGCCACCGAACGTCGACCTTCAGGCATACTCGGTTGTCGACGTCTCCGCCGAGCGGTACGACAACAAGCCCGCCCACTCCGGCGACAGCCTGCTGAGGGGCACCCTGACGGGCTGATCGGCGGGCCGGCTCAGCTCCCCGGCCCGCCGATCAGCTCCCTTCGCACCGGCGGTCGCCGGCTCGTCACCCGAGCCGGCGACCGAACCAGCCGAACCGTTTGTCCAGCGCCACCACGGCGGAGACCACCAGGGCGATGCCGAGGATGCGCAACCACGCGCCGATGTCGATGGGCGCCGTGCGGAAGAGCGTGTTCATCACCGGCAGGTAGGTCAGCGCCAGCTGGCCGAGGGCCTGGACCAGCACGCCGCCGATGAGCCAACGGTTGCCGAACAGCCCCAGCCGCCACGGCGAGCGGGTCAGTGAGCGGCAGCTGAACAGGTAGAACGCCTGCACCGTGACGAAGAGGTTCACCGCCGCCGTCCGCGCCTCGGGCAGTTCCGCCCCGCTGTCCAGTTCCCACTCGAACAGCCACCAGGCGCCCGCGACGAGCAGCGCGGAGACCAGCAGGATCCGGACCACCAGGGCGGCGGTGAGCAGCGGCTGCCCGGGGTCGCGCGGTGGGCGGTCCATGATCCCCGGCTCCTTCGGCTCGAAGGCGAGCGTCAGGCCGAGCGCCACCGCCGTGGTCATGTTGATCCAGAGGATCTGGCTGGGCAGGATCGGCAGCGCCGTGCCGAGCACGATCGCGACGAGGATGACCAGTCCCTCCCCGGTGTTCGTGGGCAGCGTCCAGGTGATGAACTTGGTCAGGTTGGCGAAGACGCCCCGGCCCTCTTCCACCGCCGACTCGATGGTGGCGAAGTCGTCGTCGGTGAGCACGATGTCGGCGGCCTCCTTGGCCACCTCGGTGCCGCTGCGCCCCATCGCCACCCCGATGTCGGCCTGACGCAGCGCGGGGGCGTCGTTGACGCCGTCGCCGGTCATCGCCACCACCTGACCTTCGGCCTGCAACGCCTCCACCAGCCGCAGTTTCTGCTCCGGGGACACCCGGGCGAACACCGCCGCCCGGCGTACCGCCTCCGGACGCTCCGCGTCGGAGAGCCTCGCCAGGTCCGCGCCGCTGAGCACCTCGCCCGGCCCCGGCTCGCCGGCCAGCAGACCCAGGCGTACGGCGATGGCGCTCGCGGTGACCCCGTGGTCTCCGGTGATCATCTTCACCGCGATCCCGGCCCGCCGGCACGAGGCGACCGCGGCGGCCGCGGCCTCGCGGGGCGGATCGAGCATCGCGTGCAACCCGGTGAAGATCAGCTGGCCGGGCAGCGACTCCTCCACCAGCCCGTCCTCGCCGTCGACCCGGCGCAGGGCGGTGGCGAGCACCCGCAGGCCCTGGCCGGCCAGTTCCGCGGCGGCGGCCAGCACGGCGGAGCGGTCCAGCGCGACGGTCCCGCCGTCGGCGCCGAGCGCCGCCGTGGACCACTGCACGATCCGTTCCACCGCGCCCTTGACCAGCACCACCCGAGCGCCGTCGGCCTGGTCGTGCAGGGTCGCCATGAACTGCCGCTCGGAGGTGAACGGGACGGCCGCCACCCGGGGCAGTTCGGCGGCGACCTCCTCGGCACGCAGCCCCACCTTGGCGCCCACCACGAGCATCGCCCCCTCGGTGGGGTCGCCGAGCACCGTCCACCGTCCCGCACGCTCGTCGAGGCGGGCGTCGTTGCAGGCGACACCGGCCAGCAGCGACCAGCGCAGGGCGCCACCCTCCCCGGTGGGGGCCGGGCCACCCTCCGGGTCGCGGATCTCCCCGAGCGGGGCGTAACCGCCGCCGCTGACCTCGTACCGGCCACCGACGGTCCAGAGGGCCTGCACGGTCATCTGGTTCTCGGTGAGGGTGCCGGTCTTGTCGGTGCAGACCACCGTCGTGCTGCCGAGGGTCTCCACGGCCGGCAGCCGCCGGATCACCGCCCGCCGGCGGGCCATCCGGGACACCCCGATCGCCAGCGTGATGGTCACCGCGGCCGGCAGGCCCTCGGGGATGGCCCCCACCGCCAGCGCCACCGCGGCGGTGAAGGTCTCGCCCGCCGCCTCCCCGCGGGCCAGACCGACGGCGAAGGTGACCCCCGCGAGCACCAGGATCGCCAGGGTGAGGATCCGGCTGAACCGGGCCAGCTTCGACGTCAGCGGGGTGTCGAGGACCTGCGCGGCGCCGACCAGGCGATGGATGCGGCCCAGTTCGGTCTCCGCCCCGGTCGCCACCACGATGCCGGCGCCGGAGCCGCCGGTGAGCAGGGTGCCGGAGTAGAGCACGTTGCGGCGGTCGGCCACCGGCGTCTCGTCGGGCACGGCGACCTCGTCCTTGCGGACCGGCAGGGACTCGCCGGTCAGGGCCGACTCGTCGGCGCGCAACTCGTCGGCGCGGGCCAGCCGCAGGTCGGCGGGGACCTTCTCGCCCGCCTCGACCAGCACCAGGTCGCCCGGGACGAGCTGCTCCGAGGGCACCCGCAGGTGCCGTCCGCCGCGTACCACCCGCGCCTCGGTACGCACCATCGCCCGCAACGCGTCCAGCGCCGACTCCGCCTTCGACTCCTGGAGGAAGCCGATGACGGCGTTGACCACCACCACCCCGAAGATCACCGCGGAGTCGACGTACTCGGCGAGCAGAAGGGTCACCACGCCGGCGACGAGCAGCACGTACACCAGCGGGTTCTGGAACTGCCGCAGCAGCCGGCGCAGCGTGCCGCCGCGGGCGGCGGCGGGCAGCACGTTCGGGCCGAACCGGGCCAGGCGCGCGGCGGACTCGTCGTCGGTCAGCCCACGGTCGGTGTCGGTCTCGAGCAGCAGCACGACCTCGTGCACGGCCAACGCGTGGTGACCGCCTCCGGGCGTCCTGGCCGGCATGGCGCACTCCTCGTCGCGGTTCGGGCGGGGTGCACGGGGGACCCGGTCATCGTCGCAGCTCGCGGGGGCCGTCGTGGGCCGTTCCGGCCGTGCTCGCCGAGGAGGACGCCGCACGGCGAGGGCCGGGAACCGACTGGCGGTTCCCGGCCCTCGCCGTGGCTGGTGCTCAGCTCACTTGCGCTTGCGGATCTCCTCGGCGGCCTGCGGTACGACCTTGAACAGGTCGCCCACCACGCCGAAGTCGGCCAGCTCGAAGATCGGGGCCTCGCCGTCCTTGTTCACGGCGACGATCGTCTTCGAGGTCTGCATGCCGGCCCGGTGCTGGATCGCGCCGGAGATGCCCAGCGCGACGTAGAGCTGCGGGGAGACGGTCTTGCCGGTCTGACCCACCTGGAACTGGTGCGGGTAGTAGCCCGAGTCGACGGCCGCCCGGGACGCGCCGACCGCGCCACCGAGCAGGTCGGCCAGCTCCTCGACCAGCTTGAAGTTGTCGGCGTTGCCGACACCGCGACCACCGGAGACGACCACGCCGGCCTCGGTGAGCTCGGGGCGGGAGCCCTTCTGCTCGGCGACCCGGTCGACGACCTTGGCCAGCTTGTCGGTGTCGGTGACCGACACGGTGAGCTGCTCCACGGCCGGGGTGGCCGGGGCCGGAGTCGGGTTGACCGAGTTCGGCCGGACGGTGACCAGCGGCAGGCCCTTGGTGACCTTGGACTTGACGATGGTGGAACCGGCGAAGGCGACCTGGGTCGCGGTGCCGTCGGCGGCCAGGCCGACCACGTCGGTCAGGATGCCGTTGTCCAGCTTGACGGCGAGGCGGGCGGCGATCTCCTTGCCCTCCTGCGCGGAGGCCAGCAGCACGGCCGCCGGCTGCACCCGACCGACCAGCTCGGCCAGCACGGTGGCCTTCGGGGCCACCAGGTAGCCGTCGATCTCCTCGCTCTCGGCGGCGTAGATCTTCTGCGCGCCGTACTCGCTCAGCTTGGCGCTCAGCGCCTCGGCCGCGCCGGCGCCACCGAGCACCACCGCGCTCGGGGTGCCCAGCTCGCGGGCGAGGGTGAGCATCTCCAGGGTGACCTTCTTGACGCCGAATTCCCGGGTGGCTTCGACGACGACGAGAACCTCAGACATGTCCAGACCTCTCACACGAACTTCTCGGTGGCGAGGAACTCGACCAGCTTGACGCCGCCCTCGCCCTCGTCGGTGATCTTCGCGCCGCCGGAGCGCGGCGGGCGCTTGGTGTGCTCCAGCACGGCGCTGGTCGCGCCGTCGAAGCCCACCTCGGTCGGGGCGACGCCGAGGTCGGCCAGGGAAAGCGTCTGCACCGGCTTCTTCTTGGCGGCCATGATGCCCTTGAAGGACGGGTAGCGCGGCTCGTTGATGGTGTCCCAGACGGAGACCACGGCCGGGGTCGAGGCGGTGACCACCTCGTAGCCCTCCTCGGTCTGCCGCTCGACGGTCAGCGTGGCGCCGTCGACGGTGAGCTTGCGCGCGCCGGTCAGCGCCGCCACGCCCAGCCGCTCGGCGATCATGTGCGGCATGACCTGGACGCGGCCGTCGGTCGACTCCGCGCCGCAGATCACCAGGTCCGCGTTGAGCTGCCCGAGGGCGGCGGCGAGCACCTTCGAGGTGGCCACGGCGCAGGATCCGTGCAGGGCGTCGTCCACCACGTGCACGGCCTTGTCCGGGCCCATGGAGAGCGCCTTGCGGATCGACTCGGTCGCCCGGTCCGGACCCATGGTCAGGATGGTGACCTCGCCGCCGTGCGCCTCCTTGATCTTCAACGCCTCTTCGATGGCGTACTCGTCCATCTCGTTGATGACGTTGTTCGCCGAACCGCGGTCGACGGTGTTGTCGTCAGTACGCAGGTTGCGGTCCGCGCCCGAATCGGGCACCTGCTTGACGAGTACGACGATGTTCATCGCGTTTCGACGACCCTCCTGTTTGGTGTAGCGATCACTCGCCCGGTCTCGGGCGCAGCCTGCCGCGTGACTTAACGGTCGGTCAACAACGGGCTGCTGTGCAGTTGCCCACGGCGCAATGTTACCTGCCAGTAGCATCGCCTCCCCGGCCACTCAGAGTGACACAGCTCACCGAGGCCCGCGCGCCTGTTTAAATTCTCATAAGGGAGGTGTCCGAACATGTCGGGACAGACCAACCCGCCACCGGTCGACGCGGCCGTCCGCACCGGCACCGACCCGGCCCGCTGCGGGCGCGAGGAGACGGCCGAGCCGTACCGCTGCGCCTGCGGCCGGCTGCGCGACCGCTGCGTCCGCGACACCGTCCACGCCGTCTGGACCGGACCGCACGACGACCCGACCGGGCCGCACCCGGGCGACGCCTGACCGCCGGGGCGCAGGGCAGGCCCGGACACCGTCGCGCGGACGATCGGCGCGGCGACGATCACCACGGCACGGACCGGCGAGGGGATCCGGGTACACCCCGGGGCACGCGTCTGGCCCGGCCCCCGCCTGCGCGCCCACGACGGCGTCAGGCCGGCTCCGCCAGCGCACCCCTGATCCGCTCGATCACGGCCGCCTCGGCCGGCACGACCCCCCGGTGCGCCTCGGCCACCCGGTCGGCGGCGGCCAGCACCACCCGCCGGTACACCGCCAGGTCGTCCGGGAACTTCGCCCGCAGGATGTCGACGGCCCGCCCGAGCGCCGGGAGCACGACCGCCTCGACCTCCAACGCCGAATCGCGGGGCAACTGGGGCAGCGGACCGGTGGTCAGCGCCTCCTTCACCACCCCGCTGGCGTCGTTCAACGCCCCCGAGGCCGCGACACTCTCCCGGATCATGGCGAACATGCCCGGATCGGCGTTCGACACCAGGAAGACCGCGCCGAAGGCGCCCGTCTTGAGGGTCAACCGCTCCTCGTCCGTCAACCGCTGCTCCATCATCACGGAGTGTAGACGTACGGCGTGGTGGTGGTGACCGCGACGAGTCCGAGCCGCTCCAGGATCGGTCGGCTGTCCGGCGAACAGTCCACCTGCAGCAGCGTCCGGCCACGCTGCTCGGCCAGCCGCGCCCGGTACGCCACCAGCGCCCGGTAGATGCCCCGGCGCCGCCAGGCGGGCAGGGTCGAGCCGCCCCACAGGGTGCCGAAGCCGGTGCCGGCCGGATAGCGGATCCAACCGGCGCTGACCACCGTCTCCCCCGCCTCGGCCACCACGATCGCGATCGACTGCGGGCCGGCCTCGATCTCCTTCTCGAGGCCGGTGACCAGGTGGCTGCGGTCGGAACCCCAGACCTCCTCCTCCATGACGGCGATGCGTTCCAGATCCGCGCGGGAGGTGACCTCGCGCAGGCGTACCTCGTCGGGCAGGACCGGGACGGCGCCGGCCAGCGCCGCCACCGGCCCCACCACGACGGTCTCCTGGTCCTCCGGCACGAACCCGGCGGCACGCAGCCGCTCGGCCAGGTCGGCCGGCTCGTCGTGGCCGACGAGCTTCCACTCCACCGCCTCGCCGCGCCCACGGAAGAACTCCACCTGCCGGGCGATCAGCGCGTCCAGGTCCGCGCCGGCCAGGCCGTCCAGGCTCCGGTAGGTGAGGAAGCCACGCTGGTCGAGGCCGAGGACCCGGACCAGCGGACCGTCCGAGTCCACGGTCACCCCGGCGGGCAGTGGGTCCGGAATGTCCGGACGGAGCTGAGTGTCGTAGGCGTCGCGCAGGGTCCGCGCGTCAAGATCCGTCATCCGTCCAGGCTATGTCGGGAACAAAGCGGATAATGATGGCCGTGTGGCAGGCGGTCAGACGGTGGTTCGACCCGTCGGAACTCAGGAGCGTGGGCACCACCCCCGACTACCGCTTCTCCCTGGCCAACGAACGGACCTTCCTGGCCTGGCTGCGGACCGGGCTGGCGCTGATCGCCGGCGGGTTGGCCGCCGCCCAGTTCCTGCCACCGCTGCCGCTGCGGCACCTGCGCGAGGCGATCGCGGTGGCGCTGCTGCTGCTCGGCGGCACCGTCGCGGTCCGCGCGGTGGACCACTGGGCGCGTACCGAACGGGCCATCCGGCTCGGCGAGGAGCTGCCCGTCTCCCGCTTCCCGGCCGTACTCGCCCTGCTCGTGGGGCTCGGGGCGCTGCTGCTGGTGGCGGCGGTGCTGGTGAAGGGGCTCGGCGGGCGATGACCCGGGACCCGGGGCTGCAACCGGAGCGCACCCGGCTGGCCTGGCGGCGTACCGCCCTGGCGCTCACCGCGGTGACCGTGCTGGCGATCCGGCTCGCCCTGACCGGCGACATCGCCGGCGCGCTGCTCGCGGCGGCCGTGGTGCTGCTCTGGGCGGGCGCGCTCGCCGCCTGCTGGGGTCGGGCCGCCGGCAGCGGCCCGACCCCGGTCGGTCCACGGGCCCTGCCGCTGGTCGCCCTGGCCACCGCCGGGCTGGCGCTGCTCTCGGTGCCGCTGGTGCTGCGCGGAATGTGGTGATCGCGCCCGGGTGCGCCATCATGGGGGCATGGCCCGGCTGTCCATCCTGCTCTTCCTGATCCAGATCGTCCTCGCGGTCATCGCGCTGATCAGCTGCCTCTCCGCCGATGAGGAGCGGATCCGGGCGCTGCCCCGCTTCGCCTGGGTGCTGATCATCCTGGTCTTCCCGCTGATCGGGTCGATCGCCTGGTTCCTCGCCGGCCGCCCGGCGCCCGCGGCACCCGCCGGTCCGGCCCCCACCCGGGGCGGGGGCGGACGGGTCAAGCGTCCCGTCGCACCGGACGACGACCCGGAATTCCTCAAGTCCATCGCCGAGCAGTCCCACCGCGAGGACGCGGACCTGTTCCGCCGCTGGGAGGAGGACCTGCGCCGGCGCGAGGACGACCTGCGCCGCCGCGAGGACGAACCGCCCCGCGAGGACGACCGCCCCCAGACCTAGGACCCCGGACACGCCGGCCGGGGCGAGCGGCGTGCCGCCCCGGCCCTCCGGATCACACCCGACGCCGCAGCGCCCGCACCGCCAGCGGGGCGAACACCGCGGCGATCCCGACCGCCCAGAGCACCGACTGGAGGGCGGGACCGGCGACCGGACCGCCGACCAGCAGGCCACGCAGCGCGTCGGCCAGGATGGTGACCGGGTTGATCTCCACCCAGTTCTGCAGCCAGCCCGGCATCCGGTCGGTCGGCACGAAGACGTTGCTGGTGAAGGTGAGCGGGAAGATCACCATGAAACCGAAGATCTGCACCTTGTCGGGCTCGTCCACCAGCACCCCGACCAGCACCGAGATCCAGGCCGCGGCCAGGGAGAAGGCCAACAGGAGCGCGAACGCGCCGAGCAGGCCCGGCAGCCCGTTGCCCAGCCGGAAGCCGAGGATCGCGCCGACGGAGACCAGCAGCGACACCGACCAGGCCTGCTTGACCGTGTCGGCGAGGATCCGCCCGGCCAGCGGCGCCCAGCGGGCGATCGGCAGGGCCCGCAGCCGGTCGAAGACGCCCTTGGTGAGGTCGTTGTTGAGCCCGAACCCGGTGGTCATCGTGGCGAAGAAGGCGTTCTGCACGATGATCCCGGGCAGCGCGAAGGTGAGGTACTCCCCCGGCGAGCCGGAGATCGCGGTGCCGAAGACGTACGTGAAGAGCAGCACGAACATCACCGGCTGGATGCTCAGGTCGAGCAGCTCCATCGGGTTGTGCTTGATCTGCACCAGGCTGCGCCAGGCCAGGGTCAGGGTGTGCCGCAGGCCGGCGACGACGCCGAGACGCCGGGCCGGGGCGAGCGGGGCGGTCGCGGTGGCGGTGGCGGCGGTCATGCCGGGGTCCTCTCGAGCGCGTCGGCGGGGGCGTCGTCCTCGGCCCGGTGGCCGGTGAGGGAGAGGAAGACCTCGTCCAGGCTGGAGCCGCGCAGTGCCAGCTCGGCCACCGCGACACCGGCGTCGTCGAGGCGGCGGACCACGGCGGGCAGCGCACCCGGGTCGTTCACCGGCACGGTGACGGTGTTCTGGGCGACCTCGGGGACGGTGCCGGCGACCTCGCCGGCGACGGCCACCACGGTCGACACGTCGGCCGCGTCGACCGGCCGGACGGCGAGCACCTGCCCGCCGGTCTTCGCCTTCAGCTCCTCCGGGGTGCCCTGGGCGATCACCCGGCCGTGGTCGACCACGGCGATCTCGCCGGCGAGCTGGTCGGCCTCCTCCAGGTACTGGGTGGTGAGCAGCACGGTCACCCCGTCGGCGACCAGGTTGCGCACGATGTCCCACAGTTCGTTGCGGCTGCGCGGGTCGAGACCGGTGGTCGGCTCGTCGAGGAAGAGCACCTGCGGCCGCCCCACCAGGCTGGCCGCCAGGTCGAGGCGGCGGCGCATCCCGCCGGAGTAGGTCTTCGCAGCCCGGCCGGCCGCGTCGTCGAGGTGGAAGTCGGCGAGCAGCTCGGCCGCGCGGGCCCGTGCCTCGGCCCGGCCCAGCCCGAGCAGGCGGCCGATGAGCAGCAGGTTCTCCGTGCCGGTGAGGGTCTCGTCGACCGAGGCGTACTGGCCGGTGAGGCCGATGAGCTGGCGCACCCGGTGCGGGTCGCGGCGCACGTCGTACCCGCCGACGGTGGCGTGCCCCTCGTCGGCGGTGAGCAGGGTGGCGAGCACCCGTACCGTGGTCGTCTTGCCGGCGCCGTTCGGCCCGAGCAGGCCGAACACCGTCCCGGTGGGGACCGCCAGGTCGACCCCGGCCAGGGCGGTGGTGTCGCCGAACCGGCGCACCAACCCCTCGGCGCGGATCGCGTGGGTCATGCGGAAACTCCTGTCGTCGCTGGTCGGTCACACCGTGCCCGACGGGTGTGACACTCCGTCGGCACTCGGCTGACGTTACGACGGCCGACGCCAGGATTCCGTTGATTTATGCCACGGGCCGAACCGCCGCCGCCGGTCACCCCGGCGACGGCGGCGCGGCCGTGCGGCTCAGGCCAGGTTCGACGAACGGGGGTACGCGTCCGCCGGGTCGGTCAGCACGTTGACCAGGTACGGCACCCCGGCGTCGAAGGCGCGGGCCAGGGCCGGGCCGAGGTCGGCGGCCTTCGCCACCGTCTCGCCCGCGCCGCCGAGCGCCTCGACCACCTTGTCGTAGCGCAGTTCCGGCTGGAGGTCGGCGGCGACGTCGTAGCCGTACATGGCGCGCATCGGGTGCTTCTCCAGGCCCCAGATGCCGTTGTTGCCGACCACGATGACGACCGGCAGCTGCTGCCGGACCAGGGACTCCACGTCCATCAGCGAGAAGCCGGCCGCGCCGTCGCCCATCAGCACGCAGATCTGCCGGTCCGGGTGGGTGACCCGGGCCCCCATCGCGTAGCCCATGCCGGTGCCGAGGCAGCCGTACGGGCCCGGGTCCAGCCAGGTGCCGGGCTGCGCCGGCTCCAGGTACTTCCCGGCGTACGAGACGAAGTCACCGCCGTCGCCGATGGTGATCGCGTCGGCGGCCAGCACCCGGCGCAGCTCGCCGTAGACCCGGGCCGGGCGGATCGGGTCGGTCTCGGCGGCCATCTCGGCCGCGTCGCGGGCCTTCGCCGCGTCCTCGGCGGTACGCAGCTCGGCCACCCAGTCGGCGTGGTCGGCCCGGTCGCCGCCGTACTCGGCGAACGCGGTCAGGATCAGCCGCAGGTCACCGGCGGGACTGGCGGCCGGCTGGACGTGCCCGGCGCGCTGGCCGGGGGCGTCGACGACGTGCACCACCTCGGCGTCGCCGAAGTCGCCGAAACCGAGCCGGAAGTCCAGCGGGGTGCCGACCACCACGACGACGTCGGCCCCCTTGAGGGCGACCCGGCGGGCCTTGGCGAAGGCGAGCGGGTGCTCCGGCGGCAGCGCGCCACGGCCCATGCCGTTGGTGAAGACCGGCACCTGGAGGGACTCGGCGGCGGCGCGCAGCGCGTCGACGGCGTCACCGGCGTACACGTCCGAGCCGGCGATGACGACCGGCCGGCTCGCCCCGGCGATCAGGGCGGCGGCCCGGGCGACCTCGTCCGGGTCGGCCTCGATCGGAGCCACCGGCGTCACCGGGGGCAGGTCGGCGTCGCCGACGGAGAAGACCGCCTCCAGCGGGAAGTCGAGGAAGACCGGGCCGCGGTGCGGGGTCAGCGCGGCGGTCAGGGCGGCGGTGACCGCGCGCGGGATGTCGTCGGCGCTGAACACCGTCTCGGCGTGCTTGGTCACCGGGGCGACCAGCGGCAGGTGGTCCATCTCCTGCAGGCTGCCCGAGCCCCAACGGAACTGCGGCGCCCTGCCGCCCAGCACCAGCACCGGGGATGCGTTGAAGTACGCGCTGGTCAGGCCGGAGATGCCATTGGTCACGCCAGGTCCGGCGGTGAGCACGGCGAGGCCGGGGCGCCGCTGGAGCTTGGCGACCGCCTCGGCGGCGAAGACCGCGGACTGCTCGTGGCGGACGTCGTAGATCGGGAAGTCGTTGCGGTGGGCGGCGTCGTAGAGCGGGAAGACGTGCCCGCCGGAGAGGGTGAACATCTCCCGTACGCCGTGCGCGCGCAGCGCCGCCAGCGCCAGCTCTCCGCCGTGGCCCTCGACCCGTTCCGTCATCGCCGCTCCCCTCGTCACAGATGCGGAGTCACACGCTACTGGCCGGTACGCGGGATGTGAACACTTCTCGGCTCGACGGGGTGGGGCCGGCGACCCCGAGGTCACCGGCCCCACCGAGGTCAGCGGCCGGTGAAGTCCGGCTTGCGCTTCGCCACGAACGCGGCCATGCCCTCGCGCCGGTCGTCGGTCGCGAAGAGCGCCGCGAAGAGCTGGCTCTCCCAGGCCAGACCGGAGTTGAGGTCCATCTCCAGGCCGCCGTCGACCGCCAGCTTGGCCGCGCGCAGCGCCTGCACCGGGCCGGTCAGGAACGGCGTCACCAGCTCGACCGCCGCGGCGTAGACCTCGGCCGCCGGGACCACCCGGTCGGCCAGGCCGATCCGCAGCGCCTCCTGCGCGTCGACCATCCGCCCCGACATGATCAGGTCCTTGGCGCGGGCCGGGCCGACCAGACGGGCCAGCCGCTGGGTGCCCCCCGCGCCGGGGATGATGCCCAGCTTGATCTCCGGCTGGCCGAGCTTGGCGTCCTCGGCCACGATCCGCCAGTCGCAGGCCAGCGCCAGCTCGCAGCCGCCGCCGAGGGCGTACCCGGTGATCGCCGCGACGACCGGCTTGGGGATACGCGCGATCGCGCCGAGCGCGCTGGACAGGTCGGCGGCCCGCTCCGCCATGTCCACGTAGGACATGTCGGCCATCTCCTTGATGTCCGCGCCGGCCGCGAAGACCTTCTCGCCGCCGTACACGATCACGGCGCGGACGCCCGGGTCGGCGGTGGCCGCCGCCGCCGCGGCGCGCAACTCCTCCTGCACCTGGGTGTTGAGCGCGTTCATCGGCGGCCGCTCCAGCCGGATGGTGCCGATGCCGTCCCTGGTCTCCAGCCGCACGAACTCGCTCACGCTGCCCTCAC
Organism: Micromonospora citrea; assembly: GCF_049629545.1. GTDB lineage: Bacteria > Actinomycetota > Actinomycetes > Mycobacteriales > Micromonosporaceae > Micromonospora > Micromonospora citrea_A. Next base: position 204,646 of record NZ_JBNADX010000002.1, read on the forward strand.
TTCCTCGTCGAAGTCGCGTGCCAACCTTACGGGCGGGCTCGTTGGGGTACATAGTCGAGGTGTCCGCCCCGCTGCCGGGAGTCCAGGGATGATCACGTACTACGACGACAGGTCGGTGCAGGTCACCTCCACCGTCCTGCGGATCGACGGGCGCAGCGTGCCGCTGGCCGAGATCGGCATGGTGTGGCACCGCCGGGGCGGCCGTTCCTGGCGGGTGCTCGCCGGTCGCGGCGCGCTCGGCGCGGCGCTGGCCGGGCCGCTGGTCGCCGCCGCGCTCGGCATCGGGCTCGCCGTCTGGCTGCACCGCAGCCCCACCGTCACCCTCGCCATCGTGGGCGCCTCGGTCCTGGTCGGGCTCGCCGTCGGCCCGCTCGCCGACTTCCTCCTCGAGTTCCTCGACCGCTCGTACGCGCGGGGCAGCCGGGAGTGGGAGATGTGGGCCCGCTGGCGCGGGCGGCCCGTCCTGCTGCTGCGCACCGGGGACGCGCTGCGCTTCGGGCAGATCTACCGGGCGGTGCAGCGGGCCATGGAGAACCGCCGGCCGGTGCCGGCGCCCGCCTCGGCGACCCGGCCACCGTCGGCTCAGAAGGGGATCGGCTCGTCGGGCAGCAGCCCCAGCCCGCGCAGCAGGCCGTAGGTGTCCTGCTCGCCCCAGAACTGGACGATCCGGCCACCGGCCAGCCGGTACATCTTGCAGCCGCTCTGCACCGTGGTCGCGCCGGTGGCGTCGTACCGGTAGGTCTGCGCGAACGACACCACCACCCGGTCATCGGCCGCGAAGAGTTCGACGATCTCCTGGTCGAGGACGGTCAGTCCGGGCGAGGAGACCGCCCGCTCGACGAAGTGCCGGCCCCGGACCGCCGTACCCGAGCCGTAGATCTCGACGTCCTCGGCGACCACCGCGGCCAGTTCGGCCAGGTCCTTGGTGACGAAGGTCCGCAGGTACCGGCGGACCGTCTCGACGTTGCGCTCCCCTTCGCCGTCCCCCATGCCGCCGATGCTAGGCCCCGCCCGCAGCCCACGCCGCCCGCAACCCACGCCGGCCGCAACCCACGTTGCCCGCAGCCCCGGCGACCCGGGCCTGGCCGACGACGGCGGATGAGGGCCGTCACCGAGTTCAGGCTGGCGGCTGGCGGCTGGCGGCTGGTCGGACGCTACAGACCTGATCGCACAGGTGGATCGCCCGTTCGACCCGCCTTGGGGAAACGGCACCGGCCCTCTTGGGCGACCGGCATCGGTCCCCTTGAGGGACCGGCACCGGGCCGCCCGGGGAACGGCACCGGCCGCTGCACCGCCTGATCCATCTGTGCCATCAGGTCTGTAGCGTCCGACCACCACATCCGCTCCCCCAGGCCGCACGCGGAGGCGTGCGGGGACACACCGGCGCACGCGGCGGTGCCGACCCGGACGTCGGCCCCGCGCCCGACCCTGGCGTCGGCCCCAGCGCGACCCGGGCCTCGACCCAAGCCGGACTCGAGCGTCGACCCCGAGCGCCGACCCCGAGCGCCGACGCCGGGGCAACCCGCCGAGAGGGGGCGGAGTTGCCTCCGGATGGTTAGGCTTAGTGATGACCCTCTATTACCGGGACGACGCGGTGCAGGTGACCTCCGAGTCGATCCGGGCCGGCGGGCACACCGTACGGATCGCGGACGTGACGTACGTCTGGCACGCGCGGGGGGCGACGACGATGGCCGTCCGGGGCCGGGTGCTGGGCCGGGGCGTGCTGGTTCTGCTGCTCTCCCTGCCGCCTCTGGTGGCGCTGGTCTGCGTGGTGTCACTGGTCTACTCGGCGCAGGACCGGGGCGACTGGAAGCTGGCGCTGGTCGTCCTGGCCGCCTGCGCCGTGGCGGCGTTGGCGCTGATCCCGTTCCTGGAGCTGCCGCTGGGCTGGCTGGACCGCTCCTACGAGCGCGGCAACCGGGTGCACGAGCTGTGGGTGCAGCACCACGGCGCGGAGGTGATGCTGGTGCGCACGCCGGACGCGCTACGGTTCGGGCAGATCTACCGGGCCGTGCAGCGCGCCGTCGAACAGCAGGGAGAACCCCGATGACCCACCGTCGCGGCGAGGCCGCCGCCCTGGCCGGGCTGCTCGCCACCGCCGGCGTCACCCACTTCGTCAAGCCCCGCTTCTACGACCCGATCGTGCCGCGCTCGCTGCCCGGGTCGGCCCGCTTCTGGACGTACGCCAGCGGGGTCGCGGAGCTGGCGGTGGCGGCGGCGGTCGCCCATCCGGCCACCCGGCGCCACGGCGCCCTGGCCGCGGCGGCCCTGTTCGCCGCGGTGTTCCCGGCGAACGTCAAGATGGCGGCGGACTGGCGGGACAAGGGCACGGCGCAACGAGCCGTCGCGTACGGCCGGCTGCCGTTGCAGGTCCCGCTGATGTGGTGGGCGTGGCGGGTGGCCCGCAGCCGGGCATAACCCGCGTGTTATTGACGAAGCGAGTTGTTGGCAGCGCGCCAATTAGGTGCTCTCCTCGATGGACAGTGGGATCCATCGATATGGGGAGGCTGTCATGTGGAGAAGATCCGCCGTCGCCGTCGCGGCGGCCCTCGCTCTGGTGCTGCCCGGCACCGCCGCCGCCGCGACGCCGCCGCCGGCCACCGCGACCGGGGTGACGAGCGCCGCCGATCCGTCCGGGCCCGGGGCCTACGCCGCCGGGTACGTCGACACCACGGTCAGCGCGTCCGGCCGCTCGTTCTCCGCCCGGATCTACTACCCGGCCACCACGGCGGGCAGCGGGCAGCCGGTTGCCGCGGGCCGGTTCCCGGCGATCGCGTTCGGCCACGGCTTCTTCCAGAGCGTGTCGAAGTACTACTCGACCCTGGGCCACCTCGCCTCGTGGGGTTTCATCGTGCTCGCCCCCACCTCGCAGGGTGGCCTCTCCCCCAACCACAGCGCCTTCGCCGACGACCTCAACGCTGCACTGACCTGGGCGGTCACCCAGGACGGCACAGCCGGGTCACGGTTCGCCGGGCACGTCCGCACCGACCGGCTCGGGCTCTCCGGGCACTCCATGGGCGGCGGGGCCAGCCTCCTCGCGGCGGCGCGCAACCCGCAGGTCGACGCGGTGGCCAACCTGGCCGCGGCGGAGACCAACCCGTCGGCGAAGGCGGCCGCCGCGACGCTCACCCTGCCGGTCCGGCTGATCGCCGGTGACCGCGACACCATCGCCGGGGTCACCGACCACCAGCGGCCGATCTACACGGCGAAGCCGCCGACCAAGCAGCTGCGGATCATCAAGGGCGGCTTCCACTGCGGCTTCATGGACAGCGGCTCGTTCTTCTGCGACAGCGGCGGCATCACCCGGGCGGCCCAACTGCCGATCAGCAAGCGGCTGCTCACCGAGTGGTTCCTGCTCTACCTCGCCGGGAACACCGGCTACGACGACGCGGTCTGGGGCACGCCGGCGCAGACCGACCCGCAGGTCAGCTTCGAGGGCGTGCGCTGAGCCCGCACCGGCCGGCGTCGGTTCCGACGCCGGCCGGCCCGGCGGGTCGCTTCGGGACGACCCGGGCGGTGGGCGACGACGCGCCGGTCAGGTCAGGTCAACGGCAGCGTGGTGGCGACCGGCCAGGCCAGCAGCACCGCGCCCACCAGGGCCGGCAGCCACCGGGGCGCACCGGCCCGGCGCAGCACCGCCGCCCAGGCCGCCTGCCAGGCGACCAGCACCGCGAAGAGCGGCACCACCAGCAGCACGAACCCGGGCGCCAGCCCCACCACGGCCGCCCCGGTCAGCGCCAGCACGGCGCTCGCGCCGACGGCCGCGTACCGCCAACTCCGCCCGCCGGTGACCAGTTCCGCGCCGGCCAGGAAGGTCAGGCAGCCGGCGGCCACCAGGGGCAGCAGCCACCACCGGGCGCCCACCGGCAGGGCCGAGGTCAGCCCGAGATGGATCGGCACGGCGACGGCGCAGACCGCGTACCCGGTCAACAGGACACCCGCCACCACGGAGCGGGCGTCGCGGCGGTGGCCGACCGGCGCCGCGGCCGGGCCGGGCAGCGGCCACCGACGGGCAGCGGCCACCAGCAGCCCGCCGGTGACCAGCAGGAAACCGGTGACGTACCCGCCCACCGCGAGCGGGAGCCGGGCGGTCGGGGCGAGCGCCGCGACGCCCACGCCGACCCCGACGGCGACCGCCGCCACCACCGGCGTCGGCGGCACCGGTCGCAGCGGTGACGGCCGCCGCCGGCCGAGCAGCAGGCCCACCAGCGGGACGAAGCCGAGCCCCGCGCCGAGCAGCAGCAACCCGGCGGACGCCGGCCGGGCGACGGGCCGCGGTGGCACCCCGCCACCACCGACCCAGGCCGCGACCTCCCGGTGGGTACGACCGGCGAAGAGCACCGAGATGTGCTCGACCCCCGGTACGACGACCAGCCGACGACCGGCCGGGTCACCCCGGCGGGCGGTGGCCTCGGCGGTGTCCCGGAAGCCGGGGAACTCCGCGCCGCCGACGATCAGCAGCAGCCCCTCCGGACGGCCGTCGGGCAGGTCGTCGCCGTCAGGCAGCGAGATGGCGACGGTGCGGGCGATGTCGGGACGGTCGGCGGCGTAGCGGGTGACCGCGCCGGCGCCCATCGAGTGTCCGACCAGGACGATCCGGGCCGGGTCGACGTCGGGCAGGGTACGCAGGTGGGCGACGGCGACGTCCAGGTCACGCGCCAGGGCGGCCCGCGAGTCGGTGGCGTCCTGTCCCGCGCCGGGCAACCGGGCCGGGTTGGCGCCGTGCCCGGCGAAGTCGAGCAGCAGGGCGACGGCGCCCTGCCGCGCCACCGTGTCGGCGAGCGGGCGCATCAGCCGGGCCGACCCGGCGAAACCGTGGGCGATCACCACGCCCGGCCGTCGGCCCTCGGCCGGCCCGGCGCGGACCTCGGTCAACGGCACCCCGTCGACGGTGACCTGCCGGGTGGTCGACCCCGCGCCGGCGCGGACCAGCCCGACCGCGCCGAGGAGGACGGCCAGCACTGCCAGCAGCGTGAGCAGGACGGTCCGGCGGGTGGCCGGGGCGACGCCGGAGGGGCGGACCGACATGCCGGGTACGGTACCGGCCGGTCCCGCCGTCCCGCAGCGTCCGCTCCGCGCCCTGCCGGTGGGCGCGGAGCGTGACCAGGCCCGCCCCGTCCCCACCCGGCGCTGCTGGCCGGGGCGACGCACACTGGTGGCATGGCCATTCCGCTGCCCCGCCCGACCGCCGTCGTCGGCCTCACCCGCTCCGCCCTCGACCAGGCGCTCGGCTCGGCCGCCTCGTTCGCCGCCGTCCCGGCCCGCGCGTTCGCCGTCCTGGACGGGGTGGAAGCCCTGCTGCACCGGATCAACGGGGTGGTGGACCGCATCGAGGGCACCCTGGACCGGACCGACCGGGTGCTCACCGACGCCGAGGCGGCGGTACGGGAGGTCGCGGTGATCAGCGCCGCGGCGACGACCGCGATCGAGACGGCCACCGAGGTCGCCACGGCGGCAGCCGTGGTGGTGGGCGAGGCCGAGCAGGTCTCCGGCACGGCGGCCGTGGTGGTCGGCGAGGCGGACCGGGTGGCGCGTGCCGCCGGTGCGGTGGTCGCCGAGGCGGAGTCCGTCGCCGGCCGGGCCGGGCGCACCCTGGCGGCGGCGGAGGAGTCGGCCGCCACGGCCGCCGAACTGCTGACCGCGTACGAGCCGGCGCTGCGGCGGGGCGCGCCGATGGCGAACCGGTTCGTGGCCGAGCTGAGCCACGAGGAGGTGGCGGCGGCGATCCGGCTGGTCGACGAGCTGCCCAAGCTCAAGCAGCACCTGACCTCGGACATCCTGCCGATCCTGGCCACCCTGGACCGGGTCGGGCCGGACCTGCACGACCTGCTCGACGTCACCCGCGACCTCAAGCTCGCCGTCGCCGGCATCCCCGGGCTCGGCATGCTGCGCCGCCGTGGCGAGCGGCTCTCCGACGACGAGCCCGCCGAGTGACCCCGGTCGGCCCGCTCGCCCGCGTCAGCAGTCGCAGGTCACCGACGTCCGGGGGGCGGTCAGCTCGTCCACCGGTCGGCGGGTCTCCCCTGCCGCCGTGCGTACCGGCAACCCTTCGCGAACCCAGTACTCGAAGCCGCCCAGCATCTCCTTGACCGGATAGCCGAGCCGGGCGAACTCCAGCGCCGCCCGGGTGGCGCCGTTGCAGCCCGGCCCCCAGCAGTAGGTGACCACCAGCGAGCCGCGCGGCACCAGGGCGGCGGCGCGGGCGGCGATCTCGGCGGTGGGCAGGTGCACCGCGCCGGGCAGGTGTCCCTGCCGCCAGGCGTCCGGGCCCCGGGAGTCCACCACCACCAGGCCGGGCACCCCGGCGAGCAGGTCGGCGTGCACGTCACTGACGTCGGTCTCGAAGCAGAGCCGGTTGCGGAAGTGGGCGACGGCGACCGCCGGGTCGGCCGGCGGCACGGCGAGGGTGTACGACATGCCAGTCATCGTCGGCCGTACGACGCCGGCAGCGGCAGTGGCGGGAACGCCGATCTCCGTTAACATCCCGCCATGGACCGGACGGTGACGGTGCTGGCGTACCCGGGGATGTCGGTCTTCGAGACCGGCATCGTCACCGAGGTGTTCGGGCTGCCCCGGCCCGAGTTCGACGTCGACTGGTATTCGCTCACCGTCTGCGCGGAACGGCCGGGTCCGGTGCCGCTGGTCGGCGGGGCCGCCCTGCACACCCCGTACGGGCTGGACGTGCTGGCCCGGGCCGCGACGGTGGTCGTCCCGGGGGTGTCGGACGTGACCGCCGACCCGTCACCCGAACTGGTCGCCGCGCTGCGTCGGGCGCACGCCGCCGGCGCCCGGATCATGTCGATCTGCTCCGGGGCGTTCGCGCTCGCCGGCGCCGGGCTGCTCGACGGCCGGCGGGCCACCACCCACTGGCGATACGCCGACCTGCTGGCCCGCCGCCACCGGCGCGTCGAGGTCGACGCGGACGTGCTCTACCTCGACGACGGCGACATCCTGACCAGCGCGGGCAGCGCCGCCGGCCTGGACCTGTGCGTGCACGTCGTCCGGCGTGACTTCGGCGCGGCGATCGCCAACGCGGTGGCCCGGCGGCTGGTCGTCCCGCCGCACCGCGACGGCGGGCAGGCGCAGTTCATCGAGGCCCCGGTGCCGGCCGACCCGGACGACGACCGGATCGCCCGCAGCGTGGACTGGGCGCTGGCCCACCTCGCCGAGCCGCTGACCGTGCAGCGGCTGGCCCGTCAGGCGCACATGTCACCCCGCACCTATCTGCGGCAGTTCGCCCGGGCCACCGGGACCAGCCCGATCCGCTGGCTGATCGACCAGCGGGTACGGGCCAGCCTGGCGCTGCTGGAGTCGACCGCGCTGCCGGTGGCCGAGGTCGCCCGGTCGGTCGGGTTCGACAGCGTGGTCACCTACCGGCACCACTTCACCCGGGCGATGCGCACCTCGCCGTCGGCGTACCGGCGGGCCTTCCCCCGGGCGGGCTGACCCCAGGGGTGGGCGCTCAGCCGGCGGACGGGGCGTACAGCGCGTCGATCTCCGCCCGGTGCGGCAACGCCACGGAGGCGCCGAGCCTGCGGACGCAGGCCGCACCGGCCGCCGCCGCCCAGCGCACCGCGTCGCGCACCTCGCGACCCTCGCCCCAGGCCACGGCCAGCGCGGCCGTGAAGGCGTCGCCGGCCGCCGTGGAGTCGACCACGTCGACCTTGACCGCGGGCACGTGCGTGCGGACGCCGTCGCGGTCGACGTACCAGGCGCCCTCGCCGCCGAGGGTGAGCACCGCGCGGGGCACCAGCTCCAGCAGCGCCTCCGGCTCGTCGCGGCCCCGGCCGGTGAGCGCCTGCGCCTCGGTCTCGTTGACCACCAGCAGGTCCACCGCGGCCAGCAGCTCGTCCGGCAGTGGCCGGGCCGGCGCCGCGTTGAGGATCACCCGGGTGCCGGCCCTGCGGGCGGCGACCGCCGCCGCGGTCACCGTCTCCAACGGGATCTCCACCTGCGCGACCAGCACGTCCGCCTGGCGTACGGCGTCCAGCTCGCTGTCGGTGAGGCCGAGGAAGGAGGCGTTGGCTCCCGGGGTCACCAGGATCGCGTTCTCCCCGTCGGTGTTGACCATGACCAGCGCGACGCCGGAGGCGCCGTAGACCACCCGCAGCTGCCCGGTGTCCACCCCGGCGGCGGTGATCCGCGCCCGCAGGGTCACCCCGAAGGCGTCCGAGCCGAGCGCGCCGAGGAAGGCGCAGGAGGCGCCCGCGCGGGCCGCGGCGATCGCCTGGTTGGCGCCCTTGCCGCCGGGCACCATCACGAAGTCGCTGCCGAGGACGGTCTCCCCCGGCCGGGGCAGCGTCGGGCCGGTCCCGACGAGGTCCATGTTCGCGCTGCCCACCACGACGACCCGGGTCTGCCGCACCACGAACCTCCTGCCCCGACCTGCATGTCGCCGCGAGTCTAGGGCCTGCCCGCGGGGGGGGCGGGCCGCGCGGCTCAGGCCGCCCGGGCGGTGTACCGCTCGCCGTGCCGCTCGACGAGCAGCGGCAGGCCGAAGGTCTTGGAGAGGTTGTCCCCGGTGAGCGTCTCGGCGAGCAGTCCCTGCGCGACGACGCCCCCGTCGCGCAGCAGCAGCGCGTGGGTGAAGCCGGGCGGGATCTCCTCGACGTGGTGGGTGACCAGCACCAGGGCGGGGGCGTCCGGGTCGTACGCCAGCTCGGCGAGCCGGGCGACGAGGTCCTCCCGACCGCCCAGGTCGAGCCCGGCGGCCGGCTCGTCGAGCAGCAGCAGCTCGGGGTCGGTCATCAGCGCGCGGGCGATCTGCACCCGCTTGCGCTCGCCCTCGGAGAGGGTGCCGTACGCGCGGTCGGCGAGGTGGGCGATGCCGAGTTGCCCGAGCAGGGTGCGGGCGCGGGCCTCGTCGGTGCGGTCGTAGCTCTCCCGCCAGCGACCCACCACCGACCAGGCGGCGGTGACCACCACGTCGCCGACCTTCTCCTCGGCGGGCAGCCGCTCGGCCAGGGCGGCGGTGGACAGGCCGATCCGCGTCCGCAGCTCGTTGACGTCGGTACGGCCGATCCGCTCACCGAGGACGTGGGCGGTGCCGGTGCTCGGGTGCAGTTGACCGGCGGCCAGGTTGAGCAGGGTGGTCTTGCCGGCGCCGTTGGGGCCGAGGACGACCCAGCGCTCGTCCAGCTCGACCCGCCAGTCCACGTCGTGCAGCAGCGCGGTGCCGGAGCGCAGGACGCCGACACCGTCGAGGCTGACCACCAGATCCGCGTCCACGGGAGAGGGGGCGGCGGGGGCGCCGGCGGCGCCGGGGATCAGGTCACCAGTCACCGCTCCATCCAACCACGCAGCCCGCGAGGTGCCCCCCACGGGCGGGTCCGCCGCCTTAGGGTGGGGCGCCGTGTCGTTGGTCACCACATCCCGGAGGACGACCATGTCCGATCACCTGCTCAGGGGCCGCCGATGAGCGCGGTCATCGAGATCGAGGGGCTGCGCAAGACGTTCCACAGTCTGCGCCGGGGACGTCGGGTGGCGGTGGACGGCTTCGACATGGTGGTCGAGGCGGGCCAGGTGCACGGCTTCCTCGGCCCCAACGGCTCCGGCAAGACGACCACCCTGCGTGCCCTGCTCGGCCTGGTCCGCCCGGACGACGGCCGGATGAGCGTGTTCGGTGTCCCGGCCCCCGAGGAGCTGGCCCGGGTGGCCGGCCGGGTGGGCGCGATCGTGGAGAGCCCGCAGTTCTTCGGCAACTTCACCGGTCACCGGACGCTGCGGCTGCTCGCCGTGGCCGGCGGGGTGCCGACCAGCCGGGTGGACGAGGTGCTGGAGCAGGTCGGCCTGCGCGAGCGGGGCGACGACCGGGTCAAGGGGTACTCGCTCGGCATGAAGCAGCGCCTCGCGGTCGCCTCGGCCCTGCTCAAGGATCCGCAGCTGCTGATCCTCGACGAGCCGGCGAACGGGCTGGACCCGGCCGGCATCCGGGAGATGCGCGACCTGGTCCGGTCGCTGGCCGCGTCCGGGGTGACCGTGCTGATCTCCAGCCACATCCTGGCGGAGATCCAGCTGATCTGCGACCACGTGACGATCATCGCGAGCGGCCGGCGGGTGGCGGCCGGTCGGGTCGACGAGGTGCTGGCCGGCTTCGACCAGCACGAGTGGCAGGTGGGCGTGGCCGAGCCGGAGCGGGCCGCCGCGCTGCTGCGGGAGGCGGGCCTGTCGGTCACCGACCACGAGGGACTGCTGGTGGTCGGCGGCGCGCAGGAGCCCGAGCTGATCAGCCGGACCCTCGGCGAGCAGGGGCTGTGGGTCCGCGAGCTGACCCCGATCCGGCCCGACCTGGAGAGCGTCTTCCTGGAGCTCACTCAGACCGCACCGCATCCGACGCTGCCGAGGCAGGTGGGCGGGCCCACCCTGCCCGGGGAGGGGCCCGAACCGATGATCGACCTGGACGCGACCGCAGGCCGGGGGGTGGACGCGTGAAGCTGGTCCGCGCCGAGGTGGAGCGGCTGCTCGCTCGCCGTTTCGTGCAGCTGATGGTGGTGCTGCTGGGGTTCGCGTTCGTCGTCACCACGGTGACCACCGTGCTCGGGTCGCACCAGCCGTCGGCGAGTGAGGTCGCCGCAGCCCGGGCGCAGGTCGCCGAGGCGATCCGCGGCCTGGAGGTCGAGCACCAGCGCTGCCTGCGGATCAAGGCCGGTGAGATCCCGCTCGACGAGGCCGGGTACGTCCCGGCCGACTGCAGCGAGCTGGATCCGGCGCTGCAGGAGCGCCTGCCGGTGGTCGCCGACTACCTGTCCGGGGTCTTCGTCTTCGGGCAGCAGGCGGAGCCGCTGCTCTACTTCCTGATCGCCTTCCTGCTGCTGTTCGGCTTCCTGGTCGGCGCCTCGTACATCGGGGCCGACATCACCTCCGGCGGGGTGGTCAACCTGTTGCTGTGGCGGCCGCGCCGGCTGACCGTGCTCGGCACCAAGCTGGGCGCGCTGACCGGCGTGGTGGCCGTGTTGTCGGTGGCCGCCACCGTCGTCTACCTGGGCACCTTCTGGGTGATCGGGCAGACCGCCGGGCTGCCGGGCCAGATGGACGGCCCGTTCTGGCAGAACCTGGGGGCGATCTGGGGGCGTGGTGTGGCGCTGGTGCTGCTCGCCTCCGCGCTCGGCTTCGGCATCGCGACGTTGGGCCGGCACACCTCGGCGGCGCTGGGCGCGGTGGCCGCGTACGCGGTGGTGTGGGAGCTGGGGGCCCGGGTGGTCTTCGAGATCCTCGACGTGGCCCGGGTGGACCAGCTGATGCTCTCGACGTACGTGGGCGCCTGGCTGACCGGCCGGGTCGAGCTGTACGACGACGTGGTCTGCTCGGACGGTCCGGGGTTCGGTCTCTGCACCGGCAGTTACACGATCACCTGGGTGCCGGCGCTGGTGGTGCTGCTCGCGCTGGTCGGCGCGGTGACCGTGTCGGCGTTCGCCGTGTTCCGTCGCCGGGACCTGATCTGACGCCCGCCGTGCCGCGGCGTCCGTCGCCGCGGCACGGCGCGGCGGCGACCACCGACCCGGACGACGGCAGGATCTTGCCGTGTCCCGGTCGGTGGTGAAGAATTCCTTCACATGGCGGGTGACCGGTGGCGACGGGTGTCAGCCGACGGTGGACCCGAACACCTCGTCCCGGACGGCGTCCAGCGCGGTGCGCAGCGCACCGTGCAGGATCGGCTCCTCGGTCAGCCCGGTGGCCACCACCCGGGGCCGGACCAGGGTGATCGCGGCCACCTCGTGCTGCACCCGCTCGGCCAGCGCCGCGCCGCCGGCCTGCCCGACCTCCCCGGCGAGCACCACCAGCGGCGGGTCCAGCACCACGCAGGTGCTGGCCACACCGAGGGCCAGCCGGCGGGCCAGTTCGTCGAGCACCGGGCCACCCTCGGTCCCGGCGGCGATGGCGGCGCGCACGGCGCCGGCCGCGTCGGCGGCGTCGAAGCCGTGCTCGCGGGCCACCGCCCGGACCGCGTCCGCCCCGGCGAGCTGCTGGAACGCCGGCTTGGCCCGGCGCGAGACGTCACGCGGGATGGGCACGCCGGGCACCGGCAGGTAGCCGATCTCGCCGGCCGCGCCGCTGCTGCCGTGGTGCAGCCGCCCACCCAGCACGATCGCCAGACCGACGCCGGCGCCCACCCAGACCAGGACGAAGTCCGTCAGCCCCCGGGCCGCGCCGGACTGCGCCTCGGCCACCGCCGCCAGGTTGACGTCGTTCTCGAAGACGACCGGGGTGTGCAGGTCCTCACGGAGCGCGGCGAGCAGACCCCGGTGCCAGCGGGGCAGGTTGAACGCGAAGGTGATGTCGCCGGTGGCCGGGTCCACCAGGCCGGGGGTGCCGAGCACCACCCGGCGGACGCTGGACAGCTCCGCCCCGGCGCTGCTGGCCGCCCGCACCACGGCGTTGTGCACCACGCCGACCGGGTCGTCGGTGTCCCGGGTGGACTGCTCGACCCGGCCGACGACCGCGCCGGTGATGTCCGCGCAGGCGGCGACCACCCGCTCCGCGCCGACGTCCACCCCGACCACGTACGCGCTGCCCGGCCGGACCGCGTAGAGCTGGGCGTTCGGGCCCCGCCCGCCGGCCTGCTCACCGACCCGGGCGACCAGCCCGCGCTCCTCCAGCCGTTCCACCAGCTGCGAGGCGGTGACCTTGGACAGGCCGGTCAGCTCGCCGATCCGGGCCCGGGTGAGCGGGCCACGCTCCAGCAACAGCTCCAGGGCCGCTCGGTCGTTGAGCGCCCGCAACAGGCGGGGGGTGCCGGGCAGCCGGGTCGCACTCATGCCACGTCCTCTAACTTCCGTAAACTTTGCTAACCGAATCGACCTGCAGACGGGTGCCCGTAGCGTATCGGCCGCCCCGTACCGCGGAACTCGGACGACCCGGCGACCGCGGTGCGACACTCGTGCCGTCCGGCACCGAAGGGGGAATCACGTGGGGCTGGATCCAGGACTGCGCCGGCTCGCGCTGGGCACGTTGCTCGCCGCGTACCCGGGGCCGGTGCCCCCGGACTGGGCCGTCGAGCTGGTCGCCGACGGGCTGGCCGGGCACACCCTCTTCGGCACCAACGTCCACGACCCGGCCCAGCTGGCGGCGAGCACCGCCGCGCTGCGGGCCGGCCGGGCCGACGTGCTGGTCGCCATCGACGAGGAGGGCGGCGACGTCACCCGGCTGGCGCACGCCACCGGCAGCCCGTACCCGGGCAACGCCGCGCTCGGCGCGGTCGACGACCCCACGCTCACCCGGCAGGTCTACGCGGCCATCGGGGCGGAGCTGGCCGCCCTCGGCGTCACCGTGGACCTCGCGCCCACCGTCGACGTGAACACCGCCGACGAGAACCCGGTGATCGGCACCCGTTCCTTCGGCGCGGACCCGGCCCGGGTCGCCACGCACTCCGCCGCCGCCGTCGAGGGCCTCCAGTCGACCGGTGTCGCCGCCTGCGCCAAGCACTTTCCCGGCCACGGCGCCACCGTCGCCGACTCGCACCACGAACTGCCCACCGTGGACGCTGCGCCGGCCGTGCTGCGCGAGCGGGACCTGCCGCCCTTCGCCGCGGTGATCACCGCCGGGGTCCGGGCGATCATGACCGCGCACATCCGGGTGCCGGAGCTCACCGGCGACGGGCCGGCCACGTTCAGCCGGGCCGTCCTGGTCGACCTGCTCCGCCGCGAGTACGGCTTCACCGGCACGGTGATCACCGACGCGCTGGAGATGAAGGGTGCCGCGCTCGCCGCCGGCGGGGTCGCCCCGGCCGCCGTGCTCGCCCTGGCGGCCGGGGCGGACCTGCTCTGCGTCGGCGCGAAGGTCGACGCCGCGCTGGTCGAGCACGTGGCCGCCGAGATCGTGACGGCGATCGAGGACGGCCGGCTGGAGCGGGCCCGGGTGGAGGAGGCCGCCGGCCGCGCCGCCGCGCTCGCCGCCTGGACCCGGGCCGCCGGCGCCGCCGGCGCGACCCCCGCCGACCTCGGGTACGCCGCCGCGCGGCGGGCGGTCCGGGTCGAGGGGGATGTGACGTGCCTGGGCCGGCCGCTGGTGGTGCAGGTGCACGCCGCCTCCACCATCGCCGAGGGCCGGGTGCCGTGGGGGCTGGGCCCGCACCTGGCCGGCCTGGAGGAGGTCCGTGTGGTGGCCGGCGAGATCGAGCCGGCGGAGCTGGGCCGGCTCGCCGCGGGACGACCCATCGTGCTGGTCGGCCGGCACCTGCACCGGCTGCCCGGGGGCACCACGCTGGTCGACGCGCTGGCGGCGGCGTACCCGGTGACGGTGGTCGAGATGGGCTGGCCGGGACAGTGGCGGCCGACCGGCGTACGCGCCTTCGTCACCACCTTCGGCGCGAGCCACGCCAACGGCCGGGCGGCGGCCGAGGCGCTCGGCCTGGCCTGACCCTCCGGCCCGCCACCGCCGACGTGGCGGGCGTCCCTACGCGGCGGTGGCGTCCGGGTCGGACCCGGGCCGCGCCTGGCGACCGGGGGCGAGGCCGAGGAGCGTGTCGACGGCGGTGATCCGCAGGACCCGGGCGACCACGGGCTGCGGATCGACCACCCGGAGGGCGGCGCCCCGGCCCACCGCCTCGGCGGCGCCACGCAACAGGGCCGCCAGCCCGGTCGAGTCGAGGAAGGGCACCTCGGCGAGGTCGACCACCACCTGCACCGTCTCCGGGCGGTCGAGGGCGGCGTCCACGGCCCGGTCCAGGGCGGCGGCGGTGGACATGTCGACCTCGCCGACCGGGCGGAGGACGACCCGCCCGCCCGCCTCGCTCCGCACGTCCACCCGCATGCCCGCTCCCCGCCGAGAAGTCGTCGTTGCCGCCCGACGATACTCGCGCGGACGTTGCACCGATCCGGCGCACCGCCGCCCTCGACAGCGATGCGCACGCTCCGTCACCACGGCCCGGCGGCAACGTCATGACTTGCGTCGCAGCTCAAGTCCACTACCGGACAGTCCTAACCAGTCGATCGTCTCTTGCTCGGCCGCCGATCCGTACGTAGCGTGACCATCACGGGACCAGCCGGCGGGACGCCGGCTCACGGAGGGACCTGGGGGAAGGCTGCGGACCGTGGATTCGGCCCGGAATCCACGGTCCGCGCCCTGCCGTCGGCGGGCCGACTGCCGGCGCGGCATGCGCACCCCGCCCGCCGGTCACGGCGGATAGACGCCGAACGACTCCCAGCCCCGATCCGGAAATCCGGCCGCGTCGGCGACCCGCGCCGAGGCGCGATTGCCCGGATCGTGGCGGTACGTCGGCACTGCCCCCTCGTCGAGCACCCGGCGGGCCGCCTGGGCGACCAACCGCCGGGCCAGTCCCCGGCCGCGCGCCGCCGGCACCGTGCCGACCGCCAGTTCGTGGCCGTGCGCGTCGTGCCGCTTGATCCCCACCCCGGCGAGGTAGCCACCGTCGTCGTCGCGGACCACCAGGACCTCCCGGTCGAACAGGCGCAGCCAGGAAGGGAGGGCGGGATCGGTGGGCGCGCACCACTGCCCCACCTCGGGCAGCGGGGCCGGGGCGACGCTCCACCGGAAGGTGTCCTGGTGCACGGCCCAGCCCGGCTGGCCGACCGCGGCGGGCAGCGCCGCGAGGAGACCGGCCCGCGGGCCACGGGCCAGCGCGCGGATCGCCTCGACCCGTTCCGGGGGCACCGAGAGCACCGTGTCGCCGGAGGGGGCGCGCACGCCGATCGCCGGGCGGAGCCGGCCGTCCCACGCCGGCCTCGCCCGCCGGCGGGAACCCACCACGTGCAGGCCGGGGCCGGCCGGCCACTGGCCCAGCCAGGTGACCAGGTGCAGGTGGAGCCGGCGGTCGAGCACCGCAGACCTCCCTCACCCCGTTCGGGTACGACCAACCGTGATCACGGTACGCCGCACCGGCCAGCGCGGCCCGCCGTTCCGAGGGGCGTACGCCGGTTCGCCACCCGGCTCAGCGGGTAACCCGTACCGAGGAGCACCGCTACGCCGGAACCACCGCCATCGATCGGGCGTCATATCGATTTCCATACATGTACAACTTTCTTTGGGACGGTAATGGTCATGCCGATGCAGCCGAATGACCGGTACCAGCAGGACAGCGAGCGGGCGTGGCAGGCGGCGGAGGCCGCCGGACGGTTCCCCGCCCAGCCGCCGTACCGCGAGGCCCGGACCGGACGCGGGGCCGACGCCGCGCTCTCCTGGAGCGCCCTGAACAGCCTGCCGGCCGGCGCCTCCTCGCGCCGGGGCCTCAACACCCGCTGATCCGGGAGCAACCGACGACACACCCGGGCCGTCCAGCCGGGGTGTTCGCACACCTGTCGGGTAGCGTCTTCTGGTCCGAAACTCGGCCTACGACAGGAGACACTCCGCGCATGGGCAAGAAGACGATCCACGTCTCCGACTTCAGCGGCACGGTGCTGCAACCCGACGACGAGGTGGTCAAGGTCGTCGTCCTGGAGCACCCTGACCTGGTGGCCGGGCCCGTGCAACTGGACGCCACCGGCCTCGAGGTGGAGAGCATCGACGACGCGGCGCTGGACGTCGCCGTGGTGGAGATCCACGACCGGCACGGCGGCGGCGAGCCGCGCCGGGTGGTGCTGACCGCGAGCGAGTTCGACGCGATGGCCACCGACGTGCCGATGGCCCAGCTGTTGCGGACCGCCGAGCGGGTCCGGCCGCCGAAGGCCCGCAAGAGCGCGGAGAAGGTGGACTACGGCACCATCGAGCACGCCGGCAAGCCGCACCGGGGCCGGGTCACCGAGGAGGAGGCCCGACTGGTCCGCGAGCGGCTCGACGAGGTGAACAAGCGACTCGCGGACGCCGGCATCCGGCAGATCGACCCGGCCGACCCCGAGCACGCCGGCCGGTACGGCTTCCCCACCGACGCCTGACCCGGGCCCCGTCGGTGGCCGGGACGCGCCCCCGTGCCGCGCCCCGACCACCGACGGCGGTCACCGAGCGGCCCGGCGACGCCGCCAGTACGCCACCGTGACGGCCGCGAGCAGCGGCGGCCAGGCGAGCATCGGGGCGTAGCAGGCCGTCATGACCACGCCGGCGATCCCCTGCGGAGCGTCCGGGTCGCCCATGTTCTCCGGGCCGTTCCACAGCGCCACGGTGGGCACGGCGATCGCGGTGAGCGCGGCGACGCCGAGCGCCGCCGCACCCACCACGCACCAGGTCGGCAAGGGTCGCCCGCCGAAGCGGGGCACCCCGGCCGGCACCACCTCGCCCCACGGCCGCACCAGCCCGAGGGTCAGCAGCGCCGCCGCCTCGGCCACCACGGTGAGCGCGACGACGTACGGGGTGATCCAGCCGGGAGCGGCGTAGAGCCGGCCCAGCTCGCCGGTGAACCCCACCGGCACGCCCGCGCCGAGCGCGAGGCGCCAGATCCCGGAGGGCAGCACCAGCAGGGGTACGGCGTACGCCGCCCAGCGGGCCCAGCGGGGCGCATCAAGGGTCGTCTGCATCGGTAGCTCCTGACGTCGGTCCAGGTCCACCTGCGACTCTGCCGGCGTCCGGGCCCGGAGGGCTCCCCGGTGCGGGGGGGGCGCCCCCCCCGCCCGTGGGGTTTGGTTCAAGCCTCCGGTCGAAGAGGTTAAAAAGGTCCCCCCCCCCCTCTGGGGGTGGTTGGCGAGTTTTTTGGGAGGGGCCGCCACCCCACGCCCCGGTCACCTGTACAGCGCCAGGGCGGCGACGACGCGCTCCTCGACCCCGGCCTTGTCCAGTCCCAGGCCGGAGAGCGCCCCTGTGCCGTCCTCCAGTTCCAGCAGGGCGAGCAGGATGTGCTCGGTGCCGACGTAGTTGTGCCCGAGCCGCAGCGCCTCCCGGAAGGTCAGCTCCAGCGCCTTCTTGCCCTGGGAGTCGAACGGGATCAGGTCGGGCACCCGTTCGGCCGGCGGCGGCAGGGCCGCCGTGGCCGCCTGCCGGACGTCGTCCAGCGACACGCCCTCCTCGACGACGGCCTTCGCGGCGAGCGCCTCCGGCTCGGCGAGCAGCCCGAGCACCAGGTGCTCCGGGCGGATCTCGGCGTGCCCGGTGCTGCGGGCCTCGTTCTGCGAGGCCATCACCACGTTGCGGGCGCGTGGGGTGAAGCGGCTGAAGCCGGCGGACGGGTCGAGGGTCGCGGCGGCCTCGGCCTTGGCGGCGGAACGCTTCTGGGCGGCCTGCTTGCTGACCCCCATGCTGTTGCCGATCTCGGTCCACGAGGCGCCGGAGCGGCGGGCCTGGTCGACGAAGTGGCCGATCAGGTGGTCGGCCAGCTCGCCCAGGTGGTCGGCGGCGATGACCGCGTCGGTGAGCTGGTCGAGGGCGTCGGTGTGGGCTTTCTTGATCGCCTGGATCAGGTCGTCGAGGCGTACCGGATTGGCGATCTGGATGGGCTCCGTCATGCGTCAACCATAAGTTGACGCACAGCTGTCGTCAACCACTGGTTGACGATGGTGTCGACTGTGCGCAGCACCCGACGACGGCGACGAACGAGCCGCTTCCGCGCGGGGATTATGAGGCCTGCGAACAGGCCCTCGAGGAAGAGGCGCGTCGCGACGACGGCGTGGCCGAGATCATGCCTGCCCCAGCCCGATCCCACGCCGCACGGGCGAAATCAACACACTCGTCGAGCTCGACCGAACCAAGGCATTGCACCTTCCTTCGCATCACCTTTGTGACCCGGCGAGCGGCACCGCACGTCGCCGCCTCCCGTCACGATGAGGTCGGGAAGCTTCACGCAACACCCAGTCAACGATGTCTCCGCTATACCGATCAACACGGAGCCGCCCGTGCGAAATTGCAGGAGCGGAGGAGAAGATGAAGCTGACGCTCGCGAAGTCGCGGCTCAATTGAAGAGATATCGTCCTCAGCCACGTGAGGACGCTTCGCCGCGCCCCTTCAGGAAGGGCGTCGATAACACCTAGCGTCTCCAGGCCCTCCTCCGAAACCACCCTGAAGAGGCCGGCTTCCGGCCCTAGGAGGTGCGGCAGGGGAACCACCAGGTCAACCTTCGACAGAACTAGCAACAACGGCACGGCCGAGGCTGCCCCTCTGATTTGCTGCTTGAGGTGAGCCACCAACCGGAGGTCGTCCACCTCGCGAGCGATCTTGTCTTCGTTCGCATCGGAGGAGATATCGGCGAGAGGGATGACGTGCGCAATGCCGTTCGCAGAGATGACGTACTCCAGATAACCCGGGTCGCGCTGTTCCTCGTCGCCGAAATCCAACCAGTACTCCCCGGCCGAATCTCCGACCTCCAAATCCACCTTGATTCTCTTCGCCTCGACGGTGCCCTCGGACACCGAAACCCTGCCCGTCGAGGTGGAGCGCGGCCACACTCCGTCCGGCATATACCTACCGTCACGCTCCGTAATATTCTTTTCGATCATCGCTAGCCGGAGACACCGACTCGACAACAGTCGCGATCCCGGCCACTGGCCGCTGTTCGTGCATCGTGATGACGTCTCCGGTCACCAAGCGTCGCCACCGTTGCGGGCTCATCGGAGCCAGCCGGACCACCGCTCTTCCGCCAGGCTGGAGATCCGGCTGTGACTCGACCCAAACTCGCGCGACAAGCAGATCTGGATTGCCCGCCGCCGTCACATCGCCGATGTCCCACAGCGGACGGAGGTGTCCGTCACCGGGTATCGGCGTCCGCCTACCATTGGCGACCCCGGGATCCACGAGCTGAAGGTCCACGCGAATCACGCCATGCACGACCTCGGCCCGCTGCCAGTGACACCACCGCTCAGTCCGGGACAGCCACATCATCCTGGCGGCCTCGGCAAGGAGATCCCAGAAGGCGGTCCCAGTGCGGCACGCATCGCCGAGTTCCACGAGGACGTCCAGCGCGACCTCCCACTCGTCGTGGTCGAGATACTCGCGCGCGTCAGCCACCGTCGTGCCAGCTTCACCCGTCGCGGCCAAGGGCAGGTGGCGGGCAGCGCGACGAAGAAGCTCGGGGACATCCACAGCACGGATCTTTCCGCAGCATCCCTACGACGCCGCACCCAGAGAAGGAGCCAGCGCCAAGCTCGGCCATGGGGAACCCCGCCGACGGAGCCACGTCTCGGCCCGCACCCGGTTACCGGTGAAGCGCAACCACACCGACTCGGCGGCTTGGGTCCACGATCACGGTCCCCGTCCACGGCTTGCCGGAACCGTCCACCCGCTCCCGAGCATCCCGCGAGCACCCGGTCAATGGCCAGGATACGAAAAAGGCCCCGGATCGGCGTAAAACGACAGGCCGGGGCCTTGATCACTGTGCGCCGCCAGGGACTCGAACCCCGAACCCGCGGATTAAGAGTCCGCTGCTCTGCCAGTTGAGCTAGCGGCGCTCACTGACAACGGAGAGCACCATACCGGGTCGCTCCCCACCCCCGACAACCGGGTTTCCCTCCCCACCCGGGCCCCGTCCCGGCCACCCCGACCATGTCGATCAAGAGGTTTCGGGTCTCCGGCGGGCCGGATCCGGACCCGAACCTCTTGATCACCGCGAAGAGGCGGGGGAGGGATGGCAGGAACGGGTCAAGCCCGGTCCGTGTGGACCGGGCTTGAGGGTGTTACTGCTGGTGCGCCGCCAGGGACTCGAACCCCGAACCCGCGGATTAAGAGTCCGCTGCTCTGCCAGTTGAGCTAGCGGCGCTCGTTGGCAACGGAGAGAACAGTACACGGGCCCGGAGCGCTCTTCCAAATCGGGTGCCCGTCTCCCCTCTTCGGTTGAGCTTATCGGGCGAAAGGAGCCAAAGAGGCCGGATGGCTGCTGCGCGGGACCGAGGTGATGGCGGGGATGCGGCACCATGTCCGCCAGGCACGCGAGAACTGAGGTGGGAATGGGCAGGTTCACGCGGGCCGGGGCGAAGGTGGGCGCCCTGGCCCTGGCGGCGTCGCTGGCACTGACCGGGTGCGGCGACGGCGAGAAGAAGGCCGAGTTCGTCGGCGGCAGCACCACCCCGAGCGCGGACGCACCACAGACTCCGCAGCCGGGCGACACGTCGGCCCCGGCGGCGAGCCTGGCGGTCAGCCCGGCGGACGGGGCGAAGAGCAGGCCGGTCAGCACCGAGATCAGCGCGAAGATCCCCGGCGGCGGGAAGGTGTCCTCGGTCACCCTGGCCTCCGCCGACGGCAAGCAGGTCGAGGGCACGATGCGGCTGGACGGCACCTCGTGGGTGCCGTCGACCCCGCTGAAGTACGGCACGCGCTACACCGCGACGGTGACCGGCACCGGCACCGGCGGGGAGACCCGGCAGGGCACCAGCACCTTCACCACCATGGCCAAGCCGAAGTCGATGATCAGCTCCGGGCTGTACCTCTTCGACGACCGGACGTACGGCGTGGCCATGCCGGTCGTCGTGGAGTTCCACCCGGGCATCCCGAAGAAGGACCGGGCGGCGTTGCAGAAGCGGATGTTCGTCAAGACCGACCCGCCGCAGCCGGGCGCGTGGCACTGGGTCTACAACGGCACCCAGGCCTACTACCGGGCGCCGGAGTACTGGAAGCCCGGCACCACGCTGGACGTGCGGATCGCGCTGGCCGGCGTACCGCTGAGCAACGGCCGCCACGGCAACGTGGACCGGTCGGCGACCGCCAAGATCGGGCGCTCCTTCGAGATGAAGGTCGACAACGCCACCAAGAAGATGACCGTCCTGCAGGACGGTCAGGTGGTCCGCACGATCCCGGTCAGCCTGGGCAAGAAGAGCACGCCCTCCTCCAGCGGCACGATGGTGGTGATGGAGAAGAAGGAGAAGACCGTCTTCGACACCATGGACTCCCCCGATCCGGAGAACCGGTACCGCGTCGACATCGACTTCGCCCAGCGCATCACCTGGGGTGGCGAGTACATCCACGCGGCGCCCTGGTCCGAGGGTGTCCAGGGGCGGCAGAACGTGTCGCACGGGTGCGTCAACGTCTCCATGGCGATGGGCCGGTGGCTCTTCGCCCAGACGAAGATCGGTGACCCGATCACCGTCAGCGGCACCCCCCGCAAGCTGGCCGCGGGCAACGGCTGGACGGCCTGGAGCCTGAGCTGGTCGGAGTTCGTCAAGGGCAGCGCGCTGCCGGTGCCCGAGGGCGGCTCCGGGCCGCTGATCTGAGCGTCCCGGTCGGGCCGGCCACCACCGCCGGCCCGACCGGGACGAGTCCCGCGCCGTCGAGACCTCCGTCGGTGGACCGGCGGCCGAACTCGCCAGAGATGAGTGCCGCTCGCGAAAACTCGGCATTTTACCGACATCCGTACATCCTGATCGGCGTGTTCCCGTTCACGCCCGGCAACCGGCGGGCGCGGGCGTGCGTCAGTGGGTAAGGATGGGGCATCGGGGATCACGACTGTGAGGAATCATGCGAGCTACCCAGGACCGGCCGACCCGGCGCACCGGACGGCGCCGCGCGCTCGCGGCGGGACTCCTCGCCGCCGCGCTCACCTTCACCTCCGCCTGCACCGACTCCGGCGACGGCAAGCCGTCGGGCGCGGCGGGCGGCGGGCAGAGCGCCCCCAGGGCCGCGGCCACCATCACCGAACCGAAGGCCGACGCCACTGACGTCCCGGCCTCCACCGGCATCACCTTCACCACGAAGGACGCCGAGAAGACCACCGTCGAGCTCACGGACTCGGCCGGCGCGGCCGTCGAGGGCGAGCTGGCCGCCGACGGAAAGAGCTGGTTGCCCGCCGGTGCCCTGGAGTACGGCGGCAAGTACACCGCCACCGTGACGGCGACCGGCGACGACGGCAAGCCGGCCACGGCCACCAGCACCTTCACCGTCATGCCCAAACCCGACAAGCAGGTGCGCGTCACCAGCTTCCTCGGCGACGGCCAGGTGGTGGGCGTGGGCATGCCGCTGATCGTCCGCTTCGGCCGGGCCGTGCCGCAGGACTACCGCGACGACGTCCAGCGCCGGATGAGCGTCACCTCCACCCCGGCCCAGGAGGGGATCTGGCACTGGGCCAGCCCCACCGAGATCCGCTACCGGCCGAAGGAGTTCTGGCAGCCGGGCAGCACCGTGTCGTACCGGGTGCAGGCCGGCGGGCTGCCGATGGGTGACGGCTGGTACGGCCGCTCCGACCTGACCGTGGACGTCAAGATCGGCCCGTCGCTGGTCATGGTGGTGGACAACAAGACCAAGCGGATGACCGTCACCAGGGACGGCACCGTGGTGAAGACGATCCCGGTGAGCCTGGGCAAGAAGAGCACCCCGTCGTCCAGCGGCACCATGGTGGTGATCGAGAAGCTGCGCAAGACGGTCTTCGACACCCTGGAGGAGCTGGGCCCCGTGGAGGGCTACCGCACGAAGATCGACTACGCCCAGCGGCTCACCTGGGGCGGCGAGTTCATCCACGCCGCGCCCTGGTCCGAGGGGCAGCAGGGCAGCGTCAACGTCTCGCACGGCTGCGTGAACGTGTCGATGGCCAACGGCAAGTGGCTCTTCGAGAACACCCGGATCGGTGACCCGATCACGGTCAAGGGCACCGAGCGCCGGCTGCAGAACGGCAACGGCTGGACCGACTGGAACATGAGCTGGGAGCAGTACGTCGAGGGCAGCGCCCTGCCGTACGAGCCGCCGGCCGCGCCGGACGCCGAGCCGAGCGCCGACGGCGAGGAGCCGAGCGTCGAGCCCACGCCCTGACGGGCGGGAACGACGAAGGCCCCCTCCGTGCGGAGGGGGCCTTCGTGTCTGGGGTGACTGATGGGAATTGAACCCACGACAACCGGGACCACAACCCGGTGCTCTGCCAACTGAGCTACAGCCACCATGCCGTCCGCTCCGGTTACCCGGGCGGGTGCGGACTAATAATAGCCACACCCCCGCGGGCCCCGTCCAGCGGGTTCGGCCCCCCCCCGCCGGCACGCCGGCCGGGGCGAGCCCTACAGCTGCGCGGCGATCGCCTTCGCGCTGTCCACGTCCGGCCCCGGCAGCGGCACGAAGATGGTGCGCCGGTAGTACTCCAACTCCCGGATGCTCTCCCGGATGTCGGCCAGCGCCCGGTGGGCCAGCCCCTTCTGCGGCTGCCCGAAGTACACCCGCGGGTACCAGCGCCGGCACAGCTCCTTGATCGAGGAGACGTCGATCATGCGGTAGTGCAGGTGGGCGTCGAGGCGCGGCATGTCCCGGGTGATGAAGCCCCGGTCGGTGGCGATCGAGTTGCCGCACAGCGGCGCGGTCCGCGGGTCCTTGACGTGGCTGGTGACGTACTCCAGCACCATGTCCTCGGCCTCGGCGAGGGTGACCGTCGAGCGGCGTACCTCCTCGGTGAGCCCGGACTTGCCGTGCATCGTGCGCACGATTTCCGGCATCGCCGCCAGGGCCGCGTCGTCGGCGTGGATGACCACGTCGACCCCGTCACCGAGCACGTTGAGGTCGGGGTCGGTGACGAGCGCGGCGACCTCGATCAGCGCGTCCCTGCCGAGATCGAGCCCGGTCATCTCACAGTCGATCCAGACGAGAAGGTCAGCCACGCCCGACAGACTAGTCGCAGCCCAGGTGCCCGCGCCTCGGCACCGTCGGCGCGGTGGACCGCTAGGGTTTCCCCGTGCCAGCCGAATCCGTCGCGCCACCCGCCGTCACCGCAGACGACCGGAGGAGCCGTACGGCGCGCCGGGTCGCCACGGTGCTGGCGCTGGCGGCCGTGCTGCCGGCGCTCTACCTGCCCGGCATGGTGCACGACTTCTTCGACCTGAAGATCTACATGCGGGCGATGGACTGGTGGGCGGCCGGGCACCCGCTCTACGACTACGTGCAGCCGGACCGGGTGCAGGGCGCGCTCTACTTCACCTACCCGCCGTTCAGCGCGCTGCTGCTGCGGCCGTTCGCGGTGCTGCCGCTCGGGCTGACCATCGCGGTCTTCACCGTCCTCACCGGCATCGCGGTGATCTACACCACCCGTTGGTTGCTCACCCCGGTGATCGCGCGGCACGGCCTGCCCCGGGTGTTCACGCTCACCGTGGCGGCGCTGCTGGTCTTCGCGATCGAGAGCACCCGGGAGACCATCACCTTCGGCCAGATCAACATGCTGCTGGTGGTGCTGGTCCTGGCCGACCTGCTCTTCGCGGTGCCGCAGGCCCGCCGCTGGGCCGGGGTGGCCGTCGGGCTGGCCACGGCGCTGAAACTCTTCCCGGGCATCTTCATCGTCTACCTGCTGGTGACCCGGCGGTGGCGGGCGGCGGCGGTGGCCGCCGTGACGGCGGCGGTGGCGACGCTGCTCGCGGCGGCGGTGGCGCCCCGCGACTCCTGGCGGTTCTGGACCCACGAACTCTGGGCGACCGACCGGGTCGGCCGCACCGACTACACCGGCAACCAGTCGCTGTTCGGCCTGCTGAGCCGGGTCGACGCGCCGGCCGAGCCGAACCGGCTGCTCTGGCTGGCGCTGGTCGCGGTCGTCGCCGGGTACGGCCTGTGGCGGGCGGCCCGGGCGGCGCGGGCCGGCGACGAACTGACCGGGCTCACCCTCACCGGCCTGGTCGGCGGGCTGATCAGCCCGATCACCTGGACCCACCACATCTACTGGTTCATCCCGGCGGTGGTGGTGCTGGTGGACGCGGCGCTCGACGCCGACCGGAACGACGCCGAGGGGGCCCGTCGACGCCGCCGGCTGCTCGCGCTCGCGGTCGGCACGGGCGTGGTGATCGTGTACGGGGTGGTGTCCTTCTACGACTGGGGTGTCGCGCCGGCGCGTACCGACACCCCGTGGGAGTTCCTGCTGCGCAACGCGTACGTGCTGCTGGCGCTGCTGTTGCTGGTGGCCCTGCCGGTGCGGGGGGAGCCCCGGCCGGCACGCGGATAAAATCGCATCAAATGGACAGATGTTCCTACGAGCGACTATCGGCGCTAATCTGACGACACCCACCTCTGGCAGGTGTCAGGTGGCACCGATCCCCCGGTGAGGACGGCCCTGCGCGTCGGCAGCGCGCAGGGCCGTCCGTACGTGTTCAGTCCCCGTCCACCGGGCCGGGTGTCGCATCCGGACGCTGCGGCGGCCACGGCGGCAGGTCCGCCAGGCTGGCCGGGCGGCGCGCCGGCACCGCCCCGATCGCCGGACGCGCGGCCTCTGGCGCACCCACCGACACCAGTTGCCGCTCCGGTTCGGGCGCGGCGCCCAGGCCGCTCAGCGAACTCACCCCGAGCCGCCCGGCGAGCACCGGCACCTGGTCGGGCTCCACCACGAAGACCACCTCGCGCGGCCGGACGGGCCGCAGCAGCACCAGCACCGCCAGGGCGACCAGGAGCAGGCCGCCGGCCGCCGACCCCCACGCCAGTGGCCGGAACCAGTCGGCGCGCAACTCGGCGCGCAGCGCCACGGCCAGGTCGGCCCGCCCGTCGGGCCGCATCACCACCAGGCTCAGCCGCCGGCCCGCCAGCTCGGCAGGACTCCACTCGACCGAGCCGATCCCCTCGCGTACCCAGAAGGAGACGTCGAACGGGACGGCCGGGACCGGCCCCGCCGGGGCGGCGGTGGACGCGGGCGTCGCATCGGTCAACCGGACCGGCAGCGGACCTCGCGCCAGCGCCACCCGCCCGACCACGGCGTGCCCGACGCCGTCCAGCCAGCGTCGCACCTGATCGGTCGGGGCCAGGCCGACGAAGGCGGGACCGTCGGCGGTCCGCGCGGTCAGTCGCAGCCGGGACGGCCCGACCCGGGTGAACGGCGCCTCGGCGCGCAGCAGCGCGTCGACGTCCTGCACCACCACCGCCCGGCCCGGGGTGCGCAGCGGCTCGACCCGGGCGGCGAAGGCCCCGTCCCCGCCGGCACGCCCGGCGACGGCACTGAGACCGGCGCCCGCCAACAGGAGAGGGATCCCGACGACCAGCAGCAGCATTCCGGTGAGCGCCCGCACGAACCGCATTCGTTCCGTCTCCTTCGGTGACCGGGTACCCGGCCGACCTTACCGACGCCACCGCCTTGATCTGCGGATATCGGCGGGACCGGCCGGGACGGCCACCGGCGGAGCCGGACGCCCGTCGGGCCGGGCGGCGCAGCGCGGGATCAGGCCTTCGGCGCGGCCTCCCGCCGGGTCCGGGCGAAGGCGAGTCCACCCAGGAGCAGGCCGGCGAGCCCGGCCACCAGGCCGGCGATGCCCAGCCCGGTCGCCGCGCCGTCGGAGTCGTCGTCGTCATCGTCGGCCTCGACCTGCCCGGCCGGGGCGGCGGACGGCGCGGCCGACGCGGACGCCGGGGTGAGGGTGAGCACCGGGGCCGGCTTCTCCGGCTCCTCCCCGCCCGGGGTCGGCTCCTCGATCCAGCGCACCACGTTGCCGTCGGAGTACGTCTGCAACGACTTGAAGACCATCCGGTCGACCTGCGGCAGCGGCCCCATCGACACCGGGAACTCCTGGAACTGGCCCGGCTTGACCGCCGCGTCGCCGGTCGCCGTCCAGGTCAGCTTCGACACCACCTCGGTGAGCTGGCTCCCGTGCACCTCCACCGGCGGGTCGACCTTGCGCTTCTCCACCACGACCGTCCACCCCGGCACCGGCATCGTCGACACCGAACCGACCGGGGCGTTCTCCGGCAGCACCACCTCGACCTTGGTGGTCGAGGCGCTGTCGCTCTCGTTCGGCACCCGGAAGGCGAACCGGCCGTAGCCGCCCTGGGTCGCCTCCTTCGGGTTGACCGACACGTGCGCCGAGGCGGGCCCGGCGAAGCCGAGCACGGCCGTGGTGGCGACGGTGAACGCGAGGGCGGCGGCGGTTGCGGTACGCCGGAGACGGATCATCTGAGAGCCTTTCGCCTACTTGATCGGCACGGTGGCGGTCACCGTGGCCTGGTCGATGTCGGACGTGCGGACGGTGAGCCGCAGCTGCCACTCACCGGCCGCCGGGAAGGTGACCTCCCCGGTCGCGTGGTTGTCGGTCAGCGGCAGCAGCGGGATCTCGATCGGTTCGATCCCCGCCGACGGCAGCGCGGCGGTGGCCTTCCACTCGGCCACCGGCTGCGGCCGGTTGTCCTTCGTGTACGCGTACAGGTGCAGCGAGTTGTTGCCCCGCTCGGCCGGGTCCAGCTCCACCTGCAACGAGTAGATCGGGCTGCTCAGCGTGGTGGAGAAGTAGCCGCTGGGCGTACCGGCCACGTCGGCGGCGGCGACCCGGGCCGGGGTGGTCTGCACCAGCGTGGCGGAGACCCCGAGCACCACCGCGGTGATCGCCAGCTCGACCCAGACCGCCCGCCGCACCGGCGTCGGCCGACCGGCGGCGGTGCGCCGACGCACCAGCGCCCGCGAGTACGCCGCCACCCCGACCACCAGCGCGAACAGCGCGATCTTGGCGAGCAGCAGCCGCCCGTACGTGGTGTCGAGCAGAGCGGCGAGACCGCCCACCTCGATCAGCGCCTGCACGGTGCCGGCCAGCAGCAGCGCCGCCACCGCCAGCGCCGCCCAACGCGCCCAGATCGGCAGGATCGCTCCCAGCTCCCGCTCGTCGGCGCGGCGCAGCAGGAACCCGGCGAGCATCACCAGGCCGCCCAGCCAGACCGCCATGCTGCCCAGGTGCACCGCGTCGACCAGCACCGAGACGGCCGGCGCGGGCGAGGCCGCCGCGTGCCCGGACAGCGGCCAGGTCAGCAGCGCCGCCGCGCCGAGCACGGCCAGGATGATCCCGTCCGAGCGGCCCACCGGCCCCCGGGTCAGCGGGCGCAGCAGGAACGCCGCCGCCGCGAGCATCCCCAGCCGGACCAGGTGCGCGGTGCCGTACGTGCTGCCCAGCACCTCGCCGAAGCCCGCGCCGGTGACGGCGAACGGCCCGCCCCCGGCCGTGTACGGCACCTGCAACCACAACTCGGCCACGGTGGCGACGGCGAGCAGGACGGCGCCGGCCCAGAGCAGCCGGGCCGGGCCCCGGCGGGAGAGCCGCTGCGGCCAGAGCGCGGCGAGCACCAGGGCGGCGCCGGTCACCAGCAGCAGCCCCACGTAGCCGAGGTACTTGGCGACCTTCACCCCGGTGTCCACCACCGGGTTGGCGCGGCTGTCCGAGCCGGAGTCGGTCGGCGGCGGCGAGGGCGCGCCGACGGAGTAGGTGAACGCGCCGGAGACCGGATGGCTGTCGGCGGAGATCACCCGGTAGCTGACCAGATAGGTGCCGCGCGGTCCGGCCCGGTCCACCGGGACGGTCACCACCGCGCCCTCGAAGGTCGGCTCGCCCCGGTCGGCGCGGGAGCCGTCCGGCGCGATGACCCGGATCTTGCCGGTGACCTTGCGGACGGACTCGCTGAAGGTCAGCACCACCTCGGCCGGCGCCTCCGGCACCACGGCCGAGGCGACCGGGCTGCTGCTCACCAGCACGGCGTGGGCGCTCGCCGGTGTCGCCGGGACGAGCAGCAACGCGACGAGGGCGACCAGGAGGCCGGCGGTGCCGCCCAGCCGTACGGACCAGCGACGATCGACGACGTTCATGACCGCCATGCTCGCCGACGCGGGGCACGTTCGGCGACCCGGCCCCGTGCGCTCCTGGTCGGCGCGGTTCCCGCCGGTGCGGGCGTACCCGGGCGGAGCACCACCCGGCGCGACGCGACGTCCGGACCCGACGGGCGGCTCACCCGCGTCCCGCCACGACCGCACCCGACCACGGCCGGCCGGGCTCCCCGCCGACCCGACCCAACGCCCACAGCAGCCCCGCCTGCACCACGGCGGCCAGGTGGCCGATCTCGTGCACCAGGGCGGTGGTCGAGTTCGCGATGTCCACGACGCTGGTGCCGGCCAGGCAGAGCGCCAGCACCAACGCCACCGGCAGGAACGCCCGGGCCCGCTCCGGCCGCCAGGCGGCCAGCGCGAAGCCCACCGCGAGAGCCACGTCGAAGGAGGCCATCTCCCGGCTGACGTGCGGGTCGGCGGCCACCCCCAGCCCGGCGAGCAGCACCGGCAGGGCGATGGCGAGCTGCGCCACGGCGGCCACGCCCACGGCGACGCGCAGCACCTGACGACGTGCCGCGCGCACCGCCGCCGGGGCGCGCCCGGCCAGCACCGGATCGGCGGCCACCGCCGCCAGCACCCGGGCGGTCAGGTCGGGCACCTGCACGGCGCGCACCCGGGTGAGCCGGGTCACCTGTTCGGCCCGGGCCAGCCAGGATCGGCAGCCGGGGCAGGCCCCGGTGTGCGCGTCCAGCACCGCCTCCGGAACCTGCGGGTCCTCGCCGTCCAGCCGCGCCGACAGCGCCGCACGTACGTCGTCGCAGTTCATGGGCAGGTAGTCGGGTACGGGGGCGGGAAAGTTCCCGACGTGAGCCAGGCCATGGAAAGGGTCGAAGGACCCTGCCCACCTCATTTGTGCCGCGTAACCTCGGGTGACGTGATCCCCGCCCCGCGTGACACCCCCGCCGGCCGCCGTCAGGCGGCACGCGGTGCTGCGCCGGACGCGGCGACCGGGTGGGCGCTGGCCGCCCGCGACGGCGACCCCACGGCTCAGGCCGCCTTCGTCCGGGCCACCCAGGTCGAGGTGTGGCGCTTCGCCGCCGCGCTGGTCGACCCGGACAGCGCCGACGACCTCACCCAGGAGACCTACCTGCGGGCGTTGCGGGCGCTGCCCGGATTCCAGGGGCGCTCGAGTGCGCGCACCTGGCTGCTCGGCATCGCCCGCCGGGCCTGCGCCGACCACCTGCGCACCGTGGTCCGGCGCCGGCGGCTGGACGAACGCCTCGCCGCCGACGCGCACACCGGCGGCCCGCACCCCGACCCGGCCGGGCAGCTCGGCACCGCCGACCTGGTCCGCCGGCTGCCCGCCGAACGGCGCGGCGCGTTCGTCCTCACCCAACTGCTCGGCCTGTCGTACGCCGAGGCCGCCGCCGTGGAGGGGGTGCCGGTGGGCACCATCCGCTCCCGGGTGGCCCGGGCCCGCCACGACCTGGTCGAAGCCGTCAGCGACGCGCTGGCCGGCTGAACCGTGGAACTTCGGGACCGGACGCGACGACAAATGAGTGTGACCGCTGAGCCCACCCGGACCGGCCGCTGGCCCGTCGTACGCCCCTGGATCGGTGTCGCCGCCCGGCTCGGCCTGGCCGCCGTCTGGCTGATCGCCGGCGGAGCCAAGGTCGGTGACCTCGCCGCCTCCGGCCGCGCCGTCAACGCCTACCAGGTGATGCCGTACGACCTGGCGATGGTGATCGGCGCCGCGCTGCCCTTCGTGGAGCTGGCGCTCGGGGTGATCCTGCTGCTCGGCCTCGCCACCCGGCTCGCCGCCGGCGTCTCCGCGGCGCTGCTGGTGGTCTTCGTCGCCGGCATCGCCTCCGCCTGGAGCCGCGGCCTGTCCATCGACTGCGGGTGCTTCGGCAGCGGCGGGCAGCTCGCCGCCGGGCAGACCCCGAGCTACCTCCCGGAGATCCTCCGGGACCTGGGATTCCTGGCGCTGGCCGGATTCCTGCTGATCTGGCCCCGCACCCCCGTCTCGATGGACGGCTGGCTGGCGGGCGAACCTGGCGTGGAGGACGACGATGAGTAGTCGCAAGGGGCAGAAGGACGCGGCCCGGGTGGTCCGCGAGCAACTGGCCCGGGAGAAGCGGCGCAAGCGGACGCTGTGGACGTCGGTCGGCGCGGTCGTGGTCCTGGTCATCGCCGGGCTGATCGGCTGGAGCGTCTACTCCAGCCAGCGCGCTGACGACTTCACCGCGCCCAGGGGCGCCAACGACGCCGGCACCGGCGTGGTGATCGGCAGCGGCCCGGTCACCATCGACCTGTACGAGGACTACCTCTGCCCGGCCTGCAAGCAGTTCCAGCAGCTCAGCGGGGCGACCATCGACCAGCTCGTCAGCGAGGGCAAGGCGAAGGTCGTGTTCCACCCGGTCGCCATCCTCAACCGCTTCTCCACCACCGAGTACTCGACCCGCTCGTCGGCCGCCTCCGGCTGCGCCGCCGAGGGCGGCAAGTTCAAGGAGTTCAGCGACGCGCTCTTCGAGCGGCAGCCGCCGGAGGGCGGCCCCGGACTGAGCGACGACGAGCTGATCGACATCGGCGCGGGGGTCGGACTGAACCGCGACGACTTCGGCTCCTGCGTCTCCGACGGCACCTTCAAGGCGTGGACCCAGCACGTGACCGAGGACGCCAGCAGGTCCCGCGTCACCGGCACCCCGACCATCCGGATCGACGGCAAGGACGTCGCGGACCGCTCCCCGGAGGGGATCAAGGCGGCGGTGGAGGCGGCCGGCAAGTGATCCCGCCCCTGCTCCGGCGGGCCGGCCTGGTCGTCACCGCCGCGCTCGTCACCGTCCTCACCGTCGCCGCCCCGGCCGCCGCGCACGGCGCCGACGCCCCCGACGGCACCGACTACCGCAGCGAGGTGACCGGCCTCACCCCGGCCCGCCCCGACCTGACCGTACGGGCGGTCGAGGCGGGCGCGCGGCTGGAGCTGGTCAACACCGGCGGACGCGACGTCGAGGTGATCGGCTACTCCGGGGAGCCGTACCTGAAGGTGGGGCCGGGCGGGGCGTACGAGAACACCCGCTCCCCCGCCACGTACCTGAACCGGACCCTCGCCGGCGACACCACCCTGCCCGCCGAGGCGGACCCGGCCGCGCCGCCGCAGTGGCGCAGGATCGCCGACGAACCGCGGGCGCGCTGGCACGACCAGCGCGTCCTGTGGCGCGAATCCGGGGTGCCGGCACTGGTCGCCGCCGACCCGACCCGCGAGCACCGGGTCCGCGACTGGGCCGTGCCGGTACGCGACGGCGCCGAGCCGGTGGAGATCCGGGGCACCCTGGACTGGGTGCCGCCGCCGGACCCGTACCCCTGGTGGGTGGCCGCCACCCTCGGCGCCCTCGCCCTCGGGGCGGCCGGGCTGCTGCCGGCCGGCTCGACCGCCGGGACGCAGGCGCTGCGCGCGGTCGGGGCGCTGCTCGCGCTCGGCGGCGCGGCGGCGATCGTCCTCGTGGTCGGCCGGGAGCTCGACGCCGGCGCCGACGGCCTCGGCGGGCTGCTGTTCGGGCTGCTCACCGGGCAGGTCTGGGCGCTGCTCACCGCGCTCGGCGCGATCACGGCGGGCGGCTACGCGCTGGCCCGCCGCCCGGCGGCCGACTTCGCGCTGGCGCTGGCCGGCACCTGTCTGGCGCTCTTCGTCGGCGTGGCCAACCTGTCGATGCTCTCCCGGGCGGTGGCGCCGGTCCCCTGGCCCGGCCAGTACGCCCGGCTGCTGCTCGTGCTGGTCCTGGCCGCCGGCACCGGCGCGCTCGCCGCCGGTGTCCTGCGGCTGCACGCCGCCTCCCGCGCCGCCCTCGCGACGGCACCCGGCCGCACCCCGGTGCCGGCCTGACCGTCCGTCGGTCGCCCGCCTGACCGCCCGTCGAGCACAGCGCCCGGGCGGTTCGGCGCGCCGGCGTCCGGGGCGGTCGGTCGGGGCCTCGGCGCGGCGACCGCCGGTGACATCGCCGGTCAGGGGCGGGGCAGCGAGTGCGGGGTGAAGCCGTAGGGAAGTTCCAGGCGGTGCCGGGCCAGCAGCTCGGCGTCACCCAGGACGTCCAGGGTGGGGGCGTCGGCGACGATCCGGCCGGCGTCCAGGATCACCGAGCGGTCGCACAGCTCCGCCGCGTACGGCAGGTCGTGGGTGACCATCAGCAAGGTCACCGGCAGGCCGCGCAGGATCTCCGCCAGTTCCCGGCGTGCCGCCGGGTCCAGGTTCGACGAGGGCTCGTCGAGCACCAGGATCTCCGGGCGCATGGCCAGCACGGTGGCGACCGCCACCCGGCGGCGCTGCCCGAACGACAGGTGGTGCGGGGCCCGGTCCCGGTGCTCGCCCATCCGCACCGCCGCGAGCGCCTCGTCCACCCGCTCGGCCAGCTCCGCGCCGCGCAGCCCCAGGTTGGCCGGGCCGAACGCCACGTCCTCGGCGACCGTGGGCAGGAAGAGCTGGTCGTCCGGGTCCTGGAAGACGATGCCCACCCGGCGGCGGATCTCGGCCAGCGTGTCCCGGTCCTTCGACACGGTCAGCCCACCGACACTCACCGTGCCCCCGGTGGGGGTCAGGATGCCGTTGAGGTGCAGCACCAGCGTGGTCTTGCCGGCCCCGTTCGGGCCGAGCAGGGCCACCCGCTCGCCGCGCGGGACGGTCAGGTCCACCCCGTGCAGGGCGACGTGACCGTCCGGGTAGGCGTACCGGACGCCACGGACGTCCAGGGAGACAGCAGGCTGCACGTACCCGATCATGTCAGCACGACGGCGGTGGCCGCGATGCAGACCGCGACCAACGGCACGGTCGCCGCCGCCAG
Source organism: Micromonospora citrea (assembly GCF_049629545.1). GTDB lineage: Bacteria > Actinomycetota > Actinomycetes > Mycobacteriales > Micromonosporaceae > Micromonospora > Micromonospora citrea_A. The sequence continues at coordinate 238,735 of NZ_JBNADX010000002.1, forward strand.
CCACTGCCCGGCCGTCGCCGCGCCCGCGCCCTGCCAGACCGCCGGCATCCGACCGGAGTAACCCCGGGACAGCATCGCCAGGTAGACCCGCTCGCCCCGCTCGAACGCGCGCAGGAACAGCGCGCCCACCCCGGCGGCGAAGCCGCGCAACTGCCAGAGGAAGCGCGGGTCGTCGCCCCGGGACATCCGGGCCACCCGCATCCGGCGGGCCTCGCCGACCAGCACGTCCAGGTACCGCAGCATGAAGGTGGCGATCTGGGTGACGACCTCGGGGCAGCGCAGCCGGTCCAGGCCGAGGATCAGGTCCCGGGTCGTGGTGGTCGCGGCCAGCAGCAGCGACGCGAGCACGCCCAGCGTGCCCTTGGCGACGATGTTCCACCCGCCGTAGAGACCGTCCACCGACAGGCTCAGGCCGACCACCTGCACCCGCTCCCCCGCGCCGAGGAACGGCAGCGCGAAGGCGAAGAGCACGAACGGCAGCTCGATCATCGAGCGCAGCAGCAGCCAGCGCAGACCGACCCGGGCCAGTACGGCGACCACGGCGACCAGCACCGCGTACCCGACGAACGCCCAGAGCGCCTCGCGCGGGGTGGCGACCACGGCGACGGTGAAGAGCACCATCGCCGGGATCTTCACCTCGGGGGCGAGCCGGTGCACCGGCGAGGACGCCTCGCGGTAGAGCACGTGCGCGTGTCCCGCGCCCATCGTCGTACGCCCGCTCAGCCGGCCGCGTCGGCGCGCTGCCGCTCGCCGCGCGCCGCGTCACCGGACTCGTCCGACCCGGCCGGGCCGCGCCGACGCAGCAGCCAGAACACCCCGCCGCCGATGGCGAACGTCAGCAGCACCCCGAGCACCCCGGACAGGCCGGTGGAGAGGAAGCCGTTGTCGATCCCGGCGACCCCGTAGTCGGCGAGCGGACCGCCCACCTCGTGCTCCTGCTCCTGCTGCGCCGGGCAGGAGCCGCCGGTGATCTCGCCCTCGGAGTCGACCGTGCAACCCTCGAGCAGGGAGGAGTCCAACCCGTCCGGGTGCGACGAGGCGTAGTTGCTGACCACTCCGGCCAGCAGGAGCGCGACCAGCAGGCCGACCGCGACGAAACCCCAGGACCGCTTTCTCACCGGACACCTCCGACCGCCGGGACGGGCGCCGGCGCGGCCGGCTTCAGCGCGCGCAGCGCGTACACCAGGTCGGGCCGGACCTTGGCGACGGTGACCACGGTGGTCGCGGTGATCAGCCCCTCGCCGATGCCGATCAGCAGGTGCACCCCGCCCATCGTGGCGGCCAGCCCGGTGATGTTGCCGCCCAGGTCGGTGGTGCCGCCGAGCCAGTACTGCAGCACGAAGCCCTGGGCGGCGACCACCACGCTGAGCAGCGCGGAGACGAACGCGGTCACGCCCAGCCCGGCCGGGGTGCGCGGCAGCACCCGCAGCAGCCCGGCGATCAGCAGGTACGCCACCGCGGTGCCCAGCAGCGCCATGTTGGTGACGTTCAGGCCGAGCATCGCGACGCCGCCGTCGCCGAAGACCAGGGCCTGCACCACCAGCACCACCGCCACGCAGAGCGCGCCCACCCAGGGGCCGACCAGCAGCGCGGCGAGCGCGCCGCCGAGCAGGTGGCCGCTCACCCCGGCGGTGAAGATCGGGAAGTTGAGCATCTGCACGGCGAAGATGAAGGCGGCGACCAGGCCGGCCATCGGGGCCAGCCGGTCGTCCAGGTCACGGCGGCCGCGCAGGACGCAGACGGTCAGCGCGGCGAGAGCGAGCGCCGCGAATATCCCCGCCACGGGACCGTTGATGATCCCGTTCGAGATGTGCATCGCCAGGGTGTCCACCGGGTCAGCTTATTTCCACGGCATCGTTGTTGCCAAGATGTGGCAACAAGGCATGGTGTTGATCACCGTACGCCCGGCGCGCGTCGGCCGCCCGGCCCCGAACCGGCGGTAGGGTCGTCGCCATGACCGCGCCCGACCGCCTCAGCCCCGGCGACCCCGCTCCCGACTTCACCCTGCCCACCGACACCGGCGAGACGCTCGCCCTGGCGGACCTGCGCGGCCGCCGGGTCATCCTGTACGCCTACCCGGCGGCGATGACCCCCGGCTGCACCAAGCAGGCCTGCGACTTCCGCGACTCGCTCGCCTCGCTGCAGGCCGCCGGCTACGAGGTCGTCGGCATCTCCCCGGACAAGCCGCAGAAGCTGGCGAAGTTCCGCGAGCGCGACGCCATCACCTTCCCGCTCGTCGCCGACACCGACAAGGCGGTGCTCACCGCCTACGGCGCGTACGGCGAGAAGCAGATGTACGGCAGGACCGTCACCGGCGTGATCCGGTCGACCTTCGTCATCGACCCGGACGGCAAGATCGAGCGGGCGTTCTACAACGTCAAGGCCACCGGACACGTCGCCAAGCTGCGCCGCGACCTCGGCCTGGACTGAGGTTGTCGTACCGGGTCACTACGGTGCGTACGTGGTCCGGTACAAATACACGCCCGAGCGGCTGGGCGAGGCGGCCGCCGCCGCGCGCAACGTCACCGAGGTGCTGCGGTTGCTCGGGGTGCGCGTCAGCGGCGGGTCGCACGCGCACATCAGCCGGCAGTTGAAGCGGTTCGGCATCGACACGTCGCACTTCACCGGGCAGGCACACAACCGCGGGCGCCCTTGGCGACGCCAGGCCCCGTCAGAGGTGCTGCGCCCGCTGACACCCGGATCCCAGAGAATCCCCGGACACCGCCTCAAGCGTGCCCTCGCATCCATCGGCACTGCCGAGCAGTGCGAGGTGTGCGGGGTGGGCACCATGTGGCAGGGAGCACCGCTCGTGCTGCACGTCGACCACATCAACGGTGACTTTCTGGACAACCGTGCGCCCAACCTCCGCCTGCTCTGCCCGAACTGCCACAGCCAGACGGCCACCTACGCGGGACGAATCCGTCGCGACGGTCCGACGACGGTGAGCGGTTCACGCGAGGACCGATCCGAGCCCGCGTCCCAGCCGACGATGCCCCCACCAGGCGACATCGAACTTCACTCCCTCGTGCAGAGAGTGAGCGAGGGCGAGCTGACGACGGCAGAGGCGGCGCAGATCTCCGGACGCACCAGAGATCACATTGGCAGACTGCGCCGCCGCTTCGAGGTCACCGGAAGCATCAAGCCTCGGCCCCATGTCCGCGACCGCCCGGTGAGACGACAGTTCCAGGATGCCGTCATCCGCTTCGCCCTCAACCACCCTCAGTTCGGATCCCGCAGGATCGCTCGGGGACTCGCAGATTCGTCCAACGGTGTCCCGGTCATCAGCCACCGCACCGTCCAACTGATTCTCAAGGAGGCCGGGCTCCACACCGAGGAGGCTCGACGGCTTAGACTCAGCGAATCGGCGGGAGTGGCGTAACAGGCAGCCGCGATAGGTTTAGGTCCTATTGTCCGATTGGACGTAGGGGTTCGAGTCCCCTCTCCCGCACCCACGCACCGCAGTTGCAAGCATCACGATCGCGAGATTGCCACGCCCCTGTCAGGTCAGGATGGCCGGCGTGAGCCTGTGCTTCGTCCTCGACCCCGACCTGACGCCCGAGCTGCGCCGACGGATCATCGACCTCTGGGTGGACGTCACCAACGCCGGTGGCGCCGTCGGCTTCGTCGCCCCGGTCACCGCCGACGACGTCCGCCCGGTCGCCGAGGCGACCTTCGACGACATCACGGCCGGCCCGGACCGGCTCCTCGTCGGGTTCGAGGACGGGCAGCCCGTCGCGGTGCTGATCTTCGCGGACAACCGGTTCCGCCTCAAGGCCCACTGGGGCACCCTCAAGCGGGTCATGGTCCATCCGAGGACGCAGGGTCGCGGGTACGGCGCCGCGACCATGCGGGAGGCCGCGCGCCTCGCCCCCGGACTCGGCTGGCAGGCGCTGCACGTGACCGTGCGGGGCGGCCTGGGCCTGGAGAGGTTCTACGCCCGGCTCGGCTACCGCGAGGTGGGCCGGCTGCCGGCCGCACTGCGGGTGGCGTCCGGCGACGACCGCGACGAGGTCCTGTTCTGGCTCGACCTGGACCAGCCGGCGGACTGACCGGGCGGCGCCCAGCCGGGGGCTCAGGGGCCGGGCGGGACAACCGACGGGATGAGGCCGGCGGACGCCGCCGCCGACGGCAGGGCGCAGCGGGGTACGGCCCGCCGGCCCACCTCGTGCCGTCCGCCGGTCAGGAGCAGCCGGGTGCCCGGGTCCCCTCCGCCGCTGGTGCGACGGACGCGCCGGGCGACGCCGGCGTGGCGCTGCCCGTCGGGCTGGTGGTGGGGCGGGGCAAGGCCGACCGCGACGGGCTCGGCCGCGCCGACGGGGACCGGGTCGGCGTGCCGGTCCGGGCGGTGCCGGGCGCGGCGCCTCCGCCGCCGTACATCCGCACGGTGCTGCGTTGGGTCTGGCCCAGCGCCATCCGGATCCCGGTGGCGGTGGCGCGGTGGCCGTACACGTCGGTGACCCGCAGGGTGTACGGCCCGGGGCCGGCCCCGGAGTCGATCAGCCAGTAGTTGTAGTCCTGCCGGACGGCGGAGCGGAACGTCGTCGAGCCGCTCGGTCGTACCTCGACGGAACGCAGCGGGTTGCCGTGGTCGCCGACGAGCACGGCGAACCAGTACTGCGAGGAGCCCTCCTTCATCCGGAAGGTGAGTGGCCCGGGCAGGGGCGGGTCGACGACGGCGCGGTAGCTGACGGAGACGATGCCCTGCACGGGGTCGGCGATGCGGGCGAACGCCTCGCGGGACAGGTCGAGGTGGCCGGGGGCGCATTCGGGGCACTGGTCCATGATCAGCACTCGGACGGTGCCGCGCGGGCCGGTGACGTCGAGGTGGCCACCGCAGGCGGCGCCGGCGGCGTACTCGTCGGGGCCGAGCGCGACGTAGAGCCGGTTGGCCGGAGCGGCGGGGTACGAGCAGTTGCCGCCGGCGCCCTTGGAGTCGTAGAAGGTCGCCTTGCCCTTGTGGACGGTGCCGCCGACGGGTGGGGCGGCGGCAAGCGGCGCGGCGGCGCAGGCGGGGGCGGCGCCGGAGCGCAGGGCGAGGCTCAGGGCGAGGACGACGGCGAGCCCGCTGGCGCCGGCGGCGGCGAGCCAGCGGGTGCGGGTCGAGCGGGGAGCCCGGCGACGGCCCGCCGCGGGACGGGTGGCAGGGTCAGTGGGAGCGCTACCGTCGATCACGCCGGTCGATGTTGCCGGACCGGCGCCTCCGGGGACAAGTCGGCCGGGCGATTGTCAGGACGCCAGCCTCTGACGGTCGCGCAGCAGCCCCGACGCGGTCACGGTGAGCGAGCGCAACGGCTCGACGGCCTCCGGCCGGGCGCGCAGCAGGTCCTCCAGGCGGACCCGCCAGATGCCGGCCTCGACCGGGGACCGGTCCTCGGCGGGGTACGACACCCTGGCCCCGGTGTCACGCAGCTCCTGCTCGTAGGCGGGGCCGAGGATCTCGCCGACCTGGTGGGCGAGCCAGGCGAACAGCTCCGCGTCGTCGGCCGCGGCGACGAACAACCGGGCCGTGTCCCAGGCGAGGCGGGGGTGGTGGACGACCTGCATCTCGACTCCTCTGTCGATGCGCCAGTACGGACATCATCGATCGATGCCGGTACGGGCGGCAAGGCCCGTCGGCCCAGGTCGACCCCCGATCGTGACCTGGGCCGCCGAGGTCACCAGGCCACGCCGATGCCGTCCCCCGGGTACCAGTGGTCGCGCGGGGTCTCCCGGTAGGCGAGGAACTTGCGACCGGTGCGCTCGGCATGCTCGGCGAGCACGTTGGTGCTGGTGACGTTGTCGGTGAGCAGGATCGCGCCGGGGGCGAGCTTGGCCTCCACGGCCTCGAACTCGCGCCGCTCGTGGGCACGGCTGTGGTCGCTGTCGTGCAGGAACAGGTCGACGGGGCGGTCGAGCGCGCCGATCGAGGCGATCGAGTCGCCGATGACCAGGTCCACCACCTCGGACCAGGGGGCGGTGCGGGCCAGGTAGCCGGCCTCGGGGTTGATGTCCAGCGAGGTCACCCGGCCGGGGTGGCCCTCGGCGGTGTTGCGCAACAGCGCGGCGGCGAGCACGCAGCTGCCGAGGCCCTTGTCGACGCCGGTCTCGACCACGTGCGCGGGACGGGTGGCGCGGACGATGGCGTACCAGCCGATGCGGCGGGCGTAGCGGACCTGTTTGTCGGCCAGGCCGCGGCGCGCGGACCCGGCGGTGGCCCGCTCGATGTGGCCGCGCAGCGTGTCGTCGGACTCGATCTCGTCGAGGTACGCGCGGACCTGCTTGACGGGCACGTCGCAGACGACGCTGACGAACCAGGCGAGGTGCTGCCGGCTGAGCTTCGTCAGGTCGTAGGTGTAGTTGTGGTGTTCGCGGGAGGTGAAGAGCCACCGGGTGCTGGTCCGGATGACCTTGGCGTCGTGCCGGGCGACCCGGGCGAGCCGCTTGGGGAAGGCGGCTACCGGTGCGAGGCGGGTGCGGGCGATGGCCCGGCGAAGCGTCGTTGCGTCCACGGGAGGGTTCTACCAGGCGAACGTGAAGATCGGCGAGGAAAGTTTCGATTCACCGACCGGGTGGCCGGGGTCGGCCGACCGGACGAGGGTCCCCGCGCCGAAACGTGAATCAGTAGCATCGCGGCCATGTCAGATCGTCAGCAGCTCACCGACCCGGACCCGCGCCCGCCGGCGTCCGACGTGGACATCGACGGTACGGGCGAGGCGCCCGCACCGGCTCCGCGTCGCCGTCGTGGGCGGCGGATCGCGCTGATCGTGCTGCTGGTGGTGGCGTTGCTGGCCGGCGGTGGAGTCCTCGCGGGCGGGTTGTACTACCGCTCGGTCGACTCCTCCATCGAGCGGGTCGAGGCGTTCGACGACGTGCCGCAGGAATCGCGCCCGGAGGCCGTGCCGGCCGCCGAGGGGGCCATGAACATCATGATCCTGGGCAGCGACTCCCGGGATCAGGAGAACAGCGCGGGTTCCCGCAGCGACACCCTCATCCTGGCCCACCTGACCAAGGACCGGTCGAGCGCCCAGCTCATCTCGATCCCCCGCGACACCTGGGTGCACGTGCCCCGGTCGAAGAGCGGGCAGGGGGGCCGGGACGCGAAGATCAACGCAGCCTACGCATGGGGCGGCGTCCCGCTGATGGTCCAGACAGTGGAGGAGTTCACCGGCGTCCGCATCGACCATGTGACGATGGTCGACTTCGCCGGCTTCAAGGAGATCGTCGACGCGTTGGGCGGCGTCGAGATCGACGTCGAGAAGAGCTTCACCACGAAGTACTCACTCGACAAGAGCGGCAGCCGGACCTTCGTCGCCGGCCGACAGACCCTCGACGGTGCCGCCGCGCTCGACTATGCGCGTGAGCGGCACGCCTTCGCTGACGGGGACTTCGCCCGGATCCGACACCAGCAGCAGGTGATCAAGGCGATCCTGGACAAGGCAGCCTCCGGCGGTGTGCTGACCAACCCCGGCAAGCTGAACTCGTTCGTCAAGGCGAGTGCCAACGCGGTGGCGGTCGACAAGTCACTGTCCCTGGTGGACCTGGCGATGAAGCTGCGCCATCTGCGCAGCGAGAACCTGGAGTTCTTCACCTGCCCGAGCAAGGGAACGGGCCGGGTCGGCAGCGAGAGTGTCGTCTTCGCGGACAAGGCCAGAGCCAGGACGCTCTTCGACGCGGTCCGCCGCGACTCCGTGCCCGAGATCGTGGCTGCCGGAAAGTAGGACATCGAATCACCTCGCTGGGCGCTGGTGGGCCCGGCGAGACCCTCGTATCCTTCGATCGCCCTCTGGCGTTCGCGTTTGGCCGAGGGTTGCCACGGGGGAGGACCGACCATGTCACGCCTACCGGCGACAGGTCATCCTGCTGTGTTCGCGACGCACGTCGGGGAGTCGTCGCAGCAGGCCACGGAAATGCAGGGCGTCTCGACCGACGGTCAGGGGATTCTCTCGGGGACCCCTCCCGTCCGGCTGGCCGGCGAACCGCTGCCGGCCACGGAGCGGCGTGCCGGTCTCGACACGACGACGGTGCTGCCGTACGCCGGCTCCCGGGCGTCGAAGCGCACCCGCCGTCTCCGCGCCTGGATGATGACGGCTCCCATCGACGTCATCGCGCTCCTCGCACCGCTGCTGCTGACGCAGAACTACTGGCGCGGGACACTTGTCAATGCCGGCCTCACGGTGGCCCTCTTCGCCGCCGGCGGGCTCTACCGACCCCGCCGTCACGTCAGTTTCCTGGACGAGATGCCGATCCTCGGCGGCCGGTTGCTGGCATCCGGCGCCGTGGTGGCCATCGTGGCGGCCGAGCGTCATGATTCCGTGCCGTACGTGAGCGGATTCATGCAGGGCGTGGCACTCTCCGCCGGCCTTGTCATGATCGGCCGGGCGTGCAGTCGAAGCATCCTCGTCGTCGCGCGGAGGCGGCGGTGGGTGGAACACAACGCCATCGTCATCGGTGGCGGCCCGATCGGGGCCGAGCTCGCCCGACTGCTGCGGCGCTACCCGCAGTACGGACTACGGTTCGTCGGTTGCGTCGACGCATCGTCGCGGCAGGGCGTCGCGGCGCTCCCCCTGATCGGGACCCTCGACGACCTCGAGCAACTCGCCCGGCTGCTGGAGTGCGAGGTCCTGATCATCGCCGACCCGGACTGTCCCGAGTCGACCCTGATGGAGATCCTGCTCCGACCCGACAGCTCACGGTGCGACCTGTGGGCGGTGCCGCGTCTCTGGGGCTCCCGATCCCACGGTCGGTACCCCGACCGGGTGGGCGCCTTCCCGATCGTCAAGATCGGCGACACCACGTTGACCGGTCCACGTTGGATGGTCAAGCGCGCCTCTGACGTGCTGTTCGCCGCAGTGGCGCTGATCGTCCTGAGCCCGGTGCTCCTGTTCTGCGCGATCGCGACGCTCCTCGACGGCGGTCGCGGGATCTTCTTCCTGCAGGAGCGGGTCGGCCGGTACGGCAAGCCGTTCAAGGTCATCAAGTTCCGGTCGATGCGCCCGGTCGACGAACACGAGTCGCAGACGAACTGGTCCATCGCGCACGACCAGCGGGTCGGGCCGATCGGGCGGTTCATGCGACGTACGTCGCTGGACGAACTGCCCCAGCTCTGGAACATCCTGCGCGGCGAGATGAGCGTGGTGGGACCGCGCCCGGAGCGGCCGTACTTCGTCGAGAAGTTCTCGGTCGAGTACCCGAACTACGCGATGCGCCACCGGGTGCCTGTGGGGCTCACCGGGCTTGCGCAGGTCAGTGGACTGCGGGGCGACACCCCGATCTCCGACCGGGCGAGATTCGACAACTACTACGTCGAGAACTGGTCGCTCTGGCTCGACGTCAAGATCGTGCTGCGTACCGTCGCGGAGGTGTTCCGTGGTGGTGGACGGTGACCGGCTCCGCCTCGCCTGGAGGGCAATTGCGGGTGGAGCGTCGCTCGGGTAGAAAGTGCCGGCGACGTGGAACCTGTCGTACCGATCCACGTGCCGCACCGTTTGGGGGAGACGAGTGACAGGCGTTTCGCTGGTCGACGCCGGCCAGCCGTCACCGGACTCCTCGCCCGGGCACCGGGCGTCCCGACTGCTCCGGCGGCTCGTCGCGCCGGAACTCCTGTACCTCGCCGCCCTCGGCCTGACCGGCCTGGCAGCGGTCGTGTCGGTGACCCTCCCGGCGGCAGAACGCGGCGAACTAGCCGCGAACATGGTGAGCGCGACGCTGGGCGCGGCCGTCGGCGGACTGTCGCTGGACACCTTCCTGCTGTCCCGCCCGGCCGGCTGGATCTTCTCCCGGGGGCGGACGTGGGTCCTCGCGATGCTCGGGATCTCGGTACTGCTCTCCGGTGTCGCCGCCGCGCTGCTCACCGTGGTGGCCGGAGTCGGTAGTCACCTGGTCGGCGTGGGATCCGCGGCGGGTCTGACCGTCTTCAACACGGTCTCGTCGATCGCGCTACGGCAGAAGAGCTTCCGGCTCGTCTACGCGATGCGCGCGGCGAGCGGGGCGGTCCTGGTCGGCGGGTACGCCGCCCTCTACGTCGCCGGACAGCTCGACGGCGGCCGGTGGAGCCAGGTCTGGCTGGGAGTCCAGTGGCTCAGTGCGCTGGCCGTGTGCGGCCTGGTGCTGGGGATGGCCCGGCGGATCGGGTCGACCCCGCCGCCCACGGCCACCCGGCGGGACTATCGCGCGGACGTGCTCGCGGTCGGCAGCCTGCATGCCGGGATCTTCGCGCAGATGATGACCCTCCGGTTCAACCAGGTCCTGGTGGCGAGGTTCGCCGGCGCCGGCCCGCTCGGCGTGTACGCCCTGGCTGTCGCGGCGTTGGAGTTCGCACAGGCCGGCGCCGTGGTGCGCGCGCAGCGGATCCTCGCCGACCGCAGCGGCGCGGACGGGCCGGACCCGACGCGGGCGGTGGTCCGGGCCGCGCTGCCGATCGCCCTGGCCGCGGTCGTCGGGCTCGCCGTACTGGGCTTCCTGCAGCCCGAGTACCGGCACGCCTGGATCCTCGGTCTGCTCCTCCTGCCCGGTTCGCTGGCGACGGCGGCCGGCAAGAGCTGGAGCGCCCTGCTGTTGAAAAGGCGAGGCGAGCAGGCGACCACCGTGGTCGCCCTCGTCACGGTCGTGGTGGCGATACCCGCGTACTTCGGGATCATCCCCTGGGCCGGCGCGGTCGGGGCGGCGGTCGCCTCCTCGCTCGCCTACGCCGTACACGCATTCGCGTCGAGAGCGAGCCTGCGCCGAGCGCAGCCGCCGAGTCCTGGAACGGTGTGAGATGGATGTCTCGATTGTGGTCCTCGCCTGGGAGGACTATGAGCGGACCCGGGCCTGCGTCCTGTCGCTGCCGAGCGAGGCGGAGATCGTCGTCGTGGACAACGGCAGCTCGGACGAGATCCGGCAGGCGTTGAGCGGATTCTGCGCCCAGCAGGGCGTCAGGTACGTCCAGTCCGGCTCCAACCTCGGGTACGCCCGAGGGATGAACCTCGGCGTACGCCACACGAGCAGGGCGAACGTCATCCTCTCCAACAACGACATCATCGTGCACGACGGTGCCGTGGCCCGGCTGCTGGCCGCTCTGGAGGACCCTGCGGTCGGCGCCGCCTTCCCCGCCGTGGTGACTCCGGGGGGCGTGCCACAGACCGACGGCGGACGCTTCCTCACCGTCCGGGTGGGCCTGGCGCACGCCACCGGACTGAGTCTGGTGGCGCCGCGCCTGCGGATCGTCGCTCCGCCGGACGAGGCGGACTGGCTGACCGGCCCCTTCGTCGCCATGCGCCGGCACACCTTCGACGCCATCGGCGGGGTCGACGAGAACTCCTTCTTCTACTCGGAGGACATGCGGCTGTGCTGGGCCGTACGCCAGCGAGGCATGCGGTTGGCGTACGTGCCGGAGGCCGTGATCATGCACGAGGACGACGCGACGGCCAAGCGGCGCTGGTCCGAGGAGGAGATCTCGCAACGGCGTACCCGGGAGTTCATCCGGGCGAGCCGGGACATGGGAGGTCGGCGCGGCCGGGTCGCGGCCACGGCGTACGTCTGCGGGGTGCTGCTGCGGGCGGCGGTGGGCCGGAATCCGGTCCGCCGCGCGATCGCGCGCGGTGCCGTCGAGGGATTGCGTGCCTCGTGAAGGTGCTCTTCGTCTGCACCACGGGGGGTTCCGGGCGACGGCAGCTCGGTGGGGCGGAACGGATCCTGACGGAGATCATCCCGGCGCATGCCCGGACGGGCGTCGAGGTCGTCGCCGCCACCTCGGACGACGAGGTCGGCAGGTCGTTGCGCGAGGCCGGGGTGCCCTGGGTGGGGCTCGGCGCGGCCAGTCGGATCGACCTGACGTACGCGCGCCAGATCCGTCGTCTCGCCCACGAGGTGCAGCCGGACGTGGTCTGCGCCCACCTGCTGTCGGCAGCGATGCATGCCCGGGCCGCGCTGAGCATGCAACGCGTGCGGACCCCCCTCGTGGTCACGCTGCACAACAGTCTCTGGCAGTACCGGGACACGGCCGGGTCGCTTCGGCAGAAGGCCAGCATCCAGTCGAACATCACCCTCGACCTGGCCATGCGGCGGTTACGACCACATGCGACGGTCGCGGTCTCCGAGTTCGAGGCCGCCGAGTTACGCGACCGTGGACGGGTCGAGAACGTCCACCTGATCCCGAACCCGCTGCCGGCCAGTTGGCCCGGTCCGCGGGCCGCGCCCCGGCCCGGCGCCGGTCGGCGGCCGGTGGTGGGGTACCTCGGACGGCTGGAACGGGAGAAGGGGGCCGATCTGCTGGCCGAGATCGCCTCGTACCTGCCGGAAGCGGACGTCAAGGTCGCCGGCGCCGGCTCGCTGCCGATCGCCGCCCGGCCGAACCTCGAGCTCGTCGGCCGGGTCGTCGCGGCGGAGTTCCTGCAACGGATCGACTGCCTCGTGGTCCCGTCCCGGGTGGAATCGTTCGGGCTCAGCGCGCTCGAAGCGCTGTCGCTGGGCGTACCCGTGGTGCACACCGGCGCCGGCGGACTGGCGGAGGTCACCCGGCACGCGGAGGGCGTCCTGGCCTTCCGGGCGGAGCCCACGCCCGTGGCGCTGGCCGGGGCCGTCCGGGAGGCGATCCGCCGCGTCGACGCCCCGGAGGACAGACGGAAGGTGGCCGAGTGGTACGCCGACGAGTACGCGTTCGACCGGTGCGTGTCGCGCTGGCAGCGCCTGTACCGGTCACTGCGGCGACCGGTGGACCAGTGAGGGTGGTGCCCGAGTGGCGCAGGAACTGACCGTCGTCACGGTGCTGTACCGGTCCACGCAGATGCTCGCCGAGACGCTCCCGACCTGGGTACGCAGCGCCGACGGACTCCCGGTGCGGTTCATCTTCGCCGACAACTGGCCCGAGGACGGGTGCGAGAAGGTCATCGCCGGCTGCCTCGACGACGACCGGTACGAATACCTGCCCGACCCGTCGAACCCGGGCTTTGCGGCCGGCTGCAACCGGGCGGTCGCGTCCACCACCACGAGCCACCTCCTGCTGCTGAATCCGGACGTCTGGTTGCCCGACGACGCGCTGGCCCGGCTCTGCGACGCCATCGCCGAGGATCCCGGCATCCCCGTCGCGGTCGGCCTGGCCATGCACGGCGGCGAGTACGTCGGGATCGACCTCAATCCGATCTCGCTCTTCATCGACCGGCCCGCCACGGCGTCGCGGCCACCGCTCGGCCCGTCAGGTGGCGCGGCGGTCTTCCCCACCGACCTGTTCCGCAGGTTCGGAGGATTCGACGAGCACCTGTTCGCCTGGGGTGAGGACGCCGACCTGGCCTTCCGGCTCTGCGGGGCGGGCCTGCGCACCCGCGCGCTGGATCTCGTGCTGCCGCACGCCGGTGGCCACAGCGTCGAGGGAGACGACAAGCTCCAGGGATTCCGGGCCTTCCTCCTGGCCCGTAATCGGCTCCTGGTCGCGGCGCGGACCTTCAGCTGGCCGCTGATGCTCGTCGCGGTGCCGATCCTGGCGCTGGCGCACGTCGCGCTGGCCGCCCGGCGGGTGCGTCAGGGCCTGCTGCGGCCGTTTCTGCGCGGTGTGGGACGCGGCCTGGTGGAGGGGCCGGCCGCCCGCCGGCAGTGGCAGGGCGAGCGGTTCGGCTTCGCCTGCCTGTGGAGCTACCTGAGAGGTCGTGGAGCGTGATGGCAACATCGCGGTGGAGCGTCGTGACGGTCACCTACAACTCGGCGGAGACGCTGCGCCGATGCTGGCTCGGCGGGGCCCGGCCGTACGAGTGGATCGTCGTGGACAACTGCTCCGCCGACGACTCGGCCGCGGTCGCGGCGGAGCTGGGCGCTCGGGTCGTCCGGCTGCCGGAGAACGTCGGCTTCGCCCGGGCCAACAACCTCGCGCTGCGCCAGGCGGCGGGCGAGTACGTCCTGTTCGCGAACCCGGACCTCGAGGTCCGCACGGACGGTCTCGACACGTTGGGACGGCACCTCGACGCACACGGTGGCCTGGTCGCCCCCCAGTTGCTCTCGTCCGAGGGAGTGCCGCAGGCCAACGGCCGTGGCTTCCCGTACGCCACCGCCAAGCTGGGAAACCGCAAGCTCTGGCCACTGTCCCGCCTGCACGCCTCGTACCGTATGGTGGCGGACCCGGGCGAGGTGCGCTACGTCGCCTGGGTGATGGGCGCGGCCGTCGCCGGACGCACCGCGGACCTCGTGGCACTGGGTGGGTGGAACGAGCGGTTCTTCCTCTACTACGAGGACCACGAACTCGGGCTGCGTGCGTGGCGGCACGGCCTTCCCGTCGCGTTGCGGGGTGACGTCCGGTGGACCCATCACTGGGCTCGCGCGACGAATTCCCTCCGCTGGTCCAGGGCGCACACGCTGGAGTTGCAGAGCGCGAGGATCTTCTTCGGCATGTTCCCCGAGTTCCTGATCGGGATGCCTCCGGCGTCCCGGCGGCACCGGCAGGCCGCACGACTGATCGGATCAACGGTGCCGCAGGTCTCGCGCACGGGCGAACCGGTCTCGACCACCGACGGCTGAACAGCCGGTTGTCGCCGGGCGAGCGACCGTAGGCCTCGTCGGAGCGCTCTGCGGCCGACGGCCCGGCGACGCGCGCCCGGTGACGGCAGGCCCTAGTGGACGGCCGGGGCGACGCCGCCCTCCGCACTGGCGTTCCCCGACGTCCGGGGGAGCGGAAGGCGCGCATCGGGTGGCAGTGGCCGAGCGGACGACGACGGGTGGTCGGCGGCACCCAACGCGATCGCCAGGAGAATCACGGCCACCGCTCCGAGCCACAACCACACGTCGAAGAAGAAGATCTGCGCCGCGATCGCCACCAGCAGGACGCGGGCAGGCAACGACCGGAGACGCCAGAACAGCATCGCCAGCAGCGACAGCAGGCCGGCCAGCCCGACCAGCCCGTAGTTGTACCAGAAGGTCAGGTAGGTGTTGTCGAAGACTTCCGCCTGGCCGTCGCCGATACCGACGTGCTCCAGGTAGCGCACGTTGGCCTCCGGGCCGTTGCCGAAGACGACGGTGGACCAGTCTCGGGTGATGCCGTCCCAGACGACGTTGATGCGGGTGAAACGCGCGCCCGCGCTGGCCGGGTCGGAGATCCGCGACCCCGCCACGTCGACCGCGTCCACCGCCCCGGGCGCGGGAGCGGCGGTGGAGCCGGGTACGGGAGCGCTGGGGCCCGGCGCGGCAGCCTCGGTGCTCGGCGCAGGAGCCTTGCTGCTCGGCGCAGGAGCCTCAGTGCTCGGCGCAGGAGCCTCAGTGCTCGGCGCAGGAGCCTCAGTGCTCGGCACAGGGGACGCACTCGCCACCGGAGCAGCGGCCCCGGGCGCCGGCGCGGGAGCGGGAGTGAGGGCCGAGGGTGCGAACGCCACGACCGCGTAGGAGACCGCGGCGACGGCGACCCCGGTGGCCGCACCCCGCCAGGAGACCTGCCGCCAACGCAGGAGCAGCCAGGCCGCCAGGGCGAGGATCGTGCCGACCCAGGCGCTCCGGGTGCCCGACAGCACCAGTCCCACGAGGTTCGCGGTGAACGGGACGTACCAGTACCTACCCCGGAGGGTCAACGCGACGAGGGCCATCGCCATGGCGAAGGTGCCGTAGATGATGGGGTGACCCGAGAGACCCACCGCCCGTGTGTTGTCGAAGGCGGAGGTGTAGGTCCAGTCGTACGCCAACTGGTCGAAGATCGGCCAGGTACGGGACAGGGTCTGGTACTTGGCGAACACGGCGACGACGACGCTGAACCAGGTGAAGGTCTCGGCGATCCGCCTGATCGTCGGTGGATCACGGCGCGCTTCCTCCACGAGGTGCCAACCCAGGACGCCGAAGCACAACAGGGGGGCCACACCGACGACCACGGGCTTCGCCCCGTGCCAGTGGACGATCCCCGCGAGCACCGCGCACATCGGGAGCAGCAGCGCCGCCGCCATCAGCTTCGGCTGCCACCCGTCCCGTTCGGCGCGCAGCACCCGGCCCCAGCCGGCGAGGACGAAGAGGACCAGCACCAGGGTGTACGAGGGGTTGGTCGGGTAGCCGAAGTCGATGGTCACCGGGATCACGAAGGCGATGACGAAGACGGCCCAGGTGATCCGGACAGGTTCCAGCAGCACCCAACCGAGCAGGATGCCGACGCCGACCGCGATGGCCGCTTGCCACCTGCCCGCGAACAGGAGCCCGGCCGCCAATAGGACAAGACCGATGCCGAGCAGGCGCACCCGGCGCTCCACTCCCTTTACCTGGGCAGTCAAACCTCGCACCGTGCGATCGTACGTATCAGCCGGCGCCGATTGGCAGCGGGTCTCCGCACCCCGGGGCGCTCCGGAACGGGGTCGAGTTGGCCGCCCGCACCCGGCCGGAGCAGCTACTTTGGACCGCTGCCGCTCCATCTCCCCCCGTGGGTTAGGGTGACGCCCGGCCGGTCGGCAGTCGGGATTGGGATCTGCGTGGTTGCACAACTGGAACCAGCGGACGTCGGCGGAACCGACGCACCGATGGTCGCCGCGCCGAGACCCCGCCCGACCGTGCGCGACGCCGCCGCGATCGCCGTGCTGCTGGAACTCGTCCCGGTCTTGCACGACGTCAGGACCATGCTGACGGCACCGTACTGGGTCGACGAGGCATGGGTGGCGCTCTCGGTGCGGTTCTCGCTCAGCGAACTCCCGGTGACCACGTCGTCGAGCCCGCTGGGCTGGAGCTTCCTACTGCGGCTTGTTCCCGACATCGACCATCTGCGAGTGGTGCCGCTCGTGTTCCACGCGCTCGCGGTCGTCGCGGCGTACGCGCTCGGCCGGTCGCTGAGCTGGCCGACGCCCGGCCGGGGCATCGTCGCGGGAATGGCCTGCGCGATGGCGGTCCTGCTCCTTCCGGCGCAGCAGGTTCGCCACGACCTCAAGCAGTACACCGCCGACGCCGCCGTCGCGGTGGTCCTGCTCGTCCTGGTCTCGTGGACCGAGCAGTCGTGGTCCCGTCGGCGACTCGGGGTGATGACGGCCGTGGTCGCGGTGGGGATCCTGGTCAGTCACGTGACGGCGATCGTCGCTCCCTGCGCGTTCGGCGCGTTGATGCTGACGACCGCGATCCGCCGGCAGTGGGCGCGCTTCGTCGAGGTGGCGCTGGCCGCGCTCAATGCCGGGATCATCGTCGCCGCCGTCTACGTCGGCATCTCCTCGCGAGGGCGGAACGAGGCGATGGAACGGTACTGGGTCGACAGTTTTCCCGCACCGACCGAACTGCCCGGCCACCTCGGCCAGCAGATCGACGATCTCGCCCCGCTGGTCGGCGCTCCCGGGCTGGTCGTCGTCGGCCTGCTCGTCGTCGGCACACGCACCCTCGTCGCGCGGGACCGCCTCGTCTCCGGCGTCGCGGTGCTCCTGCTGCCCGCGGTGGCGATCGTGCTTGGCGTCGCGGGGGTCTACCCGCTGCTGGAACTGCGCACCTCGCACTTCCTGCTGGTCACGGCGGCAGCGGTGGCCGGCATCGGGGTCGCCGGGCTGGCGGACTCGGCGGCCACGCTGGCCCAACGCAGGCTCCCCGGTACCCGGCCCGCGATCGTCAGCGCGGCGATCTGCGCGGTCCTGCTCGGGTCGTACGGCATCGGCAACGGCCGGTGGTACCGGTTCGACGGGAACGAGCCCGGGCTCTACTACACCGCGATCGCCGTGACGGACGTCCGTTCGGCGACCGGGTACGTGGCCACGCACCGCTCACCGAACGACGTCGTCGTCATGAACGACGCGGCCTGGTACGGGTTCGCCTTCTACTCGGAGGGCGACACCATCGAGTTGGTCGCACCGTACGGGAACACCGTCGGTTGGTGGGTCAGGATGCCCACCCGGCCCGACGTCGTCGTGGTCTCGGGGCATGACACGGCGGCCATCCGCGCCACCCTCGATCAGGCGTTGGAGTCGGCGGGTCGGCGCGGCGGGGACGCACGCGTCTGGCTGATCCGTTCCCACGTCATCGACGACGAGGTGGACGCCTGGCGGCAGGTGCTCGCCGACTACCGGGTGGAACAGGTCACCGACGGGGTGGAGCCGGTCGTGCTGGTCAGCAACCGCTGATCGGCCCTGCCGAACGGCACCGCCCTCGAGCCCGCCGCAGAGTCCGCGGTCAGCTCCCCCGGCGCCACAGGTCCCGCAGGGCGTCCCAGTTCCCGGCGATGCCTTCCTCGCAGAGCGTCTCGACGTAGAACGCGCCGTCGATGTCGTTCCGGTCCCACCAGACGCCACAGATCGCCCGGCCGTCCCCGCCTTCGAAGGCGTACTCGACGTAGCTGCCGTTCGCGCCGGTCACGCCGCCGGTCGTCCGGGTGGCCTCACGCATCCCCGGCGCCAACGTCGCGCCGGCCAGGTTGAGCTGCTGGCGGTACGCCCGGGCCGTGTCCTTCTGCTTCCTGCCCTGGTGCAGCGCGAAGTGCAGCCAGGCACCGCTGTAGTTACAGAAAACGTGCTTCTTCTCGTCGGCCGGCAGCTTCGGGGCGCCGGCCTCGCCGTAGACCACGCAACCGCCGATCCGGGTCAGCCAGGGCTCGGCCAGCGGCGCCAGTTCGCCCTCGAACCTGGCCTTGTTGATGGAGAACTGCGCCGCCTCGTACGGCGGCAGGGACGGGCTGCCCGACGGCGACGGGGTGACGGTCTCCCTCTTGTCGCCGCCCCCACCCAGGAAGAACCCGGCAGTGCCGGCGACCAGGGTGAGCACCAGTGCCACGGCGACGGAGATCCAGTCGCGGCGCTTGGGCTGCGGCCGCACCGGGGCGATCCGTGGACCCCCGGACGAATCGAACGGGTCGAACCCGGGGGCGCTGGTCTGCTGCGGGTACGCCGGTGACACCGGCGGCCCGGAGATCTGCTGCGGCGGCGTGGAGACCGGCACCGGCGGCGTCGACACGGGCTGCGCCGATACGGGCTGCGCCGACACCGGCTGGGGTGGGGCCGAGACCGGTGACGTGGACACCGGCTGCGGCGGGGCGGAGACCTGGGTCGGGTCGCCCTGCACCGCCCATGGGACCGGCTGTGACTGCTGCACCGGCGGCACCTGGAGCATCGCCACGGTGCCGTCCTCGGCCGCCTGCTCGCTGTGGATCTCGTGGCCGAGGGCACGGAAAAGGTGCTCGGCGCCGGGACTGCCGTCTGCGACGTAGGCCACCCACGGGGATGGTGCCTCGAAGTCGGCGGCCAGATAGGGCCGGCCGCCACCGCCGGGCGCAGCCAGCGCGTCGGCCATGCCGGCGAACGCCCGCCGCCAGGCCGGGTCCTCCGCCACGGCTGGATCCAGCACTCCAACGGTGACCAGTCGATCCTGCCCGTCGACGGCCCACCAGGCTTTGCCGACCTGGCAAACCCCCATCACCTCGGTGAACCTGTACGGACCGTCCGGCTGCATCCCCCACCACTCCTCTGCTCGCCCCGCCGAAGGGATCGTACAGAGAGCGTGCCCGTCACCTCGTCCGTCGGTCGTCGGGTCCCGCGGGATGACCGGACGGTGTGGACGGATCCACCGCACGGTTGCTTGTGAAAGTTTTCATGCATACAGTCACAGCATGAATGAAGGAGCTGTCGCCGCGCCCCCCGACCGGGTGCTCGACCTGTTCCACGGCGTCCGGCTCACCCCCACCCAGCGGCGTATCGCGCAGTGCCTGGTGCAGCACGCCGCCGCCGCGTCGTACCTGTCGGCCGCGGAGGTCGCCGAGCTGGCCGGGGTGAGCCAGCCCTCGGTGACGCGGTTCGCGATGGCGCTCGGCCACGACGGCTACCCCGCGCTGCGCCGCCGGCTGCGCGAGCTGACCGCCACCGCCGGCGCCGGGAGCGCCGACGACGGCAACGAGCTGCAGCGGGCGGTCCGGGCCGAGATGGCCAACCTCGACCGGCTGGCCGGGGAGCTGGCCGACCGGGAGCGGATCGCGGGTGCCGGGCGGCTGCTGGCGGCGAGCCGGCCGCTGCCGGTGCTCGGGCTGCGCGCCGCCGCTCCGCTGGCCTCCTACTTCGCCTACTTCGCCGCCAAGGTGCACCCGGACGTCCGGGTGCTCGACGACGGCGGCAGCCTGCTCACCGACCGGCTGGAGCAGGCGGCCGCCGCCGGGGCGAGCGCCCTGCTCGCCTTCGTGCTGCCCCGCTACCCGCGGGAGACCTTCGAGGCGCTGCGGGAGGCCCGCGACGCCGGCCTGACCGTCGTCGCCATCACCGACTCCCCGGTCAGCCCCGCCACCGAGTACGCCGAGCTGGTGCTGCCCGCCGCCGTCGGCACCGGTCTCGTCTTCGACCTGCACACCGCCCCGATGGCCCTGGCCATGGTGGTCCTCCAGGCGATCTGCGACGCCTCACCGGCCGACACGCAGGCCCGTCTGGAGGCGTTCGAGTCGTCCGCCGCCCGTCGCCAGTTGTTCCTCGGCTGAGAGGAGTACGAGATGCACCAGCCCGTCCGCGC
This sequence comes from Micromonospora citrea, assembly GCF_049629545.1. GTDB lineage: Bacteria > Actinomycetota > Actinomycetes > Mycobacteriales > Micromonosporaceae > Micromonospora > Micromonospora citrea_A. Next base: position 259,093 of record NZ_JBNADX010000002.1, read on the forward strand.
CGCCCGCGGCACCGCACGCACCGCCCAGGGGTGGCCGCAGGAGGCCGCCCTGCGGATGTTGATGAACAACCTCGACCCGGAGGTGGCCGAGCGTCCCGAGGACCTGGTCGTCTACGGCGGCACCGGTCGGGCCGCGCGGGACTGGCCGTCGTACCACGCGCTGGTGCGGACGCTGACCGGGCTGCGTGACGACGAGACGATGCTGGTGCAGTCCGGCCGCCCGGTGGGGGTCATGCGCACCCACGAGTGGGCGCCCCGGGTGCTGCTGGCCAACTCGAACCTGGTCGGCGACTGGGCCACCTGGCCGGAGTTCCGCCGCCTGGAGCAGCTCGGCCTGACCATGTACGGGCAGATGACCGCCGGCTCGTGGATCTACATCGGCACCCAGGGCATCCTCCAGGGCACCTACGAGACGTTCGCCGCCGTCGCCGCGAAGAGGTTCGGCGGCAGCCTGGCCGGGACGCTGACGTTGACCGCCGGCTGCGGCGGGATGGGCGGGGCCCAGCCCCTGGCGGTCACCATGAACGGCGGTGTCTGCCTGATCGTGGACGTGGACCGGACCCGACTGGACCGCCGGGTGCACGACCGCTACCTGGACGAGGTGGCCGACTCGCTGGACGACGCCGTCGACCGGGTCCTGGCGGCGAAGCGGGACCGGCGGGCGCTGAGCGTCGGCGTGGTCGGCAACGCCGCCACGGTCTTCCCGGAGCTGCTGCGCCGGGGCGTGCCGATCGACGTGGTGACCGACCAGACCAGCGCGCACGACCCGCTGTCGTACCTGCCGGAGGGGGTGGAGGTCGGCGACGCGCGGGACTACGCGGCGGCGAAGCCGGCCGAGTTCACCGACCGGGCCCGGGCGTCGATGGCGAAGCACGTCGAGGCGATGGTCGGGTTCCTGGACGCGGGCGCGGAGGTCTTCGACTACGGCAACTCGATCCGGGGCGAGGCGAAGCTCGGCGGGTACGAGCGCGCCTTCGACTTCCCCGGCTTCGTGCCGGCGTACATCCGGCCGCTGTTCTGTGAGGGCAAGGGCCCGTTCCGGTGGGCGGCGCTCTCCGGCGACCCGGCCGACATCGCCGCCACCGACCGGGCGATCCTCGACCTGTTCCCGGAGAACGAGTCCCTCGCCCGCTGGATCCGGATGGCCGGCGAGCGGGTCGCCTTCCAGGGCCTGCCGGCGCGGATCTGCTGGCTCGGCTACGGCGAGCGGGACAGGGCCGGGGTGCGGTTCAACGAGATGGTGGCCTCCGGTGAGCTGTCCGCGCCGGTGGTGATCGGCCGGGACCACCTGGACTGCGGCAGCGTGGCGAGCCCGTACCGGGAGACCGAGGCGATGGCCGACGGCTCCGACGCCATCGCCGACTGGCCGCTGCTCAACGCGCTGGTCAACACCGCCAGCGGGGCGTCCTGGGTCTCCATCCACCACGGTGGCGGCGTCGGCATCGGCCGGTCCATCCACGCCGGGCAGGTCTGCGTCGCCGACGGCACCGCGCTGGCCGGGCAGAAGATCGAGCGGGTGCTCACCAACGACCCGGCGATGGGGGTGATCCGGCACGTCGACGCCGGCTACGACGACGCCCGCGAGGTCGCCGAGCGTACCGGCGTGCGGGTCCCGATGGCGGAGGGGACGGCGTGACCGACCTGGCCGCCCGGTTCCGCGCGCTGTGGGACGAGATCGCCCCGGTGGGGCGGGACGCCGGCAGCGGCGGCTACCTGCGCTACGCCCTCACCGACGCGGAGCTGCGGCTGCGGCAGTGGTTCCGGGAGCAGGCCGACGGGCGGGGCATGCCGGTGACCGCCGACGGCAACGGCAACCTCTTCGCCTGGTGGGGCGACCCGGAGGCCGGGGACGTGGTGCTCACCGGCAGCCACTTCGACTCGGTGCCGCACGGCGGGGCGTACGACGGGCCGCTCGGCATCGTCAGCGCGTTCCTCGCCGTCGACGAGCTGCGGGCGGCCGGGGTCGCCCCGGTCCGGTCGGTGGCGGTGGCCGCGTTCGTGGAGGAGGAGGGGGCCCGTTTCGGCGTACCCTGCCTGGGGTCGCGGCTGCTCACCGGTGAGATCGCGGTCGACCGCGCGGCCGGGCTGCGCGACGCGGCCGGGGTGAGCTTCGCCGAGGCGCTGGGCGACCGGCCGGCGGGCGCCGAACCGGGCCTGACCGGCCGCTTCACGGCCTTCGTGGAGCTGCACGTCGAGCAGGGCCGGGCGCTGGTCGACGCGGACGCGCCGGTCGCGGTGGCGAGCGCCATCTGGCCGCACGGCCGCTGGCGGTTCGACTTCCACGGCGAGGGCAACCACGCGGGTACGACCCGGATGGCCGACCGCCGCGACCCGATGCTGACGTACGCCTTCACGGTGCTCGCGGCGAACAAGGAGGCCCGGCTGCGCGGTGCGCACGCCACGGTCGGCCGGATCGCGGTCGAGCCGAACGCCACCAACGCGATCCCGTCGAAGGTCACCGGTTGGCTCGACGCCCGGGCGGCCGAACCGGAGACCCTGCACGGGCTGGTGGAGGCGGTGCACGCCAAGGCCGCCGAGCGGGCGCGGCGGGACGGCACCGGGCTGACCCTGACCGAGGAGTCGGCGACGCCGCTGGTGGCGTTCGACGGCGGGCTCGGCGGGCGGTTGGCCGCGCTGCTCGACGCCCCGGTGCTGCCCACCGGGGCGGGGCACGACGCCGGGGTGCTCGCCGGCCACCTGCCCACCGCGATGCTCTTCGTCCGTAACCCGACCGGGGTGTCGCACTCCCCCGCCGAGTCCGCCACCGACGCCGACTGCGCCGCCGGGGTGAGCGCCCTGGCCCGGGTGCTGGAGGAGCTGGCATGCCGATGAGATGGCTGGCCGAGTACGCCTGGCTGCCCGCGCACGCCGCGCCGACGCCCGACGTGCTGATCGAGACCGACGGTGGGCGGATCACCGCCGTCGCGCCGCTGACCGCCGGCCGGCCCGCCGCCGGGGTGGAGGTGCTGGGCGACGCGGTACGGCTGCCCGGGCTCACCCTGCCCGGGCTGGCCAACGCCCACTCGCACGCCTTCCACCGGGCGCTGCGCGGGCGTACCCACGGCGGTCGGGGTGACTTCTGGACGTGGCGGGAGGTCATGTACGAGGTGGCGGGGCGGCTCGACCCGGACTCGTACCTGGCCCTGGCCCGGGCCGCGTACGCCGAGATGGCCCAGGCCGGGGTGACCTGCGTGGGCGAGTTCCACTACCTGCACCACGGCCCGGACGGCACCCGGTACGACGACCCGAACGCGATGTCGGCCGCGCTGGTGGAGGCCGCCGCGCACGCCGGCATCCGGCTCACCCTGCTCGACACCTGCTACCTGACCGCCTCGGTGGACGGCGACCCGCTGGCCGGGCCGCAGCGACGCTTCGGCGACGGGGACGCGCTGCGCTGGGCCGACCGGGTGGGCGGGTTCACCCCGGACAACGACCACGCCCGCATCGGCGCGGCGATCCACTCGGTGCGCGCGGTGCCGGCCGGTCAGCTCGCCACGGTGGCCGGCTGGGCGCACCGGCGGGGCGCGCCGCTGCACGTGCACCTGTCGGAGCAGCCCGCCGAGAACGACGCCTGCCGGGCGGTGCACGGGGTCACCCCCACCCGGCTGCTGGCCGACCGGGGAGTGCTCGGCCGGCACACCACCGCCGTGCACGCCACCCACCCGACCGGCGCGGACGTGGCGCTGCTCGGGGAGAGCCGTACCGGGGTCTGCCTCTGCCCCACCACCGAACGGGACCTGGCCGACGGGATCGGCCCGACCCGGCGGATGGTCGAGGCGGGCAGCCCGCTGAGTCTGGGCAGCGACAGCCACGCCGTGGTGGACCTCTTCGAGGAGGCCCGCGCGGTGGAACTGGACGAGCGGCTGCGGACCCGCCGGCGCGGGCACTTCCGCGCCGACGAGCTGCTCACCGCGGCGACCCGCGCCGGGCACGCCGCGCTGGGCTGGGGCGACGCCGGTGAACTCGCGGTGGGGATGCGCGCCGACCTGGTCACCGTACGGCTCGACTCCGCCCGTACCGCCGGGGTGCCGCCGGTGGGCGTGTTCTTCGCGGCCACCGCCGCCGACGTCGACCACGTCGTGGTGGACGGCCGGGTGGTGGTGCGCGACGGCCGGCACCTGACCGTGGACGTGCCGGTCGAGCTGCGCGACGCGATCGAGGCGGTGACCTCGTGAGCCCGGGCGACTGGTCGCACCGGGTGGTACGGCCCGGCCCCGCCGGGCGTCCGGCGGCCCGCGCCACGGGCAGCCTGCTGGTGGACGACATCGGGGAGCTGGTCACCAACTCCCCCGCCGGCACCGGCCCGCTGGGCCTGCGCCGGAACGTCGCGCTGCTGGTGGAGGACGGTCAGGTGGCCTGGATCGGGCCGACCCGCGACGCCCCGGCCGCCGACCGGCGCATCGACGCCGGGGGCGCGGCGGTGCTGCCCGGCTTCGTGGACAGCCACGCCCACCTGGTCTTCGCCGGGGACCGGGCCGCCGAGTTCGCCGCCCGGATGGCAGGGGAGCCGTACACCGGGGGCGGGATCCGCACCACGGTCGGCGCCACCCGCGCGGCCTCCGACGACGAGCTGCGGGCCACCGTGCGCCGGCTGCGCGGCGAGGCGATGCGGCAGGGCACCACCACCATCGAGATCAAGAGCGGGTACGGCCTCACCGTCGCCGACGAGGCCCGCTCGCTGCGCATCGCCGCCGAGTTCAGCGAGGACACCACCTTCCTCGGCGCGCACGTCGTCCCCGCCGAGTACGCCGACCGCCCCGACGACTACGTCGGTGTGGTGTGCGGGCCGATGCTGGCCGCCGCCGCCCCGTACGCCCGCTGGATCGACGTGTTCTGCGAGCGGGGCGCGTTCGACGTCGACCACGCCCGGGCGATCCTGGCCTGCGGGCAGGCCGTCGGGCTGGGCGTGCGGGTGCACGCCAACCAGCTCGGCCCCGGCCCGGGCGTGCAGCTCGGGGTGGAGCTGGGCGCGGCCAGCGTCGACCACTGCACCCACCTGAGCGACGCCGACGTCGACGCCCTCGCCTCGACCACCGTCGACCGGACCTCCGGCGCGGAGACGACGACCGTGGCCACGCTGCTGCCCGGGGCGGAGTTCTCCACCCGGTCGCCGTACCCGGACGCGCGGCGGCTGCTCGACGCGGGGGTGACCGTCGCGCTGGCCACGGACTGCAACCCCGGGTCGTCGTACACCTCGTCGATGCCGTTCTGCGTCGCGCTCGCCGTACGCGAGATGCGGATGACCCCGGCGGAGGCGGTCCGGGCCGCCACCGCCGGCGGGGCGGCGGCGCTGCGCCGCCGCGACGTCGGCCGGCTGGAACCCGGCGCCCGGGCCGACCTGATGATCCTCGACGCGCCGTCCCACCTGCACCTGGCCTACCGGCCGGGTGTCCCACTGATCCGCCAGGTTCTGCACAACGGAGTGCCGCAATGTCGACCGTAATGATCCAGCCCACCGGGATCTCCCCCGCCGACGTGCTCGCCGTGGCCCGCGGCGCCGCCAAGGTCGTCCTCGACCCGGCGGCCGTCGAGGCCATGGTGGCCAGCCGGTCCATCGTGGACGGCATCGAGGCCGCCGGCCGACCCGTGTACGGCGTCTCCACCGGCTTCGGGGCGCTGGCCAACACGTTCGTCGCCCCCGGGCGGCGGGCCGAGCTCCAGCACGCGCTGATCCGTTCGCACGCCGCCGGGGTGGGCGCGCCGATGCCCCGCGAGGTGGTCCGGGCGATGATGCTGCTGCGGGTACGCTCGCTGGCCCTCGGCCGCTCCGGGGTCCGCCCGCTGGTCGCCGAGGCCCTGGTCGACCTGCTCAACCACCAGGTCACCCCGTGGGTGCCGGAGCACGGCTCGCTCGGCGCCTCCGGCGACCTGGCGCCGCTGGCGCACTGCGCGCTGGTGCTGCTCGGCGAGGGCTGGGCGCTCGGCCCGGCCGGGGAACGCATCCCCGCCGCCGAGGCGCTGCGCCGGGCCGGGCTCGCCCCGATCGAGCTGGCCGCGAAGGAGGGGCTGGCGCTGATCAACGGCACCGACGGCATGCTCGGCATGCTGCTGCTGGCGATCCACGACGCCCGGCACCTGTTCACCATGGCCGACGTGACCGCCGCCCTCGCGATCGAGGCGATGCTCGGCTCGGAACGGCCGTTCCTGCCGGAGCTGCACGCCATCCGGCCGCACCCCGGTCAGGCCGCGTCGGCGGCGAACATCCACCGGCTGCTGCAGGACTCCCGGGTGATGGACTCGCACCGCGATGACCTGGCCCACGCCGTGCAGGACGCGTACTCGATGCGCTGCGCGCCGCAGGTGGCCGGCGCGGCCCGGGACACCCTCGACTTCGCCGCGACCGTCGCCGGGCGGGAGCTGCTGTCGGTGGTCGACAACCCGGTGGTGCTGCCGGACGGGCGGGTCGAGTCGACCGGCAACTTCCACGGCGCGCCGCTCGGCTTCGCCGCCGACTACCTGGCCATCGCCGCCGCCGAGGTGGGCGCGATCGCCGAGCGCCGGGTCGACCGGCTGCTCGACGTCGCCCGCAACCGGGACCTGCCGGCGTTCCTCTCCCCCGACGCAGGGGTCAACTCCGGCCTGATGATCGCCCAGTACACGGCCGCCGGGATCGTCGCGGAGAACCGCCGGCTGGCCGCACCCGCCTCGGTCGACTCGCTGCCCACCAGCGGCATGCAGGAGGACCACGTCTCGATGGGCTGGGCGGCGACCAAGAAGCTGCGCACCGTGCTGGACAACCTGACCAGTGTGCTCGCGGTGGAGCTGCTGTCCGCCGTACGCGGGTTGCAGCTGCGCGCGCCGCTGGTGCCGTCGCCGGCCGGGCGGGCCGCCGTGGCGGCGCTGGGCGGCGTCGCCGGGGAGCCCGGGCCGGACGTCTTCCTCGCCCCGGTGATGGAGGCCGCCCGGACCGTGCTGGCCGGTCCGCAGCTGCGGGCCGCCATCGAGCGGGAGGTGGGCCCGCTCGCCTGAGTCCCGGGGTCCGCCCGCCTCAGGACGGCGAGTGGCAGTGGTGTGGCGCCGCTGACGGTGTGGCGCCGCGCGGCGCTCAGCTGCCGAGCAGCGCCACACCGAGCAGCACCGGCACCGCCGCCACAGTGGACAGCAGTACCGCGTCCCGGGCCAGCACCACGCCCCGGCCGTAGCGGACCGCGTAGACGAAGACGTTCTGCGCGGTCGGCAGCGCGGCGGTGACGGTGCAGGCCAGCACGAGCGGGTGCGGCAGCGCCAGGGCGAACCGGGCGATCAGGTACGCGACGGTGGGCTGGGCGACGGTCTTGAGCAGCACCGCCAGCCGGACGTCCGGGCCGGTGTCGCCCGATCCGGGCATCGGCGCCCCGTGCAGCGACAGCCCGTACGCGAGCAGGGCGGCGGGCACGGCCATCGCGGCCACGAGTTCCACCGGCCGCAGCACCGCCTCCGGCGGGGACCAGCCGGTCAGGTTGACCGCCACGCCCAGGGCGCAGGCGACGGTGACCGGGTTGCCCAGTGGCCGGGTCACCGCCCGCAGCGGCGGCATCCGCCCGCCGGTGCTCGTCTCCAGCACGGCGAAGGCCAGTGGCGCCATCACCACCAGCTGGAACATCAGCACGGGCGCGACGATCGAGGCGTCACCGAGGACGTACACGGCGACCGGGATGCCGATGTTCGCCGCGTTCACGTACGACGAGGCGAGCACCCCGATGGTGGTCTCGGCGGCGGAGCGGCGCCACCGCAGGCGCACCACGAGCACGAAGACGGTCGCCACGACGGCGGTGCTGAGCACCGTCACGAGCAGGGCGGACGAGACGGCCGCGAGCACATCGGCCCGCGCCACGGTGGTGAACAGCAGCGCCGGGGTGGCCACGAAGAACGCCACCCGGGACAGCACCGTCGACGCCTGCGGGCCGAGGACGTCGCGCCGGCCGAGCAGCCAGCCGACGGCGACCACGGCCCCGATGACGGCGAAGCCCGTCAGGACACCCGGCACGTCGTCCCTCTTCCCCACCGTGCCCCGACGACCCGCCCCGACCGACCGCGCGGTCCGGGGGCCGTCGTCGTCGGCCCCCCGTGGGCCCCGGAGCAGCCGGCCGTCCTCGCCCCGTCGGTGTCGGCGTGGCCGGTGCCGGTCAGGCCGGCGGGAGCACCTTGGCGACCAGCTTCGCCAGCTCGCGCAGCGCCTTGCCGCGGTGGCTGATCGCGTCCTTCTCCTCCGGCGTCAGCTCCGCGTTGGTCCGGTCCTGGCCGTCACCGAGGAAGATCGGGTCGTAGCCGAAGCCGCCCTCGCCGCGCGGCGCGCGCAGCAGCCGGCCGCTCTGCCGGCCGTCGACCAGGTGCTCCTTGCCGCCGGGCAGCACCAACGCGACGGTGCAGACGAAGGACGCCTTGCGGTGCTCGTCGGGCAGGTCGGCGATCTGGTCCAGGACGAGCTGGAGGTTGGCCTTGTCGTCGCCGTGACTACCGGCCCAGCGGGCGCTGAACACGCCCGGCATGCCGTTGAGCGCGTCGACGGCGATGCCGGAGTCGTCGGCGATGGTCGGCAGGCCGGTGCGCCGGCAGCCCTCCCGCGCCTTGATCAGCGCGTTCTCGCCGAAGGTCAGGCCGGTCTCCGGCAGTTCCGGGTACTCCTCGACGTCGTCCAGCCCGACCAGGGCGATCCGGTGCGCGCCGAGCGCGCCGTCGAGGATCCGCTGCAGCTCGATGAGCTTCTTGCGGTTACGGGTGGCGAGCAGGACCTTGTTCATGATGCCAGTGCCTTCCGCTGTGCCTCGGCCAGTTCCACACAGCCCGCCAGGCCCAGGTCGAGCAGCGCGTCCAGCTGCCCGCGCGAGAAGACGCCGTCCTCCCCCGTCCCCTGCACCTCGACGAACTCGCCGGCGCCGGTGCAGACCACGTTCATGTCCACCTCGGCGGCGACGTCCTCCTCGTAGTTCAGGTCCAGCCGCGCCTCGCCGGCGATGACGCCGACGCTGACCGCGGCCACCGACCGGTGCATGACCTTCTCCGGCTTGCCGGCGAGCGCCTTGCGGGCGGCCAGCCAGGTCACCGCGTCGTGCAGGGCGACGTACGCGCCGGTGATCGCCGCCGTACGGGTGCCGCCGTCGGCTTGGAGCACGTCGCAGTCGAGCACGATCGAGTTCTCGCCGAGCGCCTTCAGGTCGATGCTGGCGCGCAGGCTGCGCCCGATCAGCCGGGAGATCTCGTGGGTACGCCCACCGACCTTGCCCCGCACGCTCTCCCGGTCGGAGCGGGTGTTGGTCGCCCGGGGCAGCATCGCGTACTCGGCGGTCACCCAACCGAGCCCGGAACCCTTGCGCCAGCGGGGCACCCCCTCGGTGACGCTGGCCGTGCAGAGCACCCGGGTGCCGCCGAACTCGACGAGCACCGAGCCCTCCGGGTGGGTGCTCCAGCCACGGGTGAGGGTGACCGGTCGGAGTTGGTCGGGCAGCCGCCCGTCAGGTCGCGCCATCCCTGCACCTTATGCGGTCGGGTGATCGAAGCGTCCCGGGGTGCCCCACCGGGGGCGTGTGCCGGCCCGCGCCGGCTGCGCCACTCACTCCTGGTGGCCGATCCGCAGTGCGACGATCACCTCCTTGTCCGTCCGCCCCGACCCCCGGTACGCGGGCAGGATGTTGACGATCCGGCCGGTCACCTCGAAGCCGTTCCGTTGCCACGTCCAGCCGTCGCAGGCCTGCCCGCCCCATCTCATGTGGTCGTCGACGCAGTCGGCGACGTCGCGGACGGTGACCCCCGCCGCGCCGCCGTCGACGAGCCAGCCCTGCAGGCTCTCCGCCAGGTTGACCGGGCAGACGCCGTTCTCGCAGTTGAGCAGGTAGGTGGCGTAGAGCGTCTCGTTGTCGAGGCTCTCACTGACGCCGTTGCGGTTGAAGCCCGACGGCACGCCCATGGACTCGTGCAGCTGCCGGCGCTGTTCCATCCGCTCGCGGGGCTGGTACCAGCCGTTGTAGGTGAACGCGCCGCAGCAGCAGAGGACGAGCAGCACCACGAGGGAGAGGACCGCCGCCAGCACCTTGCTGGCGCCGGAGCGCTTCCGCGGCGCGGGGTACACGCCGGGCGCGACCGGGCCGGCCTGCGGCGCGTACGGCGAAGCGAACCCGCCCGGCGCAGGCGGGTAGGTGCCCGGCGCAGGCGGGTAGGTGCCGGTCGCGGCGGGGTACGGACCGGCCGGCGGTGGACCCGCCGGTGGCCGGGGACCGGCCGGAGGGGGGCCCGCCGGTGCGGGCTGTCCCGACGGCGGGCCGGAGTCGGATGGGCCGGACGAGGGGTCGGTCACGGCGGTGATCTTAGAGCGGTTCCGGCACCGGGCACCGCCCCGTCTCCGCCCCAGACCGCACCGAACCGGCCGCCATCAGCGGCACTCCTCGACCCGTACCTGGAGTTCGACCGGCCGGTCCCAGCCCTCCGGCACCCGGTCCAGCCCTGTGGTGCCGGCGGACGCGCGACAGCCGCGCACGCGGCAGGTACAGGACCGCCGTGCGGCGCGACCGGCGCAGGAGCGCCGTGCGGTGGTGTCGGTTGCCGGCCGGGGGCGGACGGCGGACCGGACCTCGGCGACGCGGGCCCGTGTCCACCGTGCGAGGGGTCGGTCGCGCCGAGGATCACAGGGCGGCGCCGGACGGGCGGGGGCCCGGGAAGTCAGCGGGGATCGGTGGGGCAGGGGAAGGGGTGTGTCACGCCGTCGACAACGCTGATGGGCATTGCAGCTAGACGTCGTACGTGGCGCCGGCGCGGACCACTTCCAGCGGCCCGGTGTACGCCCCGGACGCCGCCTCGATGGTCTGCGACTCGCTGCCCCAGGCGACCACGAGGTGGGTGAGCAGGAGCCGGCCCGCCCCCGCCTTGGTGGCCGCCTCGCCGGCCTCCCGGCCGGTCAGGTGCAGGTCCGGCGGGTTGTCCAGGCCGTCGAGGTAGCTCGCCTCGCAGAGGAAGACGTCGGCGTCCTGGGCCAGCCGCAGCAGGGCGTCGCACGGGGCGGTGTCCGAGGAGTAGCAGAGCACCCGGCCGTCGTGCTCCAGTCGCACCCCGTACGTCTCGACGGGGTGGTTCATCCGGTCGACGGTCACGGTGAACGGGCCGATCGGGAAGGTGCCGGGTTGCAGGCCGTAGAACTGGTAGACGTCCTCGACCGTGCTGTCCTCCTGGCCGTACACGGCGGCGAGCCGGTCCGGGGCGCCGGACGGGGCGTACACCGGCAGCGGCGGGTACGGGCCGTCGGGGGCGTACCGGCGGACCACGACGTACGAGGCGGCGTCGAGGATGTGGTCGCAGTGCAGGTGGGTCAGGAGGATGGCGTCGGGGGCGTGCAGCCCCACGTAGCGCTGGAGGGTGGAGAGCGCGCCGGAGCCGAAGTCCACCAGGAGGCGGAACCCGTCCGCCTCGACCAGGTACGCGGAGCAGGGCGATTCGGGGCCGGGGAAGCTGCCCGCGCAGCCGAGGACGGTCAGTCTCATCCGGTCGCCCCACTGTCACCGACCGTAGTCGACACGCCGGTGTCAGCACCGCAGATGATCTCTACCGACGCGTACGCCACGCTGCGCAGCCTACGCGCAGCGACGGCGGGGCAAGAATCATCTACTGGAACTTGTCATCAACGTGACACCCACGGGGCCGGCCGGCGAGGCGCCGGCCGGCCCCGTGGTCGGGCATCATGCCCAGAGCTGTCCTTCGAGGGCGTCCTCGGCGTCGGCGAGGGTGCCGCCGTACGCGCCGGTGGAGAGGTACTTCCAGCCGCCGTCGCAGACCACGAAGGCGACGTCGGCCCGGCGGCCCTCGCGCACCGCCTCGTGCGCCACGGCCAGGGCGGCGTGCAGGATCGCCCCGGTGGAGAAGCCGGCGAAGATCCCCTCCACCTCGACGAGCTGCCGGGTACGCAGCACCGCGTCCCGGGTGCCGACGGAGAACCGCCGGTTCAGCACGGTGGCGTCGTAGAGCTCCGGGACGTACCCCTCGTCGATGTTGCGCAGGCCGTAGACCAGCTCGCCGTAGCGCGGCTCGGCGGCCACCACCTGGATGCCGTCGACCTTCTCGCGCAGGTACCGCCCGGTGCCCATCAGGGTGCCGGTGGTGCCCAGACCTGCCACGAAGTGGGTGATCGTGGGCAGGTCGTGCAGTAGCTCCGGCCCGGTCGTCTCGTAGTGCGCCCGGGCGTTGGCCTCGTTGCCGTACTGGTAGAGCATCACCCAGTCGGGGTGCTCGGCCGAGATCTGCTTCGCGGTCGCGACGGCCTGGTTCGAGCCGCCGGCGGCCGGCGAGAAGATGATCTCCGCGCCGTACATCCGGAGCAGCTGGACCCGCTCGGTGGAGACGTTCTCCGGCATCACGCAGACCAGCCGGTAGCCGCGCAGCTTGGCCACCATGGCCAGCGAGATGCCGGTGTTGCCGCTGGTGGGCTCCAGGATGGTGTCACCCGGACGGAGCCGACCGGCCTGCTCGGCCGCGCGGACCATGAACAGGGCCGCGCGGTCCTTGATGCTGCCGGTCGGGTTCCGGTCCTCCAGCTTCGCCCAGAGCCGCACCGGCGGCGCCCCGTCGGGCACCGTCGGCGAGAGCCGGGGCAGCCCCACCAGGGGAGTGCCGCCGCAGGCGTCGAGCAGGCTGTCGTACCGCGCCATGACGGCCGCCGTCAGCGGACGGCGGCGACGCGGCGGCCACCGGCCAGCGCCGCGGCGGCCGCGCTGTGCTGGGCGATCGCGGCGGCGGCCGCGAAGCCGAAGGCGCCACCGGCGACGGCCGGCAGGATGGTCACGCTGTCGCCGTCGTTGAGCTTGGCGTCCAGCGCGCCCAGGAAACGGACGTCCTCGTCGTTGACGTAGACGTTGACGAAGCGGTGCAGCGCGCCGGCGTCGGTGACCAGCCGGGCCTTCAGGCCGGCGTGCCGGGAGTCCAGGTCGGTGAGCAGGTCGCCCAGGGTGTCCCCGGCGCCCTCGACGACCTTCGCGCCGCCGGTGTAGCTGCGCAGGATGGTGGGGATGCGAACCTCGATGGCCATGGTGGCGTGCTCCTTGATCGGGTGTGCTCGGTGACGGGAGAGAGGGAACGGGGCTGAAGGGTCAGCGGCCCGAACACTCGTAGTCGACCGTCGCCGGGCTCTGCCCGAACATGTAGGACTGCACCGCGTGCGGGTCAACGGCGGCGTCCACGATCCGCACCGGCTCCTCGGTCACCACGCCGTCGACGATGCGGAAGGAGCGGATCTCCTCCGTGTCGGGCTCGCGCGTGGAGACCAGCAGGTAGTGGGCCCCGGGCTCACCGGCGAAGGAGATGTCCGTGCGGGACGGGTACGCCTCCGTCGCGGTGTGCGAGTGGTAGATGACGACCGGTTCCTCGTCGCGGTCGTCCATCTCCCGCCACACGCGCAACTGCTCCATCGAGTCGAACTCGTAGAACGTCATCGAACGGGCGGCGTTGTCCATCGGGATGTGCCGGGTGGGGGTGTCGCTGCCGGCGGGACCGGCGACCACGCCGCACGCCTCGTCCGGGTGGTCCCGGCGCGCGTGGGCGACGATCGCCTCGACGATCGACCGGTCGATACTCAGCACGTGGCCCAGCCTAGCGCCCACCCGCCGGGTGCGGCGAGGCGGCGACCGTCACACTTCAGTCGATCAAGGCGTTGAGCAGGGACTCCTGGAGGTAGCCGAGGTAGGCGTATACCGACAGTTGGAACACCCGGGACGAGGTGGGGTCCTCGGCGACCGCGTCGTCCAGCTCCTCGCCCAGGTCGGTGCCGTCCTTGATCTCCAGCCGGACGCCCATCGCCAGCCGGGCGTCGTTGAGCGCCCGCAGCCACGCCTCGGCCGCCTCGGCGTCCAGCCGCACCTCGCCGCCGGCGGAGTCCGGCAGCGCGGCCAGGATCGCCCCCGCCTGGTCGATCTTGGCGGTCTTGAGGTCGCCCTCGGTGTAGCGACGGAACTCCGCGGTCCCGGCCGGGTCGTCCGGGTACGCCTCGGGGAAGAGCCGCCCGACCACCGGGTCGCCGTGGTCGAACCCGTCGGTGAGCAGCCCGACCACCTCGGAGGCGACCTTGCGCAGCACGCGCACCTCGTCGACGGCGAAGGTGGCGACGTAACGGTCGCCCCGGCGGCGGAACATGCTCACGAGCGCTCCACCGTCGCCCACAGCCCGTACGCGTGCAGCTGCGACGCGTCGTGCTCCATCCGCTCCCGGGCGCCGCTGGACACCACGGCCTTGCCCTTGTGGTGCACGTCCAGCATGAGTTTCTCGGCCTTCTCCCGGCTGTACCCGAAGAGCTTCTGCAGGACCCAGGTCACGTACGTCATGAGATTGACCGGGTCGTCCCAGACGATCGTCACCCAAGGCCGGTCCGACACCGGCACCTCGTCGGTGTCCGGCGTCTCGACCGGTGCAACCTGTGGAGCCGCCATGCCCCCCATCGTGCCACCGGATCCGGCGAACCGATGAACCGGAACGCCGGGGACGTCCGGTTCACCCTCCCGGACCGCGGTGACCGGGCCGGGCGACAGCGCGTGGGCCACCCGCTCAGGCGAGCAGGATGCCGTGGTCGAGGGCATCGGAGAGCACCGCGTCGAGCGAGAGACGGATCACCTCGAAGCGCCGGGACACCTCCCGGCACAGCTCCAACTCGACCTCGCGCAGCGCCCGCTGGGCCCAGGACCGGGCGCCGCTCGGGTCGTCGTTGCCGGGGCTGCGCCAGTGCTGCCAGCACCCGCCGGAGAGCGCCACGCCGACCGGCGGCAGGACCTCGTCGCGCGGTGCGCCGGGGTGCCCGGCGAGCGCGTCGAGCGCCGCCGCGCCGGTCAGGTCGCCCACTCCGGCGGTGCTGGTCACCAGGAGCACCCGGTCGAGGCCCTGCCCGGACGGCTGGTCGGCCAGCCGCAGCCGGGTGGCCCGGGCGATGCGACGCCGGACCCCCTCGGCCACCGGCGCGCCGAGCACCCGCGCCGCGGCCTCGTCGACGATGGCACGGACCGCCTCGTCGCACTGCGCGGTGGCGAGCAGGGACAGCGCCTCCATCTCCCGGTCCAGCAGTTGCGGCAGACCCGCGCAGCCCACCCCGAAGACGATCTCCTGGACCACCCGCAGGTGGGCGTTGGCGAGTTCCAGGGCGAGGTGCTGGCGGATGCTGCGGGCACAGGTACGGCTCTGCCGTTCCAGCCACTCCGACCACGCCCCCGCGTCGGCATCCGGCGGCACGCTCACCCGACCACGCTCGCCGGGCAGCTCGGGCGGTTGCAGGCTGGCGCGGCGCAGCCCCTCGTCGGCCGCCCAGCCCACCAGCGCCCGGCGCAGGCCGGGATGCTCGGCCCGGTGCACCGGGAACCACCGGGCCTCGGCCAGCGCCGGCACGGCGGCGAGCAGCGCCGCCCGGTGCGCCTCGACGCTGACCTCCGCCGGGTCCACCGCCGACGGGACGGACTCCCCCGTGTCCTCCGTCCCGGCCGCCTCGCTCGTCGTCGCCCACCCTCCGGCGCCCGGGGTGACCACGAAGAAGACCTCGACCGACGCGCGCGCCACCTGGGTGAGTAGATGCAGCTCGGCGGCGCCGAAGGCCTGGTCCGCGCCGATCACGAAGAGCAGCGCCCCACCGCGCCCGACCGCGTCGAGCAGCACCCGGCCGCCGGCGACGCCGAGGGTGTCGGTGTCCGGCGTGTCGAGCAGCCCGAAGTGGCGCAGCAGCGGCTCGGGCAGGTGCAGCTCCACCCGCCGCGGCGGCCGGGCCAACGCGGGGCCGGCGGCTGCCTGGTCCGCGCCGTAGGAGTGCGGCTGCCGGTAGCCCGGCACGTAGGCGGCGCGGGTGGCCGTCCGGTCGTGCCGGACGAGCAGGGTGCTGCCGGTCGGCACGTCGAGCATGCCGGAGGAGACGCCCAGCAGGGCGGCGAGCACCTCGCGCCGGGCGGCGCCGGCCGGGCCGGCGGCGACCACGGTGAGCGGCTCGTCGGACGCGGGCTCGGTGACCCCCAGGCGGGTCGTCAGCGGAGCGCAGCGGGGCAGCCCGGCTGCGCCGCCTGGACCGCCGGGCACGTCGACCCCGGGGAGTGGGCCGGGTCTCATCGGTGGCCTCCCGGTAGGGCGGGCAGTGGCTCCGCCCGCGGGTACGTCCGGTGTGGTGGCACCCCGGATGCCGGAAGAGTAAAGGCTCTTACCGACTGGCACGGAACACCTCGGATACTCACCGGTAACTGCGAGATTACTCAACTTCGCAGCGTGACGGTGCCCGCGCGGACGGAATTCCATCGATATGCTGCTCCGATGAGTCGGTGGTGTTTCGTCGGCCGAACGGACGAACTTGACCGTCTGCAATCGGCGGTGGACGGGGTCGAGGGACGCGGACTCTTCTTCAGCGGCCGCGCCGGTGTCGGCAAGAGCCGCCTGCTGCGCGAGGGCGTCGCCGCGCTGCCACCCGAGCGCTACGCGATCTGGTACGTCGCCGCCAGCAGCGCCACCGCCGCCCTGCCCTTCGGCGGGCTGGCCCAGGTGCTCCCCGCCGAGCAACCGGAGGGCCTCTCCCCCGCCGGGGTGCTGCGCTGGGCCGTGGAGGTGCTCCGGGAGCAGGCGGCCGGCCGGCGGATCGTGCTCGCCATCGACGACGCCCACCTGCTCGACCCGCCGTCGGCCGCGCTGGTCCACCTGCTCGCCCGGCAGGAGAACACGACCGTCCTCGGGACACTGCGCAACGGCGAGCAGATCCCGCTGCCGATCCGGGCGCTCTGGACCGACGACCTGGTCGAGCACGCCGAGCTGGCCCCGCTGGGCCCCACCGAGACCGCGAACCTGCTCGCCGCCATCCTGGACGGCCCGGTCGACGCCGGCTCCGCCGAGCGACTGTTCCGGCTCTCCGCCGGCAACCCGCTGCTCCTGCGCGAACTGGTGCTCGCCGCGGCCGGCGGGGGCGAGCTGGACCGCCGCTACGGGGTATGGCGCTGGACCGGCCGGCTGGAGCTCGCCCCCAGCCTGACCGACCTGATCGACACCCGGATCGGCCGGCTGGAGTCCGGCGTGCGGGCGGTGGTGGAGCTGGTCGCCTTCGGCGAGCCGCTCGGCCTGCACCTGCTGAACCAGGCCGCCGACCCGGCCGACGTGGAGCTGGCCGAGGAACGCGGCCTGATCACCGTGGTGCAGGACGACCGGCGCTTCGACGTCCGGCTGGCCCACCCGCTGTACGGCGAGATGATGCGCCGCCGCTGCCCGGTCAGCCGGACCCGGCGGTTGCAGGCCCACCTGGCCGAGCTGCTGGAGGCGGTCGGCGCGCGCCGTCGGGGCGACCTGCTCCGGGTCGCCGTGTGGCGGCTGGACTCCGGCACCGCACAGGACGGCACGCTGCTGCTGGGCGCGGCCGCGCAGGCGTTCGCCCGCTACGACGTACCCCTGGCGACCCGGCTGGCCCGCGCGGCGCTCGACGCCGACGGCGGCTTCGACGCCGCGGAGCTGCTCGCCACCATCCTCATGTTCGCCGACCGGCCGGACGAGGCGGTCCGGGTGCTCGACGCGGTGACCGGCGAGGTCACCTCCGACCGGCGGCTCAGCCGCTGGCTGACGGTACGCGGCATGGTCACCTACTGGGGGCTCAGCCGGCAGTCCACGGTGGAGGAGATCGCCCGCGCGGGCGCCGAGCTGGCCGACCCCGGCGACCAGGCACGGGTCCGGGCCTTCGAGGCGATCATGCGGCTGCACGGCCTCGACCCGGCGGAGGCGCTGCGGCTGTCCCGCTCGGTGCTCGACCGCCCGGCCGCCGGCGTGGCGGCCCGCGAGCTGGCCCGGTGCACCATCGCCCACCTGGACGCGGCGCGGGGGCAGTTCCGGCGCAGCGCGGCGGCGATCGCCCGGGTGCAGGCCGAGGCGCCGGCCTGGCGGGCCGACATGCCCTACCTCCAGCTGGCCATGGAGCTGGCCCGGGGCACCCGGCTGGCGCTCGCCGGTGACCTGGCCGGCATCGACGCGATCGCCGCGGACGAGTTCGCCGACCTGGCCGGGGCGGGCGACTTCCGGCTCGGCACCGGTTACCTGGCCATCCTCCAGGCGTACGCGGCCCGGCTGCGCGGGCGCAGCGGCGACGCCCTCAAGATCAGCCTCGGGGCCTGCGCGGTGCTGGCCACCAGCCGGGTCTACGCGGGGCTGGCGCACGCCGAGCGGGCCCAGGCCGCCGCGCTGCACGGCGACGCCGGGGCGGCGGCGGAGGCGATGGCCGAGGCGGACCGGGTGCACACCCCCGGCATGGCGGTGCTGTACCCGTGGCTGGAGCAGGCCCGCGGCGCGGTGCTGGCGGCCGGTGACGACCTGCCCGGGGCGACCAAGCACCTCGCGGAGCTGGCCGACCGGCTGCGCGCCGACGGGCTGGCCGGGCACGAGGTGCTGGTCCTGCACGACCTGGTCCGGCTGGGCCGGGCGGACGCGCCGGTCGGGCCGACCTGCACCGACGGCAGCCGGCGTACGGTGGCGCAGCGGTTGACCGAGCTCTCCGACCGGGTCGACGGGGTGCTGCCGCCGCTGCTCGCCCGGTACGCCCGGGCCACCGTCGCCGGCGACGCCGCCGACCTGCTGGAGGTGGCCGACGCCTTCGCCGCGCTGGGCCTGACGGTGTGGGCCGCCGAGGCCGCCGCGATCGCCCTGCACGGGCTGCGCCGGGGACGTGCCGCGTCGGCCGCCGCCGCCCACCAGCGGCTCGGCGTCCTGCTCGGCGCCGCCGACCAGATCCGCACCCCGGCGTTGGAGGCGCTGCGCCCGGCGCTGACCGACCGGGAACGGCAGATCGCCGGGCTGGCCGCGGCGGGGGTGACCAGCCGGGTGATCGCCGAGCGACTGTTCCTCTCCACCCGGACGGTGGAGAACCACCTCCAGCGGGTCTACAGCAAGCTCGGCATCACCGGCCGGGCCGAACTGCCGGCGGCGTTGCGGTCGATCACGGGCCACGACGGCGACGGGACGGAGTGAACTCTAGGCTGGGGCGGTGACCACCCTTCGCCCCGCGCTGCTGACCGACCACTACGAGCTGACCATGGTCAGTGCCGCCCTGCGGGACGGCACGGCCGAGCGCCGCTGCGCCTTCGAGGTGTTCAGCCGGCGGCTGCCGACCGGCCGGCGGTACGGCGTGGTCGCCGGGACGGGCCGGCTCATCGACCTGATCCGCGACTTCCGCTTCGACGCGGCGGAGATCGACTTCCTGCGCCGCACCGGCGTGGTCGACGACGCCGCCGCCGAATGGCTGTCCGGTTACCGCTTCACCGGCGACATCGACGGGTACGCCGAGGGTGAACTCTTCTTCCCCGGCTCGCCGATCCTCACCGTCTCCGGCAGCTTCGCCGAGTGCGTGGTGCTGGAGACGCTGGTGCTCTCGGTGCTCAACCACGACTGCGCGGTGGCGGCCGCCGCCGCCCGGATGGTCACCGCGGCCCGGGGCCGGGCCCTGATCGAGATGGGTTCGCGGCGGGCGCACGAGGAGGCGGCGGTGGCTGCGGCGCGCGCGGCGTACCTGGCCGGTTTCCGGTTCACCTCCAACCTGGCGGCGGGGCAGCGCTACGGCATCCCCACCGCCGGCACGGCCGCCCACGCGTTCACCCTGCTGCACGACGACGAGCGGGCGGCGTTCGCCTCGCAGGTGGCCACGCTGGGCAAGGACACCACGTTGCTGGTCGACACGTACGACATCACCCAGGGCATCCGCAACGCGATCGAGGTGGCCGGGCCGGAGCTGCGGGCCGTCCGGATCGACTCGGGGGACCTGACGGTGATCGCCCAGCAGTCCCGGGAACTGCTCGACTCGCTCGGGGCGACCGAGACGAAGATCATCGTCTCCGGCGACCTGGACGAGTACGCCATCGCCACGCTCGCCGCCGAACCGGTCGACATGTACGGCGCCGGCACCGCCGTGGTCACCGGCTCCGGCGCGCCGACCGCCGGGCTGGTCTACAAGCTGGTCGAGGTGGAGGGCCGGGCGGTGGTCAAGCGCTCGGAGCACAAGGCCACCATCGGCGGCCGGAAGGTCGCGGTACGCCGGCACAAGCCGACCGGCACCGCCACCGAGGAGGTCGTCGTGCCGCAGGGCGTGCCGGACCGGCAGCCCAACGACCGGCTGCTGCAACGCTCCTTCATCGTCGACGGGGAGCCGGTGGCGCTGCCGTCGCTGGACGAGTCCCGGGAGCACCTGCGGCAGTGCCTGATCTCGATCCCCTGGGAGGGGTTGAAGCTCTCCGCCGGTGACCCGGCCGTTCCGGTCACCGTCGTACCGGCAAGCTGAGGAAGGACACCTCCGATGGCCAACGCCTTGATCATCGTGGACGTGCAGAACGACTTCTGCGAGGGCGGCTCGCTCGCCGTCGCCGGCGGCGCCGGCGTGGCCGGCGGGATCTCCCGGCTGCTCGCCGCCGAACCGCAGCGCTGGGACCACGTGGTCGCCACCAAGGACTACCACGTCGACCCGGGGGCGCACTTCGGCGATCCGCCGGACTACGTCGACTCCTGGCCGCGGCACTGCGTGGTGGGCACCGCCGGCTCCGAGTTCCACCCCGAGCTGGAGACCGGCCGGGTGGAGGCGATCTTCCACAAGGGCGAGCACGCCGCCGCGTACTCCGGCTTCGAGGGGCACGCGGAGGGCGGCGAGTGCCTGGCGGACTGGCTGCGCCGACAGGGCGTGGACCGGGTCGACGTGGTCGGCATCGCCACCGACCACTGCGTACGCGCCACCGCGCTGGACGCGGCCCGGGAGGGCTTCGACACCACGGTGCTGCTCGACCTGACCGCCGCCGTCGCACCGGAGACGCTCGACGTGGCGCTGCGGGCGATGCAGGGCGCCGGGGTGACGTTGCGGGGTGAGGCTGTGATGCGGGCCGCTTGAGCCGGTAAACGGCTTGCCGATGTCGTACCCCCGGCGAAGGATGACCGCCGGAGGTACGGACCATCATGAACTTGACACCTTACCGGCAGGCGCTCGCCCAGCCCGGACTCCGGTCGTTGCTGCTGGTGTCCGTACTGGCCCGTATCCCGCTCACCGCGACCGGGGTGACGCTCACCTTCTTCGTCGTGCTCGACCTCGGCCGCGGCTACGGCGCCGCCGGCCTGATCGGCGCCGCGCTGACCGTGGGCGCCGCGATCGGCTCGCCGCTGCTCGGCCGCCTCGTCGACCGGTACGGCCTGCGCCCGGTGCTCGCCGTCACCACCGTCGCCGAGGCGGTGTTCTGGGCGAGCGCACCGGCGCTGTCGTACCCGGTGCTGCTGCCCGCCGCGTTCTTCGCCGGCCTGCTCGCCCTGCCGGTCTTCTCGGTGATCCGCCAGTCGATCGCCGCGCTGGTGCCGCAGGAGCGGCGCCGCCCGGCGTACGCGTTGGACTCGATGTCGGTGGAGCTGTCGTTCATGGTCGGGCCGGCGCTCGCCGTGGCCCTGGCCACCACCGTCTCGGCGCGGTTCACGCTCTGGGCGGTCGGCGCGGGCGTCGTCGGCGCCGGCATCGCACTCTGGCTGATGAACCCGCCCACCCGCAGCGCGGACGAGCCGGTGGGGCCGCAGCCCCGGGTGCCCCGCCGGGTCTGGCTGACGCCCCGGCTGCTGGCCGTGCTGGCGGTGAGCGCCGGGGCCACCCTGGTGCTGGGCGGCACCGACGTCGCGGTGGTCGCCGTGCTGCGCGCCGGCGGCGAGGTCGGCTGGACCGGCGCCGTCCTCGCCATGTGGGCGGTGGCGTCGCTGGTCGGTGGCTTCGCGTACGGCGCGGTCAAGCGTTCCTTCTCCCCGCTGGCGCTGGCCGCCGCGCTCAGCCTCTGCACCATCCCGGTCGGGCTGGGCGGCGGCCACTGGTGGCTGCTCTGCCTGGCCCTCGTCCCGGCAGGCGCGCTCTGCGCCCCGACCCTCGCGGCGACCGCCGACGCGGTGAGCCGGCTGGCCCCCGCCGGGGTCCGCGGTGAGGCGATGGGCCTGCACGGCTCCGCGGTCACGGTCGGCATCGCGCTGGGCGCGCCGCTGGCCGGCGCGGTGATCGACGCCTCGGTGCCGCTGTGGGGCTTCGCGGTGACCGGCGCGGTCGGGCTGCTGCTGACCCTGGCGGTGCTCCCGCTGGAGCTGCGCCACCGTCGCGCGGCGGCCGTCGTGCCGGACGCCACCGACCTGGTCCCCGCCACCACCTGACCCGGCCCGGGGCCTGGGCCTACTGGCTCGGGGCCTGGCCTGCTACTCACGTGCCCGGCCGACGCGCCGATGGCCGATGTCACCGACGTGGCAGCACCGGCGGCCACCGTCAGCGCGGTCGACGCCGCGCCCACCCCGGCACTCCGGCCGCTCTTGCTCTGCTGCCACCGATGCGCCAGATACACAGCGTGGTGGTCATCGTGCTCCGGCCACCGGACGCCCAACGGACAACCCCTGCTCACCGCAGTGGTGCGTCCGTGGCAGCAGAGCAAAGCGGCGACAGCGACCCCTCACCCTCCAGCCACACCGATCACCCTCCGTGATCGCGACCCGACATCGACCCGTCGGGAACGGTCCGCAGCCCACCGCCGGACACGATCGATCGCCGCCGCGCTCGATCGGCACAGCCCACCGGCTCGGGGGCAGCGAGCGTACCGGGATGAACGGCGACGGGCGCCGTACCCCTGGTGTGGAGTGCGGCGCCCGTGGCGGTGTCGTGCGGAGCGTCAGCGCTTGTCGCTGGCGGTGTCCTCCTGGTAGCTGGCGCCACCGTCGGACTCGGACGTGAGCGGCTTGGAGCCACCCTCCGGCGGTCCGGCCAGGGTCTGGCCGGCGGCCAGCTCCGGGAACTTGTGGTCGAAGGCCGGCCGCTCGGAGCGGATCCGCGGCATCCGGTCGAAGTTGCGCAGGGGCGGCGGGGAGGTGGTCGCCCACTCCAGCGAGTTGCCGTGGCCCCACGGGTCGTCGACCTCGACGACCGGCCCGGTCTTGTACGACTTCCAGCAGTTCCAGATGAACGGCAGGGTCGAGATACCGGTGATGAACGCGCCGATCGTGGAGATCATGTTCAGCGTGGTGAAGCCGTCGCTGGGCAGGTAGTCGGCGTACCGACGCGGCATGCCCTCGTTGCCCAACCAGTGCTGGATGAGGAACGTGGTGTGGAACCCGATCATCGTCAGCCAGAAGTGGATCTTGCCCAGCCGCTCGTCGAGCATCCGGCCGAACATCTTCGGGAACCAGAAGTAGATGCCACCGAAGACGGCGAACACGATGGTGCCGAAGAGCACGTAGTGGAAGTGCGCCACCACGAAGTACGAGTCGTGCAGGTGGAAGTCCAGCGGCGGGCTGGCCAGCAGCACACCGGTGAGGCCACCGAAGAGGAAGGTCACCAGGAAGCCGACGGCGAAGAGCATCGGCGTCTCGAAGGTGATCTGGCCCCGCCACATGGTGCCGATCCAGTTGAAGAACTTCATACCGGTCGGCACGGCGATCAGGTAGCTCAGGAAGCTGAAGAACGGCAGCAGCACCTGGCCGGTGGAGAACATGTGGTGCGCCCACACGCTCATCGACAGGGCGGCGATGGCGATGGTCGCGGCGACCAGGCCCTTGTAACCGAAGATCGGCTTCCGCGAGAAGACCGGGATGATCTCGGTGATGATGCCGAAGAACGGCAGCGCGATGATGTAGACCTCGGGGTGCCCGAAGAACCAGAACAGGTGCTGCCAGAGCATCGGCCCGCCGGTCGCCGGGTCGTACACGTGGGCGCCGAGCAGCCGGTCCGCGGCCAGCGCGAAGAGCGCGGCGGCCAGCAGCGGGAAGATCAGGATCGCCAGCAGGCTGGTGACCAGCATGTTCCAGGTGAAGATCGGCATCCGGAACATCGTCATGCCGGGGGCGCGCAGGGTCAGGATCGTGGTGATCAGGTTGACCGCGCCGAGGATGGTGCCCAGACCGGAGATGGCCAGGCCGACCACCCACATGTTCGCGCCGACGCCCGGCGAGTGCTCGACCGTGCTCAGCGGGGTGTAGGCGGTCCAACCGAAGTCGGCGGCGCCACCCGGGCTGATGAAGCCGGCCGTCGCCATGGTGCCTCCGAAGAGGTACAGCCAGTAGGCGAAGGCGTTGAGCCGGGGGAAGGAGACGTCCGGCGCGCCGATCTGCAGCGGCACGACGTAGTTCGCGAAGGCGAACACGATCGGCGTCGCGAAGAACAGCAGCATGATCGTGCCGTGCATGGTGAACAGCTGGTTGTACTGCTCGGGCGACAGGAACTGCAGGCCCGGCCGCGCCAGCTCGGCTCGCATGATCAGGGCCATCAGGCCACCGATCATGAAGAACACGAACGCGGTGACCATGTACATGATCCCGATCTGCTTCGCGTCCGTGGTGCGCAGCAGCCGCGCGATGGCCGACCCCTTGACCGGCTCTCGGACCGGCCATGGCCGGGTCACGACCGGCTTGGGTGCGACGGTGGTCACGAATGGCCTCCGGTTCTCGGTTGTCCCGCTCGGCACGCGCTGTCATCTGCGAGCCGTCATCCGCAAGGAGGATAGTCCCCGGCAGGTGGCAACGCCGCTCGGGGTGGTGCGGCATGCTGGGCGGGGGGTCTGTCCCGCGATCGGGCCGGGCCGAGGCGGGCGACCTGTCCCGCGATCAGAGCGGGTCGACCAGCAGCCGGTAGTGCTCGCGGAAGATCCGGTCGCCGCGTCCGCGCAGCAGCGGGTCGCGCAGCGCCGGCGGGACGTCGCGGGTCCGGTTGCGGTCCCGGGTCCGGTCCCGCACCCATCGGGTACGCGGACGACGGCGGCTCTCGTACGCCACCAGCGCCGCCTCGACGGTGCCGGCGGCCTGCAGCGACTCGGCGAGGACCACCGCGTCCTCCAGCGCCATCGCGGCGCCCTGGCTCAACGTCGGCGCGGTGGCGTGCGCGGCGTCGCCGACCAGCAACACCCGGCCGCGGTGCCAGCGTCCCAGCTCCACCTCGTCGGTGAGCCCCACCTGCACGTCGCCGCCGATCGCCGCCAGCACGGCCGGCACCGGGCCGCCGTAGGAGCCGAAGAGCTCCCGCAGCCGGGCCGACGGGTCGGCCGGTGCGACGGTGCCGGCCTCGTCGGCGTAGCAGTAGAGCCGTCCCGCGCCGATGGGCACCACGAGGAAGCCGGCGCGCTGGCCCAGCAGGGCGGTCCAGTCGGTGACCTCCGGCCCGTCCCGGACCACGGTGCGGTAGACCACCTGGCCCGCCGGGCGGGGCGGGCCGCCGAGCGCGGCCAGGCTGCGTACCGCCGATCGGGGCCCGTCGGCGCCGATGACCAGGTCGTACTCGCCGCCGGTGCCGTCGGTGAAGGTGACCCCGACACTGGCGGGCAGCAACTCCACGGCGCTGATCTCGGCGCCGTGCCGGACCGCGCCACCGGCGCCGCTGAGCAGCACCTGGTACAGGTCGCGACGGGGCAGCGCCCGGCAGTCGCCCACCCCGGCCCAGAGCGCGTCGAGATCAACCTCACAGAGCGGCTCACCCGCCGCGTCGAGGAAGCGCTGCCGGTGGATCACCTGCCCGTACGGCCGGAGCGGGTCGTGCAGGTCGAGGCGGCGCAGCGCCCGCGCCGCGTTGCCGGGGAGGTAGAGGCCGGTGTCGACGAGTTCGTTCGGGGGGAGCTTCTCGGTGACGTCCGGCCGGAACCCCGCCAGGCGCAGTGCCCGGGCCACGGCGAGGCCGGCGATGCCCGCGCCGACGACGAGGATGCGCAGGGGGGAGCTGCCACCCATGGTGGTGTACGCCTCCGGAGGGGTTCGGCACGCGTTGGAGGCAAGACACTACTCCCCGCGATTGACGCACGGTAGACCTGATCGGCCCTGGCGCGCACACTCCTCGGAGTGATGACGCCATTCGCGCATCTCATTCACGTCGCCGCCCGGACGAGCCGTCCTCGTTCGGGCCGGCAACCACCGCCACCCTGCGGCTGACCTGCGACATCGATCAGCCCGGCGACGTCTTTCGCGATGGCGCGTGAAGCTCCACGCCTCCCACGCCGGATGATCACGTGAATTCACTTAACCGGTTCGGTTGCAAAGTAGTTGCAGGCATGTAAATGTGTCGACTGAACTTGGGAGCGCTCCCGCCCGTGTCCCCCGTCCCACTCGGCGCCCCCGCGCCGGAGTCCAAGGAGCATCATGAAACGTTCACTCCGGGCCATCGCCGCGGCCGGCCTGCTGGCCGCCGGGTCGATCGTCGCCGTCGCCCTCGGCGGCAACGCCTCCGCCGACACCCAGATCTGCGAGCAGTACGGCTCCACCACGATCCAGAACCGGTACGTGGTGCAGAACAACCGCTGGGGCACCACCGCCCAGCAGTGCATCAACGTCACCAGCACCGGCTTCGAGATCACCACCCAGCAGGGCTCCTCGCCGACCAACGGCGCGCCGGTGTCGTACCCGTCGGTCTTCGCCGGCTGCCACTACACCAACTGCTCCCCCGGCACGAACCTGCCGATCCAGGTCAGCCAGATCAGCAGCGCCACCAGCAGCATCAACTACAAGTACGTCAGCGGAGCCACCTACAACGCCTCGTACGACATCTGGCTCGACCCCACGCCCAAGCGCGACGGGGTCAACCAGATGGAGATCATGATCTGGCTCAACCGCCAGGGCCCGATCCAGCCCATCGGCTCCCCGGTCGGCACCGCCACCATCGACGGTCGCAGCTGGGAGGTCTGGCGCGGCAGCAACGGCTCCAACAACGTCATCTCGTACCTCGCGCCGTCGGCGATCAGCAGCGCGAACCTCAACCTGCTGGCGTTCATCAACGACACCCGCAACCGGGGCGCGATCACCAGCAGCTGGTACCTCACCAGCATCCAGGCCGGCTTCGAGCCGTGGCAGGGCGGCGCCGGCCTCGGCGTGACGTCCTTCTCGGCCAACGTCAACGGCGGCGGCTCGACCACCCCGCCCACCACGACGCCGCCGACCACCACCCCGCCGTCGTCGCCCCCGCCGTCGAACGCCGCCTGCACGGTGAAGTACACGCCGGCGAGCGTCTGGAACAGCGGCTTCACCGCCGACGTGACGATCACCAACCGGGGCTCCAGCACCATCAACGGCTGGAACCTGACCTACAACCTGCCGTCGGGGCAGCGGGTCACCAACGCGTGGAACGCGACCGTGACGCAGAGCGGGTCCGCGGTGAGCGCGCGGAACGTGAGCTTCAACGGGTCGATCGCGCCTGGGGGTACCGCGAACTTCGGGTACCAGGGGACGCTGAGCGGGGCGTACTCGTCGCCGACCAGCTTCTCACTCAACGGGGTCGCCTGCTCGCGGGTGTAATCCTGCCAGCAAACGGAAGGGGGCGTGACCCGACGGGTCACGCCCCCTTCCCTGTTCACCGGACGGCGGGTGGCTACAGGCTCCTACTAGTCACCCAGGAACCACAGGTAAAGGCCCACACCATTCTCGACCTGCGAGCACAATCTATCGATTTCCGCTACGACATCCGCCCCCAGAACATCGCGAACAGGCGCACAGGAAAGCTCCCGCCTAAGCCTCTTCACCTGTCGTGAATTGAACATCGTGTCCGCGTAGGGCAACAGACTGCCCCCCAGGAATGGGAACTCCTCCTCGTTCAGCCGACCAATGGTGGCAAACCACTCGAGGCCGCAGTTGCCGTGCTGCTGCACAACGCCGGACTCGTCACGCACCTCAAGATCGATCACGCCCGCCCTCCTTCGTCAATCCGGGTGAACGGATGTGACATTGCCGTCTTCCACCCACACGGCAATAGTATGCAATTCGTTTCCGTCCTTGTCGAAGCCCACCGGGTGGATGCTGTTGATCCGCAAGACATGACGGTGGCCGACTCCAGTGCCGATATTTGTCTTGTCCACGGGCTTCCTCATCGCCAGCTTAGCCCAGTTACGAATATGATCCGGGGTGACCCAGTCGTCGAACTTCGACTTCTTGTACCACTTTCCATAATCTGGATGGTTCGGGTCATGCCGCGGGAGAATATGCTCGTTCATCTGCTTGTCGGAAATTGTTCCGCTCCCGCAGTTGTGGACGAGCACCGCCCGCTCTCCCGCCACCACATAGTACGTGTGGATGTCGTCGACGGTCAGATTGTGGACCCGGGTCGTCTCGGACCAGTGCTTGACGCCGGCAATCCGCATCCGATCTCCGGAGGGGGTGAGCAGCGACTGCCCTGGGGTCAGCGCCTGGGCGTTGACCCACTCCTCGATCTCGTCCACCCAGAAGGGGTGGACGGCAGTCGCGACGATTTCGTCAGTGGCATCGCCATGGTCACCATCGATGTCAACCGTGATCCGGACAAGGTCCTTCACGCTCCTGCTCGTCCACGTGGCCACGACAGCCTTCGCGGCAGACTTCCCCGTCTTGGGATCTTCCGCCCGGACGTGGTCCCCAGGCTCAAGATCTTCAATCTTTTTCTTGCTGCCGTCGGCCATCAGGACGAGTGTTCCGGGCACGAAGCTCTGCGCCCAGGGCACCTCGCATGTATCCGCTGCGGCTTCGGCCATTTCGTCCGCCCGCTTACGGGACCTGAAGAAGGTGGTAACAGCTTCCTTGAGCCGGCCACCCAGATCCCAGAGGCGGTTCTTGAGGTCGTTGAGCTTGTCGAGACGGAAAGCGTAGCGGGCGAGCAACTTGCCGGCGGCGCCGCCGACCGCAGTGAGGACCACGTTCAACGCGGTCATCGCGCATGCGCCCATGTCGCCCTTGATGAAGCAGTCCATCGCGTCGGTGATGCCGAGTTCGTCGGCGATGATCTTGCCGAGCTCCTTGGCGATCGCGATGACGATCTGCTTCGCCCGCTCGGCCTCCTGCCGGGCGCGGGTCACCTCCGGCGGTTCGGACGGCCGCGGCTTCTTCGGCGTGACCTTGATGACCGTCCACTTGCCGCTCTTCGGGTCCTGGGTCAGCTTCTGGTCCGGGCGGTCCTTCCAGTACTTGTCCTCCGCGGCGCCGCCGTCCGTCGCGAGCGGCTTCAGACCGTTGGCGTCACTGAAGGTCAGCGGGTTGTTCACCGCGTACGAGTACCCGTGCATCTGCTGCGGATCGGCCGGATCGATGATCGGGTCGACGGAGATGAAGCGGCCGATCAACGGGTCGTACTCGCGGGCACCGAGGTGGGTCAGACCTGTGGACTCGTCCTTCGTGCCACCGACGAATCCCTTCTCGCCGAGCCACTCACCCGCCCCTGGCTGGTTGCCGCGCGGGGTCCCGAACGGGGTGGACCGACGGTAGGTGAGCTGACCGCTGGTGGCGTCGACGGCGGCCTGGCCGGTGCCGTGACGGTCCGTCGCCTGGAACTGCAGCCCGCTGACGGTCCGTACCACCGACATCTTGTCGGTGACCTGGTAGAAGCGGGTGCCGTCGACCACATTGGTGGCGTGGTCGAGCCGCAGTTCCATGCCCGGGAGGTAGACGGTGGTGGCGTTCGGCTCCTTGCGGACCATGCGGTTGCCGTCGGCGTCGTAGATGAAGCTGGTGGTCTGGCCGTTCTTCGTCGCCGAGGCGAGATGCCCCTCGGCGTCCCAGACCAGCGACTGATCCTCCCCGATCTGGGTCCGCTTGGTGGTGTTGCCCACCTTGTCGTATTCGTAGGAGTAGAGCCGGTCACCACCCGAGGTCTTCTCCGTCACCGAGCGGACCGTGTGCGGCTGCGGCTGGCCGGCGTCCGGATAGCCGTAGATCCGCTCGATCTTCTCGCTGCCACCTGCGGCGTGCTGCGTCTCGGTGAGCCGGTTGCCGGTCACGTCGTAGGTGTAGCTGTGGTGGTAGGGAGCCGCTCCGCTCACACCACTGGTCGCCGGGCCACCGGCGCACGGGTCGGTGACGGTGCTCCCGGTGCTCCACGCCTCGGTCAGTCGCCGCAGGTAGTCGTAGTTGAAGCACTGGATGTCCCGCTGACCGTTGGCCGGGGTGTCGGCGACGCTCAAAACGTTGCCGGCCTGGTCGTACGTGTACTGCTGGTCGATGTCCGACGGCGGATCGGTGGGCTCCGGCTGACCCGGCGCCACGATCACCTGACGGGTCAGCATGCTGCGGCTGAGCCGCTTGGTGCCCTCCTCGTAGAAGTAGGTGCCCCAGGCCTTGCGGCCACCGGTGTTCAACTCGACCTGCTGGAGCTCACCGGTCTGTGCGTACTTCGTGCCGGTCACGTAGGACTGCTGCCCTGCGGTGCCCGAGCCGGTGATGTTGGTGACCCGCTGGAGGCTGTCGTACGTGTACGTCACGCTCTCCTGGGCCAGGCCGCCGGCCGCCGGGAATCCGATGTTCCTGACGGTGCCGTCGTTGTTGTAGGCGGTGTGGAAGCGGTAGACCCCACCCAGCTTGTCATCGAGGGTCGGCTTCGGGATGGAGTACCGGACCTCCGTCGCGCGGTTGAACGCGTCCCGGGCCGGATAGAAGACCTGGTACTTCAGCGCGCCCACGTATCGGGTGGACGAGTAGAGCTGTCCCTTGGCGACCGTGTCGAACACGAACTCGGTGAGCTTGGTGCCGGTCAGGACATCACCTTGGTAGGTCGCCGTCTTGCGGCCCAGCACGTCGTAGGCGTAGGACACCCGCACGTTCTCGGCGTTGACGGTCGACGTGAGCTGGTCGTACCCGTTGTACTCGTAGATCGTCGTGCCCGTGTCCGGATCGACGGCGGAGATCTTGCGGCCACGCTGGTCGTAGGCGTACCGCCAGATGTTGTTCGCCGCGTCCTTCACCGTCTCCGGCTGACCGGCCGCCGTGTACGTGTACGTCGTCTCGTCGTACTCGCCGGACGGGCCTGCGCCCTTGTACTGGCGCAGGGCGCGGACCTGCCCGCGGGCGTCGGTGATGGTGGTGGTCGGCGTCGCCCCGGTCGGCGGGTCGACATGGGTCCGGTCACCGCCGTACGAGGTGACGGTCCGCCACTTCTCCTCGCCCGCCACCAGGGTGATCGCGTTGGTCACCCGGTCGGCGCCGTCGTAGACGTACTCCGACTGGAGGTCAGTGTCACCGGTCAGCGTCGGCAGCAGTTGCCCGGACGGTGCGCCGGCGGCGTAGTACGAATCGTTGACCCGACCGGCCTGGCCGGTGGCGGTGTAGTAGGTCTCGGCGACCATCCGGCCACCGTCCGGACCAGGACTCTGGGTCTGCCGCGGCCGCAGCAGACCGTCGTAGATCTCGTACGACGCGACGTACACGCCGGAGTTGTCCAGCGACTCGGTCTTCACCGCGATCGGCTTCGACGTCTCGACGATGTAGCTGTACCGGACGCTCGGCGCCGTCGGAGTGCTGGCCTTGGCGCGGTCCGGCAGCCACACGCCGGTGACCCGGCCGAGCTTGTCGTACTCGACGTCGGTGCGCCGGTTGTTCCAGTCGAGCTGGACGGTGGGCTGACCCCACGCCGGGTGGAACTCGGTGGTCGCCGAGAAGTTGGTGTCGGTGCCCGCGACCTTGATCGTCGGGGACTTCTCCACCTTCTTCGTGGTCAGGCCGTTCGTCTCGGTGTAGGTGATGGTGGTCAGCGCGCCGGAGATGTCCTTGGCGGTGTCCGGCCGACCGTACTTGTCGAAGGTGCTCTCACCCACCGTGACGTAGCTGGCGGTGGTGCCGTCGTGGCTGGACAGCTTCTCGACCTTGGTGGCGTTGCCCCGGGTCGGGGTGGCGCCGAAGGCCAGACCGTCGTACGACGTGCGGGCGTCGGACAGCACCTGGGTCGCCCGGTTCGGCGTCGCCGAGCAGGCGACGGCGACCGTCTCCTCCCGTGCCACCAGGGTGCGCAGTCGCGGCGTGGCGCTGTCCGCGTACGTCGTCCGGGTGCACCGGTCGTCAGCGGGAGTGCTCACGTCGCCCAGGTCCTCGACCTGGGTGACCCGGCCCACCGGGTCGGTGTAGGAGGCGGTCTTGACGTCGTACGTGGTGACCGACTTGGTCTCCCGCCACGAACCGTCCTCGAGCAGGGTGAAACCGCGGTTCACCGACGGCTTGACCATCCAGGCCCGGTCGGTGCCCCAGGTCCAGGTCTTGCTGGCGGTCTCCTG
Source organism: Micromonospora citrea (assembly GCF_049629545.1). Lineage (GTDB taxonomy): Bacteria > Actinomycetota > Actinomycetes > Mycobacteriales > Micromonosporaceae > Micromonospora > Micromonospora citrea_A. The sequence goes on from NZ_JBNADX010000002.1 coordinate 290,982, forward strand.
GCGCCACGGCGTCGCCACCGACTTGCTGATGATCTTTGAGCCGTCGTAGACCTTCGTCTCGAACTCGAAGCCGGCGAACTGGTCGTGATCAGTGTGGGTGGTGCCGACCGAGTCCGTACGGGTCTCGGTACGGGTGCCGCCGCCGGCGGAGGCGGGCAGCTTGTCGCCGTGCATGCCCCGCAGGAAGTGGTGCTCGGTCAGCGTCGTCTTGAGCTGCTCGCTGCCCTTGCGGATCCGCACCTTCTCGTACCCGCGCCACTGGTTCCAGGTCAGGTACTTCGCCTCGGTGATGCCGTTGGGCTCACCGTGCCGCCAGGCGGCGTCGCCCAGGTACTCGTACTCGGTGACCATGTCGGGCGCGATGGACGTGCCCGGGACCACCGTGGTCATGTCGCTCTCGGTGACCGTCTTGACCACGTACTTGTGGAACCAGTCGGTGACCGGGTCGGTGGCGCCGCCCGGGTGCCACATCACCGGGTAGCAGCGCTTCGTGCTGGTGCCCGGCGTGGGGAGGGTGTCGGCGGTGCAGTCGGCGTCCTCGTACCGGACGGTGATCTGACCGCCGGAGTCCGTCCAGACGGTGTTCAGGCGGGGCCGGATCAGCGGCAGGATGTTGTCGCCCGCCTTGTCGATCCGGTTGGGCAGCTGCACGGCGTCGAGCTGCACGCTGGGGACGGTGATCGGCGTCCCGCCGCCGTACACACCCTCGTGCCGGATGTGGGTCAGCCAGAGGCTGCGGCTGCCGTCGGCGTTGTTGGTCCAGTTGTGGTCCAGCTTCCAGGCGTCGACCGGGCTCCACGCGGTGGCGTTGCGGATCTCGGTGGTGATCTGCGTGACGCGCTTGCGGGTCCAGAAGCTCGGCGACGCCTGCGTGGTCTTGCACTTGGTGGCCGCCGGGCAGTTGCGGTCCCACGGGACGTCCGGCCAGTGGTTGGCGGTGGAGTCGTTCAGGTCGCCCGGGTTGCAGAGCATGGTGCCGCTCGGGATGCACCGCTCGACGATGCCGAAGGCCACGCGGGCCGCGGCGTTGGTGGTGTAGACCTCGTTGTGCCGCTGGCCGTAGTCGATGCGCTTGAGGTAGCCACCGCGGTGGTAGGCGGTGCCGTTGACGTCGAACTTGGCGTTACGGGCGTAGTAGTTGGTCTCGCGGTCGTAGAAGTACGAAACGACGTTGCCGTTGCGGTCCTTGACGTAGTCGAGGTTCCACCGCCAGCCCTGCTGGCACCAGGCGCTGGTGAAGGTGCTGTTGTAGCACTGCTCGCCGTTGTCGTCGCCGTAGACCGGCACGGTCCAGACCGAGTTGGTCTCCTCCTTGCCGGAGACCCAGCCCGGAAGCCGGTGCATGCCGAAGTAGTACTCGGCGCCGTCGGTGGTGGTGACCACCCAGTACTCGCCGTCGCGCTCGTCGCCGTTGACGGCACCGGTCTCCCGGCGGATCTTCGAGCCGTCGTCGCTGGAGAAACGCCACCCGGTGCCGTCCTGGACCAGCTCGCTGGAGCGACCGTTGAGCATCAGCGTGAGGTTCTCGTGCGACCAGCAGAGGTCGCCGACTCCGTCGTGCCCGTCCTCGGTGCACGGCTTGTACTGCCGTTCCACGTAGCCCGGGTCGTAACCGAAGCCCTCGCCGATCCAGCTGCCCTGGTTGTTGGTCGCCGCGGTGCGACCGTCCACCGTCTGGGAGTTGTAGGACAGGACGATCGATGGGTTCGCGCCGCCGGGGACCGGCGGGACCCGCATCGGGTAGGACCAGTTGAACGCGCCGTTGGACGGGGAGACGCTCCACTTCGACGACGGCGTCAGCTCGGTGGCGCCGTAGTTGCCCTGGGCGGAACTCTCCGTCGCGGTCATCGCGTACGTGGTGGCCGCGGTCCCGGCCTGCACCGTCGCGGTGAGGGTGCGGGCCTCGGCGTCGTTGACCGTGGGCACCGGCTGGGGAAGACAGGCGGCGTCACCGGCCGGCCGGCCGGCGCAGTCGGCAATCTTGACGAGGCTCAGCCGCGCGCCGAAGTCGCCGCCGAAGGCGTCGGCCACACCCGCGTAGCTGAGAGTCAGCCGAACCTGGCCGGAGGCGCCGACGCCGTCGTTGCGGCTGACCCGGAGGACCGGACCGTCCACCTTCGCCCGGGCGGACGCGCCACGGTCGAGGGTCTCCACCCGGATTTTGGTCGGCCGGACCGCCTCCGGCCGCGACAGCGAGCGCGCCTCGGCCTTGGCCGAGGTCGTCGTCGGGGCCGCCGTCACCACGAGACCGCCGACCGTGGTGGCCCTCGCCGGTGCGGCGGTACGGGCGGACGCCTTCGTCGTCGCCGACACGGGGACGTCCACCGACGCCGCGGTGGGCCAACTGACCTTCGGGGCGCTCTTCAGCGCGTTCTTCACCGCGTCGCCCACCTGGCGGGGGCGGGCCGGCGGAGCCGGCCTGGCCGGGGCCGGGTCCTCCTCGGCCTGGGTCTTCGGGGCCGAGGGCTTGGCCTGCGCGGTCGGCGACGGCGGCACCGCCTGGAGGAAGCCGGCGGTGACCACGACGCTCATGCCCCACGCGAGGCCACGCCGCAGGCGCGCCCTCCGTGGAGAGGGTGGACGGGACAGGGGTAGTGACATCGCTACTCCAAGTGACAGCAAGAGAGCAGACAGGGGTGACTGACGGCAGGGCCGGCCCGTCCGAGGAACGGACGGGCCGGCCGGCGGTCAGATGTTGGGGTTCGGCTCCGGAGAGGCGATCTGGGCCAGGGTGATGTCGTCGACGACACCGGAGTAGACCCGGACGTCGTCGATCTCACCCGCGAGGTACTCGCCGTACACGTTGGTGTTGGTCTGCACCCGGCCCACCTGCAAGCCGCCGGCGGCGTTCCAGGCCGTCGGGCGCGGAGCCGTGCCGGTGGCGGAGAGCTGCCCGTTGACGTAGAGCCGGACCTCCTTCCGGAAGGAGTCGTAGACCATGGCGACCCACTGGCCCTGCGTCTCGGCGTTCGGCAACGTCGCGTTGTCGATCACCGCGACCACGGTCGGCGCGGTGCCGTCCGCCTGGGGCACGACCAGTTCCCACCGGCCTTGGTCCGTGGTGGAGCAGCGGATGAGGAAGCCGGTGCCGATAGCGCCGTTCTGCGACACCACGGCCATGTTCCGGCCACACCCCGCGCTGGCGAGCCGCACCCGCACGCTGATCGTGAAGCTGCGGTCGGTCCGCGCCATGGCGGTCGTGGTGTGCGCGGCGTCGTCCACCCCGTCGAGCAACAGGTTGCCGGCGCCGCCCAGCGGGAACTTCGCCTCCGGATCGTCGAGGTCGGGCGTGTACAGCGTCGCTCCGCCGGCGAGGACCAGGTCCTTGCCGGCGACGTCGTCGGCCGGGCTCTTGCCCTCGATCACCTCGTCGAGCGGCCAGAACGCCTGCCGGATCGCCCGGAGCTGGGAGATCGCGGTCGCCTCACGGGCCACCACCACGCGGTCGAAGACCATCACGTCGGCCAGGTCACCGACCCAGTGGTCCGTGTACCCACTCTTGGCCATCCCGCGACCCATCTGCACCGCACCGCGGGCCTTCCATGCCGAACGACGCGGCGAGGCCGTCTGGGCGTTGCCGTTGACATAGAGCTGCAGGGTCTGCTTCACCGGGTCGTGGACCGCCGTCAGGTGGGTCCACACCCCGATGGCGGCATCGGTGTTGCTGGTGGCCGTCCAACCGCCGAACGAGGTGATGTCGGTGGACGGAACGGTGACCGCCCACTTCTTCGTGGCGTGGTCGTATCCGACCGTGAAGCCCGGCTCGCCGCTGCCGTCCATGCTGACCGCCACCCGGTCCCGACTGGCGTCGGTCAGCCGTACCCAGGCGGTGATTCCGAACCCGCCGCTGGTGTCGACCAACGCGGCGCTGGCGGTGGAGAGATAGCTGTCGGCGGTGCCGGTGAAACGGACGGCGCGGTCCAGCTGGCACTCCTCACCGGTGTCCATGCAGCCCGGTCCCGGAACGCCCGGCTGCACACCGGGCCCCGGCGTCGCCGGGTGCTGTCCACGGGCGTCCGCCAGTGCGCTGGCGCCGGCCAGTTCGTCGAGCGCCCACTCGCCAGCTGCCAGCCGGGTCGGCACGCTGAAGACACAGGTGGCGATCGTGCTGGTCAGCCCGCCTTGGTCGACCGCCTGGACGGTGACGTAGTTCGGCCCGTCGTTTTCCGGCATCCAGGTCACCGACACCGGACCACCTGCCGTGGTGGGCGTCAGGACGTTCGACGGGGACGGGTTGGTGTTGAAGGCGTAGTAGTACTTCGCCGCATCGGTGGCCGACGTGTCGAAGGTGAACGTGCCGTAGGTGCCCACCGAGCCGCGCCATTCGTCGTCGTCGGCGCAGAGGGACGTGGTTTCTGTGCTGTCGTTCGGCAGGTACTCGGGCGAGTCGATGTCCGGCGCGGTCGGTTTGGTCGCGTCGTAGATGAACTCGCACGCGACGCTGCGCGTCCCGTCGGTTGAACCGTCGTTCGCCATCACGTCCCACTTGATGACGGTGTTCTGCGGGATGGACCCGCTGGGGATCGTGTACTGGAACCGGGAACCACTCGCCTTCGAGGGCGTGTTGTACGTCTTGATGACGTCGGTGGTGCCGCTCTTCCAGTAGTAGCGCAGCTTGCCGTAGACGTTCTCGGTGTGCGTGGACGAGTGGTCCGGGTCGCGCAGATAGAAGTAGAGGGTGGGCTCGTCGCTGACGTACGGCCGGCTGCTGCCGGTCACGCACTGTCCACCCGGGGACATGGTCATCTCGGTCTGCTTGGGCTGTAGCGGCGCCCGGTTGTAGCGCACCGACAGCAGCGCGTTGCCGCAGAACCGCTTGAACGCGGTGTGGTCGGTCTCGCTGACCGCCCGCATGCCGAAGGTGGTGGTGGACCAGCCCTTGGTCACGGACTCCTTCACCGCGGCGAGCGCGTTGAAGGTCACGTTCTGGTTGGTCGACGTGCAGGAGCTCTGCTCGGCGGTCGGCGACTTCGTCTCCTGGTGCACGCTCATGGCGGGCTGGTTGTTCCAGTTGGTGCCGGAGCCGATGGCGGCACCGGCCCGGTAGAGGGCAACCCCCTTGGCCGACCCGTCGTAGGTGTGCGTCATGGTGACCGCGAACTCGGCTTCGAGGATCGTCTTGCCCGCGTACGGGGTCGGCAGGGCGTAGAAGAGCCGCTTGACGCCGGTGCCGTTGCACTGCCCCGAGGAGACGGGGCACTCGCCGAGCCCCTGGGTTCCGGAGAACTTGTAGTACTCCTCGTTGGGGTAGCCACTGGCCACCATGGCCCAGGCCGAGTTGCGGGTGTCCTGCCAGACCGGGTCGACGTACACCGGCCAGCGGGTGGTCGGATCCGCGAGCATGGCCTGGTCCGGAACGAGAGTGATCTTGTCCGCGGCCAGCTTCACGCCCAGTTCGGCCCGCCGGGCCGAGGCCGGGGCCTCCTCGACCGCGTCCGCCGGAGCCGGGTCGGCGGACCGGGCGAGGCTCTTCGCCGCCGCCGTGGTCGCCGGCGCGCCGGACTCCCACATCACTGGCGTGGCCGATTCGAGAACGGCTCCGCCCGTGGCCGCGTCGACAGCGGTCAGCCCGCCGTCGGCCCGCTCCTCGACCTTGAGGCCGTCGCCGCGCAGACCGAAGTCGAGCTCGGCCAGTTCCGGATTGCGCGCAGCTTCCGCGTTCTTGATGACCAGGACGTGGGAGAAACCGCTGATCCCCACGTTGACGACCAGGTCGACGCCCGGCAGGACCTCCGGATAGGTGGCCTTGTCGCCGTCGAGGACCGGGGTGGGCAGCTTGCCCGGCCAGTCCAGGGTGAGCTTCCGGCCGGCGCGCTCGACCTGTACCAGCGGGGAATCGCCGCCGCCGGAGAGTTCGAGCGCGACGGTGGTCGCCACCGGACGGACGGCACCATCGCTGCCGCGGGTCAACGTGGCGTCGACGGGCATCCAGCGCCCGTTGCGGGCGATCCGCACGGGCTGGGTGTGCGCGACGGAGGTCAGGGTGCCGTCGGGGTTGGCGTAGGTCTCCGACGCCTCACCGCGCATGGCACCGATCTCGACGCGTCGGCCGAGCTCCTTGGCCGCGGCCACCGCCTCCGCCTCGGACTGGCGGACCGGCCCTTCGCTGGCGGCGGGCAGCATCGCCGGCCGTGGTGCCGCGGACGGCACCTCCGGCCCGGCCGTCGTCGCGTACGCGGCGAACAGCCCGGCCAGGCCGGCCGTCATCCCGACCCGCCGCAGCCAACTGCGGCTGCGTGTACGGCCTTCCACTTCCTGTTCCTCCCCCGTGCTCTTCTGCCAGATCGTCCGGCTCATCACCCGATCACCGCCCCGAAGGCGGTCTCGTCGGCCGGCATGCCGTTCAGCCCCGGCTTCCAGGTCGACGTCGGCGCCGCCGACCCGCCCGCGAGGCTCGCCCAGGTGAATCCGTAGACGGCGGGGTCGCCGTACGGGGTGCCCACGTAGAGCTGCTGCGACGTGGCCCCGAGTGAGGCGCCGACCAGTTCCTGCGCGATGGGCGAGCCGGGGATGCTCGACGCGCTACGCGCGATCGTCTCCGGGGTGCCGATCGGGTCGGCAAGGGCGGGGAACACCCGCACCCGACCGAAGTCGACGACGCTGCTGCCCGCGTCCTCACCGGGTGCGCCGATCGCGAGGAACATGGTGGCGTCGGTGCCCTCGCTGCCCGGGTCGGTGTTCACCACGACCACCTTCTCGCCGAGGTAGTCGCCGTCCTCCGAGGCGAAGGTGATGGCCGAGAGCTCGGTGAACGTGTTGGTGGACTTGACGTGGAAGCGCTGCACCATGCCGGCGTCGGGCGCCGGGGTGTTGGTCGCCGCGACGGTGATGTCCTCACCGGGCACACCGACGACCACCAGCGAGTCGGCCTGGCCGGCAGGCGCACCGACCGGCCGGTACGGAGCGATGGAGACCGACTTGCCGAAGGTGTCGTTCGCCTCGGAGTTGTTGGAGACGTTCGGCTCGTCCTGCGTCAGGCCGGCGGCGATGGTCGGCAGGTTGTTGGTGAGGGTGTGGCTGAAGACGTTGACCGCACCGGCGAAGAGCTCGCTCCCGATCGCCTCCCCGGGGGAGCCGACCGCCCAGTGGTGGGTCGAGGCGGCGACCGAGAAGCCGGTCCGGTCGTCCCTTTCGGGGGATCCGGGGATGCCGGCTCCCTGGCTCATCGCCACGTTGATGCTGCCTCGCAGGTAGTGCACGAGGCCGGTGTCCTCGCCGGTCCCGATGTCCTCGCCGGGAGCGCCGATGATCAGGTAGGACTGCCCTGCGGCGGTCCGGCTGCCGGCGACCGAGTAGCCGAACGAGTCCCCCGCCTCGGCGGCGTCCGGCACGTTGGTGACGTCCTGGTGGTACACCAGCGAGGCCGGTCCCTGCGCCAGGCCTGCGGGCGTGCCCAGCAGCACGTGGACCGCGCCCGCGTCAGCCATGCTCGAGACGTCCTGGTACGGGATGCCGACCGCGAGGTCGGTGCAGCCGTCGTTGTTGGCGTCATAGGCGGAGATCGAAGTGCCGAAGCCGTCGCCCGCGCCCGGGGCGCCGCCGACCTGCTCGGCTCCCTCGTGCAAAGTCTTCACGGTGCCCGTGCCGCCGTAGCTGACCCGGATGAGCCCCGCCTTCTCCTGGCCGTTCACCGTCGCCTCGGGGTCGGCGATGGCGACATCGGCGACGCCGTCGCCGTTGAAGTCACTGTCGGTACCGCCGGTGCAGCCGGTGACGGGCGGTGCGGTGACGTAGACGGTCATCTCACAGAAGGACGACCAGACGTCACTGCCGGCGACGCCGTCGGCCGCCTTCACCCGCCACTTGTAGCTGCCGCCCTCGGTGAACGCGCCCCCGGGGACGGTGGCGGTGGCGGTGGCGCCGGTCGCGACGCCGGTGAACGCGGTCGAGCCGAGAGCGGTGGCACCGTTCAGGGCCCACCACTCGAAGGTCACCGTCATGGCGGTGCCGTCACCGTCGGAGACGGTGGCCTTGAGCTGTGGGGTCAGGGTGTTGACCAGCGGCCGGGACGAGCCGGTGACGCAGCTGGTGGCGGGGACGGTGGACCGGGCGGTGACGGTCGGCCAGGAGTTGTAGGTCACCGACGCCTTCGGGTCCTCGGCGGCGTTGGCGCCCTCGCGGGACCGGAACTGCTTGAAGCCGGCGGTCACCGTCTCGTCGGTGGCCCGCACGCCCATGCCGGCCCGGGTCTTGTTGGCGGTGGCGGCCTTCTGGAAGAAGGTCTTGCCGTCGATGGTGGCCCACGCGTCGGCGCAGTTGGTGGAGCCGTGGGTGGCGGTCGACCTGGCGTCCGGGCCCACCGTGTCCCAGGCGGGCTGGTTGGTGAACGTCGTGGTGTAGGTCGACGGGTTGGTGGTCCAGATCTCCCAGGAGGTCGCGGTGCAGGTGTGCGACCAGAAGTTCCAGAACGAGACCGTGGCGGAGTTGATCTGTTTGCCGGCCAGGACCGTGGTGTCCCAGGTGAGGAACGACCGGGTGAGCGTGGCCGGGGTGGTGGCCAGCAGACCGATCTGGAGGTCGGCCTCCTGGTTCTTGTCGGTGGTCACCGTCTCCCGGACGTACGTGTCGAACGTCGTGCCCAGCGGGTTGACCGTCGGGTCGATGGTGACCGGGTACGCGGTGGCCGGGTCGCGCAGCCAGGCCCGGTCGGGGGCGAGGGTCAGCTCGACGGCGTCGCCGCGGGTGGCGAGTTCGGTGCGGACCGGCTTCTCGACGGCCGGGGCGCCGGTGATCTTGTTCGTCTTCGCGTCCCACATCAGGGGCGCGGGGATGTGCGCGGTCTGCTTGCCGGCCCGGTCGGTGATCGCGATCGAGCCGTCCTTCGCGCGCGTCGACCCGGCGACGCCGGGGCCGGTGAACGGGAAGGTGACCGTCTCGACCTGCGTGGCGGCCTCCCGGGTCTTGACGACCAGGAACTGCTCGAAGCCGGTCCGGGTGGCCTCGACGACGAGGTCCACGCCGGGGCGGGCGTCGACGTAGGTGGCGCGGTTGCCGTCGAGGACCGGTGCGGGCAGCGCGCCCGACCAGCCCATGGCCACCCGCTGCGCGCCGGCGCCGACGGCGGCCAGTTCGTGCGCGCCCTCGCCCTGCCGGCCGGAGATGCGCAGGTCGTTCGGGTGGGCCACCGGGGCGACGGAGCCGTCCGCCGCCGCCTCGAGGGTGAGATCGACCGGGACCCAGTCACCGCCGCGCCGGAAGCGCTGCATGCCGGTGGCGATGTCCGCCCGGAACTGCCCGTCGGGCAGCGCGTGCACCTCCGTCGTCTCCGACGTGAGGCTCTCGACCTTGACGGGCTTTCCGGTCTCCCGCGCCTTGCGCAGGGACACCGCCTCGTCGGAGTTGTTCTCGACGCCACCGGTGACGCCGTCCGGGCCCGCGGCCAGGTACGACACCGGTTCGCCCGATATGCCAAAAAGTGCGACCGCCGTCATCACGGCAACGCCTGCCGCAAGACATGAACGGACGGTGGCAGTCTGACGACGTGCCACTAATCCTCCCCCGTGAGTCTCCAGTTGTGTGTGCACCGGGACTGTAGGGAGCCGGGAGCGGAGGGCACAAGCGCGATTACGAACTGTGAGGACGTATGCCGCTAATCGGACTTATTGCCGACCTTGATCACTCGGCGGAGTCTTGGCTGTTCGGACGGCATGCGCCCGGGCGTGTCGGCTGACCTGGCAAAACGCGCCATGCATCGCCATGCGTCAATTGATTATCCGATGACGGAGAGTCGCGGGAAGCAATGGCGCGGCTTCGGGAAACGCGGAGCGCGCGCGTAATCGCGACTTCGGCAGGTCGAATACCGGACCCTTACGCCGGTCGCGCGCCCTCCGGCCCGCGCCACAACCGACGGAAGCGGATCGAACCAAGGGCCGCCACACCGGCAACCCGGATTCGGGCCACACCCGCACGCGGCTGCTCCGAGGTGCCATCGAAGCAGGTGAAGCCCTATATCATCCGCATCGAAAGGCATTCGAACGAATGTTCGAACATCGGCGAACGGTCAGTTCCGGCGGTTGTTCGGCAAATTCCGCCGAAGCGGCGGACATTCCACTGATGGACACCTGGTGGAACGGAAGCCGTGGTGGTAGTGGATCATCCGGGCTCAGCCACCGAGCGCGTCGATGTCGCGCATCTCCTCCGCGGTCAGCGAGAAGTTCCAGACATCGGCGTTCGCCCTGATCCGGTCCGGGGTCACCGACTTCGGGATGACCACGATTTCGTGGTCGATGTGCCACCGCAGGACCACCTGCGCCGGCGACACGTCGTGCGCGGCGGCGATCCGCACCAGCACCGGATCGGACAGGTCGGTGGACTTGAACGGGCTGTACCCCTCCAGCACGACCCCCCGGTCCCGGTGCTCGGCGTGCCGCTGCCGGTCGTACAGGGACGGGCTCCACCGGATCTGGTTGACCGCCGGATTCTCCTCGGTGGCCTGGATCAGCTCGTCCATCTGGGCGGTGCTGTAGTTGCTCACCCCGATCGCGCGGGTCAGGTTCTCGTCCCGGGCGGCGAGCAGCTCCCGCCACATCGGGATGCCGTCCGACGGCGAGGACGGCGGCCAGTGGATCAGCCACAGGTCGACGTACTCCAGGTCGAGGGCGCGCAGGCTGGCCTCGATGGTCTCCCGCTCCCGGCCCACCCGGTCCGGCGGCAGCTTGGTGGTGACGAAGACGTCCTCCCGGCGCAGTCCGCTCTCCTTGACCGCCCGGCCCACCTCCTCCTCGTTGCCGTACATGGTGGCCGTGTCGATGTGCCGGTAGCCGGCGTCGAGGGCGGCCAGCACGGCGTCGTACCCGGCCTGGCCGGTGGCCTGCCAGGTGCCGAAGCCGAGCAGCGGCATCCGGACGTCGCCGGGGAGCAGGACGGTGGGCAGGTCGTGGTCCATGCCGACGGTTCTACCCGGGTTCGCTCCCGACATGCCGGGCAACGGGCGAACGGGGGCGGACTGCCGGAGAATGCGGGGGTGGCCGACCGGTTGGAGGAGTACCGGCGCAAGCGGGACGCCGCGCGCACCCCGGAGCCGGTGCCGCGCCGCCCGCCGCGCCGGCCCAGGAGGGCGGGCGAGGCGCGCTTCGTCATCCAGCAGCACCACGCCCGCGCCCTGCACTGGGACCTGCGGCTGGAGCACGACGGTGTGCTCGCCTCCTGGGCGGTGCCGCGTGGCCTGCCCCGGGACACCGGGCGCAACCACCTCGCCGTGCACACCGAGGACCACCCGATGGAGTACCTCGACTTCCACGGCGAGATCCCGGCCGGCGAGTACGGCGGCGGCACGATGACCATCCACGACCGGGGCACCTACCGCTGCGAGAAGTGGCAGGACGACGAGGTCGTGGTGGTGCTCGACGGGGAACGGACCCGGGGCCGGTACGTCCTGTTCGCCACCGGGGGCCGGGACGGGCGGGACTGGATGGTCCGCCGCACCGACCCGCCCCCGCCCGGCTGGACCCCCATGCCGGAGCTGGTCCGGCCGATGCACGCCACGCCCGCCGCGCGGCTGCCCCGCGACGCCGACGCCTGGGGCTACGAGCTGCGCTGGGACGGGGTCCGGGCGATGGCGTACGTGTCCGGGGGGCGGCTGCGGCTGCTGTCGGAGACCGACGAGGACGTCACCGGGACGTACCCCTGGCTGCGCGGGATGGCCGAGGCGCTGGCGCCCACGGAGGCCGTGCTGGACGGGGTGCTGGTGCGGATCGACGGTGCGGGACGGGTCCGCCGGCCCAGCGGGCGCGACGGCCAGTTCCTGATCGTCGACCTGCTCTGGCTGGAGGGCGTGGGCAGCGCCGACGTGCCGTACGCGCAGCGCCGGGAGCTGCTCGACGGGCTGGCGCCGGCCGGGACGCACTGGCAGACTCCGCCGTGGTTCCCCGGCACCGGCGCCGAGGCCCTCGACACCGCGCGGACGCAGCGGCTGCCCGGGGTGGTGGCGAAGCGGCTCGACTCGGTCTACGAGCCGGGCCGGCGCAGCCGCCGCTGGTTGAGCATCGACACGGGCTGACGGCGAGGAGCATCGTGTACCTGACCCATCTGGAGTGCCCACGTTGCGGCCGGGAGCACGACGCCGGCGAGCCGGTCAACCTCTGCGGCTGCGGGTCGCCGCTGCTGGCCCGCTACGACCTGGCGGCGGTGGCGGCGGCGGTCACCCCGGAGCGGTTCGGGTTGCGCCCGGCCGACCTCTGGCGCTACCGGGAGGTGCTGCCGGTGGCCGACGAGCGGCACGTCACCACCCTGGGTGAGGGCTGGACGCCGCTGCTGCGCGCACCGGCGTACGGCCACGAGATCGGCATTTCGGACCTGCTCGTCAAGGACGAGGGGCTGACGCCGACCGGGTCGTTCAAGGCGCGCGGCGCGGCGGTGGGTGTCAGCCGCGCCCGGGAGCTGGGCGTGCGGCACGTCGCCATGCCGACGAACGGCAATGCGGGGGCGGCCTGGGCGACGTACGCGGCCCGGGCCGGGCTGGGCGCCACCATCGCGATGCCGCTGGACGCGCCGACCATCTGCCGGCGGGAGTGCCTGGCCGCCGGGGCGGACCTGCGCCTGGTGGACGGGCTGATCGGCGACGCCGGCCGGTGGGTGGCGAAGCTGGTCGCCGACTCCGGTGGCGCGGTCTTCGACGCCGGCACGCTGCGCGAGCCGTACCGGCTGGAGGGCAAGAAGACCATGGGGTACGAGATCGTCGAGCAGCTCGGCTGGCAGGTGCCCGACGTGATCATCTACCCGACCGGCGGCGGGGTGGGGCTGATCGGCATCCACAAGGCGATGCACGAGCTGCGCGAGCTGGGCTGGGTGGAGGACAAGCTGCCCCGGCTGGTGGCGGTGCAGTCCACCGGCTGCGCCCCGATCGTGCGCGCCTTCGCCGCCGGGGAGGAGCGGGCCACCCCGTGGGCGGACGCGCGCACCGTCGCCTTCGGGATCACCGTGCCGGCCCCGCTCGGTGACGAGCTGATCCTGGACGCGCTGCGGGAGAGCAGCGGCACCGCGCTCGCCGTCGACGACGCGGAGATCCTGGCCGACCTGCGGGACTTCGCCGCCCGGGAGGGGCTGCTGCTCTGCCCGGAGGGTGCGGCCTGCCTGACCGCCGCCCGGCATCTGCGGGCGGGCGGCTGGATCCGGGCCGGCGAGCGGGTGGTGGTGCTGAACACCGGCGCGGGGCTGAAGTACCCGGAGACGGTGGACGTCTCCGGCGTGCCGCTGGTCGGCCGCTGAGCGGACCGGTGCCCCGTGGACCGGGCGTCCACGGGGCACCGGAGCGGCGGGGTCAGCGCCAGGTGATGTCGGACGGCGAGTAGATGCAGTTGACGCCGTCGGCGCCCTCGCCGATCTCGGTCGGCTCGCTGCCCTTCGGCACGCCCTTGTACTTGACGCAGATCCGGGTGCCGCTGTCGGCGGTGATCCGGGTGAACCGGGCGGTGTCGCCCCAGTTGGTGTTGATGCCGGCGAGCACCTTCGTCTTGACGGCCGTGATGTTGTCCATCACCACGTGCCGCTGGTACGAGGTGGAGCAGTTGCCGCAGGCGCGGTAGAGCTTGCCCGAGCTCTCCACCCGGAAGTTCCTGATGTACACCGTGCCGCCGCCGTTGTGCTGGAACACCTTGTCGCTGGCGGCACGGGCGCCGCCGCCGTCGACGGTGTACGTGCTGCCGCCGCGGAAGGTGGCGGCGTCCTCGCCCACGTCCTCCCACCACACGTTGATCAGGGTGCAGTTGCCCTCGCAGTGCACGCCGTCACCGGCCGGGGCGCCGATGATCACGTTGCGCAGGGTCGCCCCGGCGGACAGCACGAACATCGGGTCCTGGCTCTCGCTCTGCCCGCCGTCACCGATTCCGTAGTAGCGCTTCATGCCGCCGTCGAAGGTGCCGGAGACGTTCGTGGTGGCGTCCACCTTGACGCTGGAGGTCGGCGTCGGCCACGAGGTCGACGGCGGCGGCGTGCCGGTGGGGGGTGGGGTGGTCGGCGTCGTGGTGGGCGTCGGCGTCGGCGACGAGGTGGGCGGCGTGGTCGGGGTGGAGCCGGAGGTGTCCACCGCCACGTCGTCGAAGCTGCCCCTGGCGTGCGCGGTGACCAGGCCGATCCGGCCGGCGCCGACGAGGCCGTTGCTGCCCGAGGCGATCTGGGTGCCGTTGACGAAGCCCCGGATGGTGCTGCCGGCGGCCTCGATCCGCAGCGTGTACCAGGTGCCGGCGGACGCGCCGACCGAGGCGGAGCCGATGGCGGTGATCTGGCTGCCGTTGACGGCCTGGAGTTCGGCCCGGCCGGAGCCGAGCAGGGCCAGCCGGTACATCTTGGTGCTGCTGCTGGATCGGGCGGCGAGCCCGACCAGGGCGCTGGACGAGCCGAAGCCGTCGGGCCGGACGCGGGCCTGCACCTGGTAGTCGGTCCAGCTGGTCTGGCCGGCGAACTGCCGGGCCAGCTCGCTGCTGGCGTTGGACTGGCTGAACACGCCGCCGCTGACGGCCCAGGTGCCGCCGGACTTGGACCAGCCGGAGTAGTTGCCGTCGTCGAAGTTGTCGGAGAAGACGGTGGCCGCGAAGGCCGAGGTGCCCATGCCGGCGGCGAGCAGGGCGGCGGTGGCGCCGGCGCCCACCGCGAGCAGTAGTGGACGTCGGGGTACGGCGGATCTGGTGCGCACGGATTCCTCCTGTGGAGCAGGTGGTGGGGTGACGGCGACCGTCCGCGTCGTACGGGGTGCGCGGGCGCGACGGCGGTCGGTGGCCGTTGCCGCGGTGCGTCCCGTCGGAGGCCCGGTCTCCGGAGCGGGAGGTGGGGCACGACCCCTGGGAAAGGGCTTTCCCGTACCACGAGGCTAGGGTCGGCCGTACATCACCGTCAATGCCTGGCGGTTGCAGGACTGTTGCAGGATCACGCGGGCGGGTCAGTCCGTGGTCGGCTCGGTCAGCCGCCAGGCCGCGTTGATCAGCCCGATGTGCGACAACGCCTGCGGCATGTTGCCCAGCTGCGTCCCGGTGCGCAGGTCCGCCTGCTCGGCGAAGAGGCCGACGTCGTTGGCGTGGCCGAGCACCTGCTGGAAGAGCCGGTCGGCCCGCTCCTGCTCGCCCGCCATCACCAGGCACTCCACCAGCCAGAACGAGCAGAGCACGAAGCCGGCCGGGTCGGTGCTCCAGCGGCGCACCAGGCCCCGGTCGCTGCCGAGCTCGCGCTCCACCGCCTCGATGGTGGAGCGCATCCGCGCGTCGGTGGCCGGCAGGAAGCCCAGCATCGGCAGCAGCAGCGCCGACGCGTCCAGCTCCGCCGACCCGAACGCCCCGGTGTACGCGCCGATCCGGTCGTTGAAGCCCTCCCGCAGCACCGCCTCGCGGATCTCGTCGCGGATCGCCGCCCAGCGCGGCACGTCGGCCCGCTCGCCGAGCCGGGGCGCCAGCTCCACGGCCCGGGCGAGCGCCGTCCAGCAGAGCACCTTCGACGACAGGTAGTGCCGCTCGGTGTCCCGGGTCTCCCACATGCCCCGGTCCGGCAGCCGCCAGGTCGACGCGACCTGCTCGGCCAGCCCGACCACCATCTCCCGCAACTCCTCGTCGAAGGTCTCGCCGAGATAGTCGTGCAGCCGCCAGACCGCCGAGATCACCTCGCCGGGCACGTCGAGCTGTCGCTGCCGCCAGGCGTCGTTGCCGACGCGCACCGGCCGGCTGCCCGCGTACCCGCGCAGGTGGTCCAGCTCGTGCTCGGAGATGTCCCGCTCCCCCTCCAGCCCGAACATGACCGGCACCGGGGCGGCCCCGATCCGACCGATCGAGCGGGCCGCCCAGGCGAAGAGGCGGTCGGCCTCCGACGGGCAGGCCGCCACCCACAGGGCGCGCAGCGTCATCGCGAAGTCGCGCAGCCAGGAGTAGCGGTAGTCGTAGTTCCGGTCGCCGCCGCGCCGCTCCGGCAGCGAGGTGGTCAGCGCGGCGGCGACCGCGCCGCTGCGGGCGTACGTCAGGCCGGTGAGGACCGTCGCGCCGTGGCGCACCTGCGGGGCGTACCGACCGTCGTAGCCGTGTGTCTCCCGGTACGCCTCCCACGCCTGCACCGTCTCGGCGAGCGCGACCACCGGGTCGAGCCGTACCGGTGGCGTGCCGTACGCCCGGCAGAAGGCGAGGTCGAAGCCGACGGTGTCGCCCGGGCCCACCTCGAACTCGTGGCGCACCCGGTCGGCGTCGGCGCGCAGGGTCAGCCCGGTGCCGCGCAGGGTCAGCGCCATCGGGCCGCCCGCGGCCAGCACCGAGCCGTCCGGCTGCTCGTGCAGGTACGGGGTGAGCAGCCCGTACTCCGGGCGGGGCGCGAACTCCAGGCCCAACCGGACCCGGCCGCTGAGCCCCTCCACCACCCGCAGCAGCACTGCCGGGGAGTTCATGCCGAGTTCGTGACCGCGCGCGCCCAGTTCGGCGGCGAGCGCGTCGGTGACCGCCACGCTGCCCTCGGCGGTGTGGTGCACGGTCCGCAGCACCAGCGTGTCCGGCCGGTACGCCCGCTCGACCCGGGACGGCCCCAGCGGTCCCAGCCACCAGTGCCCGGCGTCCGGGTCGAGCAGCCGCCCGAAGACCGACGGCGAGTCGAACCGGTCGGGACACCACCAGTCGACCGAGCCGTTCCGGCCGACCAGCGCCCCGGAGCGGCAGTCGGAGAGGAACCCGTAGTCGGAGATCGGCGGCTGGTCCACCCGCGCCGGGTACCCGGGCAGCGGAGGATCAGGCCCGGGCGGGGACGGCTCGCGCGTTCCCGGGCCGGCCCGCGCCGAGCCGGCCCGCGTCCGAATCAGGATGTCGGCGGCTCGTCCTCACCGGCGGCCTCGGCCGCGTCGGCCTCCTCCTTGGTCCGGTGCACCACCTGGTCGGCGTGCTCCGGGGGGCCGTACACGGTGTAGAGGACCAGCGGGTTCGGGCCGGTGTTGACGAAGTTGTGCTTCGTCCCGGCCGGTACGACCACCAGGTCGCCCTGGGCGACCTCCTTCGTCTCCCCCGCGACCCGGGCCTCGCCGGTGCCGCTGACGAAGGTCAGGATCTGGTCGATCCCCTCGTGGACCTCCTCACCGATCTCCCCACCCGGCGGGATGGTCATGATCACCAACTGGGTCTTCCCGCCGGTCCAGAGCACCCGGCGGAAGTCCGGACTCTTCTGGGCGACGGTCGCGATCGTGAAATGCTCCATGCCGCGCTCATACCCGGCGCAGGCCCCGGTCACGCCGGGACTGGCAGATGGTGGAATTCCCCACGCCGGTCAGGTTTGACCCCCGACCGAACGGGCATCGACCACCCCAGACCGGCGCGCAACCGCGTCGGATGGGCCAGGTCCCCGCCGGCGTACCGCCGGATGGGCTGCGGTGGTGGGAGACGGCCGGAGCGCGGCGACGCGACGACCCACAGGTCGGGCGGCGCCGTGCGCTCGTTGCGGCCGGTTCAGGCCAGCACCGCGAGGTGGAACGCGCGGTCCGCGGCGCTCCCGTCCCCGGCGAACGTCTTCAGGAACACCGCGTTCGGGATGCCGGTACGCCCGGCGACGGTGATCGCGCCGAAGGGCGCGACGCCGGCGGCGCCCGCCAGCCCCAGGGTCCCCACGTAGGCGGCGACGGACACGTCCTGATCGAAGATCACCTGGTACATCCCCGTGGCGAGCCGGGCGGACGAGGTGGCGCCGAGCCCTCGGACCAGGGCGCCGTCGGCGTTCACCACGGCGTAGAGCGCCCGGGCGGACCAGGGCAGGCCGACCGGCCGATCCACGGCCAGCTGGGCGTCGGCGCGGGTGACGTCGTCCTGGCAGGGCACGGGCTGAGTGGCCTGTCTCCGCCGGGATCTGGTGCTGGACATGACACTCCTCCACCGGCGTTGGGCCGGCAGCGACAGAGGGAGCCGATCAGCGATGACCGACGCGGCTTGCTTCCGAAACTATGCCGGCCAGGGCTCCGGCGACCACTTGAAAACTGTCAGGTGCCCGACATGCACCCCGCTTGAGCTGGGATAACAGCACCCCGGGCGGCGACGGCCCGATATCTGACCCACCAGCCGACGGGGCCTCTGACGGCCTCGACGCGCTACGGACCTGGTGGCGTGGGTGGATCACTGCTCCGGCAGGCGCGATCCACCCGCGCGATCAGGTCCGTAGCGCTCGCGGAACGACGCCCGCCGTCCGTCACCTGCCGATGTCCTGCCCGGTGGACGACTCGCCGGAGGTACGGACCGCCGCCGACGCAGGGCGTGCCGGCGGCGGTGACCAGCCGGACCATCCGGTATGGAGGCTCCGGTCGCGGCGGCAGCCGCAGCACCGGTGGGCACGCCGCCCGGTTGCGCATTTCCGCACCCCCGATCCGCCTGAAACCATGTGATGAGGACGAATGTCCCGGTAGATTGAAGTATGGTGCCCGCCCACGGGGGTCGGGTGGCGGAACCGGTCTACCGCCCCATCCTCGCCAGCCGACGGGGTGAGCTGGAGGCGCTGGTTCATCTGGACAGCGCCACGGCTCCGCTGCTCGCCCCGGTCCTCATTGTCTCCACCGTCGACGGTTACCTCGTCGAGCTGCTCGGCCGGTTGCCGGCCGGGCTCGTCCCCGCGGTCGACGTCTCCGCGCTGCCCGACACCCCGGAGACGGAACTGGTCCGCTGGGGCGTGCCGGTGGTGCCGGTGGTCGGGCTCGCGGAGAGCGACCGGCGGCTGGTGGCGCACGGGGTGACGGCGCAGGCGTACACCCGGCGCGCGGTGGTCCGGCTGCGGGCCGGTCGGGACCGGGCCGGGCCCGACGCCACCACCGCGGTGGAGCGGATCTGGCGGTACGCCCGGCTGGTGCCGGAGCAGTGCGACCTGCTCGTCGACGCCGGGGACGTCTGCTGTCCGGCCGACCTGCGGGTGACCGAGCCCCGGGTGCGGCGGCTGGTGGAGTGGTCCCGCCGGCACGCCTGGCGGTCGATGACGGTGGCGGCCGGCGGCATGCCGCCCACGGTGCACCGGCTCCCCACCGACGAGCCGGTACGCCTCGACCGCTGGGACTGGCTGCTCTGGGAGCGGCTGGCCGACCTCGGGGTCTCCTACGGCGACTACGGTGTCGCCCCGGCGGCGCCCGGTGGCGAGGTGCCCGGCGACCGGGTCCCCACCGTCCGGTACACGACGGAGGGGGCGTGGTGGGTCTACCGGTGGTCCCGCCGGGGCGGCCGGGGGGACGAACGCTTCGCCGACCTGTGTCGCACGCTGGTGACCGCCCCGCACTGGCCGGCGACGGGCGCCGGCTTCTCCTGGGGCGACCACGAGCTGCTGCGCCGGGCCCGGCGGGTGGCGGGGGCGGGCTCGCCGGCGAACTGGACGGCGTGGAGCACCTCGCACCACCTGGCGTACGTGCTCGCCGCGCTGACCCGCCCGGCCGGCCGGTGGGGCGGCGACGAGGAGCGTGGGCGGCCCGGCCGGCCGTACCGGGGTGGCGAGACCCGCCGGGCCGGGTGAGTCACTCCTTCTCGGTGAAGCCGAACTGCACGACGCCCTCGTCGTCGACGCTGGCGTCGACGGAGGTGTCGTTGAGCAGCTCGGCGGCGTCGGAGTCGAGGAAGATCCGGGCGCCCTGGTTGTCGACCACCTGGTCGCCCTGTGCCGGCTGGGACACCAGCTCGACGGTGAGCGAGCCGGCCTCGGTGTCGGCCGCGATGCGCAGCCCGCCGTCCTGCAACACGTCCTGCTGGGCGGCGAGGTCGCGGATCACGAGCACGGCGTTGTCGGTCATGGTGAGCATGACGGAACTCCCTCGGAAGGTCGGGGATCGGGCACCGCGCCACGGCAGACGGGCGCGCATCCGACGGCGGAGAACGGCCGTCGCCCGGCGAATCGGGGCACACTCCACGGTCCCCCTACGACCACCGTGCCCGCTGCGCGGCCGTCCGTCAAATAGAGCGCGATCGGTGGGAGCGGGACCGGTGATCCCGGGTTTCCGCTCCTCAGCGCCCTGATCGTCCATACGCTGGCGCCATGGACGACGTGAGGCGGTACGTCGCTGAGTTCCTCGGCACGCTGCTGTTGGTCTTCTTCGGCGTGGGCAGCGCCGTCGCCGCCCGGGTGGAGGGGGGCGTCGTGGTGGTGGCGCTCGCCTTCGGGTTCGTGATGCTGGCGCTGGTCTACACGATCGGTCCGCTCTCCGGCAGCCACGTCAACCCGGCGGTGACGCTCGGCGTGCTGCTTTCCGGCAAGATCTCCCTGCTCGGGGCGGTCGCGTACTGGATCGCGCAGTTCATCGGCGCCACCGTGGCGAGCTTCGTGATCTGGGCGCTGGTGCGCTGGGGCGACGTGGTCGACCAGACGGGCGCGTTGGGCAGCAACGGGTACGGCAAGCACATCAACGCCGGTGGCGCGGCGGTGCTGGAGACGGTGCTGACGTTCCTCTTCGTCCTGGTGGTGCTGGTGGTGACGAGCCGGGCCGAGAACGCCGGTATCGCCGGGCTGGCGATCGGTCTGGCGCTGGCCGCGGCGCACCTGGTCGGCGTCACGCTGGACGGCACCTCGGTCAACCCGGCCCGGTCCTTCGGTCCGGCCCTCTTCGAGGGTGGCGAGGCACTGCGTCAACTCTGGCTCTTCGTCGTCTTCCCGCTGCTGGGCGGGGCTCTGGCCGCGCTGGTCGCCCCACTGGTCACCAAACGCAACCCGCGCTACCGGGGCGAGCCGGAGGAACCGACCGGCCCCGGGCCGCGCCGACCGGAGGCCGGGCCGCGCGCCGCCTGAGCGGCGCCACCGACGGGCAACCCCTATTTGAAGAAAACCTTCGCATTGGAGGCTTGTCCGGCGGAAATCTCCATGACAGCGTCAGCGCATGCATCGTCGTCTCTTCCTCCGGAGCCTGGCGCTCGCGACGCTCGCCGCCACCGTGGCCGCCGCCGGCGCGCTCCCCGCCACCGCCGAGTCACCCACCCCCGCGGCGACCCGACTGCACGCCACCATCGACGCGATCCTCGCCGACGCCCGGCTGACCGACGCGCAGGCCGCAGTGGTCGTGGTGGACACCGCCACCGGCCGGACCCTGTACGACCGCAACGGCGACCGCCGGCTGGTGCCCGCCTCCAACACCAAGCTGCTCACCTCCACCGCCGCGATGGAGTTGCTCGGCCCGGGGCACCGCTTCACCACCGACGTACGCGCCGCCGGGCAGCGCCGTGCCGGCCTGCTCTCCGGCGATCTGTACCTGCGCGGCGGCGGCGACCCCACGATGCTCGCCGCGGACTACGACGCGCTCGCCGCCCAGGTGGCGGCGGACGGCGTACGGGTGGTGACGGGCAACCTGGTCGCCGACGACACCCGCTACGACCGCACCCGACTCGGCCCGGACTGGGCCTGGGACGACCAGCCGTACTACTACGCCGCGCAGGTCTCCGCGCTGACCGTCGCGCCGGACACCGACTACGACGCCGGCACCGTGATCGTGCACGCCGCCCCGGCCGACACCCCCGGCGCTCCCCCGGTGGTCACCATGACCCCGCCCAACGGCTGGCTGCGGATCGACAACCGGGCCGAGACGGTCGCCGACGGGGACACCACGATCTCCTTCGAGCGGGAGCACGGCACCAACACCGTGGTGGTCACCGGCCGGATCGCCCTCGGTGACGAGCCGGAGAGCGACTGGACGACCGTCTGGGAGCCCACCGGGTACGCCGCCGACGTGTTCCGCGCGGCGCTGCGCCGGCACGGCGTACGGGTGATCGGGCGCACCGTGCTCGGCCGGCCCACCCCGCAGGACGCGACCGCCGTCGCCCGGCACGACTCGATGACCCTCGCCGAGCTGCTGGTGCCGTTCCTCAAGCTCTCCAACAACGGGCACGCCGAGGTGCTGACCAAGGAGGTCGGCCGGGTCATCTCCGGCACCGGCACCTGGTCGGCCGGGCTCACCGCGATCAGCGAGTACGTCGCCGACACCGGCATGGACACCGGCACGCTGCGCCAGCGCGACGGCTCCGGGCTCTCCCGGCGCAACATGATCCCGCCGGCCGAGTTCGTCGCGCTGCTCACCGCCGTCCGGCAGGAGCCGTGGTTCGACACCTGGTACGCCAGCCTGCCGGTCGCCGGCAACGCCGAGCGCTTCGTCGGCGGCACGCTGCGCAGCCGGATGCGCGGCACCCCGGCCGCCGGCAACGTGCACGCCAAGACCGGCAGCCTCACCGGGGTGTCCAGCCTCTCCGGTTACGTCACCGACGCCGACGGCCGGCTGCTCGCCTTCTCCGTGGTGCTCAACAACTACCTCGCCCCGTCGGTGAAGGGGCTGGAGGACCAGATCGCCATCGCGCTGGCGTCGTACACCGAGAAGAGCGTGACCACCGCGCGGGTGGCGCCGCCGACGGCGCCGCAGACGCCCCGGGTCCCGGAGGGCCGGGAGTGCTCCTGGGTGAAGCCGATCGTGTGCTGAGCGGTACCGGGGCCCCGCCCGCGCGGGGTCCCGTCACCGTCCGCAGCGTGGGCACCGCCGCCGGGTCCGCCGGTGGTGGTCGAGGGCGGCGATCCCCAGGCCCCAACCCCACACCCAGTAGCCCAGCTCGGCGGCCCAGAAGAAGGCCGGCGGGTAACGCCCCCCGCCGTCGAACGTGCCGGTGACCGTCTGCACGGCGAGCTGGCCGAGTCCGACGCCGAAGTAGCCGACCAGGCCGACCGAGAAGACGGCGGCCGGCACGAGCAGCAGCAGGCGGGGGACCCGCCGGCCGGCCAGCAGCGGCACCCAGCCCGGCCAGATCCGCCCCCAGGAATGCACCAGCGCCAACGGCAGCAGCACCCCGGCGAGCAGGAAGCCCACCTCGAAGGCGACCATCGAGGCCCCCTGGGCCAGCGGCACGTCGTCGAAGCCCACCGCCACCTGCGCGGCCAGCCGCACCAGGCAACCGGCCACCGCGACCCAGGCGGCGATCCGTGCCCGGCCCGGCACCCCCACCGGCCGCCCGGTCACCGGCCCGGTCCGCCCGCACCCCGCACAGTCCCCCCGGTACCGGCGGCGGTGCTCCAACAGCGCCACGTGCAGCAGCACCGCGCCGATGAGCGCGCCCACCCGGCTGGCCATCGCACCGGCGGTCGACGGCGCGAACGGCTGGAGGATCAGCAGCCCCACCACGTCGAGCAGCAGCAGGGCGCAGGCGGCCACCAGCGCCGCGCAGACCGCCCAGCCGGCGACGGCCAACGCCGGACGCCAGCGGTGGGCCCGGGCCAGCCCCACGGCCACCAGCCCGGCGGCGACACAGAGCGCCACCGCCGGCCACCCGTGGAAGACCACCAGGTCGACGCCGAGCGGCGGGAAGTCCGGCGGGCCGCTCACCGCCCAGGCGAGGCGCAGGGCGCCGTAACCCAGGGCCCACGCCCCGACGGCGTACGGCAGCAGCGGGCGACGGTGCACGGTGGACAGCAGGGTCGTCATGCCGTCCAGGCTGTCGCCGATCGACGCGCCGGGGTTCCCGTGCCGGAGGGGCGCTGCTCCCCCGCCCGGGTGAGGGCCACCACCGGGGACCGGCTCAGCGCAGCGCGACCGCCTGGATGCCGACGTTGCCGCAGCCGTTGAAGGTCTGCTCGGTGGTCCACGACACCAGCAGTTTCTGTCCCCGGGGCACCCGGAACCGGATGACCCACTGGGCGGTGTGGTTGGTGTGCGGGTCCTCCAGGCGCAGCGTCCGGGTCGGGCCGCCGGTGGAGAGCCGCACGTCGAGCCGACCCCGGGACATCCAGAGCCCGGCGAAGAGGTGGACGGTGCGCAGTTCGCCGCTGCCGGCCACGCTCAGGGCGAACCCGTTGCCGACGCCGCAGGCGTACGTGCCGGTCGACGTGGCGTCGGCGGATCCGACGGGCGTGCCGTCGCGCCAGCTGAACCCCTCCGGGTTGGTGTCGTACGTGCCGCGCTGCCCCCGGCCGCCCTCGTCGCGGATCTCCCCCGAGCCGTCGCGCTTGCGGACCGTCCGGTCGGGGCCGATCAGCCCCCAGTGCACCCAGTCGCGGGTGCCGAGGCCGGTCAGGTCCACCACGGCCGGCACCTCGGCCTCGGCGACGGTCAGCACCGGGGTGACCGGCTCCGGCTCCGGGGCCGGCGTCGGGGTGGTGGACGGGGAGGGGGTCGGCGACGGCGGGCGCTGCCGGGGCTGCAGTCCCGGCGAGGCGACGCCGGTGTCGGTGATCACGCCGGGCAGGCCGGTGGGACGGCCGGCCACCGTGGGCACGCCGGGGGAGAAGTCGCCGCCGGTCGCGGGCAGCTCCGGATCGGTCTCGAAGTTCAGGTACGCCACGAGTGTGAGCAGGCAGGCCAGCGCGGTCAGCGACTGGATCATCCAACGTCGACGGTACCGCTGGCGGTGGCGGGCCATCCGGGAGGTCGTTCCGCCGGTCGGACCCGGACCGATCCGTCGCACCTGGTCGTCCGTCACCGTTTCTCCGTTCCCCACACCGCAGCTCCGCCCATAGCCGCGCGTCCGCTCCACCGGGCCCGATCGTGATCACCTACGCGGCGTGAGCCCCGTCACGTTTTCATCCGTACGACCGGTTACGCCATAGGCAGGCCCGTCAGCGTTTCCACTTCGTTACCAAACGGCCGTAACGAAAACTGTCCTAACGACGCTGGGATCGACCCGCTCAGCCGAGTAGGGATCCTAACCCCCTGGTGTCCGCGCGGTCACCGTGCGGGTGGGCCGCCGTGGGTCGCGGCGAGGCGTCGTCGCGGCTCAGGTCCGCAGCACGTTGGCAAAGATCAGCAAGGCCAGGGCGGACTTCGCCCCCAGGCTGAGCAGGATGTAGACCACCTCTCCGAACCGGTACTCACGCCATCGGCCCACCTGGCGGTACTGGAGGGCCATGTTGACCGCGAAGCCCGCGAAGAGCACGAGCTGCACCAGCGTGATCGCGTACACGAAGGTGGGCACCTGCGGCGGCTGGGCGATGTAGACCCCGATCGCCACCCAGGGCGCGAGGCCGACCAGCGAGCCGAACCAGAACGCGCTCCAGTCCCCCGCGCCCGGCTTCTGCTGGCGTTCCATCAGCAGACCGAAGAGGATCATCGCGGTGTTGGCCGCGAAGATCCCGATCACCGCCGCGAGGTCGCGGATGCCGACGAAGAGTCCGATCAGGACGATCATGATGGACGCGCTGACCGAGTACTCGATCCACCGGGCGTAGTTGGCCCGCCGGTCCAGCGTGCGGGCGTACCAGCGGTGCACGCCGGGCGCGGCCACCACGAGATGGTCGACGGCGGCGAGCAGCAGGAAGACCGCCACCGTCGGGCCGATCGCCAGCCGGACGACCGTCTCGGGGAGGGTGCCGTCGCGCAGGGTCACCGGATCGGCGGTGAGGTAGGAGGCGGTCACCGGCAGCGCGAGGTCGTTGCTCGCCGCCCACATCACGATTCCCTCGGCGGCCAGCAACAGCCCGACCGCCACGTTGAGCCGGCGCAGCCGCCGGTCCCGAGAGTCCGCTCGTACCGCCATGAATCGCACGATACGGGCGCGGGGCGGTCCGGCGTCAGCGGATCTCGAAGCCCAGCGCCTGCGCCAGCACGATCGCCTGCTCCGCGTCGATCACCGCCCCGGCCCGCTCGACCGCCGTGGGGTCCAGCGCGGTCAGGTCGCTGCCGCGCAGGTCGGCGCGGGTGAGCCGGGCCGCGTGCAGCTGCGCGCCGGAGAAGTCGACGCCGGTCACCGTCGCCCCGGTCAGGTCGGCCCCGGTCAGGTCGGTCTCCCGCATCCGTACGTCGGTGAGCGTCACCCCACGCAGGTCGGCACCGGTCAGCGCGACGAACGACCAGTCCCCGCCCTCGACCCGCAGCGGACGCAGGTCGCACTCCGCGAAGGTGCTGCCGACCAGCTTGCAGCCGACGAACTCCGCCTCGAAGAGGTTGCACCGGCGGAACGCGCACCGGGTGAAGGCGGAGTCGACGTGCCGGGAGGCGTTGAACGCCACGTTGCCGAAGTGGCACTCGGTGAACGAGGCGCCCCGGCTGACCGCCTCGGTGAGGTCGACCCGCTGGAACGTGCAGCGGACGAAGTGCCGGTCGACCAGCTCCTCGGCGTACCAGTCGTCGTCGCGGAACGTCGCGTCCTCGGTCGTCTGCGGCATCGGACCACACTAACCAGGGGCTCCGACAGTGGGCTCCCGCTCTTCCGCCGCCGCCGTACCGGCTAGTAGGTTCGCGGACGTGAGCGTGGCACGCAGCATCGACCCGGACCAGATCGGCTTCGACCCCGCGCGGCTCGCGCGGATCGACGAACACTTCGGCCGCTACGTCGACGACGGCCGGCTCGCCGGCTGGCAGATCGTGGTGACCCGGCGCGGGGAGGTGGCGCACTCCTCGACGTACGGGCTGCGCGACGTCGAGGCGGGCACGCCGGTGGAGCAGGACACCGTCTGGCGGATCTACTCGATGACCAAGCCGATCACCTCCGTCGCGGCGATGATGCTGTGGGAGGAGGGCCGGTTCGAGCTGAACGACCCGATCAGCCGCTGGCTGCCGGAGTTCGCCGACGTGCGGGTCTTCGACAAGGGATCGGCGCTCAAGGCGTACACCGTGCCGGCGATCGAGCCGATCCGGGTCTGGCACCTGCTCACCCACACCTCCGGCCTGACGTACGGCTTCGCGCAGACCTCGGTGGTCGACGCCCTCTACCGGGCCGCCGGGTACGACCTGGGCGTACCGCCCGGGCTCGACCTCGCCGGGGCCACCGCCGGGATGGCGAAGCTGCCGCTGATGTTCCAGCCGGGCAGCGGTTGGAACTACGGCGTCTCCACCGACGTGCTGGGCCGGCTGGTCGAGGTGGTCTCCGGGCAGAGCCTGGAGGAGTTCTTCACCGAACGGATCCTCACCCCGCTGGGCATGACCGACACCCGGTTCTGGGTCGACGAGCCGAACGCCAAACGGCTCGCCGCGCTCTACACCCCGCACCCGGCCACCGGGCAGGCGGTCCGGGTCGACAAGATCGGCGCGTTCGCGCTGACCCGCCCGGAGTGCTTCTCCGGCGGCGGCGGGTTGGTCTCCACGGCCGCCGACTACCACCGGTTCACCCAGCTGCTGCTGCGCGGCGGCGAACTGGACGGCGTACGCCTGCTCGCCCCCCGCACGGTGCGTTACATGACCCGTAACCACCTGCCCGGCGGCGGCGACCTGGCGTCGTTCGAGCCGGAGGGGTTCGCCGAGACGGTGCTGGACGGCATCGGCTTCGGACTGGGCTTCGCGGTGGTCGAGGATCCGGTGCCGGCGCGGGTGCCGAGCAGCGTCGGCGAGTACTACTGGGGCGGGCTGGCCAGCACCGCGTTCTGGGTCGACCCGGCCGAGGAGGTCACCGCGCTGCTCTTCACCCAGCTGATGCCGTCGAGCACCTATCCGCTGCGCTCGCAGCTGCGCCAGCTGGTCTACTCCGCCCTGGTCGAGTGAGCCGTTCCGCCGACGGGCGGGCGGGTCGGTCCATAGCCTGGACGGCATGAGCGAGCGAATCGTCAGGCTCCGCGCGGTGGCGGGCAGGCCGCACAGCGGGGTGCCGGTATGAGCACCATCGTCGTGTACGGCGCCGGCGGCACCGCGGGCTCGCGGATCGTCGCCGAGGCGGTGGCGCGCGGGCACCGGGTCACGGCGGCGGTCCGCCGCCCGGAGGCGGTCACCTGGCTGCCCGCCGGGGTGCACCTGGTGACCGGGGACGCCACCTCGGCGCAGAACGTCCGGGACCTCGCCGGCGAGGCCGACGTGATCGTGGTGGCGGTCGGCGGCGGCGAGCGGGCGCTCTGGCGGGACGCGGCGCAGAACATGGTCACCGTCCTGCGCGACGTGCCGAACCCGCCCCGGGTCATCCACGTCGGCGGCGGGGCGACCCTGCTGACGGCGAGGGACACCCCGCTGCTGGACGAGCCGGACTTCCCTGAGGAGTACCGGGACGCGGCGCTGGGCCAGGCCGACGCGCTGGCCTGGTACCGCTCCTCGGCCGACGGGGTGACCTGGACGTACGTCTCCCCACCGCCGCTGGAGTTCCACCCGGGTGAGCGGACCGGCCGCTACCGCACCGGCACCGAGCACCCGGTGCTGGACGAGCAGGGGCGCTCGGTGCTGACCTACGAGGACCTAGCCGTGGCGATCGTCGACGAGATCGAGAATCCGCGCTTCGAGAACATGCGCTTCACCGCCGCGTACTGAGCGGCCGGGTCAGTCGGCGAGGCGGGCCGGGAAGCCGCCGGTGGCGACCGGCCCCCAGCTGTCGATGGTGACCCGGATCAGCGATTTGCCCTGCTTCACCATGGCTGCGCGGTACTCGTCCCAGTCCGGGTGCTCGCCGGAGATGCTGCGGAAGTACTCCACCAGCGGCTCCAGCGCCTCCGGCAGGTCGAGCACCTCGGCGGTGCCGTCGACCTGCACCCAGGGGCCGTCCCAGTCGTCGGAGAGGACGCAGGCCGAGACCCGCGGGTCACGCCGGATGTTGCGCACCTTGGCCCGCTCCGGGTAGGTGGAGATCACCAGCCGGCCCTCGGCGTCCACCCCGCAGGAGACCGGGGAGGACTGCGGCCGGCCGTCGGACCGGGTGGTCATCAGCACGACCCGGTGCCGGGGGCGGAGGAACTCGGTCAGGGCGTCCCGGTCGACCCGGGTGTTGCTCGCGACGGTGCGTGCCATCCCTCGGTTCTACCAGGCCACCGTCGTGCCGGCCCGGGTCGCCCCACCCTCCGCCCGGCGCCCGGAGGTCGGGTGCCCCGGATGTTCAGCGGGCCCGGCCGGCCACCCGGCCCGGCGCGGTCTGGGTGGGCACCCGGGGTCGCACGGTCGGCCGCCAGGCCCGGCCGTTGGCGTAGATCACCCGGAACCCGAGGTACGCCGCCAGCGGCGCCCAGTGCGCCGAGCCCATCCGCAGCTCGGCGGCGTTGTGCCGCTGGCCGTTGGCGAGCACGTCGAGCAGCACCGTCTCGAAGGCGGCCGACTCCACCCAGTCGACCTCCCGGGTGAAGCCGCAGACCAGCGCCGCTCCGGTGGTGTCGAGGAAGTCGCGCAGGGTGGCGTCGGAGGCGCGCAGGACCGAGCAGCTGCCGAAGTAGAGCCGCCGCCCCTCGCACCGCCCGGCCATCCGTTCGGCGACGTCGGTGAGGGCCACCGAGTCCCAGTCGGTGAGGCAGAGCCGGCTCGGTTCCCCGTGCATGGCGAAGAAGCCGACCCGGTAGTCGGCGTACTGCTTGAGCAGCCAACGGTCGACGAAGTAGAAGAGCTCGTCGCGGGTGGCGGCGTCCTTGTGAATGAAGCGGATCTTGCCGAGCCGTTCCAGCAGTTCCAGGGTGGGCAGGACCGAGCCGCGCTCGTGCAGGTCCCGGTGCCACTGACCCTCGACGCAGAAGACGCCACCACGTGCCACGTCCACCTCCCCCGTCCCGGGACCGACGTTACCGGTCGCCGGTCACGGGACGGCAGTCACCCCGGGTGACCGGACGGGTGTTTTCGGGTGCTGGTCGCCGTGTCGTGGCCGCTGTTCCGGATCGCGATCCGTCGGCCCATTCGGCCGTTTCGCAATTCACCGCAATTCCCAGGGAATGCCCAGCTACCAGCAATCGTGAGAACAATTCTCATCAACTGCCTCGAACCGGCAGAAGAGCTGTCAGGGTGGAAAGCGCGGGACGTCCCGGTCGATGTCCCGGTCGTCACCCCATCGCTCTCCTAACGGGAGGACACCTGTGCACCTACACACCCTGAAACGGGCCCTCGTCGCGTGTGCCCTGGCGCTGCCCGGGGCCGCGATCGCCGTGGTGGTCGCCGCGCCGGCGGCCCACGCCGACGGCTGCTACACCTGGCAGCGCACCCTCGCGCCGGGGCGCTCGGGCGAGGACGTCCGCCAACTGCAGATCCGGGTCGCCGGGTGGGCCGGCAGCGGCGGGATCGTCCGGATCGACGGCCGCTACGGCCCCGAGACCGCCGCCGCGGTGCGCCGGTTCCAGAGCGCGTACGGGCTGCGCAGCGACGGCATCGCCGGCCGGCAGACCTTCGCCAAGCTCTACCAGTTGCAGGACGACGACTGCACCCCCGCCCACTTCAGCTACACCGAACTGGACGACGGCTGCGGCCAGGGCGGATGGACGGGGGGCCCGCTGCCGGCCGGAGAGACCCGGACCAACGCGCTGCGCACCATGTGGAAGCTGGAGGCGCTGCGCCGCAGCCTCGGCGACCGGCCGCTCAACGTGACCAGCGGCTTCCGTGACATCGCCTGCAACCGCCAGGTGGGTGGCGCCTCCGACAGCCAGCACCTCTACGGCAACGCCGCCGACCTGGTCTCCCGGTCGCGCAAGCTGTGCGACGTCGCCCGGGCGGCACGCAACCACGGGTTCAGCGGGATCTTCGGCCCGGGATACACCAACCACGACAGCCACGTGCACGTCGACTCACGGCGGGAGAACGACCGCGACCGCACCCGCGACACGACGAGCTGGTCGGCCCCGGACTGCGGGGTCGGCGCCGCGGACTGAGCGTCGCGCCAGGTGTCGATGCCGGCCCGGAACGGGGTCCAACCCGGTCCGGGCCGGCATCGTGACGCCCGGGCGACGCCGGCGGTCGTACCTCCGCTCAGCTCGCCCGGGGCCAGCGCGGCGCGGTGGCGGGGGGTGCCACCGGCCGGCCGGGCCCACCGGGCCGGAGGGCGGGCCGCATCCCCGGTGCGGCCCCCCGGCCGGTCTGGCTCCGCGCCGGGTAACCGGCTGACCCGGCCTGGCTGCGCGCCGGATAGCCCGGCGCCTGCCGGGCCGGTGGGGCGGTGGCCGGCCGGCCCTGGGCCGGGCTGCCGTAGGTGAAGGGGAACGGCACGTGCACGAACGGGTTCCCGTGCCGGATCAGGGCCTCGATCTGACGCTCGTTGAGCCCGTGGTTCTCCAGCACCCGCCGGCCCCAGCGGTGCAGCCGGCAGGGGTACGACGCGCCGTCGTTGCGGCACAGCGGCCCGTTGGGCCACTCCTCGGCGGCGTGCACGACCACCGCCCGCACCGCGAGCCGGACGTCCTCCGGCGTCAGCGGCGCCGGCACCGGCACCTCGCCCAGGATCAGATCGATGGGGTCCGTCGACTGCTCACCAACTCGCACGGCAGGCCTCCCGCAGCTCGCCAGCGACTGCGGCTGTCCGCCGCAGCGCATCCTCGGCCAGTGGTACGGCCCACAGCGGGCAGAGGTTCAATCGCGCCAGGCGGTGAGAAGGTCGTCGGGGGACAGCACCCGCACCCCGTCCACCGTCGCTCCGGAACGCGACACCGCAATCGGCTCGACCTGCTCGTCGGCGCCCGGCATCCGGGCCCGGTGGGCGAGCAGTCGACCGAGGTCATGGGCATCGAAGGGGCGCTGCTCCAGCCACTTCACCGACCCCACGAAGGTGAGCCGACGAGCGACCGGTGCACGATCGGCACCGACCAGGTCGATCTCCGGATCATTGTTACGGGTCCAGTAGGCGCCCACCACCGTGGTCCCATCCGGCAACCATCCGTACGACAGTCGGCGCAGGCTCTCCCGCACGACGGGCTCGACTGCCCGGCCCCGCCAGGACGTCCACGACACCCTGATCCGGTCGAGGGTCAGGTCACCCCGACCACGCTCGATCTCGGGCAGGTGGGGTCCCAGGAAGGACAGCCAGAAGCGGAGGTACGGGTCGGCGACGGCGTAGCGCGTCTCCCGCGACGGTCGGGTGGACAGCGGTGTCGCGACATCGACGAGGCGCTTGTCGGTCAGCAGGCGCAGCGCGCGGCTGAGCGACGCCTGGGGCAGGTCGCCGGCGGCACGGGCGATGAGGGAGAAGGTGCGTTCACCGGAACCGATCGCCCGGAGCACCAGACCCGCCTGCGTCTGGGCGGGGAACTCCGCGGCCAGCGCCCGCTCCGCGCTGATCAGGAGCGCCGACGTCGGGTCGGTGACCGCCTCGTGCAGGTAGTCGTCCAAGGACGCGCCGGCGGGCCACTCGTCGAGGATCAGTGGCAGGCCGCCTGAGACCAGGTAGGCGTCGAAGGCGTCTGCCGCCGAAAGGTCGAGCATGTCGCGGACGTCCGTCGGGCTCAGCGGCGGGACGACCATCTCCGTGGCGCGCTGGTGGAACGGCCGCCCGTAGTCGTTCAGCGCCTCCATCATGGCCAGGTCGGAACCGACGCAGACCAGCAGCACCGGCCGCCGGGACAGTTCGCGGTCGAACACCTTCTGGAGCGTGCCCTCGAAGCCGGGGTCGGTGGCGATCAGGTAGGGCATCTCGTCGAGGATGACCACGCTCGGCCGGTCGGTCGGCAACGCGGCGGCGAGCAGAGTGAGGGCGGCGTCCCAGGTCGCCGGCCGCTGGGCCGTGAAGAGTGCGGCGCCCGGAAGCGTCGACGCGGCCGCGGCCTCGACGAACAGGTCGAGGTCGGCGGCGACCGTGGGCTGCGCCGAAGCAGTGAAGAAGAGGTGTGGCACCTGAGCCCGGTCGACGAACTCCTCGACCAGGCGCGACTTGCCGACCCTCCGTCGTCCCCGCATGAGCAGCGCTCGGCCGGGCCGCCCCGCCCGGCCACCACGAACCACCTTGCGCAGCATGCCGTCCAGGGCCGCCAGCTCACGGGTGCGTCCGACGAATCCGTCCACGCTTCCACCCTCGATACTCTCATCGGTGATACAACCAAGAATGAGTGTATCTGCTGGGCCTCGGTCCGGCGGCTCAGACCAGGCCCGCGTCGTGCACCAGCAGCGCCACCTGGACCCGGTTGTTCAGCTCCAACTTGGTCAGCAGCCGGGACACGTACGCCTTCACCGTCGCCACGCTCATGAACAGCTCCGCCGAGATCTCCGCGTTGCTGCGGCCCTGCCCGAGCGCGAGCGCGACCTCCCGTTCCCGCCCGGTGAGCCCGTCGAGCAGCCGCAGCGCCCGCAGCCGACGCGGATCCGGCCCGGACGGCGGGGCGACGGCGGTCACGTGCGTGATCAGCTTGCGGGTCACCGCCGGGGAGAGGGTCGCCTCCCCCGCTGCCACCCGGCGCACCGCCCGGACGATCTCGGCGGGCGGGGTGTCCTTGAGCAGGAAGCCGCCCGCCCCGGCGCGCAGCGCCCGCAGCACCTGCTCGTCGGCGTCGAACGTCGTCAGCACCAGCACCTCGGGCGGGTGGGGCCCCGCGCGCAGCGCCTCGGTGGCGGTCAGCCCGTCGACCCGGGGCATCCGGATGTCCATCAGCACCACGTCCGGCGCGTACGCCTCGACGGCGGCCGGCACCTCCGCGCCGTCGGCGGCCTCGCCGACCACCCGCACGTCGGGCACCCCGCCGAGGATCATCGACAGTCCGGCCCGGACCAGCGCGTCGTCGTCCACGATCAGCACCCGGACCGGCGCCCGCTCCCCCGCGCTCACGACGCCGGCCAGGGCAGCCAGGCGGCGAGCCGGAAGTCGCCGGCGGCGTCCCGCCCGTGCTCCAGCCGGCCACCGGCGAGGCTGACCCGCTCGGCGACGCCGACCAGGCCGGTGCCGGTGCCCGGGATCGCCGGGACGGGCGGCTCGCCGACCGGCCACGGGTTGCGGATCTCGACGGCGAGGCCGTCGCCGGGGCGACCGGCGAGCTGGACCGACACCAGCGCCCCCGGCGCGTGCTTGCGGGCGTTGGTCAGCCCCTCCTGCACGATCCGGTACGCGCTGCGCCCGACCGCCGGAGGCACGGCCGCCGCGTCGGCGACCGCGTCCACCACGCCGACCCGCACCCCGGCGGCCCGGGACTCCGCGACCAGCCCCGGCACATCGCCGAGGGTGGGCTGCGGGCGTTCCGGGGTGGCCGTCTCGGCGCCGCCGGGCTCGGCGCGCAGCACCCCGATCACCTCGCGCAGGTCCTGCAGGGCGGCGTGCGCGCTGGCCCGGATCACCCCGGCCGCCTTCGCGACCTCTTCCGCAGGCGCGTCGGGACGGAACTCCAGCGCCCCGGCGTGCAGGCTGAGCAGGGAGATCCGGTGCGCCAGCACGTCGTGCATCTCCCGGGCGATGCGGGTGCGTTCGAGCTGCCGGGCCTGGGCGACCCGCAGCTGCTGCTCGGCCTCGGCCCGGTCCGCGCGCTCGCGCAGCGACACCACCAACTGACGGCGGGCCCGGACGAAGAGCGCCCAGGCCACGATGACGCCGATCACCAGCACCGTGAACGCCACCGAGGCCCAGTACGGCATCGTCGGATCGGGGCGGACCGCGAGGAACACCGGGCTGCTCAGCAGGTGCACGGCGGTCAACGCCGCCGCCACCGGCAACGGGCGGTGCACCAGCACCGTGAAGAGGATGACCACCAGGGCCACCGACGCGCTGACCGAGAAGAGGATCAGCGGCAGGGTGAGCACGGCCAGCCCGACCGGCCAGCGCCGGCGCAGCCACAGGGCGGTGGAGGCCCACACGCCGAGCACCAGGTCGACCTCGTTGAGCCAGGACGGTCCGGCGTTGAGGGCCATCTCCGGCTCCGGCCCGAGCGAGTCGCCGAAGGCGAGCACCGCCCAGGCCAGGGAGAGCAGGAAGAGCAGGCCGTCGACCAGCCAGTCCCGGGGCGTCCGGCGGGCCACCCGGGAGGCGGGGGCGAGGGACCCCGGCAGCAGCCAGGGATGTTCGGGTACGACGACGGCGCTGCTCACCGGTCCATGCTAGGAAGCCGCCCCGCCGCGCCGACACCTACCAAAGTCGAGGTCTGCCGGTAGACCGAGGTATGAGCGGCTCTCGACCGCCGGCCGCAGCGCGGGGCCGGGTGGCACGGGCAGGCTCGACGCCATGATCACGGTCGAACACCTCACCAAACGGTACGGCCCGCACGTCGCCGTCGACGACGTCTCGTTCCACTGCGAACCGGGGACGGTGACCGGGTTCCTCGGCCCGAACGGCGCCGGCAAGTCCACCACCATGCGGATGATCTGCGGGCTCACCCCGCCGACCTCCGGCGGCGCCACCGTCACCGGCCGCCGCTACCGGGAGCTGCCCAACCCCGGCCGGGAGATCGGGGTGCTGCTGGACGCCTCGGCGCAGCACGCCGGGCGCACCGGCCGGGAGGCGCTGACCCTGGCCGCCCGGACGATGGGCGTGGAGCGTGGGCGGGTGGGCGCGGTGCTCGACCTGGTCGGGCTGAACGCCACGGCGGCGAAGCGGCGGGTCGGGGCGTACTCGCTCGGGATGCGGCAGCGGCTCGGCCTGGCGCTGGCGCTGCTGGGCGACCCCCGGGTGCTGATCCTGGACGAGCCGGCCAACGGCCTCGACCCGGAGGGCATCTTCTGGATGCGCGGCCTGCTGCGCGACTTCGCCGACCGGGGCGGCACCGTGCTGCTCTCCTCCCACCTGCTGCGCGAGGTGGAGGCGGTCGCCGACCGGGTCGTGGTGATCGGCGGCGGCCGGGTGGTGGCCGCCGGCGGCAAGGACGAGCTGCTGGCCGGTGCCGGCACCCTGGTCCGCGGCCGCGACCCGCACGCCCTGCGGCTGACCCTGGACCGGGCCGGCCTGAACGCCACCGCCGGGACCGACGGCGGCTTCCTGGTCCGGGCCGAACCCGGCGCCGTGGGGCAGGTCGCCGCCGACGCCGGACTGGTCCTCACCGAGCTGCGTCCCGCCGGCAGCGGCGGCCTCGAACAGCTCTTCCTCACCCTCACCGCCGGCGCGTCGACGAAGGAAGCCGTGAAATGACCACCACCACCGCACCCGCCGTCACCAGCCGCCGCCCGGTGGCCGCCGGGCCGTCCCTGGCCCGGCTGACCGGGGTGGAGCTGCGCAAGCTCGCCGACACCCGGGCCGGACGCTGGCTGCTGGCCACCATCGGGCTGATCGCCGCCGCCATCGTCACCGTGCAGCTGTTCGTCCTCGACGACGCCGAGCAGACGTTCACCGCGTTCTTCGTCCCGTCGCTGCTGCCGGTCGGGCTGCTCCTGCCGGTGCTCGGCATCCTCTCCATCTGCGCGGAGTGGTCCCAGCGCACGGCGCTGACCACGTTCGCCCTGGTCCCACGCCGGGAACGGGTGGTGCTCGCCAAGCTCGTCGCGGTGGTGCTGGCGGCGCTGGCCTCGGTCGGGGTCAGCCTGGCCGTCGCCGCCGTCGGCACGCTGCTCGCCGCGGCCACCGGCGGCGCGGGCGAGTGGAACCTCGACTGGCAGCTGCTGCCGCACGCGGCCGTGTTCCAGGTGGCGAACGTGCTGATGGGCGCGGGCTTCGGCCTGCTGCTGCTGAACACCCCGCTGGCGATCGTCACGTACCTGCTGCTGCCGACCGTGTGGAGCATCCTCTCCGCGATGGTGCAGGCCCTGCACCGGCCCGCGGCGTGGCTGGACACCTCGGTGACCATGGAACCGCTGCTCGGCACCGAGGTCACCGCCGGCCAGTGGGGTCGGCTCGCGGTGTCGCTCCTGGTCTGGATGGTCGTGCCGCTGGCCGCCGGGCTGGCCCGCACCCTGCGGCGGGAGGTGTCCTGACCGTGGACGCCCAGGGGCACGGCAGCGTCACGGTGGTCGGTGGCGGAATCGGGGAGCTGGTGGTCATGTGGGGCGGGTTCCCACTGCTCGGGGCCGGACTGGGCGCCGCGCTCACCGCCGGCTCGGGCTGGCTCGCCGACCTGGCCTGGGTGCCGTTCCAGGGCTGGTTCGCGCTGCTGTCCGGGCTGCCCGAGGCCCAGGCGTACGCCGGCGGCACGGGGGTGCCGGCGCTGGCCGGGTTGCTGGTGGCGTACGTCGGCACCCGGGAGCGGCTCACCGTGACGGTGGGCCGCACCGGGGTGCGGCTGCACCGCGACGGGCACGGGCGCGACGTCGACCGGGCCGGGGTGGACGCCGTCTTCCTCGACGGCAAGGCGCTGGTGCTGCTCGACGCCGACGGCGCGGAGCTGGCCCGGGAGAAGTCGGACCTGACCCGGGACCGGCTGCGGGCGGCGTTCACCGGGCACGGCTGGCCGTGGGTCGAGCAGGACCCGCACCGGGAGGCGTACCGGCGGTGGGTGGCGGGGCTGCCCGGGCTGCCGCCCGGCGGGGACGCGCTGCTGCGGGCCCGGCAGCGTGCCCTGGACGCCGACCGCGGCGGCGAGGCCCGCGAGCTGCGCGCCGAACTGGCCCGGCTCGGGGTGGTCGTGCGCGACGAGGGCAGACGGCAGTACTGGCGACCGGTGGAGGTTCCGCTTCACCGGGAGCAGACCCCCGACGAGCGGTAGCGTGCGGAGGGAGGAGCCCTGACGGCCCGGGAGCGTGCCTGATGACCGAGCAGCAGCCGTACCGGGTGGTGGCCAGGCACCCGGGCTTCGAGCTGCGCCGGTACCCGGCCCACCTGGTCGCCGAGATGCGGGTGGAGGGGACGCTCGTCGAGGCGGGCAACTCCGCGTTCCGCCCGCTGGCCGGGTACCTCTCCGGGGCCAATCGGCCCCGGCGGACGGTCGCCATGACCGCTCCCGTGGTGCAGGAGTCCACCGGCGCCGAGCGGATCGCGATGACCGCGCCGGTCGTGCAGGAGGAGGGCGAGCGGCCCGGCTGCTGGCTGGTGCGGTTCGTGCTGCCGGCGGGCCTCTCCGCGGCGACCGCCCCCGAGCCGCAGGACCCGCGGATCACCGTCCGGGAGGTCCCCGGGCAGCTCGCCGCCGCCGTCCGTTTCTCCGGGCGGTGGACGGAGAAGGCGTTCGGCCGGCGGGCCACCGCGCTGGGCCGGGCGGTGACGGCGGCGGGCCTGACCCCGTCGGGCGCGATCCGGTACGCCCGCTTCGACCCGCCGTGGAAGCCGTGGTTCCTGCGCCGCAACGAGGTGGTCCTCCCGGTCGCCGAGTGACCGGGCCACGGGTCGTGTCGTTGGGGCATACGTCCCCCACGGGACTCCACGCCGATCGGTGAAGGGGACGACGATGGCCTCCGCAGGCAACGGCACCGGGATCTTCCGACGCAAGCCCGTCGAGGAGATCACCGACGAGGTGGAGGGCGCGTCGCTGGCCCGCTCGCTGGGGCTGTGGCAGCTCACCGCGATCGGCGTCGGCGGCATCATCGGCGCCGGCATCTTCGCCCTGGCCGGGGCGGTGGCGAGTGAGACGGCCGGCCCCGCCGTGCTGGTGTCGTTCCTGATCGCCGGCCTGGCCAGCGCAGCGGCCGCGCTGTCGTACGCCGAGTTCGCCGGCATGATCCCGAAGGCCGGCTCGGCCTACACCTACGGATACGCGGTGCTCGGCGAGGCGGTCGGCTGGTTCATCGGCTGGGACCTGCTGCTGGAGTACACCGCCATCGTGGCGGTGGTGGCGATCGGCATCTCCGGCTACTTCGGCTTCCTCGTCGGTGAGTTGGGCGTGGAACTGCCGGCGTGGATGCTCGGCGCGCCGGGCACCGGCGAGGGCCACGTGGTCGACCTGTTCGCCGTGATCCTCTGCCTCTTCATCGCCTTCCTGCTGACCCGCGGCATCAAGACGGCGGCCCGGTTCGAGACGTTCGTGGTCGGCCTGAAGGTGGCCGTGGTGCTGCTGGTCATCGTGGTCGGCTTCTTCTACGTGAAGACTGCGAACTACTCGCCGTTCTTCCCGTTCGGCATCGCCGGGGCGTTCACCGGCGCGGCCACCGTCTTCTTCGCCGTCTTCGGCTACGACGCGATGAGCACCGCCGCCGAGGAGTCCAGGGACGCCCGCCGGCACATGCCGAAGGCCATCATCTATTCGCTGGCCATCTCGATGGTGCTGTACGTGCTGGCCACGCTGGTGCTCACCGGCATGCAGAACTACCGGGAGATCGACCCGGAGAGCGGCTTCTCCTCGGCGTTCGCCTCGGTGGGGCTCTCCGGCCTGGCCAGCGTCATCGCGGTCGGCGCGATCATCGGCATCCTGACCGTGATGTTCACCTTCATGCTCGGGGTGACCCGGGTGTGGTTCTCGATGAGCCGGGACGGGCTGCTGCCGGCCTGGTTCGCCAAGGTGCACCCGGTCCGCCGGGTGCCGGTGCGGGTCACCTGGATCGTCGGGGCGGGCTCGGCGCTGATCGCCGGCTTCCTGCCGATCCGGGAGGCGGCGGAGCTGACCAACATCGGCATCCTGCTGGCGTTCGTGGTGGTCTGCATCGCGGTGATCGTGCTGCGCTACCGCCGCCCGGACGCGCCACGCACGTTCCGGCTGCCGGGCATGCCGGTGGTGCCGGCGCTCGGCGCGCTCTTCTCCGTCTGGCTGATCACCTTCCTGGCCCCGGTGACCTGGCTGCGGTTCGCGGTCTGGTTCCTGCTCGGCGCGCTCCTCTACGCCGTCTACGGCTACCGCCGCTCGGCGCTGGCCCGCCGGGACGGCTCCGGGCGGCCCAGTTCCTGACCGAGCCGTTCCAGGCGGATCAGCAGCAGGGCCGTGCCGAGCCCGGCGGACAGTCCCGCCAGTGACGTGAGGACGTCGGAGTCGGCGCTGTTGATCGGGCTGTTGCCGGCGAGGGCGGTCAGCGGGGCCGCCAGGTGCAGCATCCCGCTGACGACGACCGCCACGACCAGCAGCACCTGCGGGACGACCGCCGCGACGAGGGCGGCCAGTCCGTGCCGCCACCACGTGGGGCGGCCGCCCGGCCAGTCCCACGCCAGCAGGGTGACCCCGGCCAGCAGGAGCGTGCCGAGCGCGGCGGCGGGCGTCAACCGTTGACCTGGCGCGACTGCCCGCACCAGGAGCAGGCCGGCGACGCCCACGACGGCGAGCCCGGCCGCCACCGCCTGCCGCCGACGGCGTTCCACGGTGTCCGGGCGCCCCGGGGCCACGGGGTGCCGTTCACCGCGCGACGACGACGCGGGCGCGGCGGCCGACCCGCACGCCACGGCCAGCGCGAGCAGCAGCAGGGCGGTGGCCACCGCCGCCGGGTCGAGTTCCGGCTCCCGGTCGGTGGGTGACTCGGTCAGCACGGCGACCAGCACGAGCACCGCCGTCACGCAGGCCGTCCCGGCCAGCACCGGCCGGTCCGGGTCGGCGCGGGCCTGCCGGCGTACCACGATCGCGGTGACGGCGACGGCCAGGCAGCCGGCGACGGCGAGCGCCCCGGTCGGCCCGGCGCCGTGCGGGTCGGCGCGGTCGACGGCGACGTCCACGGCCAGCCAGCCGCCGGCGAGCAGCACCGCCGGCACCGCCGAGCCGCGCCGGCCCCCGCCGGCCAGCACCAGCCCGGCCGCGACCGCCAGGATCGCCAGGAATCGCAGGTCGCGGGCCCAGTAGCTGTTGTTCCCGGGCAGCGTCTCGGACCACGGCCCGATCGGCTCGGTGAGCGGTTGCAGGACGGTCATGCCGACCGCCCAGAGCACGGCCGCCGCGACGGCGAG
This sequence comes from Micromonospora citrea, assembly GCF_049629545.1. Classification (GTDB taxonomy): domain Bacteria; phylum Actinomycetota; class Actinomycetes; order Mycobacteriales; family Micromonosporaceae; genus Micromonospora; species Micromonospora citrea_A. The sequence goes on from NZ_JBNADX010000002.1 coordinate 331,124, forward strand.
GCCCACACCGGCGACGTACCTGACTCCCGGTCGCAGACCGTGACCGTCGCGAGTCGCCATCATGGATGGTCAGACTCCGCCGCGCCCGCTACGGTTCCCCCGTCTGGGGAGGTGCCGTCGGTGTACGTGGTGTCAGTGATCAATTACAAGGGCGGGGTGGGCAAGACCACCCTGACCGCCAACATCGGTGCGGAGCTGGCCAACCGGGGGATGAAGGTGCTGCTGGTCGATCTCGACCCGCAGACCAGCCTGACCTTCAGCTTCTACGACCCCGACGACTGGCGGGAACGGCTGCGCGACGGGCGCACCGTGAAGCGGTGGTACGACGGGCTGCGCGGCGACACCCCGGCGGTCACCCTGGGTGAGCTGGTGGTCTCTCCCGGCCCGGCCAACGCCCACCTGTCCGGTGCGGGGCGGCTCGACCTGATCGCCTCGCACCTCGGCCTCACCGACATCGACCTGGCGCTGGCCCGGGGCGTGGCCGACGGCGACGAGTACGACCGGGAACTGTTCCGGGTCCGCGGCTCGCTCGCCGAGGGGCTGCACGACGAGGCGCTGGGCGGCTACGACCTGGTGCTCATCGACTGCCCGCCGAACTTCAACGTGGTCACCCAGTCCGCCATCATCGCCAGCGACCACCTGCTCATCCCGGCGAAGGCGGACTACCTGTCCACCCTCGGCATCGACTACCTGTGCGGCAACGTCCGGGAACTGGTCGACCGCTACAACGCCGACTCGCGGCGCTTCGCCACCATCCGGCGGCACCACAAGGTGGCTCCCGGCATCGCCGGGGTGGTGTTCACCATGATCCACCTGAGCGCGCAGCAGCCGATCGCCGCGCACCAGGGCTACATGGACCAGGTCCGCGCGCTCGGCCTGCCGGTCTTCCCGACGGTGCTGCGGGAGAACGTCACCCTGTTCGCCGCGAACACCCCGCGCGGCGTGCCGGCGGTGCTGCGTCCCCGGGTGGGGCTGCCGGCCGTGCAGGAGGAGCTGCGCCGGATCACCACCGAGTTCATCGCGCACCTGCAACCGGCCGAGGCGGCGGCGTGACCGACCCGGCCGTCACCGCCGCGCTGCTGATCCGCCTCGCGGAGCTGGTGGAGGATCTCCCGGCCGCCGAGGTGGCCGCGCTGGTCGAGGGGCGGGCCCGGCTGGCGGTCGTGCCGACCCCGGCCGCCGCGCCCACCGCCGTCGCCGGGCGCCCGCCCGCGTCGCGCCGGTCGGCCGCGCCGGTCACCGACCCGGACCGGGCGGTGGCGGCGCTGGCCGCGCTGACCACCCGCCAAGACGGTACGGCGTACCTCGCCGGCTGGTCGGGCAGGGAACTGCGGGCGCTGGCGGCCCGGCTCGGGCTGCGCGGGGTGGCCGGCATCCGCAAGGCCGACCTGGTGGAGCGGATCATCGACCGGACGGTCGGCTTCCGGGTGAACTCCACCGCGATCCGTCAGCTCTGAGGCGCTCGCCGGGTGGATCACCGCCGCCCGGTGCCGCCCCTGACCGCTCCGGCCGCCGGCACGTGTCCGGCGCGTCGCAGCTCGGCCGCGGCGAGCAGGTCGTCCAGCGCGTCCAGCTCGGCCCAGCCGTTGACGCTGACCCGGCCGGCCGGGTCGACCAGCACCTCCACCCGGTCCGGGATGCGCCGCAGCTCGTCGAGCAGGCCGGGGAAGCGGTCACCGAGCAGGACGAACTCCTGGTTCGTGGAGCCCACCCAGGGCCGCCCGGTGTCGACCAGGTCGGCCCGGAACGGGCCGGCGACCAGCAGGTCGGTCGAGGCCAGCAGGGCGGCCACGTCCGCGCGGCCACCGTCGACCGCGCGGCGCAGCCCCTCGGTGGTGTAGCCGGTGAAGGTCATCACCGAGCGGCCGGCGTCGCGTACCCCGGCGGCCACCTCGGCCAGGGCGGCGGCCTGGTCGAACGGTTCCCCGCCGAGCAGCGTCAGCCCCTCGCTGTCGGCGGCGAGCACCCGGGCGAGCAGGTCGGCGGGGGCGAGCAGGTCCCCGCCACGGAAGCCCCACAGCTGCGGGTTGAAGCAGCCGGGGCAGCGGATGGCGCAGCCCTGCACCCAGACGGCGGTCCGGATGCCCGGCCCCTCGGCCCGGGTGGTGGCCACGAACCGGGCCACCGCCACCGGGCCCGTCACCGGCGGCCGGACCGGGCCGGCCTCAGAAATCGAGTACGCGTCCATGCCCGGTCCCCGGTGGCGGTGACGGAGGTGGCGCGCAGACCAGCACGTGCCGCAGCGGGGCGTACTCGTGCGGGGCCAGGCCGGCGGCGGCGACGAACTCGGCGACGCTGCCGAAGGCCCGGCGGGCGTCCCGTTCGGCGAGCACCCGGTGCACCCGGGCCGCGTCGAAGCCGGGCAGGACGCCGAGCTGCGCGGCGGTCGCCGTGTTGACGTCCACCGTCGACCCGGCGGGCGGACCGGACGCGGGAGCGCCGGACACCGGCGGCGCGACCGGCATCGCCGGTGGGGTGGCCGGCATCGCCGGCACCGGTGGCACGACCGGCATCGTCGGCGCGGGCCTGGCGACCGGCATCGTCGGGGTGGCCGGCGGGCCCCAGGGCGCGGCGGGTGACTGCGGATTCGGCGGCGCGGAGACCGGCGGGAGGCCGGCTGCGGCCGGGCCGACCGGCGACCCCGGTGGGGGCGGCCAGGCGGTGTACGACGGGACCGGCGGCGGCGCCAGCGGCTGACCGTCGCCCGACCAGCCCTGCGGCTGCCGGTACCAGGGCCGGTACCCGGCCTGCCAGCGCAGCCAGGCCGGGTTGATCAGGAGGCCGTGCACCACGCAGGCGACCCAGGTCGCCAGCGCCAGCGAGGCCGAGATGTCCCCCCGGACGCTGTCCTTGTCGCCGTCGGCCAGGAACAGGGCGGTCCAGCCGAGCACCGCGTAGCCGATACCGGCGATCCACCAGGCCGGGCGGCGGGCCCGCAGTCCGACGTAGAGGAAGCCGAAGCCGCCGACACAGCCGCACCCGACGATGGGCAGGAGCAGCCACCAGCTGTGCAGCAACCGCCACTTCCAGTCCGCCGCCGGATGCGTCGGCGACGGCTTGACCGGTGGCGGGCCGAGGGTGGCCGGGCCACCCGAGCCGTACGCGCCGGGCGGCGGGCCGGGTGGGAACGGCGACGGCTGCCAACTCCCGTCAGGTCCGGTCGACATCGTGCTCCTCCTGCCGGAGGTCCACCCCGGCCCGGGTGTGGTCGGCGGTGTACGCGCTCTGCACCGCACGGGCCGCCAGCAGGTCCTCCAGCAGGGCGACGTAGTCCAGGCAACGATCGCCGTGGACACCCCGGGTCTCGGCGCTGACCGCGCCGTCCGGGCCCACCGTCACCACCACCCGGGGCCGGTCGTTCACGCCGACCTCCCCTCGACGGCGAAGACCAGCCGCACCGAGGTGTCCTCGGTGACCTGCTCGGACTCCAGGCGCAGCCCGGCGGCCGGCGCCTGCGCACGCAACCGCTCCAGCACCGCCCGCTGCACCTGCCGCCCGTACGCGGCGTCGACGCCCTGCACGATCTCGACCGCCCGCGCGTCGTCGACCTCGCCGGTGAGGTGCGCGGTCCAGATGCCGTCGGCGTCGCGCCGGAAGTCCGCGCGTACCCCCGACCAGTCGGCGGTCAGCACGTCGGCGTCGGCGGTGACCACGGCGTCGGTGTCGCGCAGCGCGGCGGCCAGCAGGTTCTCGTCGCGCATCCGGGTCTGCACCTGGCAGACCACCCGGCCCCGCTCGTCGCGGTCGGCGCGGGCCGTGTGCGCGGCGGTCACCGTGGCCACCGCCAAGGGCAGGAGTATCAGCGAGATGCTCACCGGCATCCTCTCGTCGTCGTGGTCGGTGCCGTCAGAACTCCACCGCCCGGCCGCCGTGCCGCCCGGGACCGGTCCCGCTGCGGGCGTCCAGGTCCCAGTCCTCGGCGGCGGTGGCGGCGACCGCGCGGCGTTCCGCCCAGTTCCGTACCGCGGTGATCCGCTCGGCCTGGGTGACGCTCAACGGCACCATGTTGACCAGTGCGCGCAACAGGTCGTCGCGGCGCAGTGGCCGGCGCTCGGCGTACGCGTCGACGAGCGCGCCCACCACCGCCTGCTCGATCTCGGCGCCGGAGTAGCCGTCGCTCAACTCGGCCAGCTCCGCGAGCAGGGCGTGGTCGACGGTGAGCGCGCCCGCGACGGCGGGGTGGCGCAGCCGGCGCTGCACGTGCAGGGCCCAGATCGAGGCGCGCTCGGCCCGGGTCGGCAGGTCCACGAAGAAGATCTCGTCGAAGCGTCCCTTACGCAGCAGCTCCGGCGGCAGGCCCTCGAAGTCGTTGGCGGTGGCGATGACGAAGACCGCCCGGGTCTTCTCCTGCATCCAGGTGAGGAACGAGCCGAAGACCCGCGCCGAGGTGCCCGAGTCGCCGGTGCCGCCGCCGAAGCCCTTCTCGATCTCGTCGAGCCAGAGCACGCAGGGCGCGGCGGCCTCGGCCGTGCGGATCGCCTCGCGCATGTTCTGTTCGCTGGAGCCGACCAGACCGGCGAAGACCTTGCCGATGTCCAGGCGCAGCAGCGGCAGCCCCCAGGCGGCGGCGACCGCCTTGGCGGTCAGCGACTTCCCGCAGCCCGGCACCCCGGTGATCAGGACGCCGCGTGGTGCGGGCAGCCCGTACGCGGACGCCTCGGCCAGCCAGAGGCCGTCCCGCTTGGCCAGCCAGCGTTTCAGGTTCTCCAGGCCGCCGACGTCGCCCAGCGCGACCTCGGCCTCGACGAACTCCAGCAGGCCGGAGCGGCGTACCGCCTGGCGTTTCTCCTCGTGCACCAGGGCGACGTCGCGTGCGTCGAGGACGCCGTCGTCCACCATGGCCCGGGCGAAGGCGTTCTCCGCCTCGTGCAGGGTCAGCCCGAGGGCGGCCTTGGCCAGGCGTTCGCGCCCCTGCGCGTCGAGGTCGATGCGGATCCGGCCGCCGGCGGTGTTGGCGGCGATCATCCCTTCCAGCACCGCCCGGATCTCGACCTCGGTGGGCAGGGGGAAGTCGACGGCGGTGACGTCCTTGGTCAGCTCCACCGGCAGGTGCGGCACCGGTGACACCAGGACCAGGGTGCGGGGCACCGGCCCGGAGCGGTAGGCGGCGGCCAGGTCGCGCAGCCGGCGTACCACGCCGGGGTCGGCGGGCCGACCACCGGCGCCGAGGGCCGGGTGCAGGTCGAGCAGGACGACGACCGCCGGTTCGTCGAGCCGCAGCACCGCGTCGAGCGCGGCCTCCGGGTCACCGGCGCCGTTGCGGCGGCTGCCGTCGGGGGCCACCAGGCCGTGGGTCGTCGACCAGACCCACACCCCGCGCGGGGTGCGTACCCGGGCGGGGTCGTGGGCGACCGCGGTGATCTCGGCGATCACCCGCTGTTCCTCGTACGACTCGACGTGCAGCACCGGGATGCGGGCCTTGAGCAGTTGCGACAGGGTGTCGCGGAAGGTCGCCACCGCCGATCCCTCCCCCCGAGAGCGCCGCCGAGCCGGCCAGACTGTAGCACCGGGTCGGCGGGGCGGTACGTGCCCTGAGCAGGGGCCCCCGCAGCACCGCATCGGTCCGGGCCGACTCGTCCGTCCGGCTGATCACCGCAGTCATGATCTTGCCTCTGACCTGGGCCCCCGATACGCTCCCGCGGCTATCCCTCGTGAAAGGACCCCCTGTGACCACTCCCGTCACGACCCAGAAGTCCTGGCTCGTCACTCTGCTGCTCTGCTTCTTCCTCGGCACCCTCGGTGTGCACCGCTTCTACACCGGCAAGGTCGGCACCGGGGTGCTGCAGCTGCTCACCGTCGGCGGCCTGGGCGTCTGGACGCTGATCGACTTCATCATGATCCTGGTCGGCTCGTTCAAGGACAAGCAGGGCCAGCCGCTCGCCAAGTGACACCGGCCGGGGCCGGGACCAGGTCCGGTCCCGGCCCCGCCCTCGTTCAGAAGCGGTACGCCGTGCCGTACTCGGGGACCAGCACCCGGCTGCGCGGTGACGCCCTGCGTACGGCCGTGACCAGCTCTTCCAGGCGCCTACGGTCGTTCGGCGCGACGACCGGCGGGTTGGTCAGCGGCGTCTCGAAGTTGTCCCAGTGCACCGGCACCACGACCGCCGGGTGGTCCAGCGCCGCCATCAGCCGGGGCACGTAGTCGGCGGTCGAGCCGGTGGCCGGCAGCGCCACCATCGCCACGTCGGGCGCCAGGCCGGTGAGGTTGCGGGCGGCGAAGTCACTGGCGCCCATGAAGAAGACCGACGGCCCGCCGTCGACCCGCAGCTGGTACGCCAGGGTGTTTCCTTCGGGCAGGTCGGCGATGGTGGCCGGCTTCGCCGGCGGGCTGACCCGTACGCCGGGGAACGCCATCGACCACGACGCGTTGCGGCTGTGCAGCGCGGCCACCACCTCGACGCTGTGGTCGCCGAACTCCAGCACCTCGCCGCCGGAGACCGGGCTGAGCTGCCCGGCCGGCAGCCCGTACGCGATGCCCAGGTGGTAGGCGGTGAGCGTGCCGAAAACCCGCGCGCCGGTACGCCCGGCGATGTACGGCACGTCGTTGAAGTGGTCCCAGTGGGTGTGGGTGACCAGGACGGTGGTGGCCCGGTCCACCAGGGAGTCCACCACCGACGACCGCACGGTCAGTGGGGTGGCCGGGTCGAACGCGCCCCGGAACAGGCCGGTGTCGTAGCGGCTGAGGTACGGGTCGACCAGCACGGTCCGCTCGCCGATGTCGATCCGCCAGCCGGAGGTCCCCCACCAGCGGAAGGTGACCGGCCCGGAGCGGGCGGGCCGGGTCGCGGCGGCGGGCGCGGTGACCGGCGCGGCTGCGGCGGGCGTGCCGGCGACGAGCCCGCCGGCGGTGAGCGCGGCGGCCCCGGCGGCGGTGTCGCGCAGGAAGCGGCGGCGGTCGAGCTGGTGTGCGGACATGGTGGATCCTCCCCGTCTCACGCGGTACGTGGTCGACCCACAGCCCACCACCACGCCGGCCGTGGCGTCCAAGACCGGATGCCGCAACCGTCGATACCGGTGCGGATATCGGGCCAGCTCACCACCGCTGTCGATGGGCCGGACCGACGGCGGATTCAGGTGTCGCGCAGCGCCTGCACGGCGATCCGGGCGGCCTCGCCCATGGCCAGGTCCACGTCGCTGCGGTGGGTGCCGAGGTGCGCGGCGCGGACGAGGACGGCCATCGCGTACCGGGTGCCGTCCGGGTACTCGGCCACTCCGGCGTCGAGGTAGAGCCCGGGCAGGGTGCCGGTCTTCGACACCACCCGCACCCCGGGCGGGAAGCCGGAGGCGAGCCGGGTCCGTACGAGCTGGCGGGACATCAGTTCCCGCACGGTGGCGCAGGCGACGGCCGGGCCGGCCCGGTCGCGCCAGATCAGGGTGAGCAGCCGGGTGAGGTCGCGGGCGGTGCTCGACGAGGTCCGCTCCGGGTCGAAGACCCGCATCGCCCGGATCCGCTCCTCGGGCAGGGTCGGGAGGATCCGGGCGAAGTCCGCCTCGGTACGGGCGCCCACGTCGGCGAGCATCAGCTCCACCAGGTCGCGCGGTCCACCCCGGACCCGGGTACACCCCAGCTCCAGCTCGGCGGCGAGCATCGGCAGCACGTCCGCCCCGACCCGGCGCAGCAGCAGGTCGGCGGCGGTGTTGTCGCTGACCGACATGGCGAAGTACGCCAGGTCGCGCAGGGACACCTCGACGTCGTCGGCGCAGCCGGCCACCCCCCAGCCGCCGAGCCGGTCAGCCGCGATCACCAGCACCCGCTCGGTCGGGTCGAGCTGCCCGGCGGCGACCTGCCGGGCGAACTCCAGCACCAGCAGGATCTTGAAGACCGAGGCGATGACGGTCCGCCGGTCGGCGTCGAGCGCGACCTCCCGCCCGTCCGGCCCGTCCACCGGCACGACGTGCAGGCTGCCGGTGACCCCCGCCCGCGCGAAGACCTGCGCGATCCGCTGCTGAACTGCCACCGGAGCACGGTAGCGGGCGCTGTCGTAGGGTCCCTGCGTGGACCTGCTCCGCCACCTGCGGCACTTCGTGGTGGTCGCCCGCGAGCTGCACTTCGGCCGGGCCGCCGAGGCGCTGGGCATGGCGCAGCCGCCGCTGAGCCAGTCGATCCAGCGGCTGGAGCGGGAGCTGGCGGTGGAGCTGTTCGACCGGTCCCGCCGGCAGGTCCGGCTCACCACCTCCGGCCAGCTGCTGCTCGGTGAGGCCGACGAGCTGCTGGCCGGGGAGCGCCGGCTACGCCACCTGATGCGCCAGGTCCGCGAGGGCGCGCTCGGCGTCTTTCGGGCCGGGGTGCCGCCGGAGACCCCGGCGGTGACGCTGCGCGCCCTGCTGGACCGGCTCGCCGTCGCCGCGCCCGGGCTCGACGTCGACCTGCACGAGCTGACCAGCGGCGAGCAGGTGCGGATGCTCGCCGAGGGACGGCTCGACGCGGGGCTGCTGCACCACCCGGTGCAGGCGGACGGGCTGCGCTTCGGCCCACCGGTGGACGTACCGGTGGGGGTGCTGCTGCCCCGGGCCTCGCCGCTGGCCCGGCCGCGTGCGGTGGCGCTGGCCGACCTGGCCGGGCTGGACCTGGTCGGCCCGCCCCGGCCCACCGCGCCCGGCTGGTACGACCACGTCCTGGACGTCTGCCGCCGGCACGGCTTCACACCCCGCCGGGTACGCCCGGCCCGTAACCCCGAGTTCATCTTCGGTCTGCTGCTGGCGGGTGGGGCGGTGGCGTTGGAGCCGGCGGCGTCCGCCCGGCGGGAGCCTCGGATCGCGTGGCGTCCGCTCGCCGGCGCACCCCTGGTCAAGCGGACGTCGGCGGCCTGGCCGGACCGCTCGGCGCACCCGGCGGCGGTGATGTTCGCCCAGCTCGCCGCCGAGGTGCTGGCCGCCGAGGAGCCGCCACCGCCGGCCCCGGTCGTGCCGTCGGCCCGGCCCTGGCCGGTGCTGTTCGACACCACCCACCACTGAGAAGTTCACGTCACCGCTCTCCCGCCGGCCACCCCGATCCCGTTAACATCGCCATCCATGAATACGAAGAGCTCCACCCGCCCGCGACCCGGGCGGATGGTCACGGCGTTCGCCCTCGCCGTCACCCTGGTGACCTCGGTGGCGGTGGCCGCGACGTCGGCGTCCGCGGCGGCCACCCTGACCGTGACGCAGGCGCTGGCCGCGCAGGACGGCCGGACCGCCACCGTCACCGGCTACGTGATCGGGCAACCCACCGCCTCGAGCACCGTCATCACCTCGAACTACACCGCCGACACCGCGATCGCCATCGCCGACGCCGCCGGCGAGACCAGCACCGGCCGGATGCTCTACGTCCAGGTCACCACGGCGTACCGGAGCAGCTTCGGGCTGCTGACCAACCCGTCGCTGCGCGGGAGGCAGATCACCGCCACCGGGACGCTGACCGCGTACTTCAGCCACGGCGGGTTGAAGAGCCCGACCGCGATGAGCCTGGGCGGCACCGCGCCGTCGCCCACCGCCTCGCCGTCGCCGACCTCGACCGGCGGCCCGTACGACTCGACCTACTACGCGAACGCGATGGGCAAGACCGGCACCGCGCTGCGCAGCTCGCTGCACTCGATCATCCGGACCCAGACCAGGCTCTCCTACGACCAGGTCTGGGAGGCGCTGCGGGACACCGACCAGGACCCGGCCAACACCAACAACGTGATCCTGCTCTACACCGGCCGCTCGCAGAGCAAGACCAGCAACGGCGGCGGGGTCGACGACTGGAACCGCGAGCACGTCTGGGCCAAGTCGCACGGTGACTTCGGCACCGCCACCGGCCCGGGCACCGACGTGCACCACCTGCGCCCGACGGACGCCTCGGTCAACTCGCTGCGCGGCAACAAGGACTTCGACACCGGCGGCAGCGCGGTCGCCGAGGCGCCGGGCTGCTACACCGACGCCGACTCGTTCGAGCCGCGCAACGCGGTCAAGGGCGACGTGGCCCGCATGATCATGTACATGGCGATCCGGTACGAGGGCAACGACGGCTGGCCGAACCTGGAGATGAACAACTCCGTCTCCAACGGCACCGCGCCGTACCTGGGCCGGCAGTCGGTGCTGTTGCGGTGGCACGCCCAGGACCCGCCGGACACCTTCGAGAAGCGCCGCAACCAGCGCATCTACGAGCGCTGGCAGGGCAACCGGAACCCGTTCGTCGACCACCCGGAGTGGGCCGGCGCCATCTGGGGCTGACTTGTCGCAGATCACCCCGGTCGGGCCGTGAGCGTACGGCCCGACCGGGTATGCCTCTCCGGTGGCACGCGCCCGGTGCACGTCGTCACGGCGACGGACCGGGCGTACCGGACGATGGGAGAAGAAGCCGGATGGCGAACACGATTCCCGACATCACCCTGAACGACGGCAACACCATCCCGCAGCTCGGCTTCGGGGTGTACCAGATCGAGCCGGAGGACACCGTCGAGGCGGTGGGCAAGGCCCTGGAGATCGGCTACCGGCACATCGACACCGCCGAGATGTACGGCAACGAGGCCGAGGTCGGCGAGGCGATCCGCCGCTCCGGGCTGGACCGGCGCGAGGTCTTCGTGACCAGCAAGCTCAACAACGGCTTCCACCGCCCGGACGACGCCCGCACGGCGTTCGAGTCGACGCTGGCCGCGCTGAAGATGGATTACATCGACCTGTTCCTGATCCACTGGCCGCTGCCCACCCTCTACGACGGCGACTTCGTCTCCACCTGGAAGACGCTGGAGGAGTTCCGGCGCGACGGCCGGGCCCGCTCGATCGGCGTGTCCAACTTCCAGGTCGCGCACCTTCAGCGGTTGGCCGCCGAGGCCGAGGTGGTGCCCGCGGTGAACCAGATCGAGGTGCACCCGTACTTCGGCAACGCCGACGTCCGCGCGTACGGCCGGGCACACGGCATCCCGACCGAGGCGTGGTCGCCGATCGCCCAGGGGAAGGTCCTCGACGACCCGACCCTGGTGGACATCGCCGAGGAACTGGACCGCACGGTGGCCCAGGTGGTGCTCCGCTGGCACGTGCAACGCGGCGACATCGTCTTCCCGAAGTCGACCACCCCGCAGCGGATCGAGGAGAACTTCCACATCTTCGACTTCGACCTGGACGAGGCGACGATGGAGCGCATCACCGGGCTGGACAGGGGCGAGGCCGGGCGGCAGGGCCCGAACCCCGACACGTTCGACTACCTGCCCACCTGACCGTCACGGACGCGGGGGCCGGGCGGCCGGTCCCCGCGTCCTCAGATGACGAAGTGCGTCCAGTAGGCCAGCCAGACCACGAACAGCACCCCCTGGAGCAGGGCCAGCGTGACGCTCAGCCAGACGTCGGCGGTGGCCGTCCTGGCCCAGCGGGCCAGGACCAGGCCGACCGGGAACGCGGCGAGCAGGTAGCGCAGCAGGCTCTTGTAGACCGGTGGGCCCATCGACAGCGGGGCCAGGACCATCAGCACCGCGTAGACGACGTACGGCAGCCCGATCCGCCGGGCGCCGGCGAGCACCACGGCCAGCACGGCGACGGCGAACCAGACCCGTACCGCGTCCCGGCCGTCGCCGCCGGTGAGGCCGTGCCACAGCACCCCCAGCGGGTCCTGCACGCGGATGCCCCAGCCCTTCTCCTGGGCGTGCTTGTAGGCGAACCAGTCCCCGCCCGTGACGCGGCAGAACGCCATGAAGGTGAGCCACCCGGCGGGGATGAGCAGCAGCGGCCACCCGTTGCGCAGGTACGCCCGCAGGGTGCCCGGGTCCAGCCGGTGGCGGTGCTGGCGCAGCAGCACCAGGGCCAGCGGGACGGCGACCAGGAACCCGATCGAGCGGCTGAGCCCGAGGAAGTACCCGACCAGCCCCACGACCAGCCACCGCCGCTGCTCGGCGTAGTGGAACGCGGCCAGGGCGAGGCAGAGGAAGAGCGACTCGGTCAGCGCCGCCTGGAACAGGAACGCGGTCGGCAGCAGCACCAGGTAGCGGGTGAACCGGCGCGCCGAGGCGTCGTCGCCGAGCACCGTCTCCCCCAGCCGCAGCGCGTAGTACAGCAGCAGCAGGAACGCCACGTTGGCGATGAGCAGCAGCGCCAGGGCGGTGTTCCCGCCGAGCAGCACCGCCACCGGCCGGGCCAGGAACGGATAGAGCAGGGGGAAGCCGAAGTCGTCCCAGGCCCCGGTGAGGGGTTGTCGGGCCAGGTGGTCGTAGATCAGGGCGTCCCAGGCGAACCACAGGGAGATCCAGCGCTGCGCGGAGATCGCCTCCTGGGCGGTCCGCATGCCGGCCTCGTCGGCCGGCGGCGCGCCGGGCACCCCGTCCCACGCCGCCAGCGCGATCACGCCGAGGACCGCGAAGACGACCTTGGCGCCGACGAAGAGCGCCAGGACGTGCCGCCAGCGCTCCGGCACCCGGGCGACCAGGCCGCCGGCCCGCGACCGCAGCCGGTCCACCCGTTCGCCTACGCCGGGACGACGGCCGCCCGGCGCAGGCGTCTCCTGGGTCGTGCCGTCGGCCATCAGCGCTTCCTCGCAGGTCGGGTCCGGACCCGCGGCCGACCGGGACGGACCGCGAACCTGCCCCGTCATCCCCCACCCGGCCCCGATGACACCTCCCGGACGGATGAGCCCCCCGACGGCGCGGAGCGGCATGATCGGGAGTTTCCCCCGCAGGGGACGTGAGAGAACGCGGGGACGGGGTATCCGCGCCTGTCCGCAGGGACCGACCGCAGGGAGCGCACGGGGATGGACGAGCGTCACGGCACGGTGGTCATCGGCGCCGGCCCGGCGGGACTGACCGCCGCGTACGAGCTGCTGCGGCACGGGGCGACGGTGCGGGTGTTCGAGGCCGACCAGGTCGTCGGCGGCATCAGCCGCACGGTGGAGCGCGACGGCTGGCGGTTCGACATCGGCGGGCACCGGTTCTTCACGAAGGTGCCGCGGGTCGAGGCGTTCTGGCACGAGGTGCTCGCCGACGAGGAGTTCCTGCTGCGCCCCCGGATGAGCCGGATCTTCTACCAGGGCGCGCTCTACGACTACCCGCTCAACGCCGGCAACGCCCTGCGCAACCTCGGGGTCCGGGAAGCGGCCCGATGCATGGGCTCGTACGCGAAGGCGCGGCTGCGCCCGCCCCGGGACCAGTCGCACTTCGAGGGCTGGGTGTCGGCGCGCTTCGGCTGGCGGTTGTACTCGATCTTCTTCAAGACCTACACCGAGAAGGTGTGGGGGATGCCGGCCGACCGGTTGCAGGCCGACTGGGCGGCCCAGCGGATCAAGAACCTGTCGCTGGCCCGGGCGGTGCTCAACGCGCTGCTGCCCCGCCGCAACCGCAAGGACGTGACCAGCCTGATCGAGGAGTTCCAGTACCCGAAGTTCGGGCCCGGCATGATGTGGGAGCGCTGCACCGACGAGGTCCGCCGGCGCGGCGGCGAGGTCGCCACCGGCACCTGGGTGACGGCGGTGCACCGTGAGGGTGGCCGGGCCGTCGCGGTCACCGTTGACGGGCCGGGCGGCGAGCGCCGGGTCCCCGCCGACCACGTGATCTCCTCCATGCCGATCTCCGAGCTGGTGACGGCGGTCCGGCCGGCCGCTCCGGCCGAGGTGCTGGCCTGCGCCGCCGACCTGCGCTACCGCGACTTCCTCACCGTGGCGCTGGTGGTGCCGGAGGAGTTCTCGTTCCCGGACAACTGGATCTACGTGCACGACCCGGCGGTGCAGGTCGGCCGGATCCAGAACTTCGGCTCCTGGTCGCCCTACCTGGTCAAGGACGGGCGCACCTGCCTCGGGCTGGAGTACTTCGTCTTCGAGGACGACGAGACCTGGCGGAGGGCCGACGACGAGCTGGTGGCGCTGGCCACCGCCGAGTTGGAACAGCTCGGCCTGGTCCGACCGGGGTGCGTAGAGAGCGGGTACGTGGTGCGGATGCCGAAGGCCTACCCGGTCTACGACGAGCGCTACCAGCACAACGTCGACACCATCCGGGGCTGGCTGGCCCGGGAGCTGCCCAACGTGCACCCCGTCGGGCGCAACGGCATGCACCGGTACAACAACCAGGACCACTCGATGTTGACGGCCATGCTGACCGCCGAGAACATCGTCCACGGCGCCGGTCACGACGTCTGGACCGTCAACGTGGAGCAGGACTACCACGAGCAGAACAGCGGCGACGGCCGGCGCGGCACCGGCCGGGACGCCCCGATCGTGCCGGGCCGCACCGTCGGGACGACGGTCGCCGGTCGTACGCCGGACCGCCGGCCGACGGGCGTCAACTAGGCGTCACGGGCGCACCTGCTCTGCGGCCACCTCGATCCCGACGACTCGTCCGGAGTGCTGCCCTGGTGAGGGCTTGACCTCGAGCGCGCTCCAACGTCCAGGGTGGAGTGCGGACGCCCGGCGGGGGCCGGGTGGAGGGGAGATCCATGCGCTACCGCACGATCGGCACCGACCCGGCGACCCGGCGGGAGGTGAGCGTGCTCAGCCTCGGCGCGATGCTCTTCGGCACCGCCACCGACGAGGCCACCTCGTACGCGATCCTCGACCGCTACGTCGAGGCCGGCGGGACGTTCATCGACACCTCGGACAACTACGCCTTCTGGGTCAACGGGAAGCAGGGCGGGGAGAGCGAGGAGCTGCTCGGGCGCTGGCGGCGCAGCCGGGGCGTCGGCGACGAGATCGTCGTCGCCACCAAGGTGGGGGCGCGGCCGCTCGCCCCGGGCACGAGCTACACCGACAACGCCGAGGGGCTGTCGGCGAAGGTGATCCGCGAGTCGGCGCAGCGCAGCGGGGAGCGGCTGGGCATGCAGCGGCTCGACCTGCTCTACGCGCACATCGAGGACCGCACCGTTCCGCTGGAGGAGACCGTCGGCGCGTTCGGCGAACTGGTCGCCGAGGGCACGGTCGGGCTGCTGGGAGCGAGCAACCACCGCGCCTGGCGGGTGGATCGGGCCCGCGCGCTGGCCGCGGCGGCCGGCCTGCCCGGGTACGAGGTGCTCCAGTACCACCACACCTACCTGCACCGCCGTACCGACCTGCCCAGCGAGCTGGACCCGGACGGTGACGTCGGCTCGGTCGGTCCGGACCTGGCCAGCTACTTGCGGGTGGAGCCGGGACTGACCCTGGTGGCGTACTCGCCGCTGGCCAAGGGCGGCTACACCCGGGCGGACCGGCCGCTCGGCCCGGCGTACGACCTGCCCGGCGCGCCCGGCCGGCTGGCCGCGCTGCGGGAGGTGGCCGCCGAGAGCGGGGCGACGGTGAACCAGGTGGTGCTGGCCTGGCTGATGGGCGGTGAGACACCGGCGATCCCGCTGGTCGGCGCGTCGTCGGTGGCGCAGTTGGAGGAGAGCCTGGCAGCTGTGGACCTGGAGTTGACCGAGGCGCAGCGGACCCGGCTGGACGAGGCACGCTGAGCGCCGGCCCGTGTCGGCTGATCCGGCACCACGGCGTGGCGTCAGTGTCGCCGCCGCGCCGTGGTGTCAGGCGCTCAGGTCGATCCGCCAGTCGTTGGAGCGCATCAGGTGCCCGGGCGGGTACTCGAACTCGGTCTCGCCGAGCAGCGTGAAGCCGGCCTTGCGGCAGACCGCGTTCGAGGCCGGGTTGTCCACCGACGGGTACGCGTGCGCCCAGCGGTGCCTTCGCTGGGCGACGGTCTCGGCGACGACCGCCCGGACGGCTGCGGTGGCCAGGCCGTGCCCCTGGTGTTCGGGCAGGATCGCCCAGCCCATCTCGTAGACCGGCTCGTCGTGCCAGACCCGCTCCCAGTAGCCGACGCTGCCGGCCTTCCCTCCGTCGGGCAGGACGACTGTGAACATGCCGCCCTGGCCGGTGCCGGCCAACCGCGCGTATCGCTCGTTCCGGGCGAGCACCTGCTCGTCGGTCTCCGGGCCGCCGGTGTGGTGGCGGATCTCCGGCGCGTTGAGCCGCCGCAGCAACGCCAGGTCGTCCCGGCCCCACGGCGTGATGCGTACCTGCGTCATCCCATCCCCCGTCCGGCTGTCCGGCCCTGAGTGAAGCAGCCACCACCGACAGTCTCCGTCCGTGTCACTTGACCTGCACCGTTAGCGTGCCGACCGTGACGCGGACCGAAGAGTCAGCCGCCCGGGGGCGGCTCGCGCGGCTGGCCCGGCCCGCCGTCGTCCTGCCCACGGTGCTGCTTCTCGGCGCGGTGCTGCTCTGGCTGCCGTTCCAGACGTCGCGCGAGCAGGACCGGTGGGCCGTCGAGTTGCGCGAGCGGGGCCGACCGGCGCAGGCGTACGTGTACGACGTGCAGACCAGGCGCAGCCGGACGACCGCGTACGTCCGGTACGAGCTCGACGGTGTCACCCACGAGCAGGAGGTCGCCTGCATGGAGGTGTGCCCGGCCTGGCGCAGCACCGTGCCGATCTGGGTGAGCCGCACCGACCCGGGGAATTTCGTCACCGACTACGGCCAGCTCAGCGGCCATCGTGGCCGGATTCAGGCCGTGCTGGGGGCCGTCGGCTTCGTGCTGCTGGCGGTGCCGCTGGTCGGGCTGCTCGTCGTCGGGGGCGGTCGGCTGAAGGACCGCCTGACGGCCCGGCCGTACGGTGGATCACGACCGCGCCCACGGTCCGTCGGCCCGGTGTCGATGCCCCGGTCGAAGCGCAAGCACGCGCGGGGCGGCCGACCAAACGATTGATAAGGATGCATGCCTATCCGTAGCATCCTCACCATGCGTGCCCGCCGCGTCACCCTCGTCGCCGCCCTCGCCGTGCTACTGAGCGGCCTGGCGGTCGGCGTCGCCCGCGCCGACGACACCCCGGCGCTGACCACCCCGAGCGCCCCGGTGGTGGTCGCCAACGAGCCGCACCGGCTCACCCTGGCCTGGTCACCCGCGCTGTGGAAGGGCGAGCCGGGCGGCCCGATCACCTACGACGTGCGCTCACCCCTGGGCGCGAACGTGTACCGGGGGCTCGGCAGCACACAGGACACCACCATCACGCTGACCAACCTGGCCCCCGGCACCGAGTACCGGATCGCCGTGCAGGCGTACGCGATCGGCGGGTACTCCGACACCTCACCGGTCACCGTCGTGCGGACCGTGAACGGGCGGGCGGTCGTCGACTACCTCAACCTGGACTGGTCGCCGACGGACAACCAGGCGCAGTTCGTGCTGCGGGTGACCAACACCGGGGACGGCCCGCTGGACCTCAGCACCGTGCGGATCCGCTACCACGTGCGCTTCGGTGACGGGAACACCTCGCTGGTGCCCGAGTGCGACTGGGCGCAGCTGGATTGCGCGACGATCCGGCGCACCCTCCAGTACTTCCCGCCGCCCGCGCCGCCGCCGGGCCCGCCCATGCCGAGCCCGACACCGACGGTCTTCCCGCCGCCCGGGACACCGGTCCCCGGCTGGGTGGAGGTCACCTTCACCGACGGCGTCCTCGTCCCCGGCGGGTCGACCGGTCCGATCCAGCTCCGCCTGCACCGGCACAACTGGACCGCCTTCGACGAGCGCGACGACCCGAGCTGGGAGGCGGCCGTCGGGGCGTGGACGCGCAACGACCGGATCACCCTCGACGTCGACGGGGTCCGCGAGTTCGGCGACACGTACGCCTGAGCGGGGCAGCCGACATCGCCGTCCGCGCCGGTCACCGGCATCTGACCGGCCACCGATGACTAGCCACGTCCGCACCGGGTACGCGCGGGCCATGGGTAGCCACAAGGAGAACAAGCACGACCCCGGCGGCGAGTCGGCCCGCGCCGGCCGGAGCCCGGGCAGCGGCGCACGCGGCCGGCAGGGCTCCGAGGTCGAGCGTTCACCGAAGCGCCGGCACCTGCGCGCGGCGACCGGCACGTCGGGCAGCGAGCGCGACCACGGCCGGTCCACGCTGGCACACGGTGACCGGGTGAACCGGCAGGGCGGGGCCTGACGGGTACCAGGGAGGGATGCCGCATGTCCAGGTTCCTGCTGAGGTCGACCTACACCGCCGATGGGCTCAAGGGCCTGGCCGGCGACGGCGGCAGCCGACGCGCCGAGGTCGTCCGGAAGATGGTCGAGGACGCCGGCGGTCGACTGGAGTCGATGTACTTCGCCTTCGGCGAGGACGACACCTACGTGGTGTGTGAGCTGCCGGACCATCCGACGGCCGCTTCGCTGGCGATCGCCATCGGCGCGGCGGGCGGCCTGCGCGTGCAGGTCACGCCGGTGCTGACCCCGGAGGAGGTCGACGAGGCGACCCGCCGGATGGCCGCCTACTCGCCGCCCGGGGCGTGACCTCCGGCGGCGGCCCGGGCGGCCGGGTCAGCGTCGGCCGCCTCGGCGGGCGCCTTCCTCGGCTGGGTGCGGCGCACCCGCCGCCCGGTCGTCGCCCGCCTCGACTTCGCGCCGCTGGCCCGCTCCGACTGCCAGGTCCGCAGCGCCCGCTTGATCCGCTGGTTCTCGGCCCGCGCCTCCTCCAGCTCACGCCCACGGGCGCGCAGCTCGTACGCGAGCCGGTGCAGCAGCGCGTCGACCTCCTCGCGGCGGTAGCCGCGCTCGTACCACGCGGCCGGCGGCAGCCGCACGGCGGCGATCTGCTCGGGGGTCAGCTGCTCGGTGAGGACGTTGCGGCTGCGGTACGTCCCCACGTCAGCGCCCCACCCGTCGGCCCGCGAACCCGTCCACCCTCGTGCGCCCCGTGATCCCCACGGCCGGGGATACGGATGATCACGGTGACGGGTTCACTACTCAGCGGGCGTCGGTGACCACGTGAGAGCAGGCGGGGCAGGCCGCCGGCCCCTGCTCGGCGTACCAGCGGCAGGTGCGTCGGATCGCGCACTTGGGCAGCTCCGGCGCAGCCGGGCCGACCACCTCCCGATAGGAGGCCACGACGCGGGCCCCGAGCCCACAGTGGTCACCGGTCCAGAAGCCGCAGGACGAGGTGACGCAGGGGCCGGCGAGCCGGTACCGGGCCTCGACCGGGGTGTCCGCGTCGACAGGCACGGCGAGCGCGACCTCGGCGGGAACCTGCGGGGTGACGTAGGCGACCCGGCCCGCCGGAGTGATCATGCCGAGGAAGACCGTGGCGTTGGCCGCGGTGGTGCTCGGACACATCCGCTCCGGCGGGTCCGGCCGGCGGGCCGGTTCGGTCACCGGGGCATCCAGAATCCGATGTCGTTGATCTTCTGGCCGAGTTCCTCGGCGAACGGGCCGTCGATGACCCAGATCCCGTACCACTCGGGGCGGAGCTTGAGGTTGGCGTGGCCGAGGGCGAGCGGGGTGGCCAGCTTCGCCCCGGCGCTGGACAGGGCGGCCAGCCCGGCCTTCTGGATCTCTCCGGCGATGTGGCTCTGCTGATCCGGGGTGAGCTCGACGCCGTCGACGACGAAGCGGAATTCGTTGCGGGCCATGTCGTGTCTCCGATCACTCGTACGATTCGGTGCCCAGCCCGCGGCGCAGGCTGACCCTGGTGAACGCGGCCCAGCCGGCCCGGGAGGCGACGTCGGCACGGTGCCCGGCCCGGCGGAGCACCCGGTTGGCGTGCTCCTGCCAGCCGGTCGACCGCTCCCCCCACAGCTCGCGCAGCGCCGCACCGGCGAAGGCGACCTGGGCGGACGAGCCCGTCCAGCCGGCGGCCCCGTCCACCACCCGCAGGCTGCCGTCGGGCAGCGCGCGGACCGTCGGGAAGTGGTGGTGCAGGCTGGCGAGGGTGCCCCACCAGGCGGCGTCGACCCGGCCGGCGGCGAAGCCGTCGCGCAGCTCCTCGCGGTACCGGTGGCGGACGGTGTGCAGGGTGAGGGTGTCGCCGTCCGCGCCGACCGAGGCGACCACCTCGACCGGCACGCTCCACGAACGGGGCGAGTTGGCCGACCAGAAGGCCAGCCAGGCGCCGAGGCGTTCGTGGAAGTCGGTCTGGAAGCGGGCCACCACGCCGTCCGCCGTGCGCAGCTGGGCGGTGGCGATCCCGTCGCGGGCGACCAGCGGGGTGGTGGTGCGGGTCGGGGCCGCCGTGGCGGCAGTCGGTCCGGCGGCCACGCCGGCGACGGTGACCGCCGAGGCCGCCGCCGCGCCGGCGAGCAGCCGGCGACGGGAGAGCGGGTGTCCGTTGTGGTCCATGCGCCGGACTCTATAGACCGATATAGATCACCTGAATGGCTCCGCTATCGGGACACCGACAGCAAACCCGGTGATCGACGGCGGCGTGAACAGGCATTCCTGTGCCTACGGGGCACGGCCGCTCACGCGCCCACCTCCCGCTGCGCCCGGACGATCGTGTCGACCGGCACGTCGAGCGCCCAGAGCACCGCCGCCAGGTAGTCCCGCACCCGCCAGCGCTGCTCCTCGGTCAGTCCCAGTCGCCGCCAGGCGCCGCCGACCGCCCGGCCGCCGCCCGGGCCGCCCAGCGCCGTGGTGAGCTGGGCCGCGAGGTGGGTGGCGAGCCGTGGGCGGTCGATCCCGATCAGGTACGGCGCGAGTTCGGCGTCCGCCGCGACCAGCCGCAACCAGCGGATCACCACATCGCGTACGCCGGCCGGGCCGAGCCAGTCGAACGTGTTCCGGGGGCAGGTGACCAACTCCGTCGTCCGCACACCCATGGATACGGGTCATCGACGGTCACCAGTTCAGCCGCACACCACAGGTACGCGGACGCTCACCCTCGCCGCAGGTCGCGCGTCCCGGCCCGCTGGATGCTCGCCGACCGCCCGACGCACATCGCTACCCGCCCGCGTCGGTCCGAGCCCGCTCAGCCGTCGAGTCGGGTCGCGGGCGCGGGCCGGTTCAGCAGCTCGGCGAGGCTGGCCATGGTGGACTGGAAGTCGACGCGGTCGGCGGCGTGGAACCGGCGGAAGAACCAGTCGGGCACCCGCGCCTGCCCCCGGCGGCTGTGCAGGATCAGGTCCTGCACCTGCCGGGCCAGGGTCAGCAGCTCCGCCTCGGCGGCCGGGTCGTGCGGGCGGCGCACGGCCGAGGTGATCCGGTCCTGCAGGATGCTCATGGCGCGGTCCCGGTCGACCGCGACGTCCCGCTGCCCCCGGTAGATCTCCAGGCCGAGCAGCAGCGCACCCAGTGACGGGACGAACCACTGCAACAGCAGTTGCGCGACGGTCAGCTCGGCGACCACGCCGAAGACCACACCGACCGAGACCCAGGCCGCCACCCCACCGAGCACGGTGTAGGCGTACCGGCGGCGCAGCCGCGCGCCCCAGCCGAGATTCTGCTGCTGGCAGGCCAGCACGTCGTACGGGGCGGGCAGGTCGGGGATCTCGTAGTAGTCGCGCAGGTAGACCTCGCCGCCCCGGTAGCGACGGTCGAGTCGGCTCACCTCGTGAGGGCCGATCCGCTCACCGGCGGCCACGGTGTTCCACGGCAGACCGAAGAGATCGACGTCGAACATCTCCTGGAGGGTGGCGGCCCGCCGGATCTGCCCGTTCGACCACGAGGCGAGCCCCACCGCGTTGGCGACGGCCCACAGCGCGCCCACGGCGGTCACCGCGGTGGCCGACACTCCGGTGAACGCCACCACCGCGCCGGCCACGCAGACCGCGATCGAAAGGTACATGCGCAGGCCGTCCAGCCGTTGGGCACGCGCGTGGCAGACCGACATGGCCCGGAGCAACGCCATCATCTCGGGATCGCACTGGTGCCTGAGCAGGGAATCAGCACGCTGCGTCACATCAGCCTCCCGGTTCGGTGACCGATTCTATATCCACCCTGCTAGATGTCACTTTTGGTGGCCGAGACAATCCCGATCGTGAATGGATGGTTACCGGTAAGTAGGGCTTTTGGCTGACACGCGAACTAGTACCGATTAACGGCCGAGTTGAGGTAGCTTCCTTCCGCGCGTACCCGCGCACTCCTCCCCCGGCGACGTACCCCCGGGTCGCCCCTGCCTGCTCCACCCCTCTTGCAGAAGGTTCAACGACGACGATGAACCACGGTCTTCACGCCGGCCTGGCGGAGTACATCCAGGACGATGAGGTGACAGCCGCCCTGTGCCGGTGGGCCGCCGGGTACGACGGCACGGTCTGCCGGCTCGCCCAGCCGCGGCGTACCCAGGGCTACAGCGGCGCGGTCCTGTTCACCATCGCCTTCACGCGAGCCGGACGCAGCGAGAAGCTGTTCGTCAAGGTGCTGCCCGCCGGCCGGGACGCACCGGAGCCCGGCCAGCAGGAGCGGGCCTGGTCGTCCGCCCCCGACTTCGCCGCCCGCCACCTGGTCCGGCAGCCCTACGGCTGGTATCCGGTGGGCGACGGTCGGCACCTGATGTTCCAGAGTGTCGCGAACGGCGGCGACCCGGTCTCGACCCTGACCGAGCTGACCGACGACGAAAACCTGGTCAGCGCCGTCCGGGCGGTGGTCACCGGCCTGCTCACGGACTGGAACGGCGACGTCAAGCAGCACCCCGGCGGTGGGCCGTCCATCCGACGCGCCGGCCTCCCCGCGTACGTCGGCCGGGAGCTGGCGGTGATGCGGGCGCTGCCGGAGGCCCGGGCGGCGGCTACGGAGCTGGGGCTGGTCACGCCCGGCGCGGACTGGGTACGCCTCGACGGCCGGGTGCTGCCGAACCCGCTGCGCCTGGCCGACGACGACTGCCTCTTCGCCGGGTTCACCCTCGACCACCTGTGCGGCTTCTCCCACGGCGACCTGCACGGGGGCAACGCCCTGATCCCGGCCCCCGGCGGCCCGGTCGACCCGCACCGGTTCTGGCTGGTCGACCTCGACAACTACCAGCAGGACGCACCGCTGACCCGGGACCTGGTCTGCCTGCTGCTGACCACGGTGCTGCGCTGGGTCGCACCGCCACCCGACGAGGACGGCGTGACCCACCCCGGGCTACCGCCCGACCAGGCCGAGAGCCTGCTCGACCACCTCGTCAGTCCGGACGACAAGCCGTCACCCCGGCTGCCGTCCGTCCTCGCCACCCTGGTCGGGATCGTCCACGAGGCGGGGATGGCCTACGCCGGGCGGGACAACTGGAAGCCGGAGTGGCGCCAGCAGTACCGCCTCTCCCTGGTCAGCCAGGCGCTCACCTGCATGACGTTCGACAGCGTCACGGATGCCGGCCGCACCTGGTGCTTCCGGCTGGCCACCCACGCCGCCGAGGCCCATCGCCGGGCGCACCACCCCGCGACGGTCCCCCCACCACCGGAGGCGGTGCCGGTCCCCCCGTCCGACGGGTCCCCTCCGACGACCCGACGCGAGTCCACCCCGGACACCCCGCACCCGCCCGTCCGGAGCGATCCGGTGCGGCCGCAGGGCACCGAGCCGGTCTCCGGGCAGACAGCCGCCGGCCCGGGCGGCGGGCAGGCCACTGCCGGGGCGCGACCGGGACGGCACCGGGCCGGCTCCGCCATCTCGCCGGCAGGTCCGGCGGCCCCCCACGCCCGGGCCCGCAACGCCGCTCCGATCGCCGGCGACCGGACCTCGCCGCGCCCGGCGACCGCCCTACCGGTCGGGACGCCGGAGCTCCGGCCGCGCAACCCCACACCCGGCGGCCCGGCCCCCCGTCCCCGCAGGCGGCTGAACGTCCGCTCGCTGCGCGTCGGCGTACGCCGGAGGGTGCCGCTGACCCGGTTCGTCGCGATCCTCGGCACCAGCCTGCTTCCACTGCTGCTGCCGGGCGTCACCGTCGAGCCGGGACGGTCCGGGTCGGTGGCCAGGACTCCCGTACGCGACGAGGGCGAGGGGCACGGGCACGGGGCGTCGACCACGACACCGGTCCTCGACGTGGCGGCCCCGCCGGGCAAGCTGCATCAGCTCGCCGCGGCCGTCGCAGCCCTGCCGGAGCCCGTGGCGCAGGGCAGGTACGCGTTCACCTGCCTGCGGGTGTGGTCGCCGAAGGACCTGGCGTACGGCTCCGAGGACCCGGACCGGTACCGAGAGGAGCTGCTCTGGTGGACCACCCGGCGCTCCGGCCGTCGGGCGGTGACCGCGGTCGAGGACGGCCGGCGCGCCGAGCCGGTCGTCACCCGGTACGACGAGGGTGACCTGACCGACGTGCCACCGAATCCGGCGACGGACCTGGCCGACCTGCGCCGGCAGGTCACCGCGCAGCTCGACCGGAAGCCGCCGGAGCTGCGCAACGCCGCCGGCGTGCTCAGCACCGTCGCGTGGATCTACCGGTACCGCCCGCTCACGCCACGGCAGCGCGCCGCCCTGCTCGTTCTGCTGGCCGAGACGCCGGGCGTCACCTACCAGGGCAGTTATCCCGACTGGGCCGACCGCGTCGGGCACGCGGTCAGCGCCGACGACGGCGAGGGACGCCGGGAGGTCCTGACGTTCCACCCGAGGACCGGGCAGTTGCTCAGCCACGAGTCCACCGGCCCGGGCAACAACCAGCTCAGCTACTTCCTGCTGCTGTCCACCACCCGGACGGACAGCACGGCGCACACCCGCTGCGACGCGGGCTCGGCCGACACCCGGCCCTAACAGAGGCGGTTGACGTAGTTCGCCCAGTTCCGGTACGGGGCGGCGTCGGCCCGGATCCGGTTGCCCGCGCCGACGCTGAACAGCGGGGTGTCGTAGTAGGAGAAGGTCACCGACCCGCTGCTCAGGTTGTAATGGGCCGACTCGACGCGGAACTGCCACTGCCAGGTCGCCAGGTTCTGCCGCCCGCACGAGGAGAGCTTGCCCCGGGGATAGCCGAAGTCGGTCCGGTCGTAGAAGCAGTACCAGCCCCAGGGGCAGTCCGCCACGGCGTAGCTGCGGTCGGGGGCGCGCAACGTGATCACGAGCGCGCCCCCGCCGTAGCTGATCTCGTTGTCGTTGATCGCCACCCCGCCGGGGTGGGCGGCAAGGTACGCCGCCACCTGCCGACGGGCGGTGACCCGCTCGGCGGACGCGGCCAGGGCCGGGCCGGGCACGGCCGGCGCGAGCAGGACCGCGCCGGAGAGCGCGGCGAGCGCCGTGCGCAGGAGACGGGACAGGACCATTCGGCACCTCGCTTGTGGTGAGCGCGCAGAACGGGAAGAGGAAAGCTCCGGACAGCGACAAGATATCGATGGATTTCTTCGTCCGACTCAGGATAGGAAGCCGTCCTGCCTGATCACCAGGCTGGCGGGGCACCGATCAGGTGTCGACATACCGATAATGAATCAGCCGGAGAAGAGGCCGGGACTCGTGAAACTTCCACGCCGGGGCATCGACAGAAACCTGCGCCGCGTACGTCAGGCCGCGAAGCCGCGCCTGCCCTCGGACGGGTCACCCGGTAACGGAAGTTCCTCGACGTGCTCCCACTCCAGTCGGTCCTCATGGGTCAACGCCGCCTCACCCCAGGAGACCCTGAGCAGTCCGGCGTCGGAGTTGCAGGCGTACGCGATCAGGACCACCCCCGGCGCAACGGTCAGCCGCTCGACGAGCTCCCGCAACTCGGCGCGGTCCCGGACTTCCGGTGGGTCGAGCTGCGGCAGCGGTAACGCCGGCTGTTCGTAGCGAGGCGTCGGCCCGTAGAGCGCCAGCAGGTCGCGGGCGAGACGGCTCAGCCGCCGATCGGGGCGTACCCGCTGCACCTCGACGTCGCTCTTCTCGGAGTAGTGCCATGGCAGCAATAGCTGCCCCGCGCACAGAGTGATCCGGATCTGCGCGCCGGGCGGATGCAGTTCGGTGACGTCGGAGAGCCCCCGGAGCTGGGCGCACAGCTCCTCGTACTGCACTTTCCATCGGACCGGCCCGAACGCATGATCACTGGTCAGCTCCGACGCCTCACGGGCGTCCATCGCCCGCTCCACGGTGCGCTGCAGAGCAGCCGGTATCCGCTTCCGCAGCGTGACCGCGTTGGCAAAGCCGAACTTGTCGATCGCCCAGCGCGACGGGCCGTCAGCAACCCCCACGCCGCTCACCCCCTGCGTTCGATCAGTCACCCAGAGATGACGATCTCACGCATGGGGCGTGAGGAAAAGACATCAGCCGATGCCTGCCACCTTCCGGCGGTGCAGCGCGAGAGCGTCCGGGTCGGGGCGATCGGCGTCGCGGGCCGGGGGGCGTAGCGGTTCACCGTGCCACGGGGCGTAGTGCACCACATGGGACTTGACGTGCACTCGCAGCTCCCCGTCGACCCAGATCAGACCCCGGTCGAAGAGGTTGTGCAGGTCGGCGCGGAGCAGCAGCCCGTTGGTGATCCGGTTGGTGGCCGGCCCGTCGTACGGGGAGATGTGCGCTGCCTGGAGCGCGGCCTCGGTGTCGCAACCGGTGATCGCGCACCGCCCGCCGTACGCCACCATCAGCTTGCGGCGGAACTCCGACTGCCCCTGTCGGGCGGTGACCTCGGCGAGTCGACGCCGCCGACCTTCCGGTAGCGACTCCGGCTCCGGTGCGTGGTGGTGGTTCAACGCATCCGCCAACAGCTCGGACTCCTGTGGCAGCAGCCCTCGCACGCTGCGCACCGAGCCCGCCGGCACACCCGCAACGGCGTTCTCGTCGGACAGGAGGTATCGGGTGAGGTCTGCGTCCCACCGGATCGCCACCCGCCAGCCGAGCGTGTCACCATGGGCCTGCTGGTACGGGTCATCCCAGGCGACCCCGACGGCGACGAGGCGGCCGACCGGCTCGGTGGCGTACGCCCAGATCCGGTCACCCGCGGCGATCTGGTGGTAGCTGGATCCGAGACGCCAGTCGACCACCTCCTCCGGCGCGGCGAAGTACTCCCAGATGGTGCGTTCCTCACCCCACAACGGGCTGCGCTCGTTCACCGGATAGATCCAGTCGCTGGTGCGGGCGGTCCGACCGAGCACCTGGTCGGCGAGGCGGCTGTTGTGGCCCCGGCTGTGGATGGTGCGGGCCGGCAGCAGGGACGCGGCGAGGGCACGGGCCGCTGCGGCGAACCGCTCGTCGGCGAGCGCGGTGATCAGGGCGTCGACCGGGCCGGCGACCCGCTCCTGGTCCGCGCCGCCGTCCGCGTAACCCGACGGCTCCCGTTCCAGCCTCGGGAACTCCTTGCGGAAGGCCCGCGCGGACCAGTGCCGGCCGAGCAGTGACCCATGGACGACTACGAAGCCCGCTGGCGTCGGATCCACGGCAGGGTCGAAGGGCTCGTGCACGACGAAGGTTTCCATTGTCTTCATGGAGACCGCCGAGAGCCGTGGCGGGTTCGTCCGGGTGCTCGGCAGGCAGGAGAGCGCCCAGTGCTCCCGCTCGGTCGCCTCCGCGTCCGGCACGGCGGCATCGAGGTACGCACGG
The DNA here is from genome assembly GCF_049629545.1 of Micromonospora citrea. Lineage (GTDB taxonomy): Bacteria > Actinomycetota > Actinomycetes > Mycobacteriales > Micromonosporaceae > Micromonospora > Micromonospora citrea_A. Next base: position 358,186 of record NZ_JBNADX010000002.1, read on the forward strand.
TTGGCCGCCACGACCGCGTCGAAGTAGGGCCCGGCCACGAGCCGGTCGAATCGACCGACGGTGGGGCCGGACGGCCGGCGCTGCCCGGGAAGCATCCGGTTGAGCCGTGGTGTCACCCGCGACAGCAACGTCTCCTTCAGCCGCTCCGGGTCGTCGGACTCCCGCCAGCGGATCTCGCAACGGTTGAGCCAGGCTGCGATCTCGGCGGCCGTGGCGTGCCGGCCCAGCTCGTGGTCGAGCTCGCCACCGACCTGCTGGTGCAGGACGGAGGAGCCCCGGCTACCGGTCAGGTGCTGCCGCATCCGGTCACGCAACCGCCGATTGGTGAACCCCACGTAGATGATCTCGGCACCGTCGAGGACCACGTGCACGCCGGGTGCGGCAGGCGCGGCGGCGACCGTTTCCGTCGTGTACGGCCGCGCGGGGCTGAAGTCGGCGAGCAGGTCATTGAGGGAGGCGTCGGGCATCCCCGGACGCTACCGGCGGGGCACGCCTCCCGACCGTCCCCCGAACGCCCGAGGCCGAATCGACGGACATGCCTTCGGTCATGCTAGGTCGAGCCGCGACGGGCGACCTACGTCCCGCCCAGGTGGGTGAGCATGGTGCGGTTGGCGGCCCACCCGTCCGGGAACTTCACCGGCACGTCCAGGTGCACCGTCTCCGTCGACGGGTGCGCGTCCAGCAGCTCACCGATGCCCGCCCGCGCCACCACGACGCAGGCGTGCCGGTGCCGCGACGCCAGCACGCAGAGCCGCCCCGACTCCAGGTGGAACGTGGTCGCGTCGCGCCGCCCCGACAGCGGGTGCAGCACGATTGTCAGGTCGTACTCGCGGCCCTGGAGCCGGTTGGCGGTGTCGACGGTGACGCCCGCCCCGGCCTCGCCGAGGTGGGCGCGGATGGCGGCGACCTGGTCGCGGTGCGCGGCGCCGATGGCGATCCGATCGGCGGTGACCGGCGTGCCGGTCGGCGCGTGCTCGCTGACCGCGATCGCGCGCCGGGCCAGCACCCGCAGTGCCAGCGCCGCGCAGGCCGAGGCCGCCTCCGCGTCGGTACGCACGGTGTGCCGGGCCGGCAGCTCGTGCAGCGCCCAGCCGGTCGCCGCGGCCGTCTCCACCGCCGCGTCGAGCGCGTCGCCCGGCCCGGGCCCGGTGAACGCCAACGCCCGCTCGGCGGGGCCGGTGCCGGCGCGGAAGCCGGTGAACGGGTAGAACGCCTCCGCCACCACCGGGGCCGCCGACGCGGGCAGCCGCCACGAGACCGGCAGCCGGTGCACCGGCAGCTGCGGGTTGTGCCGCAGCAGCACCGCCACCGCCGCCTGCATCGGATCCCAGGTCAGGCCCGTCCAGCGGACGGTCTCGACGGTGGAGAACGGGTCGAGCTGCCCCGGGTCACCGACGAACAGCGCCCGCTCGAACCTGCCGGCCACGCGCAGCAGGGCGTCCGAGCGCATCTGGTACGCCTCGTCGACGATCGCCCACGGCCAACAGCCCTCGACGACCGTGGCCCACTTGGCGGCCGTACCGATGACGACCGCCGGGCCGCCGAGGTCGGCGACCTTGGCGGCGACCCGGACGTTGTCGTGGCCCTTCACCCGTGCGGACGGCTCGTAGTCACCGGCGGACAGCCGGCCGATGCGCAGCTCGGGGGCCTTGCGGGCGAGCCGGTCGATCAGGTCGTCGACCTGCTCGTTGGTCTGCGCCACGATGATCAGCGGCTCGCCGGCGGCGGCCAGTTCGACAGCGGCGCGGACGACGAGGGTGGACTTGCCGGCCCCGGGCGGCGAGTCGACGACCACGCCGCGGTGCGCGCCGGAGCGCAGATCGGCGAGGACGGCGGTGATGACCTGCTCCGCCTCGACGGCGGGCGGGACCGCCAACGTGGCGCGCATCGACCACCTCCCGGCACGGCTGCCACCCCTGGCAGCGGTCCCGCCACCATACGAGCCCGCCCCGACAGCGCGCCGGCCCGGTGGCGGATGCACGCCATCGTGGCATCGCCGGTCCGACACCTCTCACGCCGGATGACGACAGTGCGGTGCGGCCACCGCGACGCATCCTGTACCCGTGCCGGGGCGAGCCGGCGCCGACGAGGGAGGCCGGATGTCGCTCGAAATGAAGATGATCAACGACCGGTGGCAACGCGACTACGTCACGGAACTCCTGACGCACATCATCCAGATGCAGCACGCCGGACTGGACGCCCTGCTGACCCAGACGCTGGTGCAGGAACCCAACGACGCCTACCTGTTGAAGACCGCCGCCGGGCGTCCGTTCGGCTCGCTACGCGGGCCGGGGTCGGCCATCGCCGCCTACGAAAACTACGTCAGCCAGACCTTCGGCGATGACGCCCACACCATCATCGAGCTGGTCGTCGCGTACGCCTCCGGCGTGCAGGACTCCTCGTGGGCGCCAATGGTGCAGATCGTCAAGGAGTTCCTGGTACGGCAGCGGACCCGGCCCGGACCCGAGGCCTACTTCTGGAAGCAGATCAGCGACAACGCGAAATCGTGGGCGGAGGCGAAGAACGACATCAGCCAGCTGCGGATGCAGCGGCTCGGCCTTCCGCCGGCCGGGGACACCGCACGCCAGGAGCTGAACCTGCGCAGGGCGGTCGTCAGTTGGCACGCCTTCACCCAACTGCTGCTGCGCCACACGGCGTTTCCCGCGAACAACCAGAACGATGAGACTCTCACCGTGGTCCGGACCGAGAGCGCGTCGGCGCTCGCACACTTCAAGCGGCAGAACACCGGAGCGGCCCTGACCACCGAGGAGATCGCCAACCCCTCCACCGTGTACGACGTCCCGCTGATCGCCATGCGGGGAGCGCTGGAGTCGTCCTCGCTCTACACGATCAAGACCATCCACGGCAACGTCGTCACTGAATCGGTGGTGCCGCACCACCGCATCTTCGCGCTCTATCTGACCGGTCGACCGCGCTCGGTCGAGCACCGGATGTCGTTCTTCGGCAACGAAACGGAGAACGAGGTCACCTTCATGCCAGAAGGGCTGCCCTTCCGGATCAGGAAGGAGAGCGACCTCAGCTTCGTGAAGCCCACGTCCACCGAGCTGACCTGGTAGCCGGAGTCCGGCAGGTGGATGCGTGAGCAGGCCGACAACCATGCGACCTCACCTAGCGTCTCGACAGGTCGGTCGACTCCCCGCAGCGTGACCGATCGACAGGCTGGCGGGAGAGGTACACGTCCGCGGTTTGCGGCGTGTCGCGGTGCCCGCCTGCGAGGACACCGCGACACGCCGCAAATCGCGCACCGATCCGGTCAGTGGCGGCGCTCGCCCACCCGGTAGGTGATCAGGTTCGGGTCGGCCCTGAGCTGCTTCTCGGTGAACTTGATCGTGTCGAAGCCCTTCCCCGAGTACAGCCGGGTCTGGTCGGCGTACCAGGGTGAGTTCGGGTTGGCCGACTGCGAGTAGGTGAGGATCTGCCGGCCCGACGGCCCGTTGCGGCCCAGTTCGACGGCCATCAGGTACGACGTGCCGTGCCGCACCTTCGGGTACCCGATACCGGGTTCCAGCACGTTGATGGTCATGTTGAACACCCCGGCCTCGGGCCACCCGCCGTGGATCGGGATCCGCTCGTCGCCGCGCGGCTCGGTCTGGATGTCGCCGAGGCGGGCGTCCAGCGGGACACCGTCCAGCGCGCGGACGGCGTCGGCGAGGGCGGTGCGCACCTTCGGGTCGTCGACGGCGAGCCGGTGCGGCGTGGTGACCGGGGCCGCCGGGTCGAACGGGTCGGCGAAGCGCATGCCGCCCTCGCGGGCGAACTCGGTGAACACGTGCGAGCCCCGGCTGTCGAGGTCGACCCGCAGGTCCCAGCCGCGCAGGGCAGCACAGGCGGCGGTCAGGTCCACCGGTGTGCCGTCGGAGGCGGCGGCGTGCGGGTTCGCCTCGCAGAGCCGGACCAGGTCGTCGCGGACCAGTTCGCCGCCGTACGCCCGGTTGCCGAGGGTGACCTGCCACAGGTTGCCGGTGGTGAAGCCGGCGCCGGGCAGCCCGTCGGTGCCGGCGACGCGCTGTGCGACCTGGTGCAGGCCCAGGCGGGTACGCAGGCTGCGCTCGGTGCGCTCGTCGCCGACGATGCGCGGGAAGCCTTCCAGCCGCTGCGCCGGGTTGGCCAGCCAGTAGCTGTCGTTGGAGTTGGTCACGTAGTCGGAGCGGACCAGGGTCGGCAGGCGCGCCGGGCCGAGGATGCCGGGCACGGCGGCGTCCGGGTCCGCGCCCAGCTCGCACGCGGACCGCGAGCCGTCGAGGACGGCCTGGCCGCTGCTGGCGTACAGGGGGCGGAACGGCGCGGGGATGCAGGTGGCGGCGAGGTCGTCGGTGACCCGGGGCACCACGGAGTGGTCGGCGTAGAGGGCCTGACCCCGGTCGTCGCTGGCGATCACGTTGACCCAGGGCAGGAACTGCCGCCGGTCCAGCGCCGCCCGCAGGTCACCCACCGACCGGGCCCGCCCCATGGCGAGCCAGCCGTCGAGCGCGCGGTTGTTCGCGGCGTTGGGGTCGCTGATCGCGTACGCCGTGTCGGCGGTCCAGTCGAAGCGGCCCGGCACCACCACGAGCGGGCCGAAGTGGGTGTCGTGGAAGGTGCGGCTGACCGGCCCGCCGGGGGTCTGCACGGTGACCGTGCGGGTGGTCATCTTCCGGGGTCGGCCGTCGTGCAGGTAGCTGGTCGGGTCACCGGGGACCAGGGTCAGCCGGTGCCAGACGAAGCGGCGGGCGGTGGAGACGGTGTGCGTCCAGGCGACCCGGCCGTTGTGGCCAATCTCGACCAGCGGGTCACCGACCAGGGCCGCACCCTCGACGTCGTACCGGCCGGGGATCTTGAGGCGCATCCGGTAGAACCGCTCGTCGCCGTCCCACGGGAAGTGCGGGTTGGCCAGCAGCATCCCGGTGCCGCCGACGGTGGTGTCCCGGCCGAGGGCGTACGCGTTGCTGCCCACCCCGGCGGGCGCGCCGTCGCGGGCGTCGACCACGGCCTTCGCCTGCGGGGCGTTCGCCGGGGTGCTGGTCCCGTCTGCGCGGGGTGGGGCGGCGGCGACGATGCCGTCGGCGAGCGCGCCGGAGCTGGCCCGGACCATCCGCGCCCAGTGCGCCCGCCACAGGTCCGTCTCGCTGATCGGGCGTACCCACGGCTTGCCGGCGCAGGCCGGATCGGTCAGCTTCGCCGCCCCGGTCCGGCGCAGGTAGGCGTTGTAGCCGGCGGCGAAGCCGCGCACCTGGTCGCGGACCTCGTTCGACGGCGAGTGCACCCCGTCGCGGGGGCCGGTGAGCAGCCGCTCGACCACCCGGCCGTCGATCGCCTTCTGGTGGAACAGGTCGCTGGTGACGTCGTCCTCGGTGCCGCCGAAGAATCGGCTGCGCTGGGCGTTCACGGTGACGACCGTCTCGGCGATCAGGCAGATGTTGTCCTCCGCCTGGGCGTACCCGACGCCGTAGCCGAGGCCCGCGAAGTTCCGGGCGGTGATGTGCGGTACGCCGTACGAGGCGCGCTGGATGAGGGCCTGGTAGCCGCCGTGGCCGGGTGCGGCGGCGGCCGGGTTCGCGGTGACGGTCAGGGCCGCGGCGAACAGGCCGAGGGCGGTGGCGGCGGCACCGAGCCGGCGCGCGGGCCGGCTCACCGGGCGGCCTCCTGCTGGTGGTTGGTCATCGGACGTCCTCCCCGTGTGTCGGTTGTCCGGTCTGGACGGACGCTAACAACGGCGGCGTCACCGGGACATCGGGGAAGTCCACTAGGTCTCCGGAGGGGTTCGTCTGGTGTCGTGGCCCTGCCGCACCGCCGTCCGGGCGGACTGCCACGTACGCAGAGCGTCCTTGATGCGCTGGTTCTCGGCGTACGCCCGGTCCCGCTCGCGGGTGCGTTCGCGCAGCTCGTGGGCGAGGCGGTGGAGCAGGGCGTCGACGTCGGCGGGCCGGTAGCCGCGCCGGCCGAGCGGGGTGCGCGGCAGGGTGACGGCGGTGAGCCGGTCCGGGGTGAGCGGGCCGGCCAGGGCGTGGCGGCTGCGGTAGACGGCCATCAGGGCACCACCGGCAGGTGCACCCGGTCGGCGGGGACACCGGCGATCGGCAGCCAGCGACGGGCGTGGGCCACCATCGCGGGCGGGCCGCACACGTACACCCGCTGGTGCGGCCGGTAGTGGTGCAGGGCGAGGGTGAGGGCGTCACCCCGCTCGACCGGCTCCGCGCCGAGGTCGTGGGAGAGGGCCGGCACCAGGGTCAGCCAGTCGTGGGCGCACTGGAGCTCATCGAGGGTGACCGCGTCGTACAGGTCGGCGAAGGTGCGGGCACCGACGATGAGGGTGACCTGCCGTTGCCCGGGTGCGGTGGTGGCGTGTTGGTGCTCGGCTGCGGTGGCGTCCTGCTGCTGCTCGTGTCCGGTGGTGGCGTGCTGCTGCCCGGGTGCGGGGGCGGCCTGCCCATACTCGGCTGCTGCGGCGGTCTGCTCGACGATGGCACGTAGCGGGGCCAGGCCGGTGCCGCCGGCGATCAGCAGCAGGTCGCCGTCGCGTAGGTGTAGGCCGGTGTCGCGGGGTGGGCCGAGGTGCAGCAGTTCGCCGGGGCGTACCTCGTGCACGAGGCTGCCGGAGACGGCGCCGACGGCGCGGACGTGCAGCTCGATGGTGCCGTCGGGGCGTGGGGTGTTGGCCGGGGAGTACCAGCGCCAGCGGCCGGGGTGCCGTGGGGTGCTGACCGGGACGGCCTGGCCGGGTCGCCAGTGCAGCCGGTGCCAGGGGCGGACGGTCAGGATGGCGATGCCGGCGCAGGGGCGGTCGTGGACGATCACCTCGGCGGGCCGCCATGGCTTGTCGTCGCCTCCGCCGGGCGCGGCAGGGACGGCGCAGCCGGTGAGCCGGGCGATCCGGTCGGCGTGCGGCAGCAGGTCGAAGTGGCTGACGGCCTGGCCGAGGACCGTCAGCAGTGCGCGCCAGCCCGCCTCGTCGTCGCCGCCTGCGGCGTGCCGGCGCAGCGCGGCGAGCAGGAGCTGCGCGTCGTGCTCCGCGAGCCGGGGGCGCAGCGCGTCGCGCAGGAGGTCGGCGTCGGTCATCCGCTGACCGCCGTGGTGACCTGGGCGATGCGGTCTTCCGGTAGGTCGAGCGCCCACAGCACGCCGGTCAGGTAGTCGACCATGCGCCGGTGCTGCGCCTCCGACAGGCCCAGGCCGGGCCACCCGTGCACCGCCGTCGGGTTGTCGAGCACCGCGGCCAGGTGCGCGGCCAGCCGCTCCAGATCAACCCCGATGAGGTACGGCGAGATTTCCGCGTCCGCGATCACCAGCCGCAGCCAGGTCCTGGCGATCTCATCCGGTGTCACGCCCATCCGCCCTGCTCCTTGTGCCGGCGCGGACAGGCGGTCGTGATGGCGTTCATGGTCGTCCCTCGGTGGCTGGGGCTGGTGGAGGGGCGCCGGGGCGGGCGGGGACGGAGGTGCGTCGTTCGGGTCGACGCAGCTCCGGAGCCCGGCACCCGCCCCGGGCCATGCGTCGACCCTGGCTGCCGGGAGGGAGTGCCGTTATGCCGCGATGATCGCGACGGTCATGCGCGCTGCGTATGCACGTGGTGACGCGCCCGGAAGGCCGTCCAGCGGCGGGCCGCCTTGAGGATCGGACCGTGGTGTGGGGCCGGCAGGGTGCGCTGCTTGCGTTCCCAGAGGCGGACGAAGGCGTCGGTGAAGGCGGTCACCGCACGCTCGGAGGCTTCGGCGCGAGCATCATCGATATGCGCGCTGCGTATACCGCTCCCCCACTCAGCGGGTTGAATGGATAGGCTCGATGAGGCGACACGGACGGGAGCCACCTGCCGATGGCGAGGTTGCCGGTGACACACGCGAACTGCCCCCGGTGCGGCGGACGCCTGGCCCGCGACAACGACAGCGGACGCTGCGCGCCCTGCCAGGCGGCCGAGCGGGACCGGATGAGCGCGCCGCCGGTGGTGCCGGCATCCTTCTGGCAGCACGAGCCGGTACGGCAGGCATTGGCGTCACGGCACCTGGGGCGGGTCATCCGGGCATACCGGTGCCATCCGTATCACGGGCGGTCGGCGTTGCCGCAGACCGTGGTGGCGGGGTGGTTGGGAATCACGCAGGCGCAGTTGAGCCGGGTGGAAAACGGGCCGCCGGTGGTGCACCTGGACCGGTTGGCTCACTGGGCGAAGGTGCTCGGGATACCGGGCGCGCAGCTGTGGTTCGCGCTTCCGGGGGCACCGCCGGCCGCCTCACCGCAGCCCACCGACACCACTCCTCCTGATCTGGATCCACCAATGGCAACTGATGAAGGCCGCCGAGCTCTGCTGGCCGGCATAGCCGCCGTCGCCGCCAGCGCCGGTCTGCTCGGAACCGTAGCGCTCCCCCGGCCCCGCCGGCTCGGCTCGGCGGACATCGCACGACTCAACGCCGTACTGGAGCTGTACCGGTCGGTGGACTACGAGTGCGGCGGTGGGCTGCTCCACCGAGAGGTCGACCGCTTCGCGCAGTCGGTGTATTCGCTGCTCGACTGGTCGCACCCGGAGGCACTGACGCCCAGGTTGGTCACCTCCGTGGCAGCAGCCCGACAACTGGCCGGGTGGACCGCCCTCGACGCGGGAATGCACGACCAGGCGCAGCGGCATTTTGCGGCGGCCGAGCAGGCTGCCCTGGCCGCCGATGACGCGCTGCTCTCGGCAAGGGTGCGCTACTGCCAAGCTCGGCAGTTGCAGCACCAGCGGCACAACCGGGACGCACTCGCCACCCTGCAGCTCGCGCGAACCCAGCTCGGCGCTTCGGCCACTCCTGCGGTATCGGCGATGCTGTGGGGTGCGGAGGCCGCGTCCCTCGCGGCCCTCGGGAAACCGAAGGAAGCGCTGACCGCACTCGGCAGGTCAACTGACGCGTTCGACCGGATCACTGGGGGCCGGGAGCCGGAATGGATGCGCTTCTACGACCGGGGTGAGCTCCTGGCACAGTACGGCCGGGTCTACCGGGATCTGGCCCGCGCCGACAGGAAGTTCGCGCCGGCGGCAGTCCGCTGGGTACAGGAAGCCATAGCAGCTTTCGGGCAGCAGAACGTCCGCAGCGCCGTCCTGAACGAGGTGGGTCTGTGCAGCGCGCTGTTTCTGGCCGGCGACCATCGGCGGGCGATATCTGTGGGGCGCCGCGTCATCCATCGGGCAGACAATCTGACCTCCAGACGGACGGTCGACCGCATTCGCAACGTCAGGCGAGACTTGGCCGCATATCGCACGGATCCCGAGGTCGCCGCCCTGTCGAACGAGCTTGCTACGTTCGGAGCCGTGCCGGCGTGAGTGGGACCGGTCGCTTCGGCGAGACTGATATGACGGCTTCGATGCGTCAGGTCGCCGACGGGCTCGGGGTCCAGACCGATGACGCGCGATTGCTCCAGCTCACGAACAATGCGGTGTTCGCGCTGCCCTCTGCGGGGATTGTGATCCGGATCGCGCGATCACACCGTCTTCAGGATCGGGTGCGAAAGGTTGTCGAGCTCGGCCGATGGTTCGAGCAGGTCGACGCGCCCACCATTCGTCTTGCACCGAACATCGCTCAGCCGATGGAGGTCGGCGACCTGCTGGCTTCGATCTGGCAGTACCTGCCGCCGATCCCACCGGCACCCGGAGTGGAAGATCTCGGCTCGGCCCTCCGCAACTTCCATTCCCTCGGTCCGCCTCCGTTCCCACTGCCGGAATGGGACCCGGTCGGCGATGCACGGCTCCGTCTGGCCGACGCGGATGGGCTCGGCGACGAGGACCGCGAGTTTCTGCTCGACTGGTGCGAGCGGTTGGATGGTCCGGTCTCGGACCTCCGGCACCGAGCGGGCACCCAAGTCATTCACGGGGATGCCCATGTGGGCAACCTCCTGCGAGAGCGCCGTGGTCGAGTGGTGCTCTGCGACTTCGACGCCACTTCCCTGGGGCCATCGGGCGTGGACCTGGCTGCGATAGCAGTCGGCGAGCGGCGCTTCGGCCGCAGCGGCTCACATGCGGCACTGGCCGCCGCGTATGGCCGCGACGTCACGGCCGACCCTGACTGGCCCCTGCTGTGTGCCGTGCGCGAGCTGAAGATGATCGCCGCCGCTGCGCCTCTTCTCGCCGGCTCGGAAGCCGTGGCGGCGGAGTTCCACCACAGGATTCGGACCGTCATTGCGGGAGAGCGGGATGCGCGTTGGACCCCCTTCGCCCGGGTCTAGGTATCAGCCAACGCGCTGCACCCACGTACCGTTCGCTCGAACAGCTCGCCCTGCCATCGGCAGCATATTGAGGTGCAGACCATGAGAGACGACGATCGCATGACCTCGCGTGGCGTCCTGGCCCTGGTCGTCTGCGCCGCCCCTCCGGTGCTGCGAGTCGGCGAATTGATCGAGCTATTGCAGGAGGACGGCTGGACGGTGTGTCTCACCGCTACGCCGACCGCTGCGACCTGGATCGACCGGGAGGCGTTGGCACGGCAGACCGGATATCCGGTGCGGGTCGAGTGGCGAATGCCCGGTGATCCGGAGCCGCACCCGCCGGCGACTGCTGTAGCGGTGGTGCCCGCGACGTTCAACGCCATCAACAAGTGGGCGCTGGGAATCAACGACACGCTCGCGCTCGGCATCCTCAACGAGGCACTTGGGGCTGACATCCCGGTGTTTGCGTTCCCCAACGTCAAGGCGCAGCTTGCCGCTCACCCCAGCTATGCACGGCACCTTCAGCTGCTTCAGGAGGCCCGCGTGGTTGTGACACCTCTGACCGCACAGCTGGACTGGCGCGTGGTCGCGGACCGTCTACGCATCGCGGGGCGTAAGCCGAGCAGGGCAGCGTCGACCGACGAGTAGCTCTTTCACGCGGTCCTCATTATCAAGCAGCTATTCGCCGATCACCGGCGGCATGCCGATCAGCGAGTGCGAGGCGTGTCAGAGATCCGACAGCCGGCCAGAACGGCGGATTCAGCAGGCTGACGCCGCAAGGAGGGGTGGCTACCTTAAGCGGGTGACGGATCTTGAGCAGGGTCTCTACGAGCACCTGATCACCCATCAGCTCGCCCGGCAGCTCCACCACCACGATGCCGCCCTTGTGCAGCAACGTGCCCTAGACCCCGCCGACTCCCATGACATCCTGTCCCGTCACCTCGCCGCCCTCATCAGCCGCGCCCTACAAGCCGTCCCCAACGGCGATGACAAGCTCCACCGCCAGGTGGACCTGGCCAACCGACTCGCCGCCACCATCGCAGACCTCAACCCAAGCGCGGCCAGCCACGACGACCAGGTGGCCGACGCCAAGCACCTCCTGTACGCCATCGCCGCCCCACCGACCCCACCGGCCCAGCCGACCTTCCCGGCACGCCCCACCGCGCCGCTCTCCACCGGCGCCCTCCTGGTCAACGGCAAGCACCAACCCCGCATCGGTCACGAGGTCACCCACGAGATGGCGTCTGCCGAGAGCGTCGACCTGCTCTGCGCCTTCATCAAGTGGCACGGCCTGCGCATCGTCGAGCCCGCCATCCGCGACCTGGTCGACCGAGGCGGCAAGCTGCGGGTTATCACCACGACGTACCTGGGCGCGACCGACCAGCGCGCCCTCGATCGGCTCGCCGAGTTGGGCGCCGACATCAAGGTCTCCTACGAAACCAGGACCACCCGCCTGCACGCCAAGGCGTGGCTGTTCCGCCGCAACAACGGCATGACCACCGCATACGTCGGCTCTAGCAACCTGTCAAAGAGCGCGCTGGTCGACGGGGTGGAGTGGAACGTCCGGATCTCGAACGTCGAGCAGCCGCACGTCATCGACACGTTCACCGCCACCTTCGAGGACTACTGGAACGATCCGGCGTTCGAGGACTACGACCCCGCCACGAACGCCGACCGGCTGAGGCAGGCACTCAGCGGAGAACGCAGCGCTGACGCACCAACGCAGATCGCGAATCTCGATGTGCGGCCGTACCCGTATCAGGCGGAGATCCTGGCCGACCTGGACGCGGAACGGCAGGTGCACGGCCGGCACCGCAACCTGGTGGTGATGGCGACCGGCACCGGCAAGACGGTGGTGGCCGCGCTGGACTACCGACGACTGCACCGCAGCGGAAGCGTCGACTCGCTGCTGTTCGTCGCCCATCAGGAGCAGATCCTCAAGCAGAGCCTCTCGACGTTCCGCCAGGTGATGGCGGACGGCAGCTTCGGGGAGATGCTGGTGGCCGGCAAGGAGCCGACCCACTGGCGGCACGTCTTCGCCTCGATCCAGTCGCTGCACCGGCGGGAGATCAACCCCGAGGCGTACGACATGGTGATCGTCGACGAGTTCCACCATGCGGAGGCACCGACGTACGCCCGGTTGCTGGAGCGGCTGCGACCGCGCGTGCTCCTCGGGCTGACGGCGACTCCCGACCGGGCGGACGGCGGCGACGTACGGCGATGGTTCGACGACCGCGCCGCAGTCGAGTTGCACCTGTGGGACGCCCTGGAACGGCAACTGCTGGCACCGTTCCAGTACTTCGGAATGCACGACGACGTTGACCTGTCTCACCTGCGGTGGAAGCGCGGCCAGGGGTACGACCCCGCGGAGCTGGACGGCCTCTACACCGGCAACAGCGCGCGAGCCCGGATGGTGCTCAAGGCGGTCCAGGACACGGTCGACGTGGGCCGAATGCGGGCGCTCGGGTTCTGCGTGAGCATCGGGCACGCCGAGTTCATGGCGGACTGGTTCCGCCGGCACGGCGTACCGTCGGCGGCGGTGACGTCGCGGGCGGACCGCGCGGCGCGGGACGGCCTGCTGCGGGACTTCAAGGCCGGCAAGCTCCGCGTGCTCTTCACGGTGGACCTGTTCAACGAGGGTGTCGACCTGCCGATGGTCGACACGATCCTGATGCTGCGGCCCACCGAGAGCGCGACGATCTTCCTTCAGCAGCTCGGCCGTGGCCTGCGTCTGGACGACGACAAGCCCTGCCTGACCGTGCTCGACTTCATCGGCGGCCAGCACGCCAACTTCCGCTTCGACCTGCGGTGGCGGGCGCTGACCGGGGTGACCCGGCGAGCGATCAAAGACGCCGTCGAGCAGGACTTCCCGATGCTGCCGAGCGGCTGCCACGTCCAGCTCGACCGGGTCGCCAAGGAGATCGTGCTCGACAACCTGCGCTCGGCGATGCCAACGTCCCGCAAGGGCCTGGTCGCGGAGCTGCGGCAGCTCGGGGACGTGAGCCTGGCCGAGTTCCTGCGGGAGACCGGCCTGGACGTCGAGGACGTGTACCGGTCGGCGGCGCTCGGCGGCTGGACCGGGCTGCGCCGGCTCGCGGGCATCGAGACCTCACTGCCCGGGCCGGATGACCGCGAGTTGGGCCGTGCCATCGGGCGGATGCTGCACCTCGACGACGTCGACCGGCTCGACCTGTTGGCCCGGGTCGCGGCGGGCGAGCAGCCGCCGCGCGGCCGACTGTGGGACATGCTGCACTTCGACCTGTGGGGACCGAACGCGGCGTTGACCTCGCGGGACGAACGGCTGGCGCGGCTGTGGAAGGAGACGGCGCGCTGCATCGAGCTGCGGCAGGTCGCTGAGGTGCTGCGGGACCGGATCCACCGGGTGACACAGCCGCTGGGGGCATTGCGGGTGCACGCTCGCTACAGCCGCAACGAGGCGTGCGCGGCGTTCGGGATGGCGAACCCGGGGTCGCTGCGGGAGGGGGTGAAGTGGCTGCCGGATGCCCAGGCGGACCTCTTCTTCGTCACCCTGGTCAAGTCCGAGCAGCACTACTCCCCCACCACCATGTACGCCGACCGGGCCATCACCGAGCGGCTGTTCCAGTGGGAGTCGCAGAGCACGACATCAGCGGCGTCGGCGACCGGACAGCGGTACGTCAACCACGAGACGCAGGGGTCGACGGTGCACCTGTTCGTGCGGGAGACGCGGATCCCGGAGCGGGACCTGGGGGCACCGGCGTACCTGTACGCCGGGAGGATGGTGTACCGAAGCCACTCGGGTGAGCGGCCCATGCGGATCATCTGGGAGTTGGAGACGCCGCTGCCAGCGGACATGTATGCCGCTGCTCGGGCGATCGCGGCCTGATCCGCAGCCGAAGTGGCGGCCAGCAATCACTGGCCGCCACTTCGAGCAGCGACTCGTACCGTTGCTCAGGACGTACGCGTGGAGGCGTCCACGACCCGCCGGCTGGCGATGGCCAACTCCTCGTCGGTGAAGAGCGGCCGGAACCGCGGCCGGATCACCAGCGCCTCCACGGTCAGGTCGACCCGCCCCCGCTCCCACAGCGCGGTGAACCCGTCGGAGACGACCGGGTGGTGCAGCAACTGCCGGGCCGTCGCCAGGCCACCCTTTTCGGTGACCATCCGCAGGAACAGGGTCGCCTGATAGTTGACCTCGTCGCGGGCTCGCTCGTAGACGCGGACCATCGCCTGGTGGAAGGCCGTCTCCAGCGCCCGCCGGTCCGCCGCCTGACCGTCCGCCTGCGCAGGGTCGGGGTCCGCCCCGGCGTAGGCGCGCTCCATCGCCCGGTCCAGCGACTCCTCAAGCGCCGCGCGGTCGGGCACTTCGCGCGGCGCCGGCGCCAGCGCCGCTGGTGCCGATGCCGGTGCGCTGGGGGCGGGCTCGCCACCACCAGAGAGCCGCAACAGCCGGGTGACGCTGCGGAACCGGGTGGCCGCCGGACTGCCTGTCGGGAAGAATTGGACCAAGCCGGTGTGCCGCCCCCGACTGTCGTCCACCGGCACGTCTCGCTTCATGGAGGCGGCGCCGATCACGGCTTTCGCCTCGTGCGGTCGTACCCAGCAGACGAGTCGTGCGCCCGACGGGTGCGCCCGTTCGACGCGGACGTTCGCCCGGTACTTGCGGGCCTCGGGTGACGCGCTGTCGTAGTAGCGGGCCCAGCCGAGCACCTTGCCTTCGTGCCGGATCGGCACGTCCCGGCAGTGCTGGTAGCTGTCCATCGCGGCCACCGCCTCGTAGGGCCGCAGCCAGGCGACGTTGCGGTAGCCGACTGGCACGGGCACGGTTCCGTCGTCGGCCGCCGCTGGCTCATCCCCCGACCGTGCGTTGGAAACCGGCGCGGCCTTTTCCTCCGGTACGGTCACCGCCGGCTGCTGGGCTGCGGCCGGACGCGGCGGTGGGGCCGCCGGGGCGGTCCTGGAGGGCCGGGTAGGGGCCGGTGTCGCGGTGGACGGCGGAGCCGATGGGGACGGCGGCACGGGCAGCGGCGCTGCCGGTGCCGGGGACTCCAGCGGTGGATTCGGCGCTACCGGCTCGGTGGAAGCAGATGTCTCAGGCTCGTCCAGGACCAGGGCGGGCACCGTCGGCTCGTGAACTTCGCCGACCAACGGGGCTGGTAGGGGCACGTCCGGCGAGCCGACGGGCGTTGGCTGACGGGCAGGCTCAACAGCTACCTGCGCGGACTCGACGACCGAGCCGTCGACGACCGGAGGAACAGCGGAGTTGGCGCCGATGCGCAGCTCCTCGATCCGCTGCCACAGCGGCTCCAGCGCCGCCTCCGGGTCCCGGCTGAACACACTCCCCCGGATCCGCACGAAGACGCAGTTGCCGACCCGCTCCAACACCGCCTGCCGGCGCATGTCGCTCTCCCACTGCTCCGGCCCGTGGTAGGCATCGCCGTCGCATTCGATGGCGAGTCGCCGGCCGTCCGGAGCGGGGAGCACGAAGTCGATCCGGTACCCGCCGATGCGGAACTGCGGCAGGGGACGGTACCCGCGGCGCAGGATGCGGCGCAGCACCTCGCGTTCGAAGTCGCTGTCGCAGCGCTTCTCCAGGTCGTCGTACGCCTCCTCGGCGGTGTTGACGTTCTGGCAGTAGGTCAGCAGCAGCCCTCGGGCGTCGTCGTCGCGCAGGTCGGCGGGCTGGACGGAGTGGAAGACCCAGAGTTGGTCGCGGGCGCGGGAGGCGGCGACGTTGACCCGTCGGTGGTGGTCGCGTTTGGTGAAGGCGGAGACGACACCGTTGTGCGGTGAGACGACCGTGGACACGAGGACGATGTCCCGTTCGTCGCCCTGGAAGGTGTACGAGTCGCCGACGCGCAGGCGGCGTCGTTCCATCTCTTCCTCGCCGATCTCCTCGCGGAGGCGGGCGAGCAGGTAGAGGGCCTGCCCGCTGGTGCTGAGCAGGCTCACCACGCCGATCGTCCGTCCCTCGTACGCGGGGTCGGCGACGATCGCGGCGACCCGCGCAACCAGTGCCTCCGCCTCGGCGACGTTGACGTTGCCGTGGGCGGGCAGGTCCTGGCGGATGCCGTCGGGGACGTGCACGGCGATCACCGGGTCACCGATGCCGGCGGGCCGGTCGGTGCGCAGCGGTTCGATCTCCCCGCCGTAGTAGGTGTCGCTGGAGAAGCCGATGATCGCCGGGACGGACCGGAAGTGCTCGGTGAGCAGGATCCGCTCGGGCGAGCGGCGGACGGCGTGGTCGTAAAGGCTGCTCTCCGGGTCGAAGTGCTCGGCCGACGGCACGTCGACCAGGTGTGAGTTGATCAGCGCGGTGACCGTGCCGACGAAGGAGAGCTGCGGGCCGATCTGCTGGTCGTCGCCGACGACCACGGCCCGCTCGGCGAGGCTGAGGATGGGCAGCGAGAACATGTCCGCCTGGGATGCCTCGTCGACGATGACCACGTCGAAGTGGGCGCCGCCGGCGAACTGCTCGATGGCCCGGTCCACCGACATGACCCAGACGGGTACGGCGTCGACGGCGGCGGTCATGGCCCGCTGGGCGTGGGCCTGCCACTGCGCGGCGTTCTTGCCCGTACCCTTTCCGATCTTGCGGAGTGCGGTGGTCCAGTCCGCCAGCGCGGCCCGACGCCGGTCGTCGAGCGCCAGCGACACCTCCAGCCAGGAGGAGGCGACGACGAGTTCCTGCGTCAGCTGTCGGATCCGTTCCCGCGTCCGGTCGATCCGGCGCCCCAGAGCGACCGGGTCGACACTGCCGACGACGGTGTCGAACCAGCTCTGCGCCTGACGCCACTGCCATCGGTGCAGGCAGTCGGCGCTGGTGCCGGCGAGGGCCGCTGCCGTGCCGTCCTCGATCTGGCCGGTCCAGCCGGGAGCGGCGGGGCGGAGCAGGTCGGTGAGCTGGGCGAAGCGCTGCGCGTCGGGGCGCAGGGCGGCGAGCCGGCGTACCTCGTCCAGGAGGCCGTCCCAGTTGGCGAGGTCCGCGTGCTGGCGGGTCTGGTCCAGCAGTCGCCACAGCTCACTGGCGTTGGCCGTGGACATGCCGGCCTGCAGCACCGCGTCGAGGTTCCGTTCGTCGGCCACGAGCTGGTCATGCGTGAACACCGTCGCGCACCGGTCGACCACGTCGAGGAGCGCCGTCAGTCGTCGTACGTCGACGGTCTGCTCCGCTCGGGGCACCAACCGGCGGACGGTGGCGAGCAGGGTGGGCCAGCGGCGGCGGTCCCAGTCCAGCGCGGTCGCCGCGTCGGCGAGCAGCCGACCTGCCCAAAGTTCCGGCTGGTCACCGAGCTCCTGCGTAAGGTTGAGCAGTTGCCGCCACTCGGTCCACCGGGTGGTCAGCTCCTGCCGCAACCGGAGGCGGTTGACGTACGCGATCACGATGTCGACGTCGTCGGTGGTGCGCAGGATCTCGCCGTCGATGCGGCAGTCGGCGGCGAGCTTGGCGAGGGTGACCTGGAAGAGGCGGTTGACGCCCTTGCCGGCGGCGAACCGTTGACGCAGTTCCCCGAGCTGGGCCAGGAGCCGACGCGGTTCGGCCAGGTGGGCCTCGGGGACGGTCACCTGGTGGCCGGCGACGATCCGGGCCGTCGCGGTCAGGTCGGTGAGCACCCGCTGGCAGGCGCCGACGTGGTCCTCCCACATGGCCCGCCAGTTCGGGTCGGCTTGCAGGAGTGCGGCGAGCCGGTCCGTCCAGGCGCCCTCACGGGCAGTGAGCACGGTGAGTGCTTCCCGCAGGTGTCCGGCGAGCTCGCCGAGTGCGGGCTGGCCGAACGCCCGTACCTCCGGCAGGACCACGCCCGCGGCGGCGAGGCGTTCCAGTTCGCCGCGGGCGGCGGCGAGTTCCCGCCGCGCGGCGAGGATGGCCGAGGCGGCCGGCAGGTCGGCCACCGTGGGCAGGTGCCGCAGCGCCTGGGCCCGGTCCTGTCGGACGGTACGCCGGGCGATGTCGAGCAGTTCGGTGAACTCCTCGACGGTCAGCGTGGCGTCGAGGTGCGGCGCGATCTCGTCGGGGATGTCGCCGTACCGGTCGGCCCGGTCCCGCAGCCAGCTACCGACATCGCTCGGCGACAGCCGGATGCCGTCGATCTCGTACTGTGCGGACTCGTTCTCCGCCATCGTGCAGAGTGCACCGAGCGCCTGGCCGAGGTCCCGTTCGGCCTCTTCGAGTTGGCGGCGCAGCCGGTCCACCCGCTGCTGCTCGCCCCGCCTGTCGAGGGTGGCACCGCGGTCGGAGAGTTCCCGGGCGGCGAGCTGCAACTGTACGAGCTGATCGGTGGAGCGACCGAGAACCGCCAGGCAGAGGGACTGGATCTCCTGCGGCAGCCCGTCGCGCAGGACGCGCAGCGGGTCCTCCTTCTGGGCGACGACCAGCACCCGCTTGCCGTGTGCCATCAGATGGCAGATCAGGTTCCGGATGGTGTGGGTCTTGCCGGTGCCGGGCGGGCCCTGCACCGCGACGTTGCGATGCTGCGCCAGCCGCCGGGCGATGGACTCCTGCGCCTCGTTGGTCGGCAGCGGCATCAGCAGCCGCTCCCCCAGCGGCTTCCACTGGGCCGGCTGGTCCTGCGGCATCTCCAGCTTGCTCGGCTCGTGAGCCAGGATGGCGGCCAGTGCCCCGATGCTGGCGGTGTCACCCTTCAACAGCCGGGCCCGCAGCTCTTCGAGGAAGCGACGCAGCATCCGCTGGCGCGGCCGGACGAACAGCACGCCGGTGTCGTGGACGTACGGCCCGCTGGGCGGGGTCGCGTCGGCGTCCCGGAGCACCGGGTCGTGTCCCAGCCGGCGCAGTGCCCGCTCGAAGAACTCGCGGCGGGTGAACTCGTCCCAGACGTCGAGGTCGAGCTGGCCGCCTGAGCCGGCCAGTGCCAGCAGTTGGCTGAGGTAACGCTCGTCGAGGCCGGTCAGCGGGTCGGTCTGCAGGCGGGCGGCACCCTGCGGCACCACCCGGACCATCGACCGGTCGGCGTCGAACTCGATGGCCACCGGGGTCACCACCAGCGGGTACTGCACCCGGTGCCCGGCGACCTCGGTCCGGATGACGCCGTGCCCCCAGACGAGTTCGTGGGTGGCGGCGTTCATGTCGACGCGGTGCTTCAGGTCGAACAGGCTGCGGTGCAGCTCCCGCACCTGCTCGGTACGTCGGGCCTGCTCGGCCCACGGCCGCCAGTCCCGCTCCCGCCACTGCTCGAAGCGCGTCCGGAGCAGGTCGACCGTCGCCTCGTCCCCGGCCAGCCGCGGCTCGGTCGCGTGAGACACCGCCCCGGTGAGGTAGGGAGCGAACTCGGCAGGTGTCGTGATCTGTCGGGACGCGGCGGGCAGGCCGACCCGCAGCCAGCTGACACCGTCGGTGGAGGCTCCCACCTCGCAGTCGGTGTGGGCCGGCAGGTCCTGCTGCCAGAACGCGTCCGCCGAGGGCACCGTCCGGGCCGGCTTCTCCATCTGGGCACGCACGGCCATCAGGTACTCGACCAGTGCGGTGGCCCGGTCGAGGATCAGGGCGGGCGATTCGATGGAGGACGTAGAGCGGGAGAGCATGCAACACCTTTGGTGGCTGGGAGTGTGCAGGTCGAGAAAGCGGAACGCCGAGACAGCTCAGGCGCTCGGGCCCCGACCTGATGCCAGGCAGAGCGACGGACCTCCGCGCACGGCCCGCCTGCGGACAGCGGCCCGAGGATTCCCACCTATTCGCGGTTCAGCTCGTTCAGCCACCCGCACATGCCTTGACCTGGCGCACATCCGACCCACCTCCCCACTGGCGGTCCCCGCACCCTACCTGCGCCGGTCCTGCCGACGGGACCCCTGAGTCGGCAATACTTCACGACACCGGAGAGCACGGTCAGCCCCACTACGGTAGGGAGCTCTGCCATGAAGGCTGACGTCACCGCCCGGGATCGCCCCGGACGTACTGACAGCCGCCGGCCTCGCCCCGGACTAATTCCTCCAAGCGCCGAGGGTCGCGCCGCTACCGGCCGGCAAGCACATCGCCTGGCACCGCCGTGAGGTGTTCAAGGGCCAGCCCCTGGCCGCCTGAATCGGCTGCCCGACTCCGGACCGGCATCCGGGACACCACAGTGGATGCACACTCGGTGAGGATCCCGGCGACTACCGTTACCGGGCGGACCGGATGGGAGTGTGAGGGTGCTGCGGATCAACGTGCTCGGGCCGGTGCAGGTGGAGCGCGACGACCGACCCGTACGCCTCGGCCCGAAGCAGGTCGAACTCCTGGCCATCCTCCTCGTCGAGCCGGGCGCGGCGATCCCCGCGACCCGGATCGTCGACCTGATGTGGGGCGACGAGCGCTCGCCCGGGGCGCGGGCCACCCTCCGCAGCCACGTCTCCCACCTGCGCCAGGCGCTGGGAGCGGAGCGGGCGCTGATTACCGTGGGGACCGCGTACCGGCTCGATGTCCCGCCGGATGCCGTCGACGCGTACCGCTTCGAGCGCTGGTGTGCCGACGGCCGCCGGCTGGTCGCGGCGGGCGAGCCGGACCTGGCCGAGCGGGGTGCGGCCCTGCTGGCGGACGCACTGGCGTTGTGGCGCGGCCCGGCCTTCGCCGACGTGGCGGACCGGCCGTTCGTGCTGCCGACGGTGGCCCGGCTCGACGCGGCCCGGCGGGCGGCGCGGCGCGACCACGCGGCGGCGCTGTCCGCGCTGGGCCGGCACGCCGAGGCGGTCGCGCAGCTTGCCGGCGCGGTCGTGGACGACCCCTACGACGAGGGGGTACGCCGGATGCTCGCCGTGGCCCTCTACGCCGAGCGGCGGGTGGACGAGGCGGCCGAGGTGTGCCGGGACGGGCTGGTGCTGCTGCGGGAGCGGGGTCTCGACGCGCCGGAGCTGGAGGAGTTGCAGCGGGACATCCTGCACCGGCGGTTGCCGTCGCCGCGCCGGTCGGCGGATTCCGCGAAACCGGTCCGGCCCTGCCTGCTGCCGCCGGACCCGCCGCAGTTCGTGGGCCGCGCCGCAGAGCTGCGAGCGGCCCGCCGGCTGCTGGCCGACGGTACGGCGACGGTGCTGGTCAGCGGGGCTGCCGGGGTCGGCAAGACCCTCTTCGCCACCAGGTTGGCGCACACGGTGCGCGACGACTTCCCGCACGGGCAGCTCTACGTCACCATGCGTGGGTTCGACCCGACGGGCGTGCCGATGACGGCGGGTGAGGCGGTGCGGGGCTTCCTCGACGCGCTCGGGGTGCCGCCGGAGCGGGTGCCGGCGACCCTCGACGCGCAGGTGGGGCTCTACCGGAGCCTGCTCGCCGACCGGCGGGTGCTGGTGGTGCTGGACAACGTCCGTGACGCCGAGCAGGCCCGCCCGCTGTTGCCGGGCGCGCCCGGTTGCGCCACGGTGGTGGTGAGCCGCAACCAGCTTCCCGGCCTGGTGGTCGCCGAGGGCGCTCGTCCGTTGCGGCTCGACCTGCTCGACGAGGGCGAGTCCCGGGATCTGATCGCCCGGCGGGTGGGGGCCGCGCGGCTGGCCGGCGAGCCGGCGGCGGTGGCGCGCATCGTCGAGTCCTGCGGCCGGCTGCCGCTGGCGCTGGCGATCGTGGCCGCCAGGGCGGCCACCCACCCGGAGTTCACCCTCGACGCGCTGGCCGGGGAGCTGCGTGGACTGGACGGGTTCGCCGGGGGCGACGGCAGCGCCGACGTCCGGGCGGTCTTCTCCTGGTCGTACCGGAGTCTCGGCCCGCCGGCGGCCCGGTTGTTCCGGTTGCTGGCCGCGCACCCCGGCCCGGACCTCACCGTCGCCGCCGCGGCCGCTCTCGCCGGCACGCCGGCCGATCAGGTACGCCCGGCGCTGCGCGACCTCGCGGCGGCGCACCTGGTCGTCGAGCACACCCCCGGCCGGTACGCGCTGCACGACCTGCTCCGGGCGTACGCCGACGAGTTGGGGCGCGACGACGGTGAGCGGCCCGCAGCGGTACGGCGCGTGCTGGACCACTACCTGCACACGGCGCTCGCCGCCGACGCCCTGCTCTGGCCGCACCGCGACCCACTGTCAGCGCCGCCCCCCGCCGAGGGCGTGACGCCGCAGGTGTTCGCGGACCGGGACGACGCGCTGGCCTGGTTCACCGCCGAGCACGCGGTGCTGCTGGCCGGGCTGGAGCAGGCGGCACGTGCCGGCCTGGACGGGCACGGCTGGCGGCTGGCCTGGGCGGTCACCAACTTCCTCGCCCGTCGCGGTCACTGGTCGGACTGGGTACGCGCCGGGCTGGCCGGGGTGGCCGCCGCCGCGCGAAACGGTGACCGGGCCGCCGAGGCGGAGGCGCACCGGATCGTGGGCGGCGCGTACGTGCGGCTGCGGGAGTTCGACGAGGCGCGGGGGCACTACCGGCAGGCCCTCGACCTGTTCGCGGGCCTCGGCGACCCGGTCGGCGAGGGGTTCACCTGCCGCAGCCTCGGCTGGCTCTGCGAGCAGGAGGGTGACGTCGGCGCGGCGCTGCGCCACGACCAGCGGGCGCTGGAGCTGTTCCGGCGGGCCGGCCACGAGCGGGGCGAGGCGAACACGCTGAACTCGGTGGGCTGGTGTCACGCCCTGCTCGGCGACCACGAACAGGCCATCATCCACTGTCGCCGCTCGCTGGCGCTGCTGGAACGCCTCGGTGACCCGGTCGGCATGGCCGGCGCCTGGGACAGCCTCGGGTACGCCTACCGCCACCTCGACCTCCGTGCGGCGATCGCCTGCTACCGCCAGGCCCTGACGCTGTACCGGCAGCTCGGGGACCGACTCAACGAGGGGCTCACGCTGCGGCACCTGGGTGAGACCGAGCACGCCGTCGGTGACGTCGACGCCGCCCGGCGGTCCTGGCGGCAGGCGCTCGACATCCTCACCGAGGTCGAACACCCGGACGCGGAGCGGGTCCGGGCGCTGTTGGACACCGCCGCCTGACGCGGCCCCGGTCGACGGCGCACCCGCCCCCTCTTCACCGGGTGCGACGCCGACCGGGAACGCTTCTGCGGCGGTGCCGGGGCCGGCCCTGCTCGGGTCGGCCCCGGCCCCGGCACTGCCGGTAGTCAGTCGGTGGACTCGTCGGCGATGTCACCCGAGGCGGGGATGTTGGGGTCCTTGCTCGGGTCGTAGACGCGGCAGGTGCTGTGGTGCGAGTCGAACCGCTGCTGGAACGGCTTGGCGAGCGGGTGGTTGCGCAACGCCAGGATGTTCTCGTCGTTCTGGCGCAGCGCCCGGTAGGTCAGGTTGTGGCTGCCCAGGTAGAGCGTCGATGTGCCCGCCTGGCGGATGATGATGAACTTCTCGTGCATCGGGATGCCACCGGCCTCGGTGTAGCCGCAGAGGTGCACGGGCATGGCCTTGGCGAGGGTCACCAGCGCCGCCATGGGTGCGCCCACATCGTGCGGCCTGCCGGTCCTGGCGCCGGTGACGACCCGGACCTGGCAGCCGCGCTTGCGGGCGGCGATCAGTTCGTTCACCACCGCGCGGCGCTGGATCCGGAAGTTCGCCAGGTCGATCCTGGTGCTGCCGGAGCAGGTCAGCCCCTTGAGGATGCTCACGATCGGGTCGTTGCTGCCACTTCTGGGCTTGGTCCCGGCGGCCTCGCGGCGCGGGAAGGTGTAGAGGCGGTGGCCACCGGCCGTGTAGGTACGCCCGGCGTTGGCGTCACTCGCCCCGGACCGGCCCTGGGCCATCAGGGCGTTGAAGTAGTGCAGGTAGTCGGCGTACAGGCCGGCGTGGCTGATGGTGATGGCGTTCTCGTACGCGCGGTAGTGGTCGAGGTTGGCCGAGGAGACGTAGAGGACGTTCTTCGCCGTCCCGCCGCCGGCCAGCCGGACGCTGGAGATGGTCATGAACTTGTTGTGCAGCAGCGGCGGGTTGTGCAGCGGCGATGCTTCGGTGCGGCGGGTCATGCAGCCTCGGGTCGACTGCTTGTCGGGACGCCGGGTGCCGCACTCCACGACGGTGATGCCCGAGGTGGCCTTGAGCGCCTTGTAGTAGGCGTCTCCGTCCCAGACCTGGCTGCCGTTGATGACGATCCGCACCTTCACGCCTCGGGCGGCGGCGCCCTTGAGGGCGTCGAGGACCTCCTGCCGGTTGAAGAAGTAGAGGGTGAGCGAGAGCGTCGCCCCGGCCGGCGCCGCGTTGATCAGCCGGGCCACGTGGGCACCGACCCCTGCGTGCATGTCCCCCGCCTCCGCCTTGCTGTTGAACCAGGCGTAGTTGCGCACCTCCGACGCGGCGATCGGGACCACCGCAGATGCGGGAGGGGCGGCCGTCACGGCCGGCGGGGCCGGCGCGGTGTGGGTATGCGCCGCGACCGGGGTGACAGGCAGGGTGACCGCCGTCAGCACGGCGGTCACCAGGGCGAGGCTGCGCAGGTGGGGCTTTCTGGTCAGGGACGATGTCGGGTGCACGGTGATCAGTCCTTCCCCGTTCTCCTCCAGGCACGGCGGTGCGCCGCTGCCGGGCCACCCTGGCCGCTCTGACCGGCCGGGATCGACTGTTGTCGACTATCCCGGTGGCCTGTGGAAACTCGGTGGAAGGAACGTGGACGCCGGCCGGCGCCGCCGGTCAGGTGGCGGAATGACCGGTCACCGACGACCTCGACCGGTTCACCGTCGCGCGCTGCGCGCCGGGGAGCGGGTCCCGCGCTGGACCGGCACCGGCGGGGTCAGCAGTTCCCGGGGAATGTCCGGGGCGCAGTAGCAGAGCGCGCTGCTCGCCGCCGCACGGCGGACCGCCAGCGGACGGTGGGCCGCCACCGTCAGCCCGGCGAGCGCCACGGTGACCACGCCGAACCCGACCGCCAGCACCGGCGACGCGTCCGGGTCACCGTCGGCCAGCATCACCACCGCCATCGAGGTCACCGACACCGCCAGGCAGGTCAGCCAGACCAGCAACGGGTACGCCACCCGCTGCGCCCAGCCGGCCCGCCGCAGCACGCCGACGCCGACGGCCACGGCGGCCGGGACGACGATGCCGAGGTCCATCAGTTTGACCATCCAGAACGGGGTGGGGCTGGAGGCGTACTCGGTCATGGCGGCCGGGTCCGACCAGGCGGTCAGCATGGACGGCAGGTGCAGCCCGAACGTCAGGAACCCGGCCGCCACGAGCAGGGTCGTCCCGGTGGCCCGCCGCAGCCGCGTCGACGGCGCGGGCAGGGACGACGGCAGCGCCCGCCAGGCCAGCACGAGCACCGCCTCGGCGAGCAGGAACACGGCGAGCAGCAGCGGGAAGAACCGTTCCACGGTGCCGGGCAGCCGCAGGTACTCCTGCCCGATGATCACCTGGGCGTACGTGTAGAGGGCGTACCCGGCGACGCCGGTGGCCAGCGGCGGCGCGACCGGGTGCCGGCGGTACGCGAGCACGGCGGCGGCCAGGGCCAGCGGCACCATCACGAACAGCGCCGCGGCGTCGCTGCCGAGGAGTTGGTGCAGGGTGGTCGGTGAGGTGCGGTAGCGCATCAGGTCGAGCCCGAGCGGGCCGACCAGCGAGGCGGTCGCCATCGCCAGGGCGAGGGCGGTGAGCGCGATACTGAGCGGCCGGCACCGGTCGACGGCCCGTGCTGCCGGGTGGGTGGTGAGCTGCGTGGCCATGATGCCTCCCGACCCTGCTGCCGGCGGGCGTGGCGCCGGTCCTGTCTCCCTCCAGCCTGCGCGGCGTCACGGGGATGCGGCAGGGGGCGAGGTCACCACGGGGCGGGACCTTCGGTCCTGGTAGAGGCGGTGCCGGCGACAAGCGGCCGGAAAAGTCGTAGGCCGGTCCTAACCTGGCCGGGACCCGCCACGCGAAGGAGACACGACGTGCTCGACCATCTGGGGATCCAGTCCCGCGACATCCCCGCCAGCAGCGCCTTCTACGACACCGTCCTGGCCACGCTGGGCGCTCGCCGGATGATGGAGTTCGGCGACGTGATCGGCTACGGCGTCGAGCACCCCGACTTCTGGATCAGCCCCGCGACCTCCCCCGGGAACGGGTACGAGACGCACGTCGCGTTCACCGCCCCGAGCCGCGCGGCCGTGCAGGCGTTCCACGACGCGGCGGTCGGGGCCGGCGCGGAGGTGCTGCACGCGCCGCGGGTCTGGCCGGAGTACCACCCGACCTACTTCGGCGCGTTCGTCCGCGACCCGGACGGCAACAACGTCGAGGCGGTCTGCCACGCCCCGGAGTGAGTAAACAGTTGTGAAGTGCCAGGCCGGGCCAGCGTCATGGCGTCAATCATCGAGCTCGACCTCCCTGCACCAAAGGGAGGCCGAGCTCGATGTAGCGCTCGGGCTTACAAAGGCGTCTCAGACTCCGGCGCCCAGGAGGGGCTCCATGCCCGACAACGCGCTATCGACATCGGCGACAGGAAGGCCAATGCTCGCCATGACCCTCTTCGCCGCCAGGCGTCCCGGCGCCCGAGTGGTGCTGATCTTGTCACCGGAAATGATCGTGCCCTGCCAAATCTCCGCGTCGCGACGCCAGTCGACCTTGGTGGCAAGGTCGACGTAGCGATCGGTCCGCCAGGTGAGGTCCGGGTTCTTTTCGATCTCGTATGCCACATGACCGATGATCACCAGCCCGGTAGCAGTCATGTTGATGTACTGCTTGCGGTAATCGACCACCTGGTTGGCAGGGCCGCCCGAGGTGGGGAGCTGTGCAATCGCCCGCCACGGGGTCATGTGCTCGGTAAGGATCTGCATCATCGAGAGAGTCCGCTCAACGAAGGCGTCCTGCCTCTCGGTGGAACCAATCACTTGGTTGCTCCGAGCGGGGATGCTGGACTCGCTCAGCGCGTAGTCATGGAACAGCAGTTCCTTGACCATGCCGCGAACCTGGTTGAGCAAGAAGATAGCCGGGGAATTCTTTGACAAACTCTTGGAGGTCTCGTCGATGCGCCCGTGGAACAACCTTGACCCGTCCACGATCTTAGTCAACACACGGTTCAACGGCTCTCGAGTATTGAAGGCAGCCAGGAGGCTGGCCGGAATCTGCTTGGTCTGCGCCGCGTCGGCGAAGTCCTGGTGAATCCGAGCAAGGTCGGGTTCAACGACGATCACGACGGAGACGCTGTCACTCATGAACGTCGAGTCAGGGTCCGTCAGCGATTCGCTCGCCTTCATGATGGCGGCGAGCCTGTGCTGCCCGTCAGTCACTGAAAACTTGGTTTCGTCACCGATCACGACGAACCCGACCGTCATCGCGAAGTTGCCGCGAGGGATGTGAATCGCGGGCACCGAGCGAACGTTCAGGGTCAACGGCGGAAGGATGTAGTTGCGCTCGTTCTCAGCAAGATACTTGCTGATGGCGCGCACGTGCGCGGTATCCATAGGCCGGTTGGTCGCCATGCGCGGATTCCCGCCCTTGGTCGCAGGCTCAGCAACGACGTGCTTGACGAGGAACGCGTTCGAGAAGGCGGTGGTGAGCATGAGACGTCCACCCTGCTGGAAAACCACACAGGTGAAGGATCGCCCGCCCGAGGCCGAGGCGGCCTCGCTCGCGGCTTGCTGAGCAGCAGTGAGGGAGTCGTGCTGGGTTAGGCCCAGCTCAGAGAAGAACATCGACGACATACTCCGTCCTCTGTGGATGCAGAGACAAAAGTACTTTGTAGAACGTACTACGTCAACAAGTCCACGTAGTACGTTCGATCATCGACGTACTCCGCCCGTAGTCTGACAACAACCGAGGGTCCGAGGGCCCGAGCGCCTATGACCGGTGCGCGTCTTGGCTCGCACTGAGCAAGGGCGTGGCCTCCGCCAGGCATCGGGGTACGTCATCGGCGTGGTAGATCCGTTCGCTCGGTTCGATGCCAGCGAGGAACATCGCGTACACGGCCGCCATCCGCAGCGCCGCCACCGGCCGCAGCAGCTCCACCGCCCGCTCCGGGTCGCACCCGGGCACGCTGTCCCGCCACCGCGCACACCACGCCGCCAGCAGCGGGGCGGACGAGGACGCGGGCAGTCCTTCGGTCAGCCGGAGGATGTCGAACGCCGGGTGCCCGACGAACGCGTCCCCCCAGTCGATGACCACTCGCCGTACACCGTCACCGCGCACGTTGCCGGGGTGCAGGTCGCCGTGGACCAGCGTGTCCGGCAGGCCGCACTCCGCCACCTGGGCCAGCCGCTCCTCCAGCCCGTCGAGCGGGTCGGTGGTGGGCAGCGCCGACGGTGGGATCGTCGCGCGGATCCACCGGGCGAGCGCCGGCCCGCGCAGGTCCGGCACCCCGTCCGCGACCAGGTCGTCGACGAGGCGGAGCGCGCGTACCTGGAGGTCGTGCTGGTCGGCGGCGATGGCCGCGCGTTCGGCGGGGTCGGCGGCGTAGCGATCCTCACCCGGCACGTGGTCGAGCAGCATCCGGCCGTCGCCGTCGTCGGCCAGCAGGACGGGTACCCGCCCGGGCGCGACCGCACCGAGCCGGCGCAGCACCGCCGCCTCGTGCCGGAAGAAGCCGGGCACCTGCTTGAGCCAGGCCGTCGCGTGCGGGGAGTCGAGTCGCCAGATCGCCGACAGGTTCCAGGTGCGCCGCTGCGTCACCTCGGTGGCGGGCCGGTCGAGGCGGTCGAGCGCCGCCCGCGCCCAGGCGATGCTGGCGGCCGGGCCGCCGGGCTCGGCGTACGGGGCGCGCAGCGGATGCGGCGCCAGATCCACCGTCACCGGACGTAGCGGTACGGCGGGCGGCTCGGCGACCTCGGCCAGGTAGCGGACCGTGCCGCCGACGCCCGGTCGGTCACCGTGTCCGTCCAGCAGTCGCAGCACGGTCACCTCGACGGGCGCGCCCTGCACCACCGGATCGACCTCCTGCCACCAGGGCGACTCGACCCGGTACTCCGGTAGCGCCCCGAGGGGGCGGCCGGTGGGGTCGACCAGGACGAGGGTCACGGTGCGGGTCACGCCCGCCGACGGTAGTGCCACCGGCGTGGGCCGGCGAGCGGTTATCGGACCGGGTCGTGGGTGCCGCGCGGCACGTGCGGCTTGCAGCGGCGCAGCCGGTCCGCGGCCATCCGCCCGCCGATGGCCAGGCCGTACTTCTCGACGGCGGTGAGGCCGTACGCGCTGCACGTCGGGGTGTAGCGGCACTGGCCGGGCCAGCGGTGCGACAGCCAGCGTCGGTAGCCGAGGATGGCGGCGCGGCCGGCCCGGTCGACGATCGGCGCGCGGCTGACCTGGGCGGTGGTCGCGCCGAGGGTGAGCATGAAGGAGAAGAGCCCGAAGTCGCAGCAGTCCGGGCCGTCGCAGTCGCACCAGTCGCACCAGTCGCGCTTCTTCTTCTTGGAAGGGTGTCGCTTGTGCCTGTGCTTGAGGTTGATCACGCCGTACATGATGCGACAGCCCCGCCACCGGCCGGACGGTGGAATCCGGGGCGTCCTCAGGGGCCGATTACGGGTACGCCCGGATGCCCGGCGGCGGCCGTCTTGCCAGCCTGGGCTGATGACGCTCACCGATGCCCGCCCCACCTCGTCGCTCCGCCTGCCCGCTCTCGTCGCCCCACTGCTGCTGCTCGTCTACGGCCTGTTCCGCGTCGCCGACGGGCTCGACGGCGACCGGGGCAACGGCTGGGCCTGGGACGTCGGACACGTCGCGTTCGGCCTCGGGATCCTGGTCTTCGTCGCGCTGGCGCTGCGGCTGCGCCGCGTACTGCTGCCGGCCGGGTGGCGGGCGGGGCTGGCGGTCGCGACGGCGGCCACCCTGCTCGGCGCGGCCGCCTTCCTCTGGGTGATCGTCTACGACCTGTTCCCAGGCCTGGAGGACGTGGCGGAGATCCCCGACCCGGTCTTCCTCCTCGGGCCGGTGCTCTTCGAGCTGGGTCTGTTGACGCTGCTGCTCCGGGCGGTCCTGGTCCGGCCGCGCCTGCTGCCGCCGTGGAGCCCGGTGCTGGTCCTGGTCGGGTTCGTGGCGATCGCGGTCGAGCTGGACCTGCTGCCGGTCGGTGCGGCCCTCGTCCTGGTCGGCCTGCTCCCGCTCGCCCGGGGCACGGGCCGGACGCGCTGACCGCGTCGGAGCGCACCGGTACCGTCCGAGGCATGGAGCAGCGGATCAGCCTGGTCACCCTCGGCGTCGCCGACCTGCCCCGCGCCCGCGCCTTCTACGAGCGGCTCGGCTGGCGCGGCCAGGAGGTCGAGGAGACGGTCTTCTTCCAGGCCGGCGGCCTCGCGTTGGTGCTGTGGGGGCGGGAGAAGCTGGCCGCCGACGCGGGGGTGCCGGACAGCGGGCCGGGCGCGGCGACCCTCGCCCAGAACGTCCACTCCCGGGCCGAGGTCGACGCGATCCTCGCCACGGCCGCCGAGGCGGGGGCGCGGGTCACCCGTCCCGCCGCCGACACCTTCTACGGCGGGTACGCCGGCTGTTTCACCGACCCGGACGGGCACGTGTGGGAGATCGCCTGGAACCCGGGCTTCCCACTCGCCGCCGACGGCACCCTGACCGTGCCGGACTTCGACGTCCCGCCGTCGACCTGACCGGCGGAGCCGGCACCCCGGGCCGAGGTGACCCGCAGGCCGGCGACCCGCAGGCCGGTCAGGTGAAGATGGTGCGGCGTACCCCTTCGTGGCCGGCGCAGGCGTTGCGCCGCCCGCCGGTGAGGCTGACCGACCCGTCCTTGCACAGCACCAGGTAGCCGCGCCCGGAGTAGAACTCCTGCACGCAGTCGAAGTGGTCGCAGACCCGGTGGTCGGGCCGGCGGATCCGCTGGCCGCCGCAGTAGTCGTACCCCATGGGGTTGGCCGGGGCGCCGCAGCGCTGCTCGGCCGGTTCGGCGCTGCGCGACGGCGCGGGCTTCGGCCGGGGTTTCGCGGCGGGCTTCGGCTTCGGCGCGGCCGATCTCTGCGGTGCAGGGGTGGCGGCGGCGGCGACCTCGGAGCCGGGCCGCACCGGTGGGTCGGAGTCGAGCAGCACCGCCGGCACGACCAGGGTCAGCGCGGCGGCGACGGCGACGGTGCGGCGTCCACCGGGGACACGGGCGGTGATCCTGGCCTGCCCGGGGGTGGCGATCGCCGGGCGGAACGGCCGGGTCTGGTCGTGCTCGGCGATCAGCTCGTCGAGCTGGGCGAGGACGGTGTCGCGCTGCTCGATGGCGTCGGCGAAGGCGAGGGTGAGCACGAACCGGAAGTCGGCCGCCTCGGTGGCGGGCAGCAGCAGGCCGCCGGTCTGCTTGCGGTCGAGGACCTGGACCAGGCTCACCGGGGCCGCCGGGTCGTGGGACAGGCCGGTCATCCGCCCGTACGCCCAGTCGCGCCGGCCGCTGCCACCGACGAACACCAGACGGCGGTTGGTGATCACGGCCATCCCGGCGTCGGTGGGGCGGACCCCGTCGGGGGGTCGCAGGCGCAGCGGCGCCGGGTGCGGCTCGACGGTCAGGTCCGGGGCGGGCAGCACCGCCGTGTGCCGCACCTCGACCAGTTGGGCGGCCGGCCAGGCCCGGAAGACCAGCTCGCCGGGGACCAGTTCCAGGGGCAGCCCGCTGCCCGCCGCCACCGAGCCGCGTAGGTCGGCGGCGAGGCCGCGCAGCCGGCGCAACTCGTCGTCGCGCCGCCGCCAGGCCGCCTCGGCCTCGCGGTACGTGTGCTGCCGGCGCTCGTTCTGCTTCCGCGCCCACGTGTAGCGCCAGGTGGAACCCGTCGAATCAGTTTCTGCCACGCCGACTCCTCCGCCGCGCGAGCCACCAACCGGGGTGTCGTACGGGTTAACAGCGGACCAGCGTGGGCGGAACCGGCATTGCCGATCTTTCACCCGATCGGTGGATCCATCGGCGCACGTTGGGCGGAGCCGCCGCGTCGATTCACGTCCGGCAGGGAAGAGCGGACAGCCCTCGGTCGGGTGACCCCGGTGCGGTAGAGAGTGGACCGGACAGCGATCCGCTTACCGTGCGAACGTGAGCAAAACAGACAAGCGGTGCTCGTCTTCACCGCGTCGCGTACCCGGGAAAGGGCTCGTGGCGCTGGTCGCCGCCGCGACGGTGGCGCTGGTCGCCGCCCCGGCGGTCGCCGACGGCGGCCCGGGACCGCTGGCGCCACGCCCGCCGGCCGCGACGGTGGCCTGGCTGGCCTTCCCCGGCGGGGTCTTCTCGGTCGACGCCGCCGCGCGCACCGTCCGCTACCGGGCCTGCGACGGCGACACCGGCCGGATCGCCGACCCGGGCATGCGGGTCACCGCCGGGTCCGCCAGCGGCCGGCTCACCGTCGGGGGTACGACCTACCGGTACGACGTGCCGCTGGTCGGCCGCTCCCGGGGCCTGCTCATGGTGTTCCCGCCGCACGCCCGCTTCGACTGGCACGTCGGCGAGGTGGTCACCAACCCGATGCCGCCCACCGATCCGGCGGCCGGCCGGGCTCTGCTCCCGTTGACCGGCCGGCTCGCGTCGGTGGTGGCCGGCGCGCCGGCCACCGGTAACCAGGCCGGGGCGACGGTCCGCGACCTCTCCGGCCGGTACGGCATGCAGCAGGTCGCGGTCAACGGCACGCTGCGCCCGAAGGCGGCCAGTGTGATCAAGCTGTGGATCCTGGTCGAGTTGCTGCGTCGGGTCGACTGCGGTCAGGTGTCGCTCGACGAGCGGGTGCTGGTCACCCGGGCCGACGTGGTCGGCGGCACCGGCCAGTTGCAGTTCGAGCAGATCCCGCAGCTGGCGACCCTGCACAAGCTCGCCGAGTACATGATCGAGTACAGCGACAACACGGCCACGAACGTGCTGATCAATTACCTGGGTGGGTTCGCGCCGATGAACGCGCTGGCCGACTCGATGAACCAGCGGCAGACCGTGCTGGCCCGCAAGATGCTCGACACCGAGGCCGCCGCCCGGGGCGAGGAGAACTACACCAGCCCGGACGACGTCATCTCGCTGCTCGGCGCGGTCTGGGACGCGCAGATCCTCACCCCGGCCTCCCGCGACCTGATGATCGGCTTCATGCGGGAGCAGACGCTCAACAGCAAGATCCCCGCCGCGTTGCCGCCCGGCACCCCGGTCGCGCACAAGACGGGTGAGCTGCCGGACGCCTCGCACGACGTCGGCTACTACCTGATCCCGGGCGCGGAGACGGCCGTCGCCTTCCTCACCTCCGGCCCGGAGCCCTCCGGCGCCGATCTCGTCCGCCGGCTCGCCCGCACGGTCTACGACTACGTGGTCCCCTGACCGGCGGCGGGCGCGAGCAGGCGGCGCGCCACGTCGGCGGCCTGGCGGGCCGGCTCGGGGCTGCCGGGGTCGCCCGGGCCGAGGTGTGCGCCCGGGACCTGCCGGATGCGGAGATCCACCTGCTGGACCTCGGCCACTTCGCGCTGGAGACCCACGGCGCCGAAATCGCCGGCCTGATCCGCACCTTCCTGCACCGGACCGGCACGCCATGACCGGCGTCGGTCGGGCCCGCAACCGGGTCCGACCGACGCCACCTCAGGGGGCCTCGACGCCGGAGATGCGGAACTTGTGCACCTCCGCGCCACGGATCGCCGTCACCTGCTCCTCGGCGGGCCCGGCACCCCGGAAGGCGAGCAACCGCTCGTCGCTCTCCCAGCGCTCGTACACGTTGATTCGGGCCGGCTCGACCAGGTCGGCGCTGATCGCGAAGTCGACGCAGCCGGGCGCGGACCGCGCCTGCCGGACGACCTCCACGCAGGAGGCCAGGTAGGCGTCCCGCCCCGTCGGGTCGACGTACAGGGTGCCGGCGACGATGAGCACTGCGGACCTCCGGTGGTACGGGCCTGGTCGGAAGGCGGGTGCCTCCCCGAGGATAAACGTCGGGGAGGCACCCGACTCATCGGTCAGGCGCGGCTGATCGCGTTGGCGTGGATCGCCTCGGCGAGGTACGCCGTCATCCCGGGCGCGATCTGCTCGTAGTGCGCGGTGAACCGGGGGTCCGCCACGTACAGGTCGGCCAGCCCGGTGTGGACCTCGTACGAGCAGTCGTAGAACCAGCGGGTGATGAGCTGCCGGTGCTCCTCGGCCAGCGCCATCGCCGCCGGCGAGTCCGCCGGCACGCCGGAGGCCATCACCTCGACGAACCGCCGCCCCCACTCCTCGTTCTCGGCCTTGTTGCGCAGCCAGTCCTCCTTGGAGTAGCCGGCCGTGCGCCGGGTCGACTCCCGGTACGCGTCGCTGTCACCCCATCGTCGCTCCGCCTCCTCGGCGTGCGCGTCCGGGTCGAAGTCGCCGAAGACCTCGAAGCGTTCCTCCGGCGTGAGCCTGATCTCCATCCGTCTCGCCTCCATCGCGATCTCGATCGCCGCGACCATCTCCCGGAGCCGGCCGATCCGGTCGGTGAGCAGCTCGTGCTGCCGGCGCAGGTGCGCCGCCGGGTCCGCGTCCGGGTCGTCGAGGATCGCCGCGATCTCCTCCAGCGGGAACCCCAGCTCGCGGTAGAAGCGGATGTGCTGCAACCGCTCCAGGTCCGCGTCGTCGTAGCGGCGGTAGCCCGCCGGGGTACGACCGCCGGGCGACAGCAGGCCGATCTCGTCGTAGTGGTGCAGCGTCCGGACCGTCACCCGGGCCGCCTTCGCCACCTGCCCCACCGTGTACGCCATGGGTTCCCTCCCTTCCGCGACCAAGGCTCCCGCCTCCCGCTGCGTGAGGGTCAAGCCCGATTCTGCGCGGCGGGCGGACCTGCCGGGGCCGGACACGCGGCCGCCCCCGGTCTCCCGAGGGGGTCGGGGAGAGCGGGGGCGGCCGGGTCGGGACGGTCAGGCGTTCAGCCGGTCCTTCGTCGGCGCGGGGGCGGCGAAGGCCTCGCTGGCCGGGGTGCGGAAGGCGTGCACCAGGCCGGCGATCGACAGCAGCAGGAGCAGCCCGGCGGCGATGAAGGTGACCAGGGCCGCCTGCCCGGCCTTGCGGCCGAACTCGCTGAAGCCGTACGAGGTGAGCAGCAGGCCGCGCAGCGTCTCGCCCTTGAAGACGGTGTCCCGCTGGCCGGTCACCTCGGCGAGCTGCTTCTGCAGGTCGGCCAGGGCCGGGTCGTTCGCCTCAGTGGCGGCCTTCACCTTCGCCTTGAGCTCGCTCTGCGGCTCACCCAGGTCGGCGTACGTCTTGCCGCCGGCCATGTTCTTCAGGTGCAGCCCGATGTACTCGTTGGCGTAGCACTCGGCCTGCTTGCCGGTGGTCAGCGTCTGGCCGGCGTACTCGACCAGGCAGTCGGCCTTCTTCTCCTCGTCGCTGAGCTTGTCGGCCGGTGTGAAGGAGATGTGCTGCGCGCCCAGCTGGTCACGCACGTAGTCGTTGGCGAAGTTGGCGTTCGTGGTGAGCACGATGCCGGCGACGAGCAGCAGGACGGTCAGGCCCAGCCCGCCGATGCTGAGCAGCAGGTCGAGGGTGCGGCGCTTCATCTGGTATCTCCCGAGGGGGCGTAAGGGGCGCGTCGGTGTGTCGAGCAATATCGTGCGCGATCATGGACGCCCCCGGTCAGGGCCGAACCCCCTGTCCTCTCCGGGACCTTGTACCCACCCCACCCCAGGCCCTCCGCCC